>NZ_SLZR01000014.1 GCF_004341165.1 Reinekea marinisedimentorum
CACGGCCGTGGCAGCAACCACTGTATTGTTACGCTACTGGAGCGTAAAACCGGACTGGTCATGATAGGAAAGCTAGCTGACAAATCAACGAGATCACTTAACAAAAAAGTTATCCGGTTAATTGCCAGAGACCCACTTAACTTTAAGACGATAACCGCGGACAATGGTACAGAATTCCATCAATACAAAATGATCGAAGCCCGATGCCAAACCAAGTTCTATTTTGCCAACCCCTATCACTCATGGGAAAGAGGTAGTAACGAAAATGTGAATGGGCTGATCCGTCAATACCTTCCGAAAATCCAGAGCATGGAAAGCCTAACTCAACAACAATGCGACGTAATAGCAAATAAATTAAATAGCCGCCCCAGGAAAAGATACGACTACAAAACACCGGAGGAAATGTACTATGGAAAATAACTATCGGTGTCGCACTTCAAACTTGATACTAAGCTTCCTCCCAACCTTATCATTCAATTCAGCTGTATGGGTCATGAAGGCACTCCGGACTGCATATGCAATGTGTATACATAAGATAGCCAAGATTTACCGGGTAACAACCTTAATACCCTCGGCAACCGACCTATCCAGAACAAAGGCTATGCTGGCAAACGCCGGGGCGAAGCGCAGATTGATGCTAATTTCCTATATCTTCAGGCTTATCGACTGTATTTACTTATTTGAGTCAAATTGACTTGCACTGATCAATAATAGAGCTAAGGTAATACGTGCTCATTTTCAACAGCTACAATAATAAATCACTAAATGTGGGGTAAACGTGAGGGTTAAGAGGCTCAATCTGGGGCGCCTGCCGCTGATTTTTCTTATATCAGCCTTTGTCGTGCTCGACTTAACACTGCTGTTTTTGAATGTCCGCATGACCAAAAAGCTGGAGCACGACGCCCTGATTATTAATGTCACCGGTCGTCAGCGAATGCTCTCGCAGAACATCGCCAAAGATATTCTCATTATCTACAGCAACGACCTGCCGAAACTGGGTGAAAGCTATACCAGCCTGCAAAACAACACCCACACCTTTCACCAGACTCTGATAGCGCTGAAACAGGGCGGTAAGCTGTACACCCCGGAAGGCCAAACCATTGAGTTTCAGCCACTGCATGATCAGGAATCCCTGAGCATCATCGATGAAGTCTTCGCCTACTGGCAGGCCACCTATGATGCGGTCTTTCAGCTGAATGAAAACTCCCTGAATGATTCCAAACCGGTGCTGGAGCAATACATTGAAACCCACAACGAATTGATTCTTAAACTGATGAACGACCTGACCGTTCGTTCTGAACACCTTTCAAACCAAACAGCCTTCACCTTACGGCTGGCCCAGATATTTGTGTTCATCCTGGTATTTATCGACTTTCTGCTTATTGTTCATCAGCTGCAACGGGTTCGCGCAAACAACCGCCAGTTCACCCAGCAGCTGGAAATACTGCTGCAGGATATGCCGCATGCCAGCCTGCTGGTCAACGCACGGCAGGAGATCGTCTATGCCAACAAAAAATCCGAGTCCATTTTCGAGACCACTATCGAAGACTTACAGCACAAAAAACTGTCCGATTACTTCAGCGTTTCAAAGCCGTGCAGCACGATGATTTTCAACGGCCGACATTTGCAGGTGGCAGTGTCCAATGCCCTGACTATCCCAAAAGAACTGAAGCTAGTGAATCTGGTGGATGTATCCGAGGCAATGGAGTTGAAGGAAAAAATTCAGAAAGATGAACTGACCCAAACCTTCAACCGAACCGGCCTGGCTGCAGCCTATAAGCAGCTGTCTGAAAAGCACACCTCAATATGCTGCCTGTTTATCGACCTGGATCGCTTTAAAGAGGTGAACGATCGCTTTGGCCATAAAGCCGGCGACCGGGTTCTGAAGATTTTCACTAAAAGACTGACCTCCTGCCTGAAAGAGCAGGATGTTGTAGCAAGGTTGGGCGGCGACGAGTTTGTCATTCTAATGGCAACCCCACCGTCAACACAGGCCATTGAAAACCTGTGCCAGCGCTTAAAACACACCATCGCCGAAGATATCTGGATTGATGATTGCCGCTACAACCTCTCCTTCTCTATCGGCGTTCGCATTGCCGATACGCACACCGAAACGCTCGATACCATTGTGCATGACGCCGATAAAAGCATGTATCAACAGAAGTTTCAGTTCCGCCAGGCGTATTAACCCACGCCGCCCTTTCTGGTTTCAATTTTGCAACTAACCGCTGTTACAGAGTTTGGGGCTTACAATTGTCTGCTAGCTGACAACTGAGGCAATCCGAACTTAGCGGAGGGAAAAGTCATGCAGCCAAATCTGAACAGATCCAGAGGGTGTCTGGTCGGCCTTGCCATTGGTGATGCCGTGGGAACCACGCTGGAATTCCGTAAACGAGGCACCTTTGAACCCATCACCGATATGACCGGGGGCGGCCACTTCTGCCTGAAAAAAGGTTATTGGACAGACGATACCTCTATGGCGTTGTGCCTGGGCTACAGCCTGCTGGAATGCAACGGCTTTGAGCCACACGACCAAATGGAGCGCTACTGCAACTGGCTGGATAACGGCTACCTGAGCAGTATTGGCACCTGCTTTGATGTGGGTGTCACAGTGTCATCGGCACTGCGCCGCTTCCAAAAAACCGGCGAACCCTTTTCCGGCCCCAAATCGAGCTGGACCTCCGGCAATGGCTCTATTATGCGGCTGGCCCCCATTCCGGTTTATTACCAGTTCCAACCTCATGCGGCGCTGCACTATGGCGGCGAAAGCTCCCGCACCACCCATGGCTCGCCGCTGTGCATCGATGCCTGTAAATACCTTTCGGGCATTCTGCTCGAGCTGCTGAACGGAGCCTCCAAGCAGGCATTCGCTGAGGTTGACTACCAGCCCGCCACCGATGAGTTTCTGCAAATTAAGCTGGGGCACTTCCTCGAGAAGCCCTACGACAGCATTAACGGCACGGGTTACGTGGTGGAAAGCCTGGAAGCCGCGCTGTGGTGTTTCCTACAAACGGAAAGTTTTGACGAGTGTATTCTGGCCGCCGCCAACCTGGGTGACGATGCCGATACCACCGCAGCCATTGCCGGGCAGCTGGCTGGCGCTTACTATGGCTATCAGGCCATCCGCAAAGACTGGCTTGAAGCCCTGCACATGGAAGCAGACATTACAGCGTTGGCAGAAGCCCTGCTTAAGCAAGCGCCCTCGAATAAGAAAAAGGTGGCAAGTGCCTGACCATTTATGAGCATGAATAAAAAACGAATTATCGAAGTAGCTCACAACACCGAAGCCGAACTTTTAAATGAAATCGCACTCCCCATCAACCGCTGCAATGTGCCGGCACGGGTTCTGGCCAGCCTGGCTTTTCAGCGCCACCCCGTACCACTGGAAATAGACGCCATTCACAACCGCCACCCGGATTTGTTTGATGCGCTGAGTAAGGCCGACGACCACGAAAACCGCGCCGATTACTTTCGGGAATTTATGGCCTTCCGTTTTCGTCTGCCGGAAGGAAAGTACAAAGAACGCTTTAAAGACGACCCGCCCCCGCGCCCTAAAATCAATTACCGGCGTCTGTTACTTGGCTGGTTGTTCGACTCCGATAACAGCCAGGGAGCGGCATGGCGCGCCTGGGTAGAATCGAGGTTTGGATTACTCACCCGCTATCATGGCGGGCCGATTCACGGGCCGGAAACCATCGAATACATGCGCTTCCGTCAGGAGTGCGCAAAGGCCATGTACAACACCAACGAACTGGAAACACAGCTCGACTTACTTTACAGCTACTGCCAGATAGAGCTTCGCCATCATCATCCGGGAGAGACCCACCTAACGCTCTACCGTGGCTGTGACCAGCTACCGGAACACACCATCGATGGCAGAACCGTCAAGCTGTTCAATAACTTAAATTCATTTACATCCAACCCGGATGCTGCATTGAGTTTCGGTACAAAGATTGTGTCCGTACAGGTTCCATTGCAGAAGATCGCCTGTTTCGATTCGTTACTGCCGCGTGCCCTAACCGGCGAGCAGGAATATATGGTGCTGGGCGGTTTGTATGAGGTGGAAGATGAGAGAATTTAACTGCATGGTTAAGTGGTTTTGGCCGATACGCTTAACTCGCAATACCGGCCAGTGACTGTTTAGCTGTTCTCCAGCACCGTCAGAATATCCCGCATCGACTGGTCATACTCCTGCTGGCTGGAATTCTTAAACACCAGCAAATCATCCACCACATCCGGGTCATCAATGCTGGCCGGTATTTCAAAGTTCACACCGGCAATGTATTCATCCCAGTTCGCCAGCTTCCAGGTATCCCGCGGGGAGTTACGCGCAATCATCCTTTCTTTGACCACCGCAACATCGGTTTCAACCCACACCACCGTTAAACGGGCGTTCTTTTCTTGCAGCTGCGCCTTCAGATTATTAATAAACGCTTCATCACGAATTTCCCGGGTAAAGGGCGCATTAATGAGCACGATATCGTCGTATTCCAGCGCTTCCATGGCCAGCGCTAGCGTGGCATCGTACTCATAATTGCGGATGTGCTCTTCGAAAAAGTCTGAGCTGCGGTTTACCTCAACGCCGGCCACCTTGAATATCTGATGCGAAAGAACGATCAGCGTATCCTTATCCAGATAGACCACATGCTTCAGTTCTTTGGCCAGCTGTTTGGAAATGTAGGTTTTGCCACTGGCCGGCGGCGAAGTTACAAGAATCAATCGTTTCATCAGACCTTCCCTATGAATTAAATTGAGCCGCAGTTTAAAGCCTAAAGCTCTTGTTCGCACCTGCCTCAACTACACTTAATGAAACAGCGGTAGCAGCAGGGGGCAGAAAGTGAGCACGACTGCCATTGTCATTCAGGTTATGGGCGGGCTGGGTCTGTTTTTGATCGGCATGATCATTATGACCGATGGCCTGCATTCGCTGGCCGGCAATACCATTCGCCAATGGCTCATGCGGTTCACCCATTCACCGGCGTCCGGTGCCGCAACCGGCGCTATCAGTACCGCCATTCTGCAGTCTTCAAGCGCAACCACCGTTGCCGCAGTCGGCTTTGTCGGTACCGGAATTCTGAGCTTTCCTGCCGCCCTGGGCATTATCTTCGGAGCCAATATTGGCACCACCATCACCGGCTGGTTGGTTGCTCTCGTGGGCTTTAAATTACAGATTGCCACCCTGCTGCTGCCGGTTATTTTCATTGGCGCGGTACTGAAACTGTTCACCCGCGGAACGGCTGCCGCTATTGGCTATGCACTTGCAGGCCTGGGCGTAATATTCATCGGCATCAACACCCTGCAAGCCGGTATGAGCAGTCTGGAAACATTGTTCAGCTTTAACAATCTACCGGCCGATTCGTGGTTGACCCGTATTCAGTTAGTCTTCCTGGGCATTATATTTACCCTGGTTACGCAATCATCCAGCGCGGGTGTGGCATCGGCCCTAACGGCCCTATTCACTGGCCTGATCAATTTTGAGCAGGCCGCCGCGCTGGTCATCGGCATGGATATCGGCACCACCGTAACAGCCTACTTTGCCACCATCGGCGGCAGCATCGGCGCCAAACGCACCGGTTACTCCCATGTTATCTATAACCTGTTTACCGGCTTTGGCGCACTGCTCCTTATCACCCCTTACAGCAAGCTCTGGGAAGCGGTGGCTCCCGGGCAGCTGATAGAAAACGCCGAAATAGCCCTGGTTGGTTTTCACACCAGCTTTAACTTTCTGGGCGTCGTGATAGCGGTGCCGCTCACGCACCATTTCGAGCGGTTGATTGTGCGCCTGGTACCGGAAAAACAAGGCAGCTACGGGCAAATGTTAGACCCCTCTCTGCTCAGCCAGCCAGAGCTGGCATTGAATGCCTCGTTACTGGCCACGCAAGCGGACTTCTCCGCGCTGCTTCAACATACCGAACACCTGCTGTCCAACGGCCTTACCGGCGTGCGAATGGATGTTAAGCAAATGCAGAAGACCCTCGATAAAACTCAGGACTACATCGATAACATCCATTTAACACCACAGGATGAAGCACAGTGGCCCAGACTGATCGCTATCATCCACGTGCTGGATCACCTGCAACGCCTGCATGAGCGTTGCGAAGAAGATGAAGACCGCGCTGTTACCGCGCGGGATATCGAAACTCTTTTACCTTATTCGCGTCTAACGGTGGAATCCCTTCAGGCGGTTGATCAATATTTAAAGAACCATGAATGGCTACTGGTTGCGGCACAGGCCAACAAATTGCACCACGATATCCATTCGGTTCATGAAGGTTTTCGGGAAGATGTGATGAAGTCGCTGGCCCAGGGTGATATCGATATGACCCAGGCGACAGATCACTTAGAGGCCATCCGCTGGTTACGGCGGGTCAGCCGGCATTTAGACCGCATCAGCTACCATCTTGTTGAGGCCTATACGGTGACAGGAAACTTATAATGCGCAGACTAAACCCACTTACCACGACACTGTTCATATCATTGTTCAGCTTTGCCGGTGCAGGCGCTGAAACGGAGCGCTCAACGGCAATCGGTGATGTTACTGAAGCAACCGTTAATTATCGCTTGGAAGAAATAACCGATGGCCTGAACCACCCGTCATCCATCGCATTCTTAGCGGGTGGCAACTTCCTGCTGGCCGAGCGCGACCAGGGCTTAACGGTTCTGCTCAACGGGCAAAAGATCAGTGTTTCCGGATTGCCGGAGATCTATACCAGCCGCCAGGCCGGCTTGCACGATGTTGCATTACACCCCAATTTTAGCCGTAACCGTTTGATCTACTTTTCTTATTCCAGCGGCTCCCGCAGTGGCAACACCACTGCACTGGCACGAGCAAAGCTGGTTATAGACACCACACAGAAAACCGCACGTCTGGAACAGCTGGAACAGCTTTTTTACGGGCGGCCACTCAGTAAAAGCTCTGCTCATTATGGCGGGCGCATCCTGTTTTTACCCGATGGCACCCTGCTGCTAACGCTGGGCGAGGGTTACAGCTATAAAGAGCAGGCGCAGAAGCTGGATAACACCTTGGGGAAGGTGGTACGCCTGCATGATGACGGCAGCATTCCGGACGACAATCCGTTCGTGAACACCCGTGGGGCACTGCCGGAAATTTACAGCTATGGCCATCGCAACCCGCAGGGTCTAATCCTTACCGAACGCGGAGATGTGCTGCTGCATGAACACGGCCCCAGAGGCGGCGATGAAATCAACCGGCTGCAAAAGGGCAAAAACTATGGCTGGCCAGAGATTACCTACGGCATCGACTATTCCGGCGCGCCCATTTCACTGTTCACCGAAAAGCCTGGCATGCAGCAATCGATTGTGCACTATGTACCTTCCATTGCGCCCTCCGGGTTTACCCAGTACAACGGCAGCCTGTTCCCGAATTGGCAGGGCGATTTATTTCTTGGCGGGCTGGTCAGCCGGCAGGTTCGGCATATTGATATAAACGAGGATGGCAGCTTTGGCACTCAGCAAAAGCTGTTCACCGAATTAAAGCAGCGCATCCGTGATGTTGAAACGGGCCCGGATGGTGCGCTCTATTTTGTTACCGATGATAACAACGGCCGCCTTTACAGGGTGATACCGAAATAGCGAAAATTGTTCGAATAGCGGTAGCCAAACTGTCACCGATACCGCTAAGGTGGCATCCATTCAATATAAGGACTAAGCACATGATTCTGTTAATTGCAGGGCTGGTACTGTTTCTCGGTATTCATTCTGTATCTATCTTCGCTGAAGACTTCCGCAACCGCATGGCGGCTAAAAGCGAGCTGGGCTGGAAGGCGGTTTACGCGCTTATCTCGCTCGCCGGTATAGCCCTGATAGCCATCGGTTACGGCCAGGTGCGCCTGACCCCCACCTTTATCTATCAGCTGCCCTATGGCTTTCGTCATGTAACCTACCTGCTGATGCTGCCGGCCTTTATCCTGTTTGTTGCGCCCTACTTTCCCGGCAAAATCAAACAGATCACCAAACACCCGCAATTGCTCGGCGTAAAGCTGTGGGCACTGGCGCACCTTCTGGTGAATGGCATGCTGGCTGATATCGTCCTGTTTGGTGCTATTTTATTGTGGGCCGGCATTGACCGTGCCTCGCTGAAACGGCGTACGCCACGCCCTGTACCGGGTGCGCCGGTCAGCAAACTGAATGACCTGATCGCGGTCATTCTGGGCTTTGCGCTCACCGCGGCCTTTATTTTCTACCTGCATGGCAAGCTGATTGGGATTCCGTTAATCAGCTGAGGCACCAAATCAGGACATTTATTGACCTCAGGCTTCTGCTTGGTGGTGGTCTTATTGTATTATTTAATGCTTTCAATCCACACACCCATCAATCGAGGCCATAAATGTCCAGTGACAAGTCTTTTGACGCCATAAAAAAGATAAAGCTCGAAAACGATAAGTCGGCAGGTAACCTTGTAGACTGCATGCCGGTTAAAGTGCAGCAGACCGAAGTCGACCTGACCTTCCTTGATAACCTGCCAACAGCGCACCCCCGCCTGTTGGTTCAGGCAAAAGATGTTGAAGCGTTCCGCGCCAACCTGAAAAACGATCCGACGTTCTGTAAGTTCGATGCCTTCATGAACAACTCCACCAACAAGTTCATGGATACCGAACCATACGATGAGCCGAAGGCTTACCCGGAAGAGACCGTTGGCAAAGCTTCTTTGTGGCGCCCATACTGGCGTGAAATGTACGTTCAGTGCCAAATGGCGTTCAACGCCACCCGTAACCTGTCTATTGCCGGTATTATGCTGAACGATGAAGACATCATCGCCAAAGCCAAAGCCTGGACACTCAAGCTCTCTACTTACGACCCGGAAGGCGTTACCTCGCGTGGCTATAACGATGAAGCCGCGTTCCGCGTCATCGCAGCGATGGCCTGGGGTTACGACTGGCTGTACAGCTACTTCAGCGAAGAAGAGCGCGCTCAAATTCGTAATGTGCTGATCGAACGCCTTGAAGAAATTATGCACCACCTGAAAGTCACCGTAGACCTGTTAGCCAACCCGCTGAACAGCCACGGTGTGCGCTCTATTTCTTCTGCAGTTGTGCCGACCTGTATCGCACTGTACAACGAATTCCCGAAAGCCCGTGAATACATGGAATACTCCATTGAATACTACGCGGTGCATTACCCGCCTTGGGGTGGTAACGACGGTGCCTGGGCAGAAGGCCCGGATTACTGGAACACCCAAATGGCGTTCCTGGGTGAAGCATTTGACCTGATCAAGAGCTACACCAGCATCAACATGTTCAACAAAGAATTCTACAAAAACACCGGTGACTTCCCGCTGTACTGCATGCCGGTTCACTCCAAGCGTGCGAGCTTCTGTGACCAGTCATCCATCGGCGACTTCCCGGGCTTAAAACTGGCTTACAACATCAAGCACTACGCGGGTGTGAACAACAAGCCGGAATACATCTGGTACTACAACCAGCTGAAAGGCCGCGATACCGAAGCACACACCAAGTTCTACAACTACGGCTGGTGGGATTTCGGTTACGACGATCTGCGCTTCGACTACCTGTGGAACGACATGCCGGAAGTGGCACCTTCTAATGATCCTCTGCTGAAGGTATTCCCGATCACCGGTTGGGCCGCTTTCCACAGCAACATGACCAAGCGTGACGAGCACGTGCACATGGTTTACAAGTGCAGCCCGTTCGGCTCTATCAGTCACTCTCATGGTGACCAGAACGCCTTCACCCTGCACGCCTATGGCGACACTCTGGCGGCAATCACGGGCTACTACGGCGGCTTTGGTGTGGATATGCACCTGAAATGGCGTCGTCAAACCTTCGCGAAAAACCTGCCATTGTTCGATGGTAAAGGTCAGTATGCGGAGAACACCTCGTCTAAGTTTGAAGGTCACCAGGATCGCTACTGCATTGAAGCCGGCGGCAACATCGTTGACTACAACACCGAAGCCGACGTTAAGTTTGTTGAAGGTGATGCGACTTCTTCTTACCAGTTCTTCAACCCAGAGCTTGAAAGCTACAAGCGTAAAATCTGGTTCGCCAAAGGTAAGGTATTTGTGATTCGCGATACCGCGACCATGAAGGTTGAACAAGACCTGACCTGGAACATGCATACCACGTTCGCAACTGAAACCGCTGAAAACAGCTTCAAGATCATTGGTGAAAACGCCACTCTGGATGTTCTGTTCATCAACGATTGCACCAGCAACCTGGCGTCTATCGAAAACGTAGAAGGCTTCGGTGAAGTTGATCCGGCTGAATACAAAGACATGGAAATCCACCGCCACGTTGAAGCCAAGTTTAAACCGGCTAAAGAACACAACATTTTGACCCTGCTGGTACCAAGCAAAGCAGGCGAAAAAGCAGATGTGACTTACAAACTGGACGGTAACAAGCTGGAACTGACAATCGACGGTGACGTTGTTGCTATTGACCTGTAGTTATTGATCTGTAGTTTTAGATCTGCAGTGATAAAACTTTAATTAACCTCAGCTGTTAATTTAAAAATAGAGGCCGCACATTTGCGGCCTTTTTTGCGTCCAGTTTATTCCCCGGCTCTGAGTACATGCCTTTTATATCGTGCCCCTTTTACAGGAAACGGAAAGCGGCAGAAGCGTAATGCACCGCGGGCAAGAACAAGTTAAATGCCATCACCACGCCAAAATATTGACCAAACGACAGTTCTGACAGACCACCGGTCAACAAGTCTTAACTTAAGCGATGAGGTTTCTGCTCGCCATAGCTCACTTTGTTTCTATACTGAAACCAATACCGGTTGAGACTGTGGTTCAAACACATCGACAAATAAATTAGGGACTACAAAAGACTCTGGTGATTCGAATAATCACTTTCTGACCATTTTTACTGAGACTGCATGCTGCGCAACATTCCGTTTACTTGTTTTATTTTATTTTTTTCATCACTGACAACAGCAGAAGTTAACCTCTCCGGCTTTGGCACCCTGGCGCTTGGCATTGCCGATGGCGATTCTGCCGGCAGCTTCGGTTCTGCGGACGGATATTCAGACAGCTTTTCTCTGGCACCCAACACCTTTATTGGCGGTCAGCTGTTTGCCGACATTTACGGCAACCTCGATGCCGTTGTGCAAGCCACGGTAGATGCCGAGCGAGGCTGGGATGACGCGGATAATATCGATGCCGACCTCACCTGGGCGTTTTTAAGCTATCGGTTTAACGACCACTGGCAGCTGCAGGCTGGCCGCCAGCGCATGCCGCACTATGCCTATTCAGATCAACTATTGATTTCCTATGCCTACCATTGGATCAATGCTCCCGGGCAACTTTACAACGCACCCTTTAACAGTTTTAACGGTGTGAGCCTGCTCAACAGCTTTGATGCCGGTGCGGTCTACCTTTCATCCCAGTTGGTTTATGGCGAAGAGCCGGATTCCGAAAACGATATCGGTAAGCAGTACAGCCAAATCTGGGGAGGCCGTCTCTCCGCCAGCTACCAGTGGCTAACGGCGACTGTGGCTTATTTTGCGTTTGATGAGCAATTTGAAGTGAACCGACCTGCGGGGCCGGGGCCGGGGCCGGGGCCGGGGCCAGCAAACCAAACTCAGGTTATCGAAGGCACCCTGAAAAGCTGGGATTTTGCACTGAAAGCCGAGGCCGGCGACTGGCTGATTTTAGCCGAAATCACCAGTGTTGACCTTAGAGATCTGGGCGATCGCTATGGAATTAGGCAGCCGGTGATGCTGTCGGTTGCGAAGAACATCGGTGCGTTCACCCCCCATGTCAGCTTGGGTTATAACCGCGAACTCGACTTTGGTAATGACGATTCCGTGTCACCCTTTGCCATCATTGGCAGCCGCTGGGATTTTTCAAATAAGGCGGCACTGAAGGCTGAGATATCAACAGAAGAAGATGAAGAAGGGCGCACCAGACACGCCTTTGAAGCCGCGCTGGTATTTGCCATTTTTTAACCCAGCCGCAACGCCAGCAACAGTACCAGCGGCAACGTAACAACGGTCAACAAATTACTGACCAGCACGACGGATGCCACACTTGCCGGCTCAATATTGAAGCGCTCGGCGAACATATAATTCATCACCGCTGGCGGCAGCATGGTAAACAGCACCATCATCTGAATCTGCATGCTTGGCAAGGGTATAAACAACCAGATCACCAATAACGATACCGCGCCGGTGAGCAACGAAAGCCCGGTACCCATTAACCCCGCTTTAATGCCACTGACCCTGATGTTACACATCTGCGCACCCAGAGAAATCAACATAATCGGCACAGCGGCCTGGCCCAGCAAGGCGGTTCCGTCGATGAGCGGTTGCCAAACATCGACATGAGCAATATCTAACGCCAATGCCAGCACCGATGCTAAAAATACCGGCATTTTAACCAGCTGACGGAACGGATTACCTTTACTCAAAATGGATAAACCCAGGCTGGCATGCAGAACAGTGGAGACAACAAACAGCAGAATGGCTGCGGCTAAAGCAACGTCACCAAAGGTATAGGTAAACAGCGGAATGGCCAGGTTACCGCTGTTACGAAACATATTTGGCGGTGCCCAGGTTCGGTAATTTAATTTCAGAACTTTGCTGATCGGAATCATCAGTAAGCCGGGCAGCAGCACCGCGACCAATGCAGCACTGAACAACGGTACCTGCGATATATCCAGCGGAATGGCCACCAGCGATGAAAACACCAGTGCCGGGCAGAATACATCCATATTCAATCGGTTCATGGCGCTGAGATCGGGTTTCAGCCAACGGCCAATGGCAAAACCGATAAACGCAATAAAGAAAATCGGAAACAGTATGCCTACAACTTGATTTAACATAAGTGCCTTAGAATGGGTTCGAAAAACAAGGTTTAAATCGCTAACGGGCTAACAGGAAGTTACGCAGTCGATGCAAGGCGTTTTGCAAAGCGTCATGATTGGCACCATAGCAAACCCGCAAGTGTCCGCGCCCTGCTTTACCAAAGGCTTCACCGGGTGCAACGCCAACTTTGGCCGTTTCAATCATGTCCAGAATAAAGGGTTGGCTATTATCTGCCAAACCCTCGACCTTTAGAAATGCATAAAAGGTCGCGGGTGTTTCATACAGAGTCACACCGCGAATGCCGGTTAAAGCACGTTGCGTCATCTCGCGGGAAACACGAAAGCGCTCAACCGTTTGCTGCAGAAACACCTCGCCTTTTTCGATTGCGGCAATCCCTGCGGCCTGCACAAACGCTGGCGCGCAGGAGACATTAAACTCAATCAGCTTGGTGATGGTGGGTCGTACCGCTTTTGGCACCGTCAGCCAGCCCAAACGCCAGCCGGTCATGCACCAGGCTTTGGAAAAACTGTTGCAGACAATAATGGTGTCAGACTCACTCATGTGTGAACAGAACGATGGCGCGCACCTCTGCTGATAGACATGGCGGTTATACACCTCATCGGAAATAATCCAGAAACCCAACTCACGCGACAGCGCGGTTAGCTGCTGAATCTGCTCATCACTGGCCATCCAGCCGGTCGGGTTACAGGGCGAGTTAATAATTAACGCTCTGGCCCCTTTCAGCACTGTACGCAGTGCATCGATATCCAACTGATAACTGCCACCGGCGGCGCTCAACGGAAACTCGACAACCTCGGCACCAAGCAACCTGGGAATTGCCGTCAAAACAGGGTAAGCCGGCGACAATACCACAACGCGATCTTCCGGCTTAACAATGGTTTGCGCTGCCAGCATGACCGCATTGGTACCGGACAGCGTTACAACAATATTTTCCGCACTGAAGCTTCGGCTAAACAGTCGGTTCTGGTAATCCGCCAGCGTTTCACGCAATGCCGGCAGACCATTATTCGGGGTATAGAGTGTCTCGCCTTTATTCAGGCTTTCAATGGCCGCCCGGCTGATGAAATCCGGAGTACTGATATCTGACTCACCAAACCATAAAGGCGTTACACCAGGCTGACTCATGCCAAAGTTCGCAATCGCCCTAATGGCAGATTCTTCCAGGCTGCCGGCAACCGGGCTGATATTACAGACAAGATTTGAATCCATGGAGATTCCTTAATTGATCAAAACTAAGCAGAGTTCAGGCTAGGGATAAAATCAATGCAGACCCGCCGGCGCTCAGTAAGCGGAATTGAGGAGAATAAGCACTGTGGAGATTTTGGCAGAAAAATCAATCCTGAACAAAAATAGTCATACTACTTATTGAGTATTGTTCTCCTTTCGGTATGGTTACCGTTCAATTAAATCTCTAAAAGAAGTACCGAGTATGCAGCTACCCAGCCTTTACTATCTTGAGCGTTACCGAAACAAAGGCACACGCACTTACAGCAAGCACTCTGAGTTTACAGAGGCCGCCGCCAGCTATCAGCCGGAATCCCAGAATGATCAGTTCAATATGAAGGTTTATGAACTGCCAACAAGTGCCGTTAATGTCTATATGGCCAACCCGGATGAAGATTTACTGCAGCGCTTTTTAAATGGAAACACCGTCAACTTTCATGTACACCCGCAGGTGCTTGAACAGTACCCTGAAGATCCTTACTTAAAGTCGATCCGGGCATCCGCGCTGAACGAAACCTCTCAGGCGGTCATCCCAAGCTCTTCTACGCGCACGCTCTTTGTAGTTGACGATGTTCCGCATGCGGTGAAGGTGCACTTTCCTTTTAAAGTCAGCCGCTACACCCGCAAAATGCGCGATGAGGTCGTTGAGCAGGCTGTGGTGGTTTCTGAAGAGATGGAACAGAACATCCGTAAGCTGCCGGCAGACTTCGCCTTTTTACGCGAAGTCATCGGCATTACCGTGAAGGAAACCGATGCCGCCAACCAGCGCCCGGAAAACTGGGGCTTTGTTGTCCGCGATATGGCGCCCTTCCCTAAAGTCAGAGAGCAACGCAGCCTTGTACCGGGCTTTGCTCTGTATGGTGAAGACTGCAATACAGAAGGTGAAGCGCCCCTGTTGGTCTCATTAATAGCAGACTCCGAGCCGGTCGGTTATGTGCTGGAAAACATCATGCTGCCAATTATTCGCCACTGGCTGGAATGCTTTAAAGCCTTTGGCTACATGCTCGAGCCGCACGGTCAAAATGTTTTGCTCGAGTTGGATACCAACAACACCATCACCCGTATCGTGCACCGTGATTTGAGCGTCGGTATCGATTTGCGCCGCCGGGCAGAGCTGAACTTAAGTAATGAAAAACTGAACGACTACAACCGCATGGAAGACAGCGCCTTCCAGAGTATTACCTTTGATAAGTTCATCGGTGGCCACTTTTTTGACCGGTTGGTACAGTGCTGCCTGGAAAACTACAACGGCATTACCGAATCTGACTTTACCGAACCCTGCCGGGCCGAATTTGCCAAGGTATTTCCGGAATACCGGAGCTACTTCCCGGAAACAGTCTGGTACTACAGCGAACAACGCGACCAGTACAACAAGCCATTAAATGAAGATACCGGAGAAACACCCAAGTGGCGGCCTTAAAGGCTGCCCTTGCGTTGCTATTTGACTCCGGCAGATAGAACCTCCACCCGTTCCAGGCTCTGAGAAAGCGACAACAGAATCGAATCGGCCAGATTGAGCGTTAAACGTTCCTCTTCCAGATCGTTGATGGTGTCGCTGACGGTCGATAATACCAACGGGCTTTCGGCAAACTTTAAGTGCCTTGTCTTGTCCCGGGTTTTCAACTCCGTTGAATCAATGACCAACAGGTCTTCTACATTGGTCTGCATGATTTGACGGTATTTTTCCTCATTAACATCAATCGCACCCAGGCGATCAGCGTCACCCGCCAGAATTCTCGACAAGCTCAGTGCTTTATCGTCGGATGAAATAACAATGGTGAAGAATGGCCGGGTGCCGGTTAGGGCACTCATCTGAGATCTAAAAACGTCCACGCCGATATCCGGTGATGCCAGAATGACGTTGGTAATCTTGGGGTTCACATTGCCATCGTTGCGTATTGCCATCTGCCGTAACGCCTCGACCGTCAACCAGCTGCCCATTGAGTGCGCAAGAATGGCGATCTCGTCAATATCGTCGCTGTCGGCAGCCATCTGCAACAGCATCTCCAGCGTATCACGCGAAATGGTGGCGCTTTCTTTATCGTACAGATAGGAGTTCAACTTACCGCGAGAAGGCCAGCTGAACAGCACCGGCATGGCCTCTACTTTTAAGTCGTAGCTCAATTGCGCCAGGCTGTACAGCGCCGTGCCGTAATGCACATTAAAGCCATGAACAAAGATAAACAGCTTATTGGTATGCTGTTCTTCAGAAAACCAATCCGGAACTTCACCGGGCTGCAGAGACTGTATTTGCGTCACCGCAAAGTCTTTGCTCAAGTCTGGCGTGCCTTTGCGTGAATAGCTGAACTCACCGAGCTGATGCTCCAATGGGATAGCCACGGTCGCCGCCTTGATCGTAAATCCTTCTGCCCGCTCACCGTTGTAAAGCACGCCGCCCTCGTCGGTCTCCATTCGGGTCGAAACAGTCAGCAGGTTAATGTGCTCCTGTTCTGCATTGAAAGGTTCTACCGGTGTTAATACCACCTGCTTGTTGGCACAGCTGCTGATGAACACGATCACGGCCAGCAAGCCGACCCTGCACAGAACCTTCATTCCCATAAACTCAATACCTGCTTTTAGGTTAAAACTATTTAAAGCCGCCTATTGATCCATAAAGAGCGATGGAATAACAGTCGTATACCTTGAGTAATGACTTTTGGCCGGCTCTTGTTATTGCTCAAGGCGCCTCTATTATAGACCCTTCAAACAATAAGCAGCCTACCTGATAATGGGAGCCACCAATGAACTTAAGTGAAATCGTCAAAACACGTTATTCCACTAAAGAATTCGATGCCGATAAGAAGATCTCAGCGGAAGATTTTGCCCAGATTAAAGACGCCCTGCGCTATGCGCCATCCAGCGTGAACAGCCAGCCCTGGCATTTTATTATTGCCTCCAGCGAAGAAGGCAAAAGCCGCATGGCCAAGGGTACAGAAGGCACATTCGCCTTCAACGCTCCTAAAATTCTCAACGCCTCTCATGTGGTATTGCTCGCTGCCCGAACCAGCATTGACGATGACTACATTGAACACATTCTGGAAATTGAAGATGAAGACGGCCGCTTTGCCGACCCATCGTTCAAAGAAACCGTGAATGCCGGCCGCGTTAAGTTTGTCGGCATTCACCGTGATCAACTCAAAGACATGGATCACTGGATGCAAAAGCAGGTTTACCTGAATATGGGTTCACTGCTGCTGGCCGCTGCAACCATCGGCGTTGATGCCGTTCCAATGGAAGGCGTCAGCCTGCCGGCCTTGAATGAAGAGTTCGGACTGCTGGAGAAAGGCTTCACCGCTGTGGGTGTGGTCTCCTTCGGTTACCGCGCGGAATCAGACTTTAACGCCAACCTGCCTAAGTCACGCCTGCCGGAAGAAGAAGTCTTCACTATTCTCGACTGACCGACCTTAGCTTAAAGCCCTGCGTAAACCCGGGGCTTTCTCGCAATCCATTGAGTTTCAGGTTCGATCCGACCATTTCCGGCGCCATTCCGGCGGCTCGTATTCCTCCGGCCAAAACTCTTTCTGCTGAACAATCTTCCCGTTGCGGACTGTATGGAAGCTGATCACCCGCGCTTTTACTTTGCCATCGGTGATGATTACATCTGAAACAACACGCTCACCTTCGGCGATAATATCCTGAACATCGAAACGCCAGATGCCGTCAGACGGATAGAACTCGTTAACCGCGATAAAGTTTTCCTTTCCGCGTATCACCTCATTCGACATTGGCCAGTAACACACATACTCTTCGGCCAGCAGCTCGGCCGCCAACCGGAAGTTATTGGTCTTCATTCGTAACCAAAAATCAAAGATCAGTGAATGCGCGTCCATCTCATTTCCTTCAGGTGAGTTACAGCAGGCTGCCGACATAGACTGTAAATTTAACATACAGTGTTAAAAAACACTGCACAGAAACTAACACCGAATGAATTTGCCGGCTCCGCGCACAACAATCCCAAATACTGGCCTGCAAACGCCTAAGTTTTGCGCGTACGAGCGCTGAAAACGGACTCTCGGCCCATCAAAAAACAACACCTCACCAAAATTTTCATCGCTACCCCCCTAATATCGGCCTCTTTTAGATTAAAAAACACCCACTAGTAAAATTACCATATTGGATAGCCTTACCAGCACTGATATGATGCCGGCAAAATTTCTACTTTCTATTTTTCGGAGGCATTCTTGTGGCTTATCTCATTGGTGTTACCTGCCTGTGGGCATTCTCTTTCAGTCTTATCGGGGTTTATCTGGCCGGCCAGGTGGATGGCTGGTTTTCCGTTCTGACACGCACGGCACTGGCAGCGCTGGTCTTTGCCCCCATGCTTAAGCCGAAGAGCGTCCCCATGAAGACCGCGCTGAAGCTGATGTCTATCGGTGCCATTCAACTGGGGCTGATGTACTGCTTTTACTATCAGTCGTTCCTGTATCTCTCAGTGCCTGAAGTACTGTTGTTTACGGTGATGACGCCTGTTTATGTCACTCTGTTCAGCGATGCTGCCGAAAGAAAGTTCAACCCGAGCTTCTTTCTCTATGCTGCCATTGCCGTGCTCGGTGCAGTTGCCATTCGCTACAACGGTATCGATTCCGGCTTTTTATTCGGGTTCTTCCTGGTGCAAATGGCAAACCTGTGTTTTGCCATTGGCCAGGTAAGCTATAAGCGATTGATCTCCACTCAGGTGCAGTCGCTAAGCCAATCCACCGTATTTGGCTGGTTTTTCCTCGGCGCACTTTTGGTTGCAATCGTTGCCTTTGCTCTGTTCGGCAACCCGGAAAAACTGCCTACCACCGGTTTACAATGGGGCATTCTGATCTACCTGGGCACGGTGGCTTCCGGCCTTGGCTACTTCTTCTGGAACAAGGGTGCAACGATAGTCAACGTTGGCGCGCTGGCGGTTGCAAACAACCTGCTGATTCCGGCCGGCATTCTGGTTAATGTCGTGATCTGGAACCGCGACGCAGACCTCTTCCGCCTGGCCATCGGCGCGGCGATCATTGTCTCCTCACTGCTGCTGAACCAATGGCAGGTTAAGAAGCGCAGCCCACTGGCTAAAACTGCCTGATATCCCTTCAAAACCGGCCAGAACCTCTGCGCGAAACTGGCCGGTTTCGAATTTGATTCAAATCAAGGTGGGTTTATTTATTGAAAAAACCCTGCCTTGCCGCTTTACAGACAACCCGTTCGGGACTTGTTCAAAATTCCTTCCAGGCTGGCACTATTGGCACTAAAAATCACACAAATACCGGCAGTGATTTTTATCGTGAATCTTCAGGATGACAGATAGAAAACCCTGATTATTGCTCTTTGGCAGTGCACTCTTTGAATTATCCAGGCCATATTAGTGCATTCCTTTCCCATCACCGGCGATATATCGACCGGTACCAAGACAGCTAACATCCGTATTCGTAGTTTTTATGCCACATTTATCCGGTTTTCGCGGCCGGTTTAACGCAGTTCGGCCTTCAGGAAAAATTGCTGATCATTTGGTATGTTTGCTGCTTTGCGCACGACCATCATTAAAAGGCGCGCCGAACCGCTGTGACATGGCGATTCTGTGCCGCCTGACAGGTCTATTCACACAAAATATAACAACAAAAAAGCAATGCTTACGGAGAATCAAAATTGGCAGCAACGATTAATTATTTGAATGGAATCATTTGGAGTCCGGCACTGATCTATCTTTGCCTGGGCGCGGGTTTGTATTTTTCTATCCGCACCCGCTTTATGCAGGTTCGTGGGTTCAAGGAAATGCTGAACCTGATGTTCAAAGGTGAGAAATCACCCGAGGGGGTTACTTCTTTTCAGGCGCTGGCGATGTCGCTTTCCGGCCGCGTAGGTACCGGTAACATTGCCGGTGTTGCGACAGCCATTGCCATCGGTGGGCCGGGTGCGGTGTTCTGGATGTGGGTCGTTGCCTTCCTGGGCGCATCAACCGCCTATATTGAATCAACTCTGGGCCAGATCTACAAAGAAGTGGACGACAACGGCCTGTATCGCGGTGGCCCGGCCTACTTTATTGAAAAGGCCATGGGTCAAAAATGGTATGCGTGGATATTCGCCGTGGCGACCATTGTTGCCACCGGTCTTTTCCTGCCAGGTGTTCAGGCGAACTCCATTGCGGCCGGTGTTGAAACCGCCTGGGGCGTTACGCCAATGATCACGGCCACCATCATTATTGTTGGCCTGGCGTTCATTATCTTCGGTGGCGTAAAACGCATTGCGGCTTTTGCTCAGGTTGTCGTCCCGTTTATGGCCATGGCCTACATCATTATCGCGGTGGCCATTGTTGCCATGAATGCCAGCGAAATCCCGGCTATGATCGCTCTCATCGTCAAGAGTGCGCTGGGCTTCAATGCAGGCTTTGGTGCAATGGTGGGCATGGCGATCCAATGGGGTGTTAAGCGCGGCATTTACTCCAATGAAGCCGGTCAGGGTACCGGCCCTCACGCTGCGGCAGCGGCAGAGGTATCGCACCCGGCCAAGCAGGGTTATGTGCAGGCCTTTTCAGTTTATATCGATACCCTTTTCGTTTGCTCCGCCACTGCGTTCATGCTGCTGGCAACCGGCAGCTACAACGTACAGGGTGCCGACGGTACTATGCTGGTCAATAACCTGCCCGGTATTGCAGAAGGCCCCGCGTTTACACAGCATGCGGTCGAATCTGTACTGCCCGGTTTTGGCTCCAGCTTCGTTGCGCTGGCACTGATCTTCTTCTCGTTCACCACCATGATGGCTTACTACTACATGGCGGATTCAAATATTGCTTACATCAACCGCAAAGTGCATCGCCCGTGGTTGAGCCTTGCATTGAAAATCGCATTCCTGGGTGCGGTCGGCTTTGGTACCGTGAAAAGCGCCGGCTTTGCATGGGCGATGGGTGATGTTGGCGTTGGCCTGATGGCCTGGCTGAATATTGTCGCTATCATTATTCTGCAGAAACCGGCACTGAAGTGTTTAAAAGACTATGAAGCACAAAAGAAATCCGGCAAGAAAAGCCCTATTTTCGATCCGGATGCACTCGGAATTAAAAACGCCGAACTCTGGAAAGACATTAAAAAGCGTCAGGAAAGCACCAGCCAGGAAGAAGAGCCCTTACCAAGCTCTCTGGCAGCGAGAGGCAGCGCTTAATTAAAGCAGGAAACCTGTGAACCACTAAAGCCCAGACTGATGACAAAGTTGCCGCAGCTTTCGAGCCGGTGAAAAGGTATCGCTTAAATGGACGTCGAAAACATGGATGTTTTCGTCGAGCGTATCAGGACGATACTTGCAGCGGTCCATTTAAGCGATACCTTTTCGGCGGCGTGGTTTATCGACAACCTAAGCCGGCTTTTGCCGGCTTTTTCCTTCACGACTTTAGCTAGTCCCAGTTTACCTCCAACGGTTTGCTGATCTTTGCGTCTTCCTTGCCGGCACAGCGCTCAAGATCACCCAACATCAGGTAACGGTTGCCACCAAATTTCTCGAAAAGTTCGTCGCCTTCCTCCGCAAACTGCGCAGGCGGAAATGCAAGCAACACATCATTCTTTGAAATGCCGGCACGCTTCATCAATTCCTTACCATCTTCTTCGCTGATGACCTGAGGATTTGCCGGTGTGCCGTGTGACCAACCGAAATGTCGGTTATAAACAAAATATTTCATAAGTACCTTTTCTTAAAACTATGCCAGCCTATTTGTACTGGCGGTTATAACTGGCTTGCAGTGCCTTCTGGACTTTATAAAACCCCATTTGCTCCAGAGTTTCCATATAGATTTTCCAGTCTTTATCGACGTCACTCAAACCCATAATCCAATCCTGCTGCATGTCCAGCATATAAGAAAGAATATCCGGCCAGTATCGGTCATAAGTTTGCTGTTCCGATTCGTTCAGGACAAAGCCCGGGAACTGATCGAGAATATAGCCACCGTCGATGTACATCTGCACGCCTTTCATCGCGATATCATTGGTCCACTGACGCTCGTAGCTGTAGTCCTGATAAAAGCCTATCGGTATTTGCGCGCCAACATCCCACATTTGTGAGTTCACCGCGCTCTTAGAATTTAATACCTTTTCGGTAAAGACAGCCTGCCCGGCAACCTTGTTCCAGGTTTGGCCTTCTACACCGAAATTGGAAATATTGCGGCCCTTCTCAGAGAAAATAAAATCCATGTACTTAATCGTTTCAATGGGGTGCTTGTTGTCGACAGTAATGGCCCAGCCATCCGGCTTAACCGGTGAGCGACCATGCTCTTCAATGCGTTTCCCGGAGATGCTTTCCGGTGGTGCGATGGGTACCAAGTTAAAGCCCGGAATGTTATCGGCCAGCGAGACATTAAATGCCGAGGTAGACGAAAACCAGTCGTGAATAACGCCACCACGATCGTTGCCGAGTAAAATCTCACGGGATTTATTACCACGGGTAAACAGCTCGCGATCGATCAGCCTTTCTTTATACCACTGGGCAATCTGGCGAATACCGTTGCGATACTCTGGCTCTGCATAGCCGTAGTGAACGACGTCATCTTCAATATAAAACTGGTGGGCGGTATCGCTGCCGGTTGAACGGCCGTCCCACAGCACCAGCAGACGCAGCACCTCTTCCCAGTGCCGGAAAAACATCGGCACCTCATCTTTAATACCGTTGCCATTCGGGTCTCTATCCCGAAAGGCGATCAGCACCTCATGCAGTTGCTCTACAGTTTGAGGCTGTGCCAGGCCCAGCTTATCGAGCCAATCCTGGCGGATAAAATAGCCTTTGCCGGCCTGACCATCAGGCACATAGGGAATGTAATAGAGGTTTCCGTCTGATGCGGTAATGGCATTTTTTATGACCGGATGAGCGTCGAAAAAGGCCTGCAGGTTGGGTGCGTGATCTTCAATTAATTTGTTCAGCGCAACCAAACGCCCCTGCCGGCCCAATTCCATGAACCGACTGGCTACGCCGGCGCCACCGATAATGTCGGGCAAGGTTTCATGGGTCAGCAGCTCTTCCAGCAAATCAGCGCTGTTGGTGCCGACCTTTTCCGCAACCCCTTTCAGCTTAATGCCGGTGAGGCGCTGGTACTCTCTGGCCACGGGCCAGTTTTCATCCCAGGCGTATTTGTTACTGAAGTGCATATGGATATCCAGCTCCAGCGGTGTACTGACAATGCGGTAATCGGCATCGGTCGCGGCCTGTACAGGTAATAGGACGGATGCGGCAGTAAAGAAAAACAGCAATAGGTGATCAATAAATCTCATAATGAATCTCTTTTATTCTTTTTATTTTATTCCTGATCAAAACCAGTCCACTAAATAATGGTGTACTGAGCCTTTTTCAGGGATTTCAACAGGTGCTTCTGGAATTCGTCGCCGGATAATTTACGTTCTTCTGAAAAAATATCGGCGATGACCTGCAGGTAAGCCTCAGTAACAAACGGCGAAGCTGACATGCCGTTGGCCAGGCTGGGTAACACCAGGTTGTTGCGCTCTGCTGACTTGAACACATTTGCAGCCTGCACAGAGCACTGGCTGTAGTGTTCCAGGCTGACGTCCATTCTCGGCGGAATAGAACCCTTCACCTGGTTCATTTCACGCTGAACCTGCTCACTCACCAGCAAACCGATGAACTGCTCCTGCAGGTTCTGGGTAGTGGCCTCCGGCTGGTTGAACACCGCAACGCTGTCGACACTGTAAACAAACGCGTTCTCGGTCCCCGGCATAGCAAAGCACTGATAGTTTTTACCCGGCTTGTAGCCAACAATGGATAGCTCACCGCTGATCCAGTCACCCCCCATCAGGAAGCCCACCTGATCGTTGTAGAACTGCTCGGCAGGCTTATACCAGCGACTGTTGCTGACATTAATGCTGGCCAACGAAAGCAATTGCTGAAGGCGGTCATAGGCAACAACAAAAGCCGGGTCTTTAAAGGCTCTGATGTTGTTGTCTACAAAGGCCTGGCGGTAAAGATCGGCACCACCAACCGACAGCAAAATAGACTCATAGATAGTCGCCAGCTGCCAGGGCTCGTCGCCAACCGCTAAAGGGCGAATGCCTCTTTGCTTTAACGTTCTCATGGCACTGATTAACTCATCCCAGTTTTGTGGCTGAGTAATGCCGTGCCGTTGCAGCAGTTTTTCGTTGGAAAAAACCAGGTTTGTGCGGTGCAGGCTGACAGGAATGGCGTAGGGCTTACCGTTCACCTCCATCTGTTGACGGACAATGGGGTAAAACTGATTCAGCTCATTCCGGTAGTTCTGGTAAGCGGATAAATCCTTCAAAAAGCCCAGCCGGGCCCATCGGGCAATGCCCGCCCCTTTCACAAAAGCAGCATCCGGTGCCTCTCCGTGCAGTGCCGCATCGGTGAGCTTTTCACGGGTGGATTCACCGCCGGCACCGGTCAGAAAGGTGCCGGAAATATCGTGACCGGACTCCAGCACATTCACTCGCATCACCGAATAAGCACTGGTCTCTGAGATAGACGACCAATAATGCATCAGGTTTAGAGTGGTGGCGTTTCCAGGAACATGTAACAACAAAAATAACGAGCAGCAGGCAACACGCCTGTGCATGGCGGATGGTAATTTCATGAGCAACTCCAAACTAATTGTTTTTATTTTTATGCCTGGTACCGCTTACAAACCCGGGTACCGGTTTTGCCGGTGCACCTAAGGTGTCATTCCGGCAAGGACGCGGTATTTTACATTGCTCATACAATATTACGATAATCCAAATATATCTTTACAATCGTCAGAACTGATCAGGATAGATCGAACTCAAGCAAGCATCATCGGGTACAGACTGACCACTAACAGTGACGCCATGCCCAGGTTAAACAGTCGTAATCTGCCCGGCTTTGCCAGCCAGCCGGTAAGGGATTGCCCCATCAGCACCCATACACCGCAAGAGGGTACGTTCACCATACAAAATATCAACGCCACCAAAACTATTGTGTGCAGGTTTTGGCCCGGTGCATACAGACTGATCGCCGTCAGAGCCATGCTCCAGCTTTTCGGATTAACCCATTGGAACAGCGCCGCCTGCACAAAGCTCATCGGTTGCTTTGCCTTTTGCGCTTCCAGGGCATTGCTGCTGCGGGCAATCTTAAAGGCCAGATAAAGCAGGTAAAGCACACAGCCCGCCTGCAAAACCTGCAGACCGGCCGGGATGCTCTGCAGCAGGCTCATCACACCGACGCCCACCAGCAGCATCATGAACGCAAAGCCCAGGCCTACCCCGAGCAGATGCGGCAATGAACTGCGCACGCCAAAATTGGCGCCCGAGGTCATCAGCATGATGTTATTCGGGCCGGGTGTAATCGAGGAAACAAACGCATAGAGCGCCAATGCAATGAGAATTTCGGTGGTCATGTTGTGCTCCTTTGCCATAGATTTTATGGTCAAAAGAATAAAAGACTTCACTGGCATCAGGATTGCGTTTATTGTTCTTAAAACATTTATTTTGCAATAAACAATGAAAATAGACCGAATCAACGAACATATATTGCAGGTTCTGAAAAAGGACGGAAAAATCACCAATACGGTACTGGCGGAAAAGGTTGGGCTTTCCCCCTCTGCCTGCCTGAGAAGGGTGCAGGAACTGGAAAACCAGGGCGTTATCAGCGGCTATCGGGCGGTGATTAATTCACAGAAGCTGGGTAAGGGCTTTATCGCCTATGCGGAGATAGGTATCAGCCCTCACACGAAGGTGGCTCAGACTCAGTTTGAAGAGGCGATAACGCTGGCGGCAGAGGTTGTTGAATGCCACAACGTCACCGGAACTTTTGAATACCTGCTGAGAATTGAAACGAACGACATGGCCGGCTACAAACAATTTCACAGCGAAGTGCTCGGCAATATACCGTCAGTGTCGGCAATCTCCACACTGGTTGTCATGGATTCACCGAAGGACGACCGGCGCTAACCGTTTATATCGAATATGCTGTTGAGCTGATCTGCAGTTTCAGGGTTCTCAAGAATCTCCAGAACGGCCTTCATGTACTTAAGCTCTACCCGAATATGCTCCAGCGACATATTGCTGAGTATCGGCGAAAGGCTGTTCAGCAAAGGGTTTTCCGCCTTCTTTTTGCGGATAATACTCTTCTGGTTTTTAACTTCCTGCTGCAGATCTTCAATATGTTGCCGCACAAACGCCTGCGCCATGTCATTCGGCAATACATGCAAAAACGCCAAGCCCAGTGTGCGCGGGTCGTCATTGAAACCGCTGATAAAGTCTCTGACTTCCTGTTGCAGTAATTCCCGCCCCGCATCCGTCATTTCGAATTCGTTGCGAACCGGCCGATTGCCAACCTGCTGTTCGGTGCCATAAATGTAGCCGTGCTTTTCCAGCCAGCCTAAACGGTTATACAACGAACTCACGCTGATGTTGGCCCAGCGGTTCATCTCCGTTGCCTCAACAAAAGTTTTTATGTCGTAGCCATGCTGTGGTTTATTTTCGAGCAACCCCAGAATTATTAAATCGTATCTATTCATGTTTCTCTCACTTTGCGTACTTCAGGCAAAATTAACCAACGCGACATTCTAATATTAGCAGTTACGCAACAGAACGTCTTAATTAGTAAATAGCCAAACATCGATTGGTTTAAGTAACAAGCCCTGCCACTGAAATTACAAAGCATTGTTACAAAACCTACATATTGGCTAAGAAATCATTGTCGTATTTACCCCACCGCGGCCGACAAACTCTGCGCAAGCCCTGAAAACATCGGCACTTACTGTTTCTTCCATGCAGCGGCACCGGAATTGCAATATTTGATTCAGCGAAACCAGTTGTGAGCAGCGTATCTCACAAATCCCGGTTCCCTCCGAGGGTGTTGTTCAACCTTTAACTATGGCAACTGGTTTTCGCACCTAATTTTTGCAAGTTAATAGCAAACGGTCTGGAGAACCTCTATGTGGAACTACTCAGAAAAAGTCAAAGATCATTTTTTTGCACCACGCAATGCAAAGGCCGTTGAAGATGCCAACGCAACCGGAGATGTCGGTTCGCTTTCCTGTGGCGACGCATTGCGCCTGACTCTGAAAGTAAATGAAGAAACTGAAATCATTGAAGAAGCCGGTTTCCAGACCTTTGGCTGCGGCAGCGCAATCGCCTCCTCATCTGCATTAACTGAAATGATTATCGGCAAAACGATTTCCGAAGCTCAAAACTTAACCAACCAGCAGATCGCTGATTACCTTGATGGTTTACCACCGGAAAAGATGCACTGCTCGGTGATGGGCATGGAAGCACTGCACGCGGCCATCGCCAACTATCGCGGCGAAGAAGTCGCCGAAGATCATGACGAAGGCGAACTGATTTGCCGCTGCTACGCGATCGACAGCGAGCTGATCAAACGCGTTGTACTGCAGAACAACTTAACATCGCTGGGTGATGTTATCCGCTACACCAAAGCCGGTGGCGCCTGCGGTGCCTGCCACGAAAAAATTGAATGGGCGCTGGAAGACATCCTGAAAGCCGAAGGCAAAACCCTCGGCGGCATTCCGGCAAAATTACCGGTGCCTGAAACCAAGCCGGAAACGGCAACACCAGCACCGGCGGCGGCCAGCACCAAACTCACTACGGTTCAGCGCATTAAGAAGATTGAAGCCGTGCTTGATGAAGTTCGCCCGGGCATTCAGGCCGACGGTGGCGATATTCAACTCAACGATGTTGAAGACGATATGGTCTTCGTATCACTGACCGGAGCCTGCAACGGCTGTGGTCTGGCAGGTGCCACAATTGCCATGGTTGAAGAAAGAATTGCCGACGCCCTGGGTGAAAACATCACCGTTTACCCGGTGGCCGGCAGCAGCGCGATGGGAGGTGCAGCATGAGCGAATTAAAATGTTACCTGGATAACAACGCCACCACACAGATTGATCCGGCCGTTGTTGAAACCATGATGCCCTTTCTGACCGAGCACTATGGTAACCCGTCCTCTATTCACAGCTTTGGCCAACCCGTTGGAAAAGCCTTAGCTAAAGCGCGCGAACAGGTACAAACCTTCATCGGTGCTGAACACAGCAGCGAAATTATCTTTACCTCGTGCGCAACCGAAGCCACGGCAACGGCAATTTTATCGACGGTGGAAAGCTACCCGGAGAAAAAAGAGATCATCACCTCTGTGGTTGAACACCCTGCCACGCTGGAACTGTGCCGTACGCTGGAGCGCAAGGGCTACAAAATCCACTGGATTGGTGTCGACAAGCAAGGTCGGCTGGATATCGATGCCTATAAACAGGCGCTCAGTAAAAATGTCGCCATTATCAGCATCATGTGGGCGAACAACGAAACCGGCACCCTATTCCCGATTCAAAAACTGGCGATGCTGGCTAAACAGGCCGGTATTCCGTTCCATTGCGACGCCGTACAGGTGGCGGGCAAAATGCCGATCAATGTGGAATTTGTCGATGTCGACATGCTTTCCATTTCCGGCCACAAATTCCATGCGCCTAAGGGTGTCGGTGCTTTATATCTGCGCCGTGGCAGCAAGTTCCGCCCCATGATCCGTGGCGGTCACCAGGAGCGCGGCCGTCGTGCCGGCACCGAGAATGTCACCGGCATTATTGCCATGGGCAAAGCCTGCGAGCTGGCCGCTAAATCTATTTTTGAAGATACCGCCCGCATTGAGTTGATGCGCAGCCGCCTGGAACAGGGCCTGCGCGCCCGTATTCCAAACAGCTTTGTTACCGGCGATGTCAAAAACCGCGTGCCAAACACCACCAACGTTGCCTTTGAATTCGTTGAAGGTGAAGCCATTCTGCTGATGCTGAATCAGCACGGCATTGCGGCTTCCAGCGGCTCTGCCTGCACCTCCGGTGCACTGGAGCCCTCGCATGTCATGAAGGCGATGGAAATCCCTTACACCGCTGCGCATGGTGCCATCCGCTTCTCTCTGTCACGCTTTACTACAGAAGATATGATTGACCATGTTCTGGAAAAGCTGCCGCCCATCATCGAGCGACTGCGCCTGATGTCGCCGTACTGGGATGCAGAGAACAACGCAGCAAAAGACTTCATACCCATGTTTGGTTAACAGAGCCGGGCCTGCTATGAACATCACCATTAACGACACAACCCTGCGTGACGGCGAACAAACGCCGGGTGTTGCCTTTACGCGAGATGAAAAGATTGCGATCGCAACCGCCCTTGAGCAAGCCGGAGTTACCGAACTGGAGATCGGTATTCCGGCTATGGGCTCACGCGAACGGGAAACCATCCGCCAGATTTGCCAGTCCCTGAAATCTGCGCAGACCATGGCCTGGTGCCGTATGGCAGGTAACGACATCTTTTTATGCAAAGGCCTCGGTCTGGATTGGGTCGACCTTTCCATTCCGGTTTCCGATCAGCAACGGGTCAGTAAGTTACGCATCAGCGAAAAGCAGCTGTTCAATCGGGTCGAGCGCGGCGTGAAGCTGGCCAGAGAGCTTGGTTTAAAGGTGTGCCTGGGAATGGAAGATGCCTCGCGTGCGCACCCCGATTCACTCAAGCGTGCCGCAGAGATTGCTCAGAAAGCCGGTGCTGAGCGGGTTCGCTTTGCCGATACACTCGGGCTTCTGGATCCGTTTCAGACCTTCGATATCATCCGCGAACTGACCGCGAGCACCGACCTGGGTGTTGAAATGCACGCACACAATGATCTTGGGCTGGCAACGGCCAATACTTTGGCGGCCATTCGTGCCGGTGCAACCTCCTGCAATACCACGGTAAATGGCTTGGGTGAACGTGCCGGCAATGCCGCACTGGAAGAAATCGCCCTGGCCATGAAGGTGCATCAGCACCAGTACACCGTGGAGTGCAATCTGGATTTAAAAGCACTGCAGAACATCGCACTGCTGGTTTCCAAGGCTTCCGGGCGTGCACTGGCGCCACAGAAATGCGCCGTTGGCGACGCCATCTTCACACATGAGTCGGGCCTGCACATTGATGGCCTGCGCAAAGATGAAAAGAACTATCAGGCCTTTGAGCCGGCCCTGCTTGGCCGCACTCATACGCTGGTTCTGGGTAAGCACAGTGGCCTGAAGGCTATCCGGCACTATTACCGCGAGCTGGGCTTTAAACTTTCAGAAGCGCAGGAAAAACGCATTCAGAATTTAATCATCGGCTTTTCCGAAAAGTACAAACGCACGCCAACCGATCAGGAGCTCTACGGTTTTCTACCGGCTTCGGTCATTAACCAGCGGGAGCAGTTTTTAGCATGAATTTAACAGAACAGTTAGAAGAGCTGGATTGCGCAGAAGACTTCTTCGATTTACTGCAGGTCGATTATGAGCCTGCTGTCATCCTCAATAAGCGGGTACCGTTGCTAAGGCTGTTTCACCAGGCATTAGCCGACTTTGAAGCGCCCGAACTGAAAGACTATCAGGCTGCGCTGAGCAAAGCCTACTGCCTGTTGAAGCATGGTGTCCGAGCTGATTTTGCGGCCAGCAAGTGCGCCACCTGTTCTTCGGAGTGTGGCTAATGAATACAGTCGCGAATCAGGTTCCTAAATTTGCATACGGTGACGAGGTTCGGGTTGTTAAGAACATCCGCAATGACGGCACCTACCAGAGCAACATCAAGGGCCGGCTGCTGGCCCGCCGCGGCCGTACTGGCTTTATCCGCCATGCCGGTTATTACCAGCAGGATCAGATCGTCTATCAGGTTCACTTTCTCGACACCAACGAGATTATCGGCTGCCGGGAGGTTGAACTGATCAGTGCTAAAGAGCATTGGGTCAACAATGATTTTGAATACGGCGACAAAGCTGTGCTGACCGTTGCACTGAACCTGGAAGGTCAGCGCATTGCCAGCAAGAACGATACGGTCACTGTTCTGGCGGTCGATCGTGAGAATGACGAAATCTGCTACCGCATTCAGATTGGCGAGCATGATATTGACGTGCCGGCACGGGCATTGACCCTGCCAGCCGACGAAACAGCCGGGCTTGGCTAATGGCTGCCACCCTGCTCGCGGGCGCGACGCCGGTATCGGTTGGAAAGCTTGCGGCCGAACCTTTCCGGCACGGCTTTACGCTCATGCAACAGGTGACGTATCGCCAGAATTGGGTGGCTAAGCAGCATTCTCGGGCCGGCATACAGCATTACCCGGCGCATCTGCTCTTTTGGCTCCGGGCGGTAGCAATGAATCGGACATTTGCGACAAGTGGGTTTGGCTTCGCCATATGGGCAACCATCCAGTTTAGATTCGGCGTACTTAAGCAAATCAGCACACTGTTCGCACAGGGCATCTCCGCCATGATGCTTACGGCAATAAATCGCAACCATGGCAGCTACGGTTTGGAACTCTTTATTCAGTTCGCCTTCAAGGATGTTACTGCTTTTCATGCTCGTTTTATGGAACTCATTAAACCTGCGACAGAATACCAGCGAACATTCTGCAGCGCAGGTAAAACTTTAAGACTTACAGGATGGCAACCATGACAGTAGCCCAGACTTTATCCGAATACTCTGCACTCAAACCCTACCTTCAAATGAAGACCAGCCTGGAGCGTTTTGGCAAGATCGCCTCTGAGCTTGAGTCAGCACAGAAAGAACAGCTGAAAACCTGGGTGAACCAGCAGTTGAAGCTGCATCAAAAGGTATTAACCTCCAAGGAAGCGACTCAGGTCTCTATTACCAGTGCCCAGATCAGCCATGCGATTCAGGAACTGGAATCCCGCTTTGCCAGTAGTGAAGACTTCGAAGTCACCCTGGAAGCCAACGAACTGGACCGCAACAGCATTAGCACCGCTCTGAATTTAGAGCTGCACAGCGAAACAGTGCTGGATTACGTATCGCTCGATTTCCCGCAATTCAGCGAAGAACAGGCGAAGGAATACTACGACAACAACCTGGAAAAATTTGAACAGCCTGAGCGACGCAAAACCAGCCACATCCTCATTACCATCAACGATGAGTTTCCAGAAAACCGTCGAGAAGCCGCTTACCGGCGTATGCAGGAGATCGCGTTGAAAATATCACCGGATACGTTTGGTGAGTTTGCAGAACGCCACTCCGAATGCCCGACAGCAATGAACCGGGGTGAGCTTGGCTTGGTTGAGAAAGACCTGCTGCACAAGGAGCTTGATGAATTTCTGTTCACCATGGGGGAAGGCGGGCTTTCACCTATTCTGGAAACCGAAGCAGGCTACCACATCCTGTATTGTGAACAGATCTTTCCAGCCCATTGCATAGACTTTGAGCAGGCTAAGGATAAGATTATTGAAAAACACAATCAGGTCGCCAAGGCAAAGAAACAGAAGCAGTGGTTATCCACGCTGTTATTGAACGAACAGTAGCCTTGTGCGCCCGGTTGCAACAGCGGCCGGAGAAATCACCGAAGTACACCAATACAGCAGGCGCAATGCCTGCTTAATGAGCAACAACAGGCTCATGCAGGGTATCAAGCTGTTTAAAAATGCTGATCGGTGCATTGGTGGCCTTCATCGCCCGGGCGGCCTGCTCAGCAGAAATAAAATCGTGCTTGAGCAACGCATACAACTCACAGAGAAAATTAGAAGTGAACAGAATTCTGCCCAGGTCCGAGGCTGTAGCGTTCAATTCCTTCTGTTCTTCCATCGCCTGCTGCACATCATCCGGTAACTGCCAGAATTTGGCGATTTCGCAACTTAACCGATTGCCGTGTTCTTCAAACAATTTGATGATGCAATGCACGGGTGGCTGATCAATACCGGTACTTTTCTGATAGTGCTGGGTAAAGACAGTAAGCAGCGTAATTGAGCCGATATCGTGCACCAAGCCGGTTAAGTAGGCCTTGTAGGGTTCAACCGGGTAGGATTCCGACAGCAACTGACAGGACAATGCCGAATCCACACTGTGCGCCCAGATCATGTTACTGAAATGCACCAGGCTAGCGGTATTACGCCGGAGAATCGGTTGCATCAGTGCACGCGACAGCAAGGTTCGCAAGCCATCCTGGCCGAGCATAACGACCGCGTTCTGAAAGCTGCTCACCTTTCTGTTGGTCGGATTGTAATAGGTCGTATTCACCATGTTCAGAATACTGCTCGCCAGCGCGGGGTCTAATTTGATCAGATCAGCGTATTTCTTGGCCGATGAATTCGGGTCGCGCAAGCTTTTAATCAGTTGCGGAATCACGCTGGGTAAGCGCGGTACCGCGCGCGCCAGATCCTCGGGTTTCTGCAATTGGGCGACAGCCTCATCCATTAAGCTGCGGTCAAAATCGCTGATGGTGGCCAAAGAACTGCCGGCTTGTTCAAATGCCAGATCGTAAAACTGCAACCGAACTCGATGCGCCAGGCGCAAGTCGGGGGTTAATTCGTCGGTTGCAGTTACGGGAGTCGTCACCGGGGTTGTTTTCAGTGCCGCCGATTTTCCTTTCGCGGACGCACCGCCCTGCTTGCCTTTATTCCAGCCAAATAGCTTTTTTAGAAATTCCATTCTGTGCGTTCCTGTCAAACAAAATCACAACCGCTACCAGAGTAAGGCTAGCACAGGAAACCCAGCAGAACAGGCGTTTGGCGCGATTAATGCCACATAACCAGAATAGCGGCGATGGCCACTAAAATGAGCGCGGCTATGTCCTTTCGTTTCACCTTTTCTTTAATCCAGAAAAATGAAATCAGCATGGTGAAAAACACCTCAACCTGCCCCAGTGTTTTTACATAAGGCACCGCCTGCAACGACATAGCACTGAACCAGCCAAACGACCCGATGCAGCTGGCAATACTGGTCATCACCACCAGTTTCGGCTTTCTGAACATGGCGATCAGTGTCGCTCGGTCTTTCACCAGCAGGTAGCTCACCAGCATCAAAGTTTGCAGCGAGATAACCAGAAACAGCACCCAGGCCGCGCTGTGCGGAAACGGCAAATGCAGGCTCAGACTGGCTTCACGAATCCACAGGGAGGTCAGTGCAAAGGCGGTACTGCAGGCCAGACCCAGCAAGGCCGTTTTTGCGGAAAGGCTCTTGATGCCCTGCGGCGTGCTCAGAATCAACACCGCCACACCACCAATCAGCACACCCAGCCAACCCAACAGCGTCAGACTGGTACCAAAAAACAGCACACCCAAAAATGCCGAAACCGGCGCTTCGCTTTTCGCCAGGCCAGCACCAATGGCAAAGTTTTTTTGCTTGAACAAAACCACCATCAAGGCCGTTGCAACAATTTGCATGACCGCTGCGCCCACAATGAAAAATGCAGAATGGAAGGTAGCCTTCGGCAGTTCGATCGGTTCAACCAGATAAAGAGTAACAAGATAGAGTAACGCCAGTGGGCTTGCCCATAAGAAACGAGCCAGTGTGACTCCGGTGACGTTCAGGGTTTTGGATAGCCTGCTTTGGAAGGCGTTGCGCCAGCTTTGGCTGAAGGCCGCTAAAAAGGTGAAAAATATCCAGCTCACAGAATACAAATGCCGGTAAAAATGAACGGTGAATGGTAATGCATTCACCGTTCAGGATCATCAACTTCACCCGCTAAACAGCGGCATCTTCCACCAGCGGCACCAAAACGACCGCGATGTAGATAACCCAGACCACCAGCGCAACATGCAGCACATCATTCTCGGAAAACCAGCGGCCTTTCGCCCACAACTTTCCGGTGAGGCCTGCGTTGTAATACCACCAGTACAGACGATCGGTGATAATTAACCCGAACCAAACCCCCAATAGGGCGGCATCCAGCGGCAGGCCATATTGCACCAACCGCCAGCCATTCAGCAGGATAAAAAAGTAGATGAACGGGGTGCAGAATTTCACCATCAGCTCATAGGTGATCAGCTCTTTTACCGGCTTAAAGGCCCCGTACAACACCACAACCGCGTAAACCACTGAAACCAGAATGGCGACAGCGACAGCGATGTTGACGGCCGAAGGCAGGCAGGAATAAACCACCGCCACCAGCATGACATTAATGCTGTACTGCTGGAAGATCAGATAAATCACCTCCCACCAGCTGGTCCACGCGACCTTTTCGCGCCCGGCGCATTTCAACTGATAGCCAAAGGCCTGATAGCTGGTACCGGCGATGAGAGCACCAACACCCCAGAGGATCAGCGACCACCCCCAGTAAAGCCGGGAAAGCGCTTCACCCTGACGGGCCAGGAAATAGACCCCGACTGCCGTTGTCAAAATACCCAGCAGGTAAACCCAGAAGCTTGAGCTTGGCTGAGTAATGACCACCGGCTTGCCAAACAGTTTAACGATGCGGCAAGGCTGAACCGTAAACCAGGTTTCTGCATTCAGCGATTCATCTTCGTGACTAATAGTAGCCAGCCGCCCGAAGACAGAGCGGCTGTTTTGATCTGAGACAGTCATGATCAGTCTTTTAGCTGCTCAATGGCCTGTTGCTGTTCAGGGGTCATTTCCGGCGGCAACAGAACAAATTTTCCGACATGCTTCTTCTCGGTGAATTCCTTCTGAGCATCGACAATCTGCTCAAGCGGAAAGGTTTTTGCCAGCAGAGGCTTAATTTCGCCCCGCTCGATATAGCCCACCAGATTTGGAAACACCGATTCATCCCAGGCAGTACAGCCGATAAAGGTCAAATCTTTAAGGTAAAAGTTACGCATATCCAGCGTAACCATAGGCCCTGCAATAGCGCCGGACGAGGCGTAACGGCCACCACGCTTCATAATCTCAGACATCTGAGTAAAGGCATCACCGGCAACGTTATCGATCACCACGTCGACGCTCTTCTGGCCCAGCACCTCTACCAGATTGGCATTGCGCTCGATGACTTCATCGGCACCCAGCGCTTTAACCTCGGCCATTTTGTCTTTACCGACAATCGCTGTCACCTTAGCGCCCCGGCGTTTGACCAGCTGCACAACCGCCGAGCCAACACCACCGGAAGCACCGGCCACCAGAACATGATCAGAAGCACCCACCTTGCAACGGTGAACCATATTTTCCGCCGTACCATAAGCACAAGGGATAGTACCCAGTTCGGCATCGGTCCAGTCACTTTCAATGGCAAAAGCCTCGGTAGCGGTGATCCGAACAAACTGCGCGAAGGCACCGTCGAAATCAGACGCCATCCAGATGTTTTCCAGCGAGTCCCAGCTTTCACTGCGAATACAGGAGCGAATCAGAATACGCTCGCCAATACGTGCCGGGTCTACACCTTCCCCAACAGCAACAATACGGCCACAGCAATCGGTGCCCTGAATAAACGGGAACGGTGTTTGTTCATTCCAGCCGCCGTCCAGTTCTTCAGCTGCGTCGGTCAGTTCATCATCGCTATCGCTCAGCGCTTCAGTCCCTTTGGTCACCTTGGAAGAATACCAGCCCAGACGGGTATTGATTTCAGTGTTGTTCACACCAGCCGCCAACACCTGCACCAGCACTTCGCCGGCCGCCGGTGATGGAATAGGGACATCGGTATAATTCAGTTGTTCATAGCCACCATTGGCCATGGTGACCACCGCTTTCATGGACGCCTGATTGGCCGCCAATTTAAATCGTTCTTTGTCTCCTAAAAGATTGGTAATACTCATAAATGTTCTACGCTTATTGTATGGTGAAGAAATTTCCGCCTTACGGTACAGTAAGAGTGAGCACCAATCAAAACTAGCTGTTTTGTGGTACTCATCGAGCTGACAAGAACAAAACTAAGCCACAGAACAACCTCATGACTGATCGCATCAATTCAGAATTAACGAGGGTGGCAAGCGAGAGGAACTTATCATCAATGGAAAAGAAAATTACACTCCTGAAAAAACTGGGCGGACAAAATGCTAAAGCCCAAAACGGCTGGCTGATTGACCACCTGATTGCAACCTACGAACTGCTTCAACAATGGGGCGCTGAAGAAACCCTTTGTGACGCTGGCCTGTTCCACGCCGCTTACGGCACCTTCGGTTACAACGAGAAGCTGATCGATGTCAGTCGCCGAGAAGAACTGGCGGCGCTGATCGGCAAAGACGTCGAAGCCATCGTATACACCTATTGTGCCTGTGACCGGGACAAGACCTATCCAAACCTGAAAAACCGTGTCGTGTTGTTTACCGACCGTTTTAATAGCCAGACTCAATATCTGACCGACAAACAACTGCGTAACTTCTGTGAACTGACCGTTGCCAATGAGCTGGAGTTAGTGTCCTCTAACGACAACTTCCGCCGGCAATGGGGCCATGATTTATACGAACTGTTTGAGAAGATGAGCCCTTATATCAGTGATGGCGCTAAAGCCGCTTATCGCGAAGTACTGCAGGAAGTCGCTTAAACCCGACCGTTAGCCGTAAAAAAACCTCCCCGCCCAATTTGTTCTTAGCCCGCTGATAAGCGGGCTTTTACTTTCTGAGGCTGTTGGCCTTCATGGCCGCCGGCTTCAGAAAATACACAGCCACAGGTAACTTTTTGTCATTAAACAATAACAATTTTATGCCGTGCACCTATAATTAGCCGCCTGTTTACTCTGCCCGCTAACTTTTTTCATTGCCCCGGTTATTACAAAATGCACCATACTTTTCTGCAACTGCAGCCGCACAAACCCATCGCGGTTGGCAAAACACGATACATCTATGAGTTTCCCGGCAAACCGGAGCTGTTGGTTAAGGTACACCGCCCGGTGTCTGCACCGGCAGGCGCGTCCCGCTTCAAACAGTGGTTCGCCAGCGCGGAAGACCGCTTCATCTACAAGACCGGTTATCTGCGTGAGCTGAACATCTACCTCGATTCACGCTATGGAAAACAGGACCCGATGGTTCAGCACATTGCACCTATCGGTGGCTTTGTTGATACCGATATGGGTATTGGCCTGGTGGTTTCAGCAGTGCGCGATAAAGACGGCAACCTGGCACCGACACTCAACGAGCTGATCAAGCAGAAGCGCATGAACCCGGCCCGTATTGAAAAGGTGAAGACGGTACTTGAGAAGATTGACCAAAGTGATCTGGTATTGGGTGATCTGAACGCCGGTAACCTGGTACTGGAGCAAACAGAAGACGGCAACGAAGATTTCTATCTGATAGACGGCCTGGGAGAGCGCACCTTCATTCCCATCCAGTCATTCTCGAATTGGGTACGTAAAAAACGTAAGCATGATTTTGTCATCAAAATGCTTAACCGACTGAAAAAACTGGAACAGACCGTTCACTGACACGGGTCAGCAACACTCCTGCTCCAGCTGATAAAGCAAATCCTGAGCAGCTTCATCGTCACATTCATCAAAATACTCATACAGCGGGTTAATCTGATTTCCGATCAGGTTCAGGTTATCCCGGCCCATCTGCTTTTGTTCGGCGCGTTTTTTACTGAAATAGACACGCCACTGCTCGCTACCCGAGCCGGCTTCCAGATGGCCGTCGAGCATAGCAATCAACTTATCTGCATTCTTATCGCATTCGATATCGCAGAAGGAGATGTAGCGGTCTTTGGTAGAATTTTGTACTTCCATGGATTCGTCTAACTATAGTGGTTCAGTTTAAACCCGGATTAACAGCCAAAGCCTGCGCATCCCGGCAGGCTCAACACACGGATGAATCAGGCAAGACCCATTTCATCTTTGATTTTGGCAATCCACTCTGTGATACGGGCAGCGTGCATATCTGACTGGTTGTCGTTATCCAGCACCAGGCCGCAGAACTCGCCGTCTTCCTCTGCTGCTGAAGCATCGAAGGTGTAGCCGTCTGTAGACCACTGACCAACGGTTTCTGCACCGGCATCGGTCACTGCTTCACACAGCTCACCCAGACCGTCAACAAACTCACCGGCGTAGTTGACCTGATCACCCAGACCATACAAAGCAACTTTCTTACCGCTTAAATCCATATCTTCAAAGTTAGGCAGGAATTCTTCCCAGCTTTCTTCCTGGCAGTCTGCGCTCATGCCTGGTAGCTCACCACTGCCATAGGTTGGTGTACCCAGAATCAGGAAGTCGTAACCGGCCAGAGTATCTGCATCTGCACGGTTAATATTCAGTGGTTTATCGGCCAGCGCTTCACCTAACTCTTTGTACATCATCTTTGCGATTTTGCGCGTGGTGCCAGTATCTGTACCAAAAAAAATGCCTACTTTACTCATATTCGTTTTTCCTTTGTGAGCACATACAAATTGTCGTTTTTGTTCAACGATTAACTGACTTTTGCAAACTTTCAGCCAATCCATAGCGGGCCCTGAGCCCGCATTTTTATTGAATCCCGGCGCTCCTACCTTTTTATGACGCGCCAAATTGTCAGGTTTACGACAAAACAATCAGACAGAGTGTTTGTTCGCTACAAACAAAAAAGCAGCAACAGGTGACCCTGCTACTGCTTTCAAAATATTGAACACCTGAGACTATTCAGTCGTCATCTTCATCGTCGTCATCTTCATCATCCGGCGTCCAGGTGATTGGCCGGTAAATCTCCACGCGGTCACCCTCAGCGAGTAGCGTTTCCAGATTCACCATACGGCCAAAAATGCCGACCTTCTGTTTTTCCAGGTTGATATCGGCGTTTAAATCTAGCAGACCACTCTGGTGAATAGCAGCCATCACGGTTGTACCCTCCGCAATATCAACATCCAGCCACCACTGCTGCTCGGGTAATGCATAGGCCACACTTACGCGCATTGCTCACCTCCGGTTGTGGTTTGTTTTTCAGCCCTGCGTTTGGCCACCGCCTGAATCTTCTTCTGTGCTGCCAGAATAAAGCTCAAAACCATAAAACCACCGGGCGGCAGAATCAGTATCAGGAAGCCGCGGTAGTCGGGTATAACCGTGACCTCAAGGAATTCAAAGTGAGGCCCCAACAGCAGGCTGGCATTGGCAAACAGGGTACCGCTGCCGAGAATTTCCCGGATCGCCCCCATTCCGGTCAGAACCACGGTAAAACCCAGGCCCATCGCCAAACCATCGGCCATAGCCGGCACCAGGCTGTTGCGGCTGGCAAAGGATTCTACCCGGCCAAGAATGGCGCAGTTGGTCACGATCAGCGGAATAAACAGACCCAGCACTTTGTGCAGATCGTGCAGATAGGCATTGAGCAGTAAATCGGTAACCGTCACCAGTGTGGCGATCAGCAGGATGTTCACCGGTATGCGAATCGCGCGGGTAACGGTATTTTTCATCAGAGAGGCAATCAGGTTGGCAAACACCATAACAAACAGCGTTGCCAAGCCCAGACCCAGGCCATTGGTTGCGTTCGATGTCACCGCCAGCAGCGGGCACAGCGCCAGGCTCTGGCCAAGCACAACGTTGTTGCGCCACAAGCCATCTGCAAATATCGACTTGTACTCACTCATAAAGACTTACCTCTTTTGAAATCTCCGGAATCAGCTTCTGCTGCATGGCCTGAAGCGTTTTATGCACCTGGCCAACCACCGCACGCGGCGTAATGGTAGCGCCGGTAAACTGATCAAACTCACCGCCATCCTTCTTCACTGCCCATTGCGGCTGCGAAAGCGAGCTGAGCGATTGGCTTTCAAAGGCATCGACCCAGGTTGATTTGGAGCGCTCAATCTTATCGCCCAGACCCGGTGTTTCACTGTGAGACAGCACCCGCACCGCCAGAATATTCTGCTCGGCATCGATCCCCACCAGCATATTGATATCACCGGCATAACCCTGTGCCGTGCTCTGAATGGCATAGCCGGTAATCAGGTTCTCGGCATTCAGCCCGACAAACACGCGGAACGCCTGACCGTCAAACTCCCAGCTGCGCTCAGTAGCGAGCAGGTCGTTCTGGTACAACGCCGGCGGCAGTACCTGGTTCAGGCCGGCCATTTTGTCTTCATAGGTGCGCAGAGCAATGGCATCGCTGCTCAGGCTGCTGACCAGCAGCAGAATTCCGGCTGCGGCAGCAGCGACAACACCCAACAAACCACCCTGATAGGCAATGGTTTCTTTATCCATCGTCAACACGCTCATGCTTTGCCCTCCTTAAAGAATGTCGGCTTGGCGCCAAAGACGGCCGGTCTCAGGTAGTGATCAATAATCGGTGTCGTGGCGTTCATAATCAGCACGGCAAAGGCGGCACCTTCAGGGTAATTGCCAAAGGTTCGGATCAGGTAAATCAGCACCCCACAGCCAACGCCATAGACCCACTGGCCTTTGCTGCTGGCCGGTGAGGTCACCATATCGGTGGCAATAAAGAACGCAGCTAAAAAGGCCGCACCGCTGAACAGGTGGGTACCCGCCGAAAGGAAATGCTCCGGGCTGACCAGGTGTAAAACAAAGGCCGGAACCGCAAGACCCAGAAGTAAGGCTGTTGGAATGACAGCGTTAATAACCTTGCGCCAGAGTAGAAAAACACCGCCCAGCAGGATGAGCAGAGAGCTGGTCTCGCCCATACTACCGGCGTGCTGGCCGCTCATCAGTGCCAGTGGTGATAATGCCGATGCATCGTGTGACAGCGGGGTTGCGGCGGTCATGGCATCAACACCCAGCCAATAGCTGTTGAGCACAATGCCGTGCTCACCCAGAGCAATCGGGGTGACCGCGTGCCAGTCAGTCAGCTCGACCGGGAAACAGATCAGCAGCATCACCCGCGCCAGCATAGCCGGGTTGAACAGGTTGTTACCCAGGCCACCGTAGGCGTGCTTGCCAATCGCGATAGCAAAGGCTGAACCCAGCACCACCACCCACCAGGGGGTTGCCGGCGGTAAACTCATGGCCAGCAACCAGCCGGTCAGCAATGCCGAGCCATCCATTACGCTGGCGCGATTGGCACCACGCCAGTACAGCATCAACCACTCGGTGATCAGAGCAGAAGCACAGGCGGTCAGCAGCACCATCAGCGCCGACAGACCGAACAGATAAATACCAAACAGGGTTGCTGGTACCAGTGCCAGCACCACCTGATACATGATCAGCGAGCTGGAATCTCCGCCGTGGGTGTGTGGGCCGGATACAATTTCATACTTCATTGAGCTTACTCCCCTGCTGCCGCTTTAGCGGCGGCTTGTTTGGCTTTTTTCTCGGCAGCCTTCTTTTTGCGGGCCGCGGCCTTGGCTTCTTTTTCAGCCTGTTTGGCGGCGGCTTCGCGATCCAGCCGCTGCTTACGCGCATCGGTTAACTTGCGCGCCAGTGCAGACTTTTGCGCCATACTGCGCTGGGCATTAATTTGCCCGCGGGCATGAGAAAAATGCTGAACCAATGGGATACGGGACGGACAAACGTAAGAACAGGCGCCACACAACAGACAATTATTAAGGCCATAATCCTGTGCGCCTTCGTAGTCAGAAACCCGCGAGTGTGCGGCCATCTGGAACGGCATCAGCCCCATCGGGCAGGCAGATACACAGCGACCGCAGCGCAGGCAATCGTGGCTCTGGTCGTCGCGCACTTCCTGTTCATTCAGTGCTAACAAACCGCCAATGCTTTTATCAACCGGGGTATAGGGTGAAGGAATAACCTGCCCCATCATCGGGCCGCCCGCCACCAGGCGCTGCGCACTCATGGTTAAGCCGCCACAGGCTGTCAGCAGATCACTGACCGGTGTACCAATGGGCACTACCAGATTCTTCGGCTGCTCAATACCACCGCCAGAAACGGTAATAACACGTTCAATTAATGGGCGGTTGAAGCGCAGCGCATGATAGACCGCGCGCGCCGTTGCCACGTTGTGCACCAGAATACCGAGCGCAACACTGAGCTCACCGGGTGCAACCGTTTTACCAGTCACGGCTTTAATCAGGTGGCGCTCACTGCCCATCGGGTAAAGGCTGGGAACAACCTTCACAGAGATGTTTTCAATTTCTGAAGCCGCATGGCTAAGGGCTTCAATACTGCGGGGCTTGTTATCTTCCACCGCCACCAGCGCTTCTTTGGCGCCGATAGCACGCACCATCAGTTCAATGCCGGCGACGACCTCGGAGGCATGCTCCTGCATCAGGCGGTCATCACAGGTCAGGTACGGCTCACACTCACCACCGTTGATCAGCAGTGTGTGCACGCCCTTCTGCTTGGCCAGGCGCAGCTTCACACCAGACGGGAAGCCCGCACCACCGAGGCCTACAATGCCGGCATCGAGAATACGTTGAATCATTTCATCCTGACTCAGGGTATCCGGGTTGATCGGCGGGTAGTTTTCAGACCAGCTATTGTCTTCACTGCTCTTGATAATCAGCGTTTTAATCTTAATACCGGAGGGATGTGCACTGACATAGTCACGAATTTCCACCACGGTGCCGTTAACCGGCGAATGCAGCGGTACTGCCATATCGCTGGCACCTTTGGCAACCAGCTGACCTTTGCCGACATAATCGCCAACCTTCACCAGCGGCGTCAGCAGGGTGCCGTTGCGCTGCTGCAGGCCAAGAAAAATTCGTTTCGGCGTTGGCAGTTTTTCAATCTGGCTTTGTTCTGTGCGTTCTTTGTGCCCGGTGGGGTGAATACCGCCACGAAAGGGCTTAGCGAAAAGCGTTTGCATGAATATCTCCTACGCTACCTGAGGTTTTGGCCACTGCCAGGTATTTATCTGATCAAGTACCGGCACCATTTCCAGGCAACCCTGCGAGCAGGCTTTTTCACAAAGCCGGCAACCGGTGCAAACAGAACTCATAACGGTGTGCATCTGCCGGCTGGCACCGACGATGGCGTCAAACGGGCATGCCTTAAAGCAGCGGCCACAACCGGAACATTCATCTTCATTAATGAATGCGCGAACCGGAATGTCTTCACCCTCATCGGAAAGCTCCACACCCAGAAACGCCGCCATAGAACCGGCCAGTGCCTTACCACCCGGAGGACAGCAATTGGGAGCAAGCTCACCCTTCACCATTTTTTCAGCAGCCTGACGACAACCCGCTTCACCACACTGACCACACTGACCACCGGGCAACATGGCTTCAAGGTCATCCACGCGGGAATCGCCCTCTACCTTTAATGCCTTTTGTGCCCAGCCAAGAATGCAGCCGAGCGAGCCGCCCAATAAAAGAAAAACGAAAACTGAAATAATCATCTGCATGCTGTTCTCCTCAGGCGACGATGCCGGCAAAGCCCATAAACGCCATGGACATTAGACCCGCAGTTAGAAAGGCAATCGGTGCACCTTCAAACGATTCCGGCACCTTGGCCAACTTGAGACGCTGACGCAAACCGGCAAACAAAACGATAACCAGGGTGAAACCAAGCGCAGAGCCGAAGGCATAGAAAAGTGTTTGGCTGAAGCTCATCTGGTTCTGAATAACCAGCAGGGCCACACCCAATACCGCGCAGTTGGTGGTAATTAATGGCAGGAAGATACCCAACGACTGATACAGCACCGGCGACATTTTTTGAATAAGCATTTCCGTAAACTGCACCACAGCAGCAATGACTAAAATGAACGTCAGAATGCGCATCATGCCCAGGTTCAGCGGCACCAGAATGACCCGCTCAACAACCCAGGCAGATACCGCTGCCAGGCAAAGTACGAAGGTTGTGGCGATGCCCATCCCCAGCGCACTGTCTATTTTATTTGACACCCCCATGAAGGGGCACAAGCCTAAAAACTTTGCCAATACAACGTTATTCACAACAGCTGTACTAATAATAATGAGTAAATGCTCAATCATTTCTTGCAACTCCGCCTTGTAACTAAAGCGGTTATTGCATCCGTCATGCCAGTGCACCAGAAAAGACACAAAATAGTGCAACCTCCCTTTAACGGTGCGCATCTAAAGCGACCACGCGCCCCATAGAGCTAAACCTGCCGCACAAACTGAGCAAACAATCTCAAAAGCTTTGTTTTAAATTGTCACAAATCAAACAAACAATCGGCGCTAAAAATGATGCTTCGGTTTCGGGAATACATATTGCAAATACATGATTGTCAAAAAGCACCGCTTATGTTCCAGCCCGACTGATCAGGCATCGAAAAGACAAGCAGCGCTTTTCCTATTAAACAGGGGCAAAAATGATCGATCTTTTTCAAGAAGCAAAAACTCAACTGGAAACAATGGCGGCAGATAAAGCCCATGGTTTGTTTTCGCTGGAGCAAGTTAAGCAAATCGTTAACTCGGTTCCTATGGCAGTTTCGATTACCGACAACACCGGGACAATCCTCTATGTAAATGATTACTTCACTAAAATTACCGGCTACTCCACCAAAGAGCTGATCGGCCAGAACCACGCCATCATAAGTTATCGAATGACACCACAAATGGTGTATGAAGAGTTATGGAGTACCATCACCCGTGGCAAGCCCTGGTCTGGTCAGCTGCTTAATAAAAGAAAAAGCGGTGAAAGCTATTTAGCCGAAGTACAAATCTCCCCCTTACAAGGCAGCGACACCAGTGGCAAATACTATCTTGGTGTCCATCGCGACATCAGTAACCGGCATGCACTGGAAACAGCACAGAATAACAGTGAGCAACTGGTCAGCTCAGTGCTGAACAGCGTACCCACCGCCGTTGCGCTGCTGAATACTCGCGATGAAGTTATGCTTCATAACCGCGCTTATCAGATGCTGGAGGGTGATTTGCAGAAATCGCCGGCCATACTGGCCGTTCAGAAGATTAAAGAACAGTGCGAAATCAGCTCTATTCACACGGTACAAGCGGAAAGCCTGTTGAATAAAAGCATTCTGATCGATTTCGATCACTTCGGCCAAAAGCGATTCTTTGTGTGTCGAATTTCCGGCCTGGAGATGAAAGAAGAGAACATCGATAACTTCTTTGCGCCGGTCAAGAACCCGCACATTGTGTTGTCACTGACCGATATTACGCGTGAACAGAAACGCCTGGAGCAACAGCGGCTGGCAGAATTACAACGTTCAACCGTTGAATCTGAAATGATGCACGCCATGCAGGAAACCATGCATGCCGTGCTTCACCAGTTACAGGAGCCAGTCAACATGATCGAATCGGCCATTGGCCTGCTGAAGAACAACAGCTCCACCAACTCTGGCCTGCCGCCCATGAACATGGCGCTGGAAGCCGGTAAAAAAGCAGTACAGCAGCTGCGCGATGCCTTACCGGAGCGGCCCTACGAAGCGCGCCAGTCAGTCAATCTGAATCAATTGGTGCACGAAATAGCAGAGATGAGCAATGAAAGGCTGCTGAAGCGCTCCATCGATTTACGACTGTCACTCGTTACCACCCTGCCATCGATTACCGCCCAACCTTCGCGCCTGCGGGTGGCGATTAAACAGTTGCTCGATAACGCGATTGATGCCATCGATTACTCCAAAAGCAGCACCCGTGAAATTCTGATATCCACCGGTCAGGCAGAAAGCGAGATCGTTCTGAAAATTGAAGACTCCGGTCCGGGTATTAAAAAGTCGGAGGCAATAAAGGTGTTTCAGCCTTTTTATACAACCAAACCTATTTCGTCAGAGGGTTCTCGTGGCATAGGCCTGAGTATTGTGCAGCAGGTGATGAACGAGCACTGCGGAACCGTCCACTTCACTGAAAGCTCACTGGGGGGTAGCTGTGCCCACATGAGCTTGCCAAAAAGGCAGGAGGCATAATAAATGACAACGCAGGACTACCGTCATGAAACGATGGCTCAGCAACAGCTTTCTGCACTTTATGAAGTCAGCAGTATTTTGAGCAATAGCCTGGATTACTCTCAGGCAACGCGCTCAATACTCAAGGTGCTGCACGACCAGGCCATGCTCGAGTACCCGATGCTCACCATTCTTGATGAAAGCGGTGAGCAGCTGGAAGTCGACAGCGTGCATAACAACTCCGGCAACGATAAATCCCCCAAGGTTGCCTACAAAGCCGGCGAAGGTGTTGTCGGAATGGTGTTGAGCGAGGGGCAATCCATTGTGATCCCGATGATCTCGGAGGACTTCCGCTTTGCCGATAAGCTAGACCTGTACGACTGGGGCAAGCCCTTCATCGCCGTACCGGTCAAGAATGGCAGCGATGGCGTACTGGGTGTGCTGGCTGCGCAACCGGCGATAGCAAAGCCGGAGCTGTTGGCGCAATTCAATCGCTTTATGGAAATGTGCGCCAACCTGATTGGCCGCTCGGTAATGCTGGCGCGCAACATCAGCGAGCAGACAGAAAACCTGCAGCAGGAACGCGACCGCTTGCAGCGTAAGGTGCGCAGCAATTACGGGCTGGACAATATGGTCGGTCATTCACCGGCCATGCAACGCGTATTCGAGCAGATCCGCATGGTTTCCAAGTGGAGCAGTACCGTATTGATTCGTGGCGAATCAGGCACCGGTAAAGAGCTGATCGCCAACGCCATTCACTATAATTCACCCAGAGCTTCCAGCCCGTGCGTCAAGCTAAACTGCGCAGCGCTGCCGGATAACCTGCTGGAATCGGAGCTGTTCGGTCACGAAAAAGGCGCCTTTACCGGTGCCATCAAGCAGCGTAAAGGCCGCTTCGAACAGGCCGATGGTGGCACGCTGTTTCTGGATGAAATTGGTGAGATTTCGCCTGCGTTTCAGGCCAAGCTACTGCGGGTGCTGCAGGAAGGCGAGTTTGAACGTGTTGGCGGAACCCGCACTCAAACGGTCGATGTACGGATTATTGCCGCGACCAACCGCAACCTGGAAGATGAAGTGCAGCAAGGTCGTTTCCGTGAAGACCTTTACTACCGCTTAAACGTGATGCCTATCTTTCCGGCGCCGTTGCGCGAGCGCATTGAAGACCTGCCTGAGCTGACCGATTTTCTGCTGGGTAAAATTTCCAAGCAGCAAAGCCGCAAGCTGAGCATTACCGACAGCGCTATTCGTCACATGATGAATTTTGACTGGCCAGGAAATATTCGCCAGCTGGAAAACCTGCTGGAGCGCGCCTCGGTTATGAGTAGTGATGGCATTATCGATCAGGATTTAATTATTCTTGATGGCATTTCTATGCCGCAATCAGCACCAAGGCCGATTGCGACCCCATCGGCGGTCTCACCTGCGCCCGCGACGGTGGTGCCACCGGCCAACACAACGGCAATCAGTACGGATATGTCAGATCGCGAGCGGGTGATCGCCGCACTGGAACAGGCCGGTTGGGTGCAGGCCAAGGCCGCGCGTATTCTTAACATGACACCCCGGCAAATTGCTTACCGGATTCAAACGATGAACATTCGAATGAAGCAGATTTAAACCAATGAAACCTTGAAGAAGTTAAATTAAGCTCACGATTTACGACGTTAAAAAAATCGGCACTGAAAAATTAAAAGAATGTCATTTACTGGCATTCTTTTTTTTCGTTTCATGATCAGTTTTTTTAGCATTGATTTAAATTTAAAAGCCTTTCGGGTAATCAAAAACTTACTTCATTTGTTTGTCATAAAGCCAACAACAATCGTCGAAGGTTACAACAATAAACCGGCTTGCTGCGCTGCAGGCCCCGTATTTCGTAGCCTTAAAACTGGCTCGCGGTGTGCAATAGAACCCTGAGACTACAGAACATTCGGGACGACCAATGAATAATGACTTAGCACGTAAGCATTCCGAAATGCGTATGAAGGACCAACGGGTTCAGACACACCCCTGCTATTCAAAAGATGCACACAAGTATGCACGCATCCATTTACCGGTCGCGCCCGCCTGTAACATTCAATGTAATTACTGCAACCGCAAATTCGACTGCAGCAATGAAACGCGTCCGGGCGTTGTATCCAAATTACTTTCTCCGGCCGAAGCAGTTCATCGTTTTCAGGCTGTGAAAAAACGCATGCCGGAGTTAAAAGTTGTCGGCATTGCCGGCCCCGGTGATCCATTAGCCAACCCCAATGCCACGCTGGCAACCTTAAAGGGTGTTGCCGAGATCGATGACGATGTTCATCTGTGCGTTTCCACAAACGGTTTAAATTTACCGGAACAGGTAGACGCACTTGCCGGTGTTGGTGTGCACCACCTGACCATCACCATTAACTCGCTCAGTGCGAAAACAGCCAGCGAGCTTTATTCCTGGGCCTACTTTAATAACCAGCGTCTGCGCGGTATCGAAGCTGCCGAGGCACTGATTGAACAGCAGATGAAGGGGTTAAAACTGGCCAGCGAGGCGGGCATTCTGGTGAAGGTGAATACCGTACTGGTGCCGGGCATTAACGACGGCGAAAGTCTTTCTGCTCTGGCCAAAGAAATTCAATCACGCGGAGCATTGCTGCACAACGTGATGCCATTAATTTCTGACCCTGCACACGGCACCTTCTTCGGCCTGAACCATATTCCCGGCCCGGATAAAGAACAGCTTGAGGCCGCGCGCAAGGTTGCCGGTATGGATATGCAGCAAATGACGCACTGTCAGCAGTGTCGTGCCGATGCTGTAGGCAAGCTCGACAGCGATCAGAGCTGCGCCTCGAAAGAACTGGATTCCTCAGTCGCCACCGTGCGCATCGCAGTTGCCAGCTCCACCGGAGAACTGATTGATACCCACTTTGGTCACGCCAGCGAATTCAGAATTTTTGATGTATCCGAAAGCAGCCTGGCGCTGGTAGAGACACGCCAGGTCGAAAAATACTGCAGCGGCATGGAACATTGCGATGACCAGCCACTGGCCGGACACATCAAAGCATTGCACGATTGCCAGCAGGTATTGTGTGCACGCATTGGTATGGACCCGTGGCAATCTCTGGAAAATGCCGGCATTACACCCAGCGTTGAATTCGCCATGATGAACGTCACCGATACGCTGAAGGTTCTTGCACCCAAAGCCAGCAGCAGTTGCTCGGGTTCTGTCAACAAGGAGGCTTGCTGATGGCTCTTTCAATTACCAGCCTGTGCATTTCCTGTAGCGCCTGCAAGCTGGTCTGCCCGGAAAACGCCATTCGGGTCAGCGACAATCAATTCACCATCGTCGAGCACCGCTGTAATGAATGTTCAGAAGCGACCGGCACACCGCAGTGCGCAAGCATCTGCCCGGTCGAAAACGCCATTCTTGATGCTAACGGCATTTCACTTAACCCAACCGGCTCGCTCGCGCCTGTCACCTTTAATCAGGAGCGCATACTTGCTTTAAAAGGGGAAATTGCATGACTGCCTATTCAGTAACGCTTAGCCATTGCGAACAATTTCTGCACTCACTGGGTGCAGACAACCTGCCCAGGAAAAAGATCAGCGCGATGACATCGGAAAACCGCGCCTGCTTTGCCAAGGTGATACGCGCCCAGCTGCGCGGCCTGGCCAACCTGCCATACGGCTTGGGGCTCGATAGAGCGGTTTATCTGGAACTGCTGCAGGCGGTGGATATTGAACCACTGACGCTAATGGATGACCGCTGGCAAAACCGAATGTCAATGTCACAGAAGCAGCGCTCTGAAATCCTTAACAATCTGATAAACCTGCGAATGGCCGAACGAAACTCACTGGTCGAATTGCTGATCCAACACGCTAACGACCTGTCGCCCTATGCAACCCAGGCAGCCGTAGTCGTGGCTACAGCCTGCTTAAACCCGGCACACCTGTGGAAGACATTGGGTTTGGATTCGCGTGAAGAGCTAAAAATGTGGCTGACGCACAACTTCCCGACGCTCACAGCCATGAACACAGACAACATGCGCTGGAAGCGCTTCTTTTACCTGCAGTTGTGCAAGGGCGAAGGCGACTATGTTTGCATGGCCCCGACCTGTAATGAATGCACCAGCTACGAAGAGTGCTTTGTCACTGAGTAAGGTCAGCGATCCGCTTGCCGATCGTTGATAACACCTTTAAAAACGTTGTTAGAAAGACGGCCGGCGCTGACCCGGCCGGCCCACATAGAGAATACCTACCCCCACTGGCAGCAGCGCCATGATCAAGTTCACGACACGAAACACATGACGCCAGCTGAAACTGCCCACACCCCTGCTGCTAATTTTTTTAAGCCGCCTCTACTGAATGCACCCGTTTCAGGATGACTGCGCACAGCCTGGCTGTACCGGTGCTGGAAACCGGCTATCTGCCCCCCCTACTGCGCCAACACCGCCACTTGCAAGTAACAGCTCAAACTGAGCGACATTGATGCAAAGCATTCGGCAGTGAGTTACCCGACAACACGTTTGGACAAAGTTGTTCAAAATCATAGATATCAGAAAAATTGATACTATAATAAAAATCAAACTAACAAACTGATCTTAGCGGTACCCATCATGATGAAGTATTCACTTAAACAGCTTTCGGTATTCGATGCTGTGGCCAGCCTGGAAAGTGTCAGCGGCGCAGCGCGAAAACTATCGCTTACTCAGTCAGCGGTGAGCATGTCACTTTCGCAGCTGGAAAGCCTGCTTGGACGGCCACTGTTTATCCGCCAGGGTAACCGGCTGGTACTCAGTCACTGGGGTGAATGGCTCAGACCCCGTGCCAGACGGCTACTACAGGACGCCCAGCAGATTGAGCTCGGCCTGCATGATCATCATATCATCAGCGGTCGTTTTCAGATTGGCTCCAGCCAGACAGCCGGTCAACACCTGCTGCCCGACCTGATCACTAAAATTGATACTGACTTTCCACAGCTGCGAATAGATTTAAATGTCCGTAACACCAACAGCATTATTGAAGGTGTCATCAATTATGAATATCAGCTGGGTATTATTGAAGGTCGCTGCGATGACTCCCGCGTTCATCAGGAGCGCTGGATCGACGATTATCTGGTCATTGTTGCCGCACCAACCCATCCGTTTGCCCGCCATGCCGATGTCAGCCTGGCACAGCTGGAACAGGCCAAATGGGTGTTGCGGGAAAGCGGTGCCGGTACCCGCCGTATCTTCAACAGCGCGATTCATGGTCTGATCGACCACATCGACGTTTGGAAGGAGTTTGAGCAGGTTGCCATTCTTAAGGCAATGGCCATCAAAGGCCCCTACCTGACCTGCCTGCCCTATCTGGATGTAGAATGCGATGTTGAAAAGGGCAAGCTGGTGATTCTGCATACACCGCAGCTGAATATGGAGCGGTCATTGTCGTTTATCTGGCGCAACGATGAGGTGGAGAACCCACTGCGGGATTGCGTTCTTTCGGAGGCGCACCGCATGGCTAAACGGCGTGAGCGTGAAAAGAACCAGGTTGCCAATAAGATACCTGCGGTTAAGAAATAGCACGCCGCTAATGCCCGGTGTGATCCGGGTTACCTCCGGTAAAAACCCTGCCGTTCCATCGGCCAAAAAAAAGGGCCTGCACTGCAGACCCTTTTAGATTCAATTAACTTGATGCTATCAGGCTTTGCTCAGCTCCGAGCTGACCCGACGCACCGCCGCCGGCTCTGAGCCTTCTTCAGTAACCACGGAAGCTAGGTGCTTAATGATATCGATGCGGCGGATGACACCACACAGCGTATCCTGATGAACCACCGGATATACACTCGGACGCTGAGCGCGTGCAGTTTTCAGACGCTCTTCATAGCTTTGATAGACATTAGCGGTGATAAAGCCGGAATCATTTACCGGGAACAGCTTTTCACGGTCAACGGTCATGAATTCAATCAGGTCAACAATGGAATTTCCCGGTTCAACAGTTAACACATCTGTTTGCATGATATCGCGAATGCGCCAGTCTGATGCTGCAGAGAACTCTTCAGACCACAGGTAGCGCAGTACATCGTGCTCAGAAACCACACCCAGCAGGCGCTGTTGGGTATCGGCAACCGGTAACACTCGAACATCCTGCTCTGCCATGATGCGCAGTGTTTCCACCAGTGTCATATCTGGGCTCAGAACAATCGCGTTGGCAATCATCAGGTCTCGTACGGTAGCTTTCTTCATTGCAGTATTCATAATTTTTTTCTCTCCGGAAATTTCAGTATTGGTCGGTTGTGCGGTAATGGGTTGGTTAGAAACGAGTTTTAGTGCTGAGGTATGGGTTGTGACCGGGGCCACTGCGACCGGTGCGGCCGCCGCCGGTTTTTTATCGACCAGCCAGTAGCCGATGCCGACAAACAAGCCGCCACCCACAATGTTGCCCAGCGTCACGGGGATCAGGTTCTTGCTGATAAAGTTAGCGATGGTTAAGTCTGCAAATTCATGAGCCGATGAACCGAGGCTCGTAAAGAACTCAGGGCTTGCCAGCGCTTTGATGCTCAAACCAAGCGGCACCATAAACATGTTGGCGATGCTGTGTTCAAAGCCACTGGAAACAAACATCGCCACCGGCAGAATAAGCAGGAAGGTTTTCGCCATGACGTCTTTGGTGGCAAAGGTCATCCATACGCCCAGGCAGACCATTAGGTTACATAAAATGCCCAGTGAGAATGCCTGCAGCCAGGTGTGTTGCAGCTTGTGGTGAGCGATGTGTATGGCGTTCAGGCCCCAGGCACCGGCGTCCAGGTCAAACATTTTGCCCCCGGTAACCAGGGCCAGCATGAGCATGGCGCCAACAAAGTTACCTGCATAGACTCGAGCCCAGCAGCCCAGCATCTGCCCGGTGCTGATGCGCTGCTGCGCCCAGGCAATGGAGGTTAAAACGGTACTGGTAAACAGCTCGCCACCGGCAATGACCACCAGGATAAGCCCCAGGCTGAATGCAATACCGCCGGTCAGGCGTACCAGCCCCCAAGAGGCTTCGTGTCCGGCACCCGTGGTAACGGTGATATAAAAGACAAAGGCGATCGCGATAAAAGCACCGGCAAATACAGCCAGACCAAAAGACTGAGCAAACGATTTTTCAGCTTTGGCTTTACCGTAGTCGCCCGCCTCTTCAGTAAGAGACTTCTTAACAGGCTTAGGCACTTCAACGGGTGGCATGCCAGTAAAGCGTCTGACAACTGTAGGCTGTGCACTGTTCATAGCACGCTCCCGTTATTGGTAACAGTTGCCTCACCCTGAGACTGGGGTAACAGCATAGGTTTCTCCTTAAAATAATTCGGTGTAACGCCGTAGCGCCAACTAACCTTAGCGCCCCGACAAAAATAAAAAAAATTGATAATTTTTAGGGTAGGTATCAATAAGCATTATTTTAAGGAGTGCACGGAAGCGAAGCAGCAGACCAACAAGGCACACACAACCCAGGGCCAGCTACCGCCAACCACCAGCGGAATAGCCTTGTGGTAGCTACGCGGGCAGGCAAAGGCACCGAAAACACAGGGCTTCCGGCCGGTTCAAGGAAAACGGGAGAATGACTAAGGCGTCAACACAGCGGGCCATGGCCACTTAAATAAAATTGATACTGAGTTTCAAAGGCAGCGCAGCCCGGAACGACAAGACAGAGAGCTCAGAGTAGCGGTGCAGGATGAGCAGCTGCCAACCCGATAGTTATCAAATCTGCAATGAATTAACAGAATCTATACAAAAAGCCTTTTAGTTGACCTCTGAGTCAATGACTAACCCTATTAGAACCAGTAAAATTCGCGGCCTTTTTTTAACCACAAACCCATAACTCATAATAATTATTGCTTTACGGAGTCAAAATGACGCAACAAACCACCTCTCGCGATGGTTTTTCCAGTCGCTTAGGTATTATCGCTGCAGCCGCAGGTTCTGCTATCGGCTTAGGTAACATCTGGAAATTCCCTTACATCACCGGTGAATACGGTGGCGCTGCCTTCATTCTTATGTATTTAGGCTGTATTGCACTGATCGGTCTGCCGGTCATGCTGTCTGAATTTGTTATCGGCCGGCGCGCACAAACCAACGCTTTTGGCGCATTCAAAAAAGAAGCTCCGGGCACACCATGGTTTCTGACCGGCATTATGGGCATTATCACGGCCTTTATTATTCTCTCGTTCTACGGTGTTGTTGCCGGCTGGACACTGCATTACATCTTCCTGGCTATCACCAACAGCTTTGCCGGTGCATCTGCCGATGAGCTTGGTGGTACCTTCGTCAGCTTTATCTCCAGCCCGGGCATGCCGGTCTTCTGGCAAGGCGTATTCATGGCACTGACCGTGGGCGTTGTATTGGGTGGTGTTAAAAACGGTATTGAGCGCTATTCAAAAATATTGATGCCTCTGCTTCTGGTGATGCTGATCATCCTGGCATTCCGTGCCATGACGGTGAAAGGTGCTGCAGAGGGCATTGCCTTCCTGTTTAAGCCAGATTTCAGCAAGCTGACCATGGAAGCACTGATGGCAGCACTGGGCCATGCCTTCTTCAGCTTGTCGCTGGGTATGGGCGCCATGATGACCTACGGCTCTTATATTGGTAAGCAAGAAAACCTGGGCAAAACGGCCGTTCAGGTGTGTATTGCCGATACCGCCATTGCTCTGATTGCCGGCCTGGCGATCTTCCCTGCCGTTTTTGCATTCGGCATTGAGCCATCTGCCGGCCCTGGTCTGGTATTCATTACCCTGCCAAACGTATTTGCGCAAATGGCTTTCGGCCAGCTGTTCGCCGTTATCTTCTTCGTTCTGTTAGCCGTTGCGGCGTTGACCTCAGCCATCTCCCTGATGGAGGTTGTGGTTGCCTACTTCGATGAAGAGTTTGGCTGGAAACGTTCAACCTCGACCATCAGTGTTGCTGTTTCCATGACCTTTACCGGCGCGATTCTGTCTCAGGGCAACGGTGCCTGGAGTGGCTTTGAACTGCCGTTCCTGCTGGGCGGCGAAGTCATTACCATGAACATCTTCGATTGGTTCATTACCCTGACCGACCAGTTATTACCGCTGGGTGGCCTGTTGGTTGCGCTGTTTATCGGCTGGCAGCTGGACAGAAACGAAATCGAAGACGAGCTGACAAACCACGGCAAGCTCAAGCTGGCTTACCTGGGTGCGTATCGGATTGTGATCAAGTTTATTGCGCCGTTGCTGATCGCGATTGTGTTCCTATCTGCCATCTTCGGAATTGTCTAAGACACTCCGATAGCGACAGAGAGACCTTCCAAGCCCTGGCATTGCCGGGGCTTTTTATTGCCTGCCCACTGCATAAAAGCGCCTCTTCAGCCACGGCAAGTCCGAGCCAGTAACAGCCCTGCAGCCTCAGGGCAATCGCGTCGGTCAATGGAATTGGGGGCAGCACCGTGCCTTTGAATGAGCATACAATTTTACCTACCGCGGTATATTTTTTGATAAACTCCGCCCGCTTTGCAATCTTACCGCCCAACCCACTAAGGAAAAGAGCCATGCGTAAACTATTCACGGCCTGTTTTTGCGCCCTCGCTTCAACATTCGCACTCGCTGCCGACTTGCCCGACCTGCAAGGGCGAGAGGTTTATGCCGTTACCGAAAACGCCTACACACCGCTGAACTTTGTAGACCCGAAAACCGGCGAAGGCATCGGCTGGGAATACGACGCAATGAACGAGATCGGCCGTCGCCTGAATATGCGCATTAAGTGGAACCTGAGCAGCTGGGACACCATGATTCAAGCTGTGCACACCAGCCAGTACGACATCGGTATGGATGGCATCACGATTAATGATGAACGAAAAAAGAAAGTTGATTTCTCCGATGCCTACATGATCTCCCAACAATTCATGCTGGTGCGTGCCGATGAAACACGCTTCAGCAATGCCGAGAGCTTTGCGGCCAACAGCGACCTTCTGGCCGGTGCTCAACCGGGTACGACTAACTTCTATGTTGCCGTTTACGATGTACTGGACGGAGACGAAGCAAACCCGCGTATCAAATTATTTGAAACCTTTGGGGCATCGGTGCAGGCACTGAAGACTGGCGATGTCGATACCGTGCTGATGGATAACACCTCTGCTCAGGGCTACATAGGTGCCAACCCAGGTGCTTTTAAAGTCATTGGTGATGCTTTGGGCACTGAAGAGTTTGGCTTCATTCTTACGCCCGGCTCAGACTTAACAGCGCCGATTAACGCCGCGTTACAGTCAATGCAGGAAGACGGCACCCTGGAACAACTGAACCAGAAGTGGTTCTTTGAATACAATCAATAAGTCGCCTTCAGGTGGCTCTGCCACCTGCACTCTATGATTAAAAAACCATTAAAAAAGCTTTCCGACACACCCTGGTGGCTGTTGGCCGCCAGCGTTCTTGCCATCGTTTTTGTCTGGCAACTGTTCACTGACGACAGCTATAAAGTCATCGTGAATGCGCTTTCCAGGGGTATTGGTACAACGATATTCGTTTCATTGCTGGCGTTTATTCTGGCCACCCTGCTCGGCCTGCTGGTCGCGCTGATGAAGGGCTCGGAAATTCGGCTGGTACGGGAAATCGCCACCTTTTATATCGAAATAGTTCGTGGCATTCCCATGCTGGTGCTGCTGTTTTACATCGCCTTTGTTGGAGCACCGCAACTGGTGGCGGTGTTCAACTGGCTGTGTACCTACCCGATTAAATGGCAGTGGTTTGATGCCATGACCATTCGCGATTTCAACTTCACGGCGCGCGCTATTTTCGCGCTGACGATAGGCTACAGCGCCTTCATTGCCGAGGTGTTTCGCGCCGGCATCGAAGCGGTTGCCAAGGGACAGACGGAAGCCGCTCAATCGCTGGGCCTGAGCCGAATGCAAACCTTCCGGTTAGTTGTGTGGCCACAGGCGTTGCGCACCATCCTTCCGCCGCTGGGTAACGATTTTGTGTCGATGATAAAAGATTCAGCATTGGTCAGCGCACTGGGTGTGCAGGATATAACCCAGCTCGGCAAAATCTATTCTTCCTCAACCTTTATGTTCTTTGAAACCTACAATGTGGTGGCGTTTTTATACCTGGTGCTCACTATCCTGCTGTCACTGGCCGTGAAATGGCTGGAGTACTCCTTTAAAAAGCAGACGCGATAGCCCTTTAAACGCTGCCGAAGCCCAGGCGTAACATCATTCGAAGCCGGGGTTGTCCGGCTTATCACCGGCCTAAGGCCAGCGCCGTACCAAACGCAACGAAGATGCCACCGGTAACCCGATGAAACCATTTCTGAACCTTCTCAGAGCTGATTTTATCGGCCACCCGGGCCGCCAACGCTGCATATAAAGCCAGAACGACAAATGACGCCCCTGCCGAAACCAGGCTGAGCACCACAAATTGCACCACCACCGGCTGCGCCGTGTCGACAAACTGCGGCAACAGCGCGGTCGCAAAGGCAATCGCCTTGGGGTTGCTCATGCCGACAAAGTACGACTCACGGAATACCTCGAACGATGAAACCTCTTCTCTCAGCACATCGCCAGACATTCTCATCTTACCGCCTTTATTCATGAGTGCTTTGATGCCGAGGTAAACCAGATAAAGGCCGCCAAGCACCTTCATAACGGTAAAGATCAATACCGAGGAGAGAATGATGGCCCCCAGGCCAACCGCGGAAATGCAGTAGAGCGTTAGCAGCGCCGTACAATTGCCCAGAATGCCTTTCAGTGCCCGCCAGTAACCGAACTGAACGGCATTTTTAATTGCCGTAAAAACCGCTGGCCCCGGCAACAGCGACGCCGTTGAGGTAATCAGTAAAAACAGAAGAATTTCCATGCTGTGTCCTTAAGGCTGTACACCGACTGCAGCCTTCAACATTAACGCCATTTGAACGGAAAGTCTGCTGCTGCAGGGCCTTTGTCGTTCATTTAACAGGCTAAACCACACGCCTCGCGCGTTAATCAGGCGCTTTTGGCGAACATCCGGTGCGATTAAAATAGTGTTAACAGGCGCTCAGCAAATAAAGCGGCCTTGAGTACGGTTTAGCACTCCATTATCGGGCAATTCTGCTACACTGCGCGCAAAATTCGAACACCCACCCCGAGGTTACTTTTTTTGTTCTCATCATCCAACTTACACCCCAAACTGGTGCAGGCCATTGAATCGTTGAACTGGCTTGAACCGACCGAAGTTCAGCAGCAAAGCCTGCCTTTGGCACTGGAAGGCAAAGATCTGCTGATTCATGCAGAAACCGGCAGCGGCAAGACCGGCGCTTACCTGATTCCGGTGCTGCACAAGATCATGTCTGAAGCCAAACCCAAATCCGGTACCCGGGCACTGGTGATGGTACCGACCCGCGAACTGGCACAACAGGCAAAAAAAGACTGTGATTCTCTGACTCAGTTTTCGGGTGTTAAATCGGTCATTATCCGTGGTGGGCAGGAGTTTCAGTATCAGGCCTCACTGCTACGCCGCAATCCGGAAATCGTTATCGCAACACCAGGCCGGATGACTGAGCACCTGAACAGCAAAACCGCAGATCTTTCCGATGTTGAGTTCGTCATCCTCGATGAATGCGACCGCATGCTGGACATGGGCTTCCGCGATGAAGTGCTGGCCATTACCAACCACTGCACCAGCAAACACCAGAGCCTGTTGCTTTCGGCCACTCTGCGTCACAAGGGTGTCACCGCCATTGCCAGCTCGCTGCTGACAGACCCACAACTGGTGAAAATCAAAACCGAGCAGCTGCAGTCGAACATCACTCAACAGGTGATTCTGACCGACGACGACAAGCACAAAGAAAAGCTGGTGCTTTGGCTGCTTAGTAACGAAACCTTTGAAAAGGCGATTGTGTTCACCAAAACCCGCGCCAGCGCTCAGCAACTGAACAACGTGCTGCGCTACCACAAGCTGCGCACAGCCAGCCTGCATGGTGAAATTGCTCAGGATGAACGCAACAAGGTTATGGCCAAATTCCGTGAAGGCGCTGTGAATGTCATTGTAGCCACCGACCTGGCCGCCCGCGGCCTGGATGTTGACGGTGTTGATCTGGTCATCAACTTCGATATGGCACAGAGCGGAGACGAGCACGTTCACCGCGTAGGCCGCACTGGCCGTGCAGGGCAAACCGGCTTGGCGATCAGCCTGATTAACTCCTTCGATTACTCGCTGATGTCGAGTATTGAGCGCTACCTGAAGCTCCACTTTGAGCGCCGGGTAATCGATTCACTGAAGGCAAAATACAGCGGCCCGAAAAACCTGAAGGCCAATGGCAAGCCGGCGGGCACCAAACGTAAGAAGTCTGCTAAAGAATCCACCAAGAAGAAGATTCCGAAGCATGCATCCCGCAAGCGCAAGGATATTGGTAAGCGCCGGGCGCCGGTAAATCAGCCAACCGATGGCGGCTTTACCCCGATCAAAAAGAAAAAAACCACCCTGCCAGACACTGAATAATCGCAATGGCCTGCCTCTGGCAGGCCTTTTCAGTTTCAGCACAGAAGTTATCGAGTTTCCAAATTCCCTGCCGATACCATTCTTAACGACGCCAATCGCCGCGCAATCGGGCTTAACTGCCTGATATCACTGGCGAATGTCCCTGCAATAGTCTTAGCTTAATTTAATACTGATAGACATTTTCGAGAATGCCAAATAGCCAGCGAACCGAACTAATTTCAGCCAACAGCAGCATCAAACTCGCAACAGAAGATAACCTCGGAGTTGCCAGTGCCTTGCTTTCAAAATCCAGCTCACCGGTTGAGCTGTCCTATGAGCTGCTGCAGAACCTTGTCGAAGCCGAAGGCTACGGCAGCTGGAAGCCTGTGCCCGGTGCTCTAGAAGACATTATCAGGGCGTTTGAAGCAGAAGAAGAAACCTCTATTGTTTTCGCCACACGTGTTGATGCCACCTGGGAGTTCACCGTATCGCCCGATCATATGGTTGTCGAAATTGACGCCCAGCCGGCCATGGGTGGCATTGCGCTGAATGCAAAGCTGCTGGAAACCGAGCTGCTGGCACTCAATATTGAACCGAAGAGGATTAACCGCAGAGCATTAAAGAAGCTGGAAAGTATCAGCGAGCGGACAATCACCATTGTCGCCGCGGGTAAGCCGCCCAAAACCGGGGAGGCGACCTCTTTCGAACCATTGATTTCAGATATCGACGAAACCTACGAGCCGAAAGAAGATGACACCGGCCGCATCGACTTTTTATCCGGCAGAACCTACACCACCATCGCCGCCGGCACCCCCTTAATGAAGCGCACCCCTCCCGGCAAAGGCAAGATCGGCATGGATATCTATGGGCAGCTGATCCCCTCTGAAATCGGTGAGGATATCCCCTTCGCTAGCGACATGCCCGGCACCGAGGTTTCTGCAGCCGACCCAAACATACTCATTGCCAGCGTGTCCGGCCACCCTATCCTGTTTGAAGACGGTGCCAGGGTGGATCAGACTCTGAAATTCAAAGAAGTCGGTTTGAATACCGGCCATATTACCTTTGATGGCTCGCTGGAGATCAGCGGCGATGTCCGTACCGATATTCGAATCAATGTCACCGGTGATGTTTTTGTGAAGGGTGTGGTTGAACGTGCAACCATCAAGGCGGGGCACAACATCCACATTGCTGGCGGTGCGCTGGGCGACATCAACCTCAATACTCAGGAAGAAAACTACTCTGAGTGCCGCCTGATCGCCTATGGCTCTATCAGTGTCCGCTACGCCAACCTGGCAAAAATTCAGGCACAAAAAGACATCTCTATTCGCGAGTATGCGTTCAACTCCCAGCTGCGTGCCGGCTCTCATATCTTACTTGGCCAAAGTGGCGGCAAGGGTAATCTGGTGGGTGGCAGCGCAATCGCAGGGCATGCTATTAATGCAAAAATTCTTGGCAGCAAGGCCTATCTACATACCCGCCTAAGAGTTGGGGCCTCACGGGAAGAACTTCAGCATGTGCTCAATTTAAAACAGTTACACGCTAAGCGCGTCGAAAAAGCCAAAAAGCTGAAGGGCATACTGCTTGAGCTTAAAGAAAAAATCGAAAGAGATACGGCCGACGATGAAGAGCACTACCGCGCACGAAAGATTCACGGCACCCTGATTCAAATTAAAGAAGACCTGGATGACATCGAGGAGCGCATCAGCACTATCGACTTCGCAACCTTCAAAGACGATGCACCCAATATAGCGGCCACCCTTAAATGCTATCCGAACTGCTACATCACGATTAATGGCGCAGTCTATAAATCAGAAAGGGAGCACCGGGCCATTTCTTTCGTAAAAGAGCAGGGCCGGATTACTGCGAAGAAATAAGGCAGCGGTTAACGCTGCCCCAGGTTGTCGATAACCCCCGTCGCCGAAAAGGTAGCGGTAACTTTGTCATCAGTCTGAGGCAGCGATTAACGCTGCCCTTGAAAATCTTCAATTGCCAGACTGATCAACCGGTCGATCAGATCAGAATAAGAAAGGCCACTGGCCTCCCACAACTTAGGGTACATGCTGATTTTGGTGAAACCCGGCAGTGTGTTCACTTCGTTGATGATGATTTGCTCATCGTCGGTTACAAACATATCAACCCTGGCCAGGCCGCGACACTCCAGCGCTTCAAAGACCGCAATCGAAGTCTGCTGAATCTTCTCCAGCAGGCTGTCCGAAACCTTTGCCGGCAAACTTAGGGTAGCGCCGTTTTCATCAATGTATTTAGCCTTGTAATCGTAAAAGCTGACATTGGAGATAATCTCACCAACGACCGATGCCTCAGGGAAATCATTACCCAACACCGCACATTCCAGCTCGCGGCCAACAATGCCTTTTTCAACCAGTAATTTGCGATCAAAGCGGAACGCCAGATCAATGGCAGCAGCCAGCTCAGAGCGGTTGGCGGCCTTGCTGACACCTATGGAAGACCCCATATTAGCTGGCTTCACGAATACCGGGTAACTGAAGCGATCTTCAATGCGCTGCAGATCGGCTTCAGAAAAACGGGAATCGCGCAGGGTGATGAAATCGGCAACGTCGATACCTGCCTGCATCAGAATACGCTTGGTGAAATCTTTATCCATGCCGACAGCAGAGCTGAGAATGCCACTGCCAACACAGGGAATATTGGCCAGCTTGGCCAGTCCCTGAACGGAACCGTCTTCACCATAAGGGCCATGTAGAATTGGAAACAACACATCCAGCTGATTGCCTGCGGCCTCTGCCTCCAGGCATTGCAGTTCGCCGGATTGATCGCCGGCAACCAGCGTGACCGGCAGTGCTTCCGTTTGCAGCGAGATTGTTTCAGGGTCATCGCCGTTGATAAAGGTTTCTGCGGATTCGTTCAGTAACCACTTACCATCGGAAGTGATACCTATCTTTACGACCTCATACTTGTCGTTATCAATTGCTGCCATAATGCTCTTGGCAGATTGCAGCGAAACCTGATGCTCTGCAGACCGGCCACCAAATAACAGCCCGACTTTTATTTTTTTACTCACCTACTGAAACCTTTACTGTTTATCCGGGCAGTATTGTTTCAAATTTCCTGCAATACAGCGAGCGATCCGCAGCATTAAGCCTTCATTTAAAGCACATAAAACAGTATTGCGAAATAATGCAAAATGGCTCCCGCCAGTACAAAGAGGTGCCAAATGGCATGGTTAAACGGGATTCGCTTGTTCGCATAAAACAGAACGCCGCCAGTGTAGGCCAGACCACCGGCGACAATGAGCCCCAGACCCGCGGCACTCATATTGGTGATGAGTGGCTTAGCGGCAACAACGGCAACCCAGCCCATCGTCAGATAAAGGCCAACCATTAGAGCTCTGTATTTTTTCGCTGGTGACAACTGCAGCACAGTGCCAACAACGGTCAGCCCCCAGACGACACAAAACAAAGACCAACCCCACGTGCCGTTTAATGTAACCAGTGTAAGCGGCGTATAAGAGCCGGCGATCAAATAAAGTATGGCGATGTGGTCTGCCTGGCGAAGTACCTTTCGCGCAGGCGCATACTGAATAGCGTGGTACAGCGTTGAAGCTAAAAACATGGTAATCAGTGTCGAGCCGTAAATAGAGGCGCTCACAATCTGCCACGCTGTGCCGTTACCGATGGTCATGACCAACATTACTATCAGCCCGGCAATCGCGAGGACGGCACCGATTCCGTGAGTGAGGCTGTTTGCCCATTCTTCCAGTGAGCTGTATCTGGGTAGTGCTTCTGCCATCTGGCTTTCCTTTATATTTAATATACAAGTGTATATTTTAAAGATTATCAGCGATATTAATATGACAGTTTAGCAATTGAACCAATAATTTACCTTTCTGGCTGCGAGCTCTGTCTTATTTTCAATAAAGTCCTGAATCACGATGCATTATTGAACACGAAGCAACAGACGCTACCAAACCCAGCAGCATTAGCCAGCTCAGGAAGCATGAACCACACAATTTTAATGATGAAAATACGATTAAACCGATGCTGCAGTGGCGTCACTGCGTTTTTGAAAGGCAAAAAAAAGACCGCCTCCCCCAGCGGTCTTTAAGGTTTACAGTGGTTAACTCCCGGATAGCCTAACGGTCGAACGTTTACACACTGTTAAATCGGTTTCAGTTGCGGTGAGAAAAAAAACCCCACATTGAGTGGGGCAAAGCTAGTACCGCAGCTTACTCGACACTGTTTTCGCTACCCTGCCCAACTAAGGCAGAACAGCAGAATTCGTCATTGACGATGGAGACTGAACAAAAAACTGAATCGTTATATCCGCTTCAATTGGCTCCGGTTCTGGCAATTGGCCAACGAACCGTTTACATGCCGATGGTGCGAAGCAGTTATTTCTTTGTTTTGTTGCCCTCATCCAATAATCATACAATATGCTTATTGATCAGAATTTGCAACCCGAAACAGTGTTTATTTCATACAAAAATAGTCAAAAATTTAACAAAGGCAGAGATTTATCTGTAACAGACAACCAGCGAAATTTCGCTAAGAGCCTTATTTCACGTAGCCTACAGCCGAACTCGCCCTTTCCCGCCTTATTCGCTCTTAGCTCGAACGTACAAGAAGCGCCACCACAAACCATATAATCATACAAAATGATTATTACAGGTTTTTCGACACCAAAGGTTTTACGGCAGGCCACATCCATACCCGTAAAAATAGAAGAGAAAGCGCTACCGACATTTCACGGGTGAAAGCCGCAGTCAGTTCAACTATACTGTATATCCATACAGACAAATCTTCAGCCATGAGCTTACTCGAAACCCTGACAGAACAAGGCCGCATCTGGACAGCCCGGCATTGGCAGCAAACGGTTATCCCTGCCGTTAGCAGCCAATACGCAAAGCTTGATGAATACCTGCCCGGCCATGGCTGGCCCATTGGCGCCATAACAGAAGTTCTTTTCTGCAGCACAGGCCAGGGGGAATTGCGCCTGCTACTGCCAGCTCTGGCCCAACTGAGCCAACAGGATGACCGCTGGCAACTGTGGCTGAACCCTCCGTTTATACCCTGCGCACCCAGCCTGACGAATTGGGGCTTCAATACGCAGCGGGTTATTCTTGCACAAACCCATAACGCCAATGACAGCTGCCATTGCCTGGAAAAAAGCCTGCAAACGAACGGGTGTCAGGCCGTTGTTGCCTGGCTGGGGAAATTCGATAAAGCGCTGATGCGCAGACTGCAACTGGCGGCAGAGTCTGCTCATGTACCGGTGTTTCTGCTGCGCAGCAGTAAATTTGAACACCAGCCCTCGGTTGCGGCACTCCGGCTGCTGATGGGTGAGCATGGCCGTATCGATATTTTAAAGCGGCGTGCCGGCTGGCCAGTCAGCAATATTGAATTAAACCTGCCGCTGCATGGCAACAAAGGCAACTAACCGTGTTGTGGCTGCATATTCATTTCCCGCTGCTGGCGCTGGAATCAGCATTTATTGCAGATACCCGGCCAATTCCGAAACTGCTGCTGCAGCCCGGTGCTCAAAAAGTGATGCAGTGCAATGAACAGGCTGAACAACTGGGCGTAAGGACCGGGATGAATAAAAAAACGGCCTTCTGCCTGCTCAGCGACTGCGCCATCAGCGATTACGACGCCAATACAGAACAACAAAGCCTGCAGCAGTTAGCCCTGATCTGTTACCGGCAAGCGGCTCAAATAGCGCCTGTTGAACCGCAGGGCCTGCTACTGGAAGTTTCATCCATGCTGCCATTATTTAATGGTCTGCAGGATTATCTGCAGCGCTTAAAAAAGCGACTGGATCAATGTGGTTTTAGTTATACATTAAGCACCGGCCACACCCCTGCCTGTGCAAAGCTACTTGCCGAAGCAGGCATAGAATTACACAGCGAAAGCGAAAACAGCCACCGGCAGGCATTGCTGCAACTCTCCATTAATCAACTCAATTTACCTGAAGGCATTTGCCGGAAACTGGCCGGCATGGGCATTCACACCTATCAACAGCTAAGCGAGCTGCCACGCAAAGAATTAGGCTATCGCTTTGGCTATGACCTTGTGAACCAGCTGAACAAACTTGAGCAGGATAATCAAAAGCTCACCAGCTTTACCTTGCCGGAGCGCTTTCAGCAAACTGTGCATCTAAGTTACGATGCCGAACAGGCTCGTGGGTTAATCTTCCCCTTACGACGCATACTGCCCAGCCTGGAAGCTTATTTATACTCCCGGCAACTGGCCTGCGAAAAACTGCTGATAAAGCTGGAGCACCGGGATGGCCGCGCCAGCCTAATCAGTGTTGCTTCAGTAAAAGGTAGCTACAGACAGCAGGACTGGCTGGCACTGATCAGCACCCGGCTTGATCAAACACGACTGATTTCACCGGTAATCAGCTTAACGCTTCGGGCAAAAAGTTTTGTTGCTCTGAAAAGCTATGCAAAAGATATTCTGGGCAGCCGGCACACAGCAGCCGATAAAGACCGGCTGCAGTCTTTACTCGTCGCCCGGCTGGATGAAACACAGGTGAAAACCCTTAAAACCGTCGCCGACCCAAGACCAGAGGTTGCCTCTCAGCTGCAACTGTCTCACAGCCAGAGTACGGACTACCTTAACCGTCAATGGCCCAGCCTGCTATTACCCTGCCCGAAGCCGATTCAGATGAAACACTACGAAATACTGAGCGGCCCGGAAAGAATTGAAGGCGGCTGGTGGGATGCCACACCCGTACGGCGCGACTACTACATTGCCAGAAAAGGGGTTCAACTCTGCTGGCTATTCCGAAGGGACGATGGGCAATGGTTCCTGCATGGTTATTTCAGCTAGAGCTCATCTGCAACGAAGTGTGCAGGGTTAAAATCGTAGGCCTGTTTCAGCCAGTGCGACCAAATACCAATATCAAAACCATACACCAGAACAATTCTCAGGGTATCTTTGCCGGCTGCCTCCGGGTATAGATCAACGATGGTTTGAGCCAAATTCTCCGCGAGGGCAGCTTCCATTAAACGATCCTGATCAAGAAAAACCTGAGCAATCACATAGCTGACTTTTTCTGGCTCTTCATGGGTTCGGTGAATGGTATTAACACCGACAGAAACGATTGCCGCACTGATGCCCGGCCGGGCTACCAGGCTGGACTGCACATCCAACAAACTCTCATACCCTTTTAACGGTGCAATCCGCTTTGCAGTAAACGGAAACATGATGGAAAAGATAAACAGAAAACAAACAAACGCCAGGTGAGCCTGCCAGACAGGTCTGACCTCGGGCTTATCAACATCGACGTAAACAACGTATGTACCTGTCATCAAATCGTGCAATGTCTGACGGGTACGCCGGTTAAACACATAGAGATATACCGACGACAGCGACCCGCCAATAACAATCAGAGCCAATGGATAGGCCAGCCAGGAAGAAGAAACGAAGTCCGGAAGACGCATGCCACTCAGGAACACCGGAACCCCCAGTACAAGATACCGGCTAAGTGATTTAACAAAAGAAATAGGCTCATTGCCTTCATCAACCACCCGCAGGTGAAGTACTTTTTTACCCAGGGTCTGGCCACCGGCTATTCGGCTGTTGAGTACTGCAAAATAAATCAGCGCAATAGCAAAACCAACGATCCGACCCAGAAACCCTAATTGAATGAATGCATCTTTGAGAAAGAAACTCAGCACAATCCCAATAATTGCCAGCAACAGACTATCGATTAGCAGAGCGCCGATGCGAATCCAGAAATTCGCAATCCATTTATGTTCGTATGCAGCCATTTTTTTAAGTTCACCTAAGTTGAACTGAACGCTATAAAGCTTTCACTGAATTTCTGAGCACCAGCTCGGTATTAAATTCTACGCCTTCACTGTGCGCTTTATTGTAGATGACATCAAAGGCCATACGGGCACTGGCTTTAGCCATTTCAACGATAGGAAATGCAACGGTTGAAAGTTTAGGCCGCACATAGGCCGAAAGATTCATGTTATCGAAACCAATCACCGAGAAATCATCCGGGATTACCAGGCCGTTTTCTTCCGCCCATTCGTAGACCCCCACGGCAGTCTCATCACTGCCGGCAACAACGGCTGAATACTCAAGCTGTTGCTCCCGGAAGTAATTCATGGCTTGTCTGCCGCCTTCAACTCCGAAGGTAACCCGAAAAATAGGTTGCCCGGATACATCCAGGCCGGCATCACGCATGGCTGTCTCGAAGCCGGCAACGCGATCATTCGCATCCTGTTTAAAAGCAGGGCCACCAATACAAACGATGTTGCGGTGCCCCTGTTCTATCAGATGTTGGGTAGCGCGATAGGCGCCACCAAAATTATCGAGCCAAACATTTCTGTTTTCTAAACCCGGTACCTGCTGATTGATCAGAAACACCGGGATGCTCTGACTAATAGCCAACAAGGCTTCACTGCTGAGACCTTCTGTAAGCAGAATCAAACCATCAACCTGACGGCTGGATAAGTACTTAATGGCTTCTTCCTCAGATTCCGCATTACCATGACCACTGGCAATCAGAAGGTGACGGTTGAGCTCGCGCAGTTGAGCCTCCACCGCCGCCATCATGGTGCCATAAAAGGGGCCATCCAAACCTGAAATGACCATGCCAATCGTATTTGAGCGGTTCGATGCCAGAGCTTGAGCGGCAAGATTGGGCTGGTAACCCAGCTCATCCATCGCCGCCTGCACCTTTTTACGGGTGGCCTCAATAACGCGGTCACTGCCGTTAATGACCCGCGACACAGTAGCGGCCGAAACTCCGGCCAGCTCACAGACTTGTTTAATTGTTGCCATATCAACCTCTAATGGCTCACACGCCAGGCATATGTTGATTACAGAACGGGAAAGTTCACCTCTATCCGTTCAACGTTACCATTGCGCCGGGCGATATCGCTATACACGGCTTCCGGTAACACGCTGCTTTCATAGGCCTCCATTTGACCATCTGCATACAGCACCCTAAAGCTCAACGGGCCGGACGTTTTCGAGTAAACAAAGGGCACCTGAGCAACGGTAAACGCCAAAGAACCGATATTAACATTGATGCTTTGCCATTCTCCATTAACGCTTAAGTACTCGAAGTCCACCGGCTCTGCCAGAAACTCCTCACTGTTCAATAGCCCGGGCACAAACGCGATTGTCTGGTTCTGCCAAACAATGCCCAGCTCACCAAAGCGGGTAAGCAGTTCCTCTTTAACCTGCCCGGTCATGCCCGGCTGCCGGGCAATGCCGGTTTCCGGGGTATGGCTATAGGGGTCCGTTGGGAAGGCACCATACTGTGCCGGCGTTTTATTGAAGCCAATACCAGAGCGGATATCGTAATAACAAGATTTCAGCCCCTGAATAACGGCCACATCAGCCCCCCTGGCTTTTGCCGCAAACCAGTTTTCCTGCACGGCCAAAAGCAACTTGGAAACCATATGCCAGTAGGTACTGCCTAAACCTTCATAAGCGAAGAAAGAGCCAGACCGCCCGGTGAAAGACTTATGATTAAAGGTTGCTTCGTATAAATCCAGAACCTGCTGCTGTAATGGCACGGCCACTTTTTCTGCTTCCAGCAATTTTCTCAGGTCTTTATTGTTTCTTAAGGTTGAATTGAAATGAATCTGGCCATCTAACGACTGTTTAAAAACAATTCCAGATTCAAGCAGCGCTTGAGCACCGTCAACTAACCCAAAGGCCTCCTGGTCAACCTGGTTTTTCAACAGAAATTCCGTCAACTCTTTATTCGGGTACAGTAGGTAGGTGTGCTGATCTTCCCGGTACAGGTTACTGCTACGCAGAGACGTTAAAAGATTCAGGCTTTTCTCAGCAGAAAGAAAGTCGGCAGAAAGCATAGCGACCTGCCCTTCCAGCATTTCAGGCAGGTAATTTACAGCAGCCTCAGCGGCTGAAAAATCAACAAGATTATAAGAATGATACAAGCCGTCGTAACGTTCATTCGCTGCCAGCGTTTGTTGAATTTTTTCCAATGCAATATCGATAAACTGAACCAGTTCAGCGCTACTGACTTCTGAAAACTCACGACCTAAACCGTGACTATAAACGCCTTCCCGATAGCGGTCTGCAGCGCCAACCAGCGCTTCCATATGAGCCATACGTGCCACGCTGTCTTTTACATCGCCGATATTCGTTAATGCTGTTTCCGTTGCCTTTAACCAGCCTGCAACTTCACTTCGAACAGCAATAGTTCGCTGGCGGGTGAACAGCACTTTGCGGAAGAATTGCAAATGGCGATTAAGGTACGCCAGTGTGACCACCGAAAGGCCGTAGCCCACCAGCGCGTTGTTAGCATCGTTCCATTCCGGGCGCTGGGTATTCATCCAAATACCGCCACCGGGAACAAAGTTACTCAACTTGGCCAGCCACAATGTCAGCAACTTCTCGACCAGGTTAGCGTGCTGTACCTTGCCCTGCCCGTCTGCCAGCAATTTGCCATCGCTGCCGAGCTCAGATACACGCGCAACTATTTTATTATTGAGTTCATGATCAAACTCAATACTGTTGTATGGATCCTTCTTCAGCTCAGCAAAGTTTTTAATCCGGTACGGCACGTTGGCATAGCTGAATGACTCTGCCGTCAACCAACTGGCCACCTGGTCTGGGTTTTGTTTTTCCAGCAGCTCCAACAGCTTCGATAAGTAAATGATCTGGTGATCACTCCAGTAACCAATATTCGACCAGGGGTTTTCCGGCTCCGGCTCTTCCCATTCAATGCCATTACGGGTGACGCGATAAGGGTTATAACCATCTGCCGTAGTTGCATTTAAGAAGGCAGAAATCATTGAAGGCAGGAACTCCGGGTAGGTGAGCGCAAGTGGCTCCCAGTTCTGAAAAATATCCCGCCAGTTGCCCTGATAATCTTTTATTTCTTTGCCGGTATCATCCTTCAGGTTAATAGAAAACTTGTTCCAGGGGCGACTGGGGTCGCCATGCCGACGACTAAAGCTAATGGGCAGGTATTCAGTGACCAGTCGATTTAAATCGGCACAATCACAACCTGTCAGCTTTTCTTTCAACGCTGCCAAGGTTATTGACTCTGGCAAGCCCTGCCAGAATGGATGATCCGTTAATTTTTTATTTCGGGTAGCCACAAAGCTTTGCAGATCAGCGCGGTTGATCTGGTAACCGTCTTCAAACAGACCACCGCGCATACAATTGAACAGCGCGTTAGCCGCATGGTGTGTCGCGGTTGTTTCCGGGCCGCACAGTTGCAAGCCATCCACTTTTGCGACGCGGCCGCGCAGAGCCTGTTGACCCACCTGAATATCTTCTGCGATCTGCTGCGCGATATTCTCATCACTCCGATTCGCCTCCAGTCTTTGTATGGATGAGATATCCTGCTGAACCTCTGCCACCATCAACCATTCAGCATATTCACCGGGCGCAAGGGTTAACGCACCCTCAACAAAGTAACAACCACGCTGACCTCTAACACGATCTTTGTGTTCCACTGCGTTATTTCGCGCAAAATGCTTGGCGGCTTCCGGGTCTATGGTGGCCTTGAAACTCGCACTACCTGCACTGATGCAATGCCATACAGTATTCGCAAAGAGGCTTTCTGACGGTTCGGCGACATCAGTCAACCTGGAGCTGAGTGAATAGATGGCCAGATTAGTGTCTGTAAGCTGTGTTGTTTTATAGGCATCCAGTAGAACGCTGGTTTGGTTCTGCACCTGGGTATCCACATTTGCAGGCAATACATTCTGCAAACCATCGATCAGGTTCAGTGCCCGAGTTTCACTGGAATTGTTCTGCAGCTTAACCGTACGCACCAGGCCGAAGCGCTCACTGAATGACCAGCCCTGCTCAAACAGCAGGCCGTTGTGTTCTTCCTGAAAATAAAGTTTATCGCCAAGAGCGCTCTTTAAAAGCACCCTTGGATTAGGCGTTTGCATATAGGAAGCATCGCCAAGGGGCTGCCAAAGTGAGCCGTTCTCTTTTACCAGCGTCAACGGGCCCGTGCAGTGCGCCATATCCACCAGCTTATCTTCCGTATAGTAGGGGAACAGCGACTTTTCTGAATTCTGCCGACCGGCAGTCAGCCCGCCATTACTTGCGATAAACAACCAATGGTCAAAGGCACTGACAATGGACATAAAAAACGTCGGCATGGTCTGGGCGTTTTCAATCCTATAAAAGCGTTCACCCCGGAATTGGCAATAGGCACCGCTGGGGGTTTCGGTATTTAGGTTGGAATTCTGGTTCATACACACTCCTGATCACTGTTTGCTTAGCTCGGCGCTTTAGCGCTCTTTAGCTGCTAATTGTTATTTTTGTCGGTTTTTACACTCGATGTAACCGGTTACATTGAAGCACAAACAACCCAAATATCACAAGTTTAATAGTCGTGGTAGCTTAATTAATTAGAAGAAGGGATAGGCAGAACAGAGTTAAAAAGGAGACTCACACATCCTAAAGGCGCTTTGTTGTTTTTGTTCGGCGCCTTTTTGATTTGCGATTTTTTCTTGGTGATTACCAAAAAAGGAGCGGCATCAGCGCTGTTGTAAGTGGCAGGATCTAACAGTGCTGATTATTAACGCCGCTAAAATATCTTTTTGGGAAACCTATGAAGCCAAATCTAGGAATTTTGTGCTTCAGTTGCTGCTCCTTGCCACTGGGGCAGCTTATTCACCAACGTTACCAAGGCTGGCGAATTCGGTAGAGAATACACGTACGCAACGAGCACCCTCCAAAATCTGATACTATTACCTTAAATATCGAGTGGCTCGGAAGCATCCAAACCACTCACAGCTTGATCAGAACAATTAACTGATCACCTTTTGGAGCTTAGAAATCCAAAGAAATACCAATAACAAGACCTAACTGCTGGTCATCATCAGAGTTACCATAAACTTCCGCATAACCATCGACATCTTTATGGAAGTCATAGTCAACGTTTGCGTAGTAATAAGTGATTTCGTCCTCGCCATCAGCTTCAGGCAAGTACATACCAACACCTGCAGCAATATCAAATTTGCTTGAGATGTCATACTCTACAGACGTATCAAATGCCATATCTTCACTTTCAGAGTTATAAACGATCATCGCGCCAAGCTTCAGGTCATCAATACCTTTATACTCGACACTGGCACCGTATGAAGTCATAGCGTCATCGCCATCCTCACCATCTTGGTCTTGAATACCCAGAACAGCACCAACGGTAAAATCACCAAGTTCAACTTCACCATAGAAGCTAAAATCAGTTTCATCAGCTAAATCATCAACATTAGATGATTTTTCAGGCAGGTCTACTGATGCTGCCAAATAGTAAGAGTCTGCAGAATACTCAACAACGAGCACTTCAGCACTCTTAGCATCAGCATCATCTTCACCTAAGACATCATTTTTACGCTCAGGACGATCAGCATCTTTTTGCTCATCAATGCCAAAATCATCCACAGCATAATCCTGTTCACCATAGCGTACTTCTAAGCCACCTTTTTTAAAACCAACCCAATGGTCAGCTAAAGGATCGTAAGAACCATCATTTTTTTCTGTATAGCCAGCAAATTCAAACAGCATTTCACCAAAAACTGTAATGCCATTTTCCAGGTTGTAATCTGCATGAATTTCTAAATCCATGTTATCAGTTTTGTAGTTAACTGAATCATCTTCGTCAGTATCACGAACTACTTCAAATGCATATTCACCAGTCAACTTCAACGACATTTGATCATCTTCATAAACTGTTTTTGCTTGAACTGAAGTCGCAGCAATAGCCGCAACAGCAACAGAGAGTGCTAGTTTTTTCATTGTTTTAGTTTCCTACCATTTACTGGTTGATATAGATCTTAAATACGACGCTTGTTGTTAGTTATTAGTCGTCTTAAGTCGGTCTCAAATAAACTACCACTACAAAAGAACACTCACAATAGATAAAACATTACAAACCCATTATACGTAAACTTATTGTACATTATAGAAACCAAAAAAAGAAAATATTAATCATTAAAAGTCAATTCCAATCAAAAAAAATCAAATATAGCACAAAAAACACTCGATACAGGCCAAAATGATCATTTTATAATCTTGTATTACAATATTAGTTATGCGAATTTGAAATATAAAACCATATGTCATTAAACTGTAAAGATCCTGAAAAACAAAGGGGCTTGCAATGTTCTTAAATTTGTTCTTATTGTCTTACAATAATTTTAAATGAACATTACTGTGTCAATTATTCAGAATATTTGAACAAACGCGTCTATTTGTGACACAACCTCTAAACGAAACCCGCCATAAAACCACCCCCTGGAAAGGAATGTCATCAAAAGAAGAGGCGAGAGGTAAGAGGTAAGAGGTAAGAGGTAAGAGGTAAGAAAGAATATTCCTGGGCTGATGGCAAAGTTGCTGCAGTATTCGAGACGAAAAAAAGTATCGTTTAAATGGACGCCGAATACATGGTGAGCTGTTGATCTGGTGTTTTCGTCGAGCGTATCTGGTAGCACGGTATTGCAGTGATACTTGCATCGGTCTACTTAACGGTACCTATTCGTCGGCGGGGCCTATAGACAAACTGAATGTATTTTCTATTAGATAAATAACAAAAAGGAATTCGGGGAGGCGGAAAGGCGAACCACAATATTGGCCCGCCCTAACAAAACAAACTTGAACAGTTATAAGACTGGAGATTCAGCCCAAAAAGAGCGGCGACCAACCTTGCCTTACGTGGCAGTAAATGCAAAGCAGCCATATATGCCGCTGAATATATTTTGGGAAATCTTTGAAGCTAAATTTAAAATTTAGAACTTCAATTGTCGGCCCTTGCCACAGAGCTGACCATTTGCCAACGTTACCAAGGCTGGCAAATTCGGTTGAAAACGCATGAACACATCAAACGCCTTCACAAAATTCGAATAAGCCCGAAGCGCACCCGGGCTTTTATTATATCAATACAGGCGGCCTACCTAGATCAGCCGCCTGAAGAGCTATATTAGAAGCTCAAAGCCATACCCAGAGCGAAGCCCATGTCTGAGTCGTCAGCGTCATCGCCAGCGATTTCAGCATATACAGATGCGTTGTCAGTCAGGTCATAACCAGCGCCAAGGTAGTATTGGAAATCACTTGACTCTTCGTCAGTATCGCTATCGCCGAAGCCAGCAACAAATGTAGTTGCATTGATTGAGTATGCACCGGCAACTTCCCATGCACCTACTTCAGTTTCAGTCTCGTAGCTGTATTCAGCACCAACTGTATACTCATCCATAGAGTAAGATGCAGCGATACCGAATGTAGTAGTGTCATCAGCAGCGAAATCAGTTGTAGACTGCAGCATACCAGATACTGTTACACCATCAGCAACATCAGCTTCTACATACAGGTCGTAGACAGCTTCGTCATCTGTTTCTTCACCTTCCAGTGCCAAATCGGCAGCAGCAACTACAGTGAACGCATCTGCAGCGTATTCCACGTATACCACTTCTGAACCGTAGTCAGCGATTTTTGCATCATTACCTACGCCGAACCAGAAGTCTTGGCCAATGCCGAAGTTATCAGCAGCAGTAATCTGCTTACCAACACTCACAGTCACCGCGTCGTAAGAGAAACCAACATAAGAATCGCTCAGCTGAACTGCGTCTTGGCCGTTCTCTTCAATTTCGAAGAAACCAAAAACAGTTGCACCGTTTTCCATTTCAGAACTGATTTTCACATCGAAGTCAGCGTCATCGATGTCTAAAGAAGCTGAGTCGTCACCTTGCACGGTAAATGCATATTCAACGTCTGCGCCAACAGTCAGAGACAAACCGTCATTTTCATAGATAGTTTCGTCAGCTTGTGCGCTTGCAGCAGCTAGAGCGATAGAAGATACCGCAATAGAAAGTGCTAATTTTTTCATAGTGATTTCACCATATTTTTTTGGTTGATATTAGTTATCTAACTCGTTACGGCTTCCCAAAATTTGTAGCCGAGTTAAATCGAAAGCGAGAGCAATTTAACATCGTGAAAATTACGCAACAATGAAGCTGTTTTCAGACCAACAACCCGTCATAAAGAAAACGTAAATTAAGTTCTTTTATTACAAAAAAAAACCAGCCGAACATTTACACAACAACAACACTCAATAGTCCATTAGTCATATAAAAGTAAAAACAGATCGCATTTTCTTGTAAAACAAACCAAAGGTGGATGAGATTTTTTATGGGCATGTAAACTAAAGCAAAAACGTCAGCAGCATGTAAAAGAAACGTTATCTTTTGGCACTTGACGGTAACCAAAATGACATACTCACTAAATCTGGCAACAGCAAAGAATAGCTACCGAAGCGCTTAAAGCCCTTTATTTATAAGGCTTACAGCGTACTAATATAAATTTTCGAACAACGGGCAACTGCCTACAAGCATTGACTCAATATTTCAAAATATGAAACTTAACTGCCTTGGTAAACTTGAGTACCGAGCCCGAAGCAATCCTTTTCAGTGGTCAAACACGACCTGTTAAAAAAACAAAATCAACTGCGCGTTCGCGATATAAACTGCCGTTTTATATACGCCTGAAGCATTAAAAGTTTTCATATAATTACTTTAGGCACATGAAAAGAAAGTAGCGAAAGCTTAATCGAATGGTGAACGAAAGACATTAAAAAATTTAAAACAAATATGAAAACAAAAAGATACAAGCTAAGGGATTTAAATGGCGTTGTTTAGGCGGCACTTAGTAAGCCAAAAACTATGAATGAACTCACTGTGTTCTACCCTCACTTCAGGGTGATTACACCCTGAAGCGTGCACTTTAAATAACAACCAGCACTGCACTGGCCAGCAAACAATAGAACAGCTCCAGTTTGGCGGTTTGTGCCAGTAAGGTATTCAGTTGTTTACCTTCTAACCGGTTGATATCGACAGCTAACCTCCTGAACAGAGGCGCCATAAAAACCAGTGGTATAACGGAGATCAAACCGTGCGGAAATGAAACGACAAGGTGTACAAGAATAGCCGCCACCAGCAGTAACCGGTATGCCATTCGCGCTCTGTGATCCCCCAGGATGACCGCCAGTGTGTGCTTACCGGCAACGGAGTCCGTTGGGATATCCCTGATATTATTCACCAGCATAATGGCGGCGCTGAGAAGGCCGGCTACGGTACCAAAACCCAAAACGTGCATATTTATTGAACCTGCCAGCGCGAAGTAAGTGCCACCAACGGCCAGCCAGCCAAAGAAGAAAAACACCGTGATTTCCCCCATTGCATTAGAGGCCAGTGGCCAAGGCCCGCCGCTGTAGATAAACACGGCAACAACAGCACCCACACCAAACGCAAGCAACCACCATGAACTTAGCCACGAAAGAGCAATGCCAGCAGCCACAGCGAGCAGGCTAACAACTATCAGCGCACGCTTAACAATCTCTGGCGATACCAGGCCACTTTGACTGACCCTTACCGGCCCCAACCTGTGTTCGGTATCGACCCCTGAACGGGCATCGAAATAATCATTAGCCAGGTTAACGGCTATTTGCAGCAGCAGCGCGCAGCAAAGAGCGAGGGCAAACAGAAGCCCATCGAAGAACCCGATTTGATAAGCCAGGGCGGTGCCAAGAATAATTGGGCTAATAGAGGCAGGTAGCGTTTTGGGGCGTATTGCCAGCCACCAGGGTTTTAGCTTTGTCATGTACTTTGAATCAGACTCACGCAGGAAAAAGAATTGGGATGATACAGATGTAAAGAAATTGCCAACAGAGTGCCACAGAAAAACTGCTTTTCAAATATGCTCTCGTCAATTTTATGCTGACTGAGATAGAGTAAGATTACTCACCTAAACCAGAAACCCAATAGGAGATAACTATGCAGCAACTCGTTTCGCAGGTGCTATTGCCTGTAGTATTGGCCACCATCATGCTCGGCATGGGGCTTGGCCTAACACCAAAGGATTTTAAACGAGTTGTTACTCAGCCTAAGGCGGTTTTACTGGGCTTTTGTCTGCAGGTGCTGTTCCTGCCGGCGTTGGCGCTGGTATTAATCGCGGTTTTGCCGCTCAGCCCGGTAGCGGCTGCCGGGCTCTTCCTGGTTTCTTTATGCCCCGGCGGTGCCACTTCTAACCTGTTCTCTTACATTGCTCATGGCGATGTAGCCCTCAGCGTGACACTCACCGGCATTATCAGCCTGCTGTCGCCTGTTTTACTGCCAGTGGCATTTATCAGCTTTCTATCGATAACCGGCGATACGGCCGGCGCATTCACCGTGCCGTTAGCCACTATCATCAAACAGTTGGCCGTCGTTACGCTGGTGCCGGTCACCATTGGCATGACCATTCGAGCTGTCGCGCCGGTATGGTCTGAAGGCGCTCAGCCGCTGGTGAAGAAAATCTCAACCATTGCGATGGTACTGATTGTCTTTATGCTGATGGCGACCAACATGAAGGTTATGCAATCAATCTTCAGCATTAATGCTTTAGCCGTACTGCTGCTGGCCACGGTTTCTTTGCTGGCAGCCCACGTCATAGCCGGTGCCTTCAAGCTACCGGCCCAATCGCAAAGAACCGTTGCAATTGAGGTGGGCGTGCAAAATGCCGGTACCGCTATGATGGTTGCGCTGGCAATTCTGCACAAACCGGAGCTGGCATTTGTACCCCTGATGTATGGCCTGTTTATGAATATTCCGGCATTTGCTTTTGTTGCCTGGGTTCAGAAGAAAAACGTCGCTCAGGCCGCTGCCATTGCCGATTAAGCACATATAGATACACCCTATAAGGTCGCTATTCGCGGCCTTTTTTATTGTTGAACACCATACAACCGCTTTCGCCACACACCCCCTGCTCGCCTTTCCCGCCCAAACACCTATACTGTATATCCATACAGAAACAACCTATCCCCTCGCCTATGCCAAATATTAAATTTGCCGAATTGCATTGTTTAAGCAATTTCAGCTTTCTGCGCGCGGCCTCCCATCCGGAAGAGCTCGTCACGCGTGCCAGTCAGCTGGGTTACCAGGCAATCGCGGTTACCGATGAATGTTCGGTGGCAGGGGTCGTACGTGCCTGGCGGGCAATTAAGGAGCAGGAACTCAGCATTAAGCTGATTATCGGCGCTGAGTTTGCCGTGGAGGGTCAGAAGCTTATCCTTCTGGCGAAAAGCCAAACCGGTTATCAGCAGCTATGCCGGTTGATTACGCGCGCCCGGCGGCGCAGTGATAAAGGCAGCTACCATACCGAACTGCGCGACTTCAGCGGCAAACATTGCTCTGAATGCATTTGCCTTTTCGCTTCCGCTCAACCCAGTAAGTCTGTTTCAGCCATTAAGCATTTAACACAGAGCTTCCCGCAGAGCTTATGGCTATTGGCTGAAAACCTGCTCGCCAACGGCGATGACGAACGCATGGCGCAACTCAAGACAATCGCCGAGCAGCACGCCCTGCCTGTTGTGGCCAGCAGCCATGCTTTGATGCATGTGCCTGGCCGGAAAATGCTGCTCGATTGCCTTACTGCTATTCGCGCCAACAAGCCGGTTGAAGCGATTCGGGCTCAGCTGAAGCCCAATGCTGAAAACCACCTGCGCTCCCTGAAGAAGCTGAGCAGCATTTACCCGCAGGAATGGCTTGCAGCCAGCCTGGAGATTGCCGGTCAATGCCACTTCAACCTCGACAGTATTCGCTACAACTACCCGAAAGACACGCTGCCCGGCCAGTACAGTGCAAGCGAGTACTTACGCCTGCTGGTACAGCAGGGCGTACAGCGGCGCTTCGGCAAGAAGGCAGACGACCAAATTCTGGCAACCATCGAGAAAGAGCTGGCACTGATTAAGCTGAAAAACTACGAACACTACTTTCTCACCGTTTACGATATTGTCCGCTTCGCCAGGGATCAGGGCATCCTCTGCCAGGGCCGCGGCTCGGCGGCCAATTCTGTAGTCTGCTATGTGCTGGGCATTACCGAGGTAAACCCGCAAAGCGCCTCTTTATTGTTTGAGCGTTTTATTTCTGTCAGCCGGGATGACCCGCCGGATATTGATGTCGATTTTGAGCACGAACGCCGTGAAGAGGTTATCCAATACATCTACCGGCGCTATGGCCGCAAACGAGCGGCCCTTGCAGCGACAGTAATCACTTACCGACGCAAAAGCGCCCTGCGCGATGTTGCTAAAGCACTGGGCATTCAGGTGGACCTTTTAGAGCAAAAAATTGCCAACTACGGCTGGCGTTATCGCAACAAAGAATGGATTGATGAGATCATCAACGATGGCCTGGGTTTATCCCACCATCAGATAGCCTGCTTTAAGCAGCTGCTCACCGAGATAACCGGCTTTCCGCGTCACCTCTCCCAGCATGTCGGCGGTTTTGTCATAACCGAGCATACGGTTTCTGATTTGGTACCCATTGAAAACGCCAGCATGGCCGACCGTACCGTGATCCAATGGGATAAAGACGATCTGGAAACGCTCGGCCTGATGAAGGTCGATATTCTGGCCTTGGGTATGCTCAGCGCCATTCGTAAGGCTTTGGATTACATTCAGCAATTTCACGGTGAGCATTACCGCATTCAGGATATTCCTGCCGATGACCCGGAGGTATACGGCATGATCCAGAAGGCCGATACCGTCGGCGTGTTTCAGATAGAAAGCCGCGCCCAAATGAACATGCTGCCGCGCCTGAAGCCGGCCAAATATTACGACTTGGTTATTCAGGTGGCCATTGTTCGCCCCGGCCCAATTCATGGCGATATGGTTCACCCCTATTTAAAGCGCAGACTGAATCAGGAGGCTGTCGATTACCCCAAACCGGAACTCAAACCGGTGCTGGAACGTACCCTGGGCATCCCAATCTTTCAGGAGCAGATCATCAAGCTGGCAATGGTGGCAGCAGATTTCAGCGCCGATGAAGCCAATGAACTGCGCCGCTCTATGGCCAGCTGGAAAAAAACCGGCCACATCAACCGCTTGCGTGGCAAGCTGACCGACAAGATGCTGAACAACGGCTACCCGGAAGCTTACGTTGAGCGCATCAACCGGCAAATTGAAGGCTTTGGTGAATATGGCTTCCCGGAATCGCACGCCGCCGGCTTTGCCCTGTTGGCCTATGTTTCTGCCTGGTTAAAGTTTCATTACCCGGCAGCCTTCTGTTGCGCCCTGCTCAATAGCTTGCCGATGGGCTTTTACAGTGCTTCGCAGCTGGTGCAGGACGCCCGCCGTCATCAGGTTGATGTTTACCCGGCCAATATCAACCACAGCGAATGGGATAGCCACCTGGTTGCAGGTAAGAATGGCAAGGCCGCTGTGCAACTTGGTTTAAGGCGGATAAAGGGCCTGAGCACTCAGGCTGGCTTAAGCCTGCTGTTGCACCGGCCAGCCCATGGTTACCAGCAGGCTTCGCAACTGGAAAACTTACCCGGCTTAACCAAGGGAGACCTGGAAGCGCTGGCCAGTGCCGATGCACTGAGCGACTTCGCCGGCCATCGTTTTCAGGCGCGCTGGGAAATGACAGCCCTGAACCTGCAACAGGATTTACTCAGTAATGCATTCGACGAAGCCGATCATCAGCTTCCCGGCCCGGATGAATTTGAAAACATCGTGGAAGATCACAACAGCACCGGCCTTTCACTGCGCAAACATATTCTGCAGCTGTTACGTGAACAGCAGCTGATTCCGCCAACGCCAATGGCTGATCAATTGTTGCCAATGGCAAAAGAAGCCCAAGCGCGCAGCAGTAATACCACAGATAAAATTCAGCTGCCGGTGATTGTCAGCGGTTTAATTACCAATCGGCAGATGCCAAAAACCAAAACCGGCGTGACCTTTATTACCCTGGAAGACCCCACCGGCAATATCAATGTGATTGTCTGGCTGCCGGTTGCCCAGAAGTATCTGAAAACGCTGACCACCGAGAAGCTTGTCATTATTAAAGGCATTCTGGAAAAAGCACCGCAAACCGATGTGATTCATGTGATTGCCAAGGAAATTAAAGGCTTCAGCCATGTATTGGGCGAGCTTGCCATGCAGTCGAGAAATTATCATTAGCGCCTGTTTGCTTTACAATAGCGCCTCCTCCCGATAGCCGGTAAAAACATGCGCTTGTCACTGTTTACCAAGATATTTATTGTGCTGCTGCTTAGCAGCCTGATCACTCTGATTGGCATTTCCTTACTGATTAACGTCAGTTTTCGCGGTGGTCTGCAGAACTACCTTAACAACAGTGAAATTGAGAAAGCCGAAAGCATTGCCAGCTTTCTGATTAATTTTTACTCCGACAGAGACGGTTGGCAGGAAGTAGAACAGAACAGCATTGTCTGGCGGGCAGCCATTGACAGCATCGGAGAAAAGTTACCCCCTGAACATGCCAACCTGCTGAGTACAGAAGAGCTGATCAATGCAGAGACTTCCCCCTTTTTTGCGAGACTGAGTTTTTATGATGCCAATGGCAATAATCTGGCAGGCTATGCTGTTGAAGACATACCGCAGCGCAATGACTTACTGCAGCCGAGTATTCCCGTCATCAAAGACGACCAGCAAGTGGGTACGATTTATATTCTGCAAAAGAAATCCATTACCGGCCCCCTCGCAGAAGGTTTCTTTAATGAGCAGATGAAAAGTTTTTACATCATCTTCTTTATTTCTGCGATATTCACTTTTGGTTTAGCACTGGTACTGGTGCGCTATTTCTTGAAGCCGCTGAACGATTTACAGAAAGGCTCACAGGAGCTGATGGAAGGTAACCTCGAATACAAAATTTACCCGCAAGGGAATGATGAACTGGCAGACCTCTCGCACGCTTTTAATAAGATGACGGCAGCACTGAAGAATCAGAAGGAAACCCGCGACCAATGGCTTTCAGATATTTCTCATGAATTAAGAACACCGATCTCGGTATTAAGAAGCGAGATCGAAGCCATTGAAGACGGTATTCGAAAACCGGAACCCAGATACATCAGCTCTTTGCACCGGCAGGTGCTTAATCTGGCCGATCTGGTCGAAGATTTATACCAGCTGTCACTGACCGATTCTGGTGTTGAAATCAAACCCACTGACACCGTCAGCCTAACCAAAATTGTTGAATCCGTTGCCGAACAATTCAGCATTCGGTTCGGGCAGAAAAATATTCGTATTGTCAGGCAGTATATGGCCAACCTGGATCTGCGCTTGAAAGCAGATTCAAAATCACTGACGCAGCTGGTGACCAATCTATTTGAAAACAGCCTGCGTTATACAGATGAAAACGGCGTGCTACAGGTAACACTGATCAACCAACCGGAGCACTTGATACTGGTGATGGACGATAGCACACCAACCGTGCCGAACGAGTCTATCCCCAAACTGTTTGACCGCCTTTACCGGGTGGATAAATCCCGCAGCCGTGCCAACGGTGGCTCGGGCTTAGGCATGAGTATCTGCCAGAATATTGTGAACGCCCATAACGGGAACATTACCGCTGCTCAATCCAACCTGGGCGGATTGAGAGTAGAAATAAGACTCCCCAAGGAGAACAGTTAGTATGAACTTTAACGAAAAAACCGTTCTGGTTGTTGAAGACGAGCCCTCATTAGCAACGGTACTTTGTGAGTATTTGAGTCACGCCGGTTTTAAAACCGAAGTGCTGGATAACGGCTCCAGTGTTATTCCCAGTGTCAAAACCAATCAGCCCGACCTGATCGTGCTCGACCTGATGTTACCGGAAAAAGATGGCCTGACAATTTTCAGGGAATTGCGCACTTTCACTTCTGTTCCGGTGATTATGGCAACGGCCAAGGTAGATGAAATAGACCGCCTGCTCGGTCTGGAACTGGGTGCCGATGACTATGTCTGCAAACCTTACAGCCCGCGCGAGCTGGTTGCGCGGGTAAAAAACATTCTGCGCCGCTCCGAAGAAACCTCAGAGTATGCAAAAAACGAAGGCCCGCTGGTGATCAACGAGGCCAGCATGTCGGTTGTTTTAATGGGTAAATCACTGGTACTGACACCGGCTGAATTCCGCCTGCTGAATCACCTGTTCCAGCACATGGGGCAAATCTTCTCGCGTGATCAGCTGATGCAAAAAATCTATGATGACAACCGCGTGGTTACCGACCGGACCATCGACAGTCATATTAAAAATCTGCGCAAAAAATTCCACGAAGTTTCACCGGATTGTGACTATATCAAATCAATTTACAGCGTTGGCTACCGGCTGGAAATCTAGTGGCGCATGCGCCACTAGCCGTGCATATTTCTTGAACATTTAGCTGTTAGCTTTCAGTTTCTCAAATAAGAAACTTCGGAGCTAATATGGTCACCCTGAAAAAACTACTGCCGGCAACTGCACTGCCTCTGTTGTCGGTTGCTTCTCTGGCAGCAACCGCTGCTTCGGACCTGACCTACCCAGTAGTTGATACCCACGCTTCCACTTGCGTAAATACCACTGAAACGGTTGCTACATGCCCAGCTCCCGGCAGCACTGCATTCGGTCAGGATGCTCAGTACCAGGGCTTTCAGCCAGCCTACAACGTCAACAACAATGGTACCGTTACCGATCAGGTCACCGGTTTAATGTGGGCACAAACCATTGACCTGAACCAAGATGGCGAAATCAACGTCAAAGATAAACTTACCTACGATCAGGCTGCAAAATTTGCCCAGCAGTCTACCCTGGCCGGTTTTGATGATTGGCGGGTTCCCACCATTAAAGAGCTGTATTCGCTGATCCTATTTGATGGTCAGGACCCTTCCGGCATGGATAATCAACCCGGAGAGCTGAGCGTAGTCCCCTTTATTGATAACCGTGTTTTCGGGTTCAACTCCGGCGATATGCAGGCCGGTGAACGCCTGATTGATGCGCAGTACCTCACCTCAACGAAGTATGTCTCAACCACAATGAATAACGCTCAGGAGACTGTTTTTGGTGTGAACTTCATAGACGGGCGCATTAAAGGCTATGGCCTCGGCAATCCGAGCGGTGAAAAAACCTTCTATGTGCTGCTGGTACGTGGTGAAAACTATGGTGACAATAACTTCGTTGATAACGGCGACCGCACCATTACCGATACAGCCACCGGCCTAACCTGGCAACAGACCGACAGCATTAAAACCATGGACTGGCCAAGCGCACTGAATTACTGTGAATCGCTGACCTTCGCCGGGCACAGCGACTGGCGCTTACCGAACGTGAAAGAACTGCAATCGATTGTCGACTACAGCCGCTCACCGGAAACCTCGAACAGCGCAGCAATCGCCCCTCTGTTTATCACGACTCAAATCACCAATGAAGCCTCGCAGCTGGATTACGCAAACTACTGGAGCAGCACAACGCACCTGAACCCGCGCAACGCTGCAAACGGTGCCTACGTTGCCTTTGGCCGGTCACTCGGCTTTATGAATAATCAATGGTCGGATGTACATGGTGCGGGTTCGCAACGCAGTGACCCTAAGGTTGATGATGGCAATGATTACACCAATGGCCATGGTCCGCAGGGTGATGCGATCCGAATCAACAACATGGTTCGCTGTGTCACCGATGAATACACCGAATTTGTTCAGCAGCCCAAGGCTGAACCTCGCTCTGCGGTAAGCTTCACCATTACCGCCAGCCAGGAGCAGCAGGCACCGGTACAGCGCCCGGAACAGGAACAAGCTCAGAGGCAGGGTCAGGGGCAGAATCAAGTTCAGGGGCAGCGCTCAGCTGGTAACCCGATGGAACGGTTAGACAGCAATAAAGACGGTAAGATTTCAAAAGACGAAGCTCGCGGCCCAATCATTCAGGCCTTTGATCAACTCGATACTGACGGTGACGGCTTTATCAGCAGTGAAGAGTTAAAGCAGTCGCGCAATGCCAATGCGGCCAGAAAAAAATAGCCGCACGGTTTAAGAGCACTTCATACTTCAGTAATGATGAAGTGCTTAAAGTCTGTGTAAGGCACCGGCTTGCCAAAGTAGAAACCCTGAAAGTACTGACAGCCTAATTTGGTCAGCAGGTTCAGCTGCTCAACGTCTTCCACACCTTCAGAAATGACATCAATACTGAAGTTACGGCCCAGATCGAGAATAGACTTCACCATGATCAGATCAGACTCATCGAACTTAATATCACGCACGAAAGAGCGGTCAATCTTGATTTCATCGATGGGCAATCCTTTCAGGTGGGTCAGTGAAGAGTAACCCGTTCCAAAATCATCCAAAGACACCCTGATGCCCAGCTTTTTAAGTTCAGTCAGCTTTTCAATGGCAACGTCAAGATCTTCGAGCAGCGCGGTTTCGGTCACTTCCAGGGTAAGCCGTGCGTAATCAAAATTGTACGCGCCGATAATCTCAACAAAATGCTCACAGAAATCCTTTTGCCGAATCTGCTTGGCACTGAAGTTAACCGACATCCCCAGGCTTGCCGTCTCATCACTGTACTGCCACTCCTGAAGCTTGCTACAGGCGTCATTCAGAACCACATCACCAATGGCGACAATCAGGTTTGCCTGTTCGGCGATCATGATGAAATCACACGGCGGAATCATACCCAGCTCTGGGTGGAACCAGCGCACTAAGGCCTCAGCACCAATCAGCTGCTGGTTAAAATCATATTTCGGCTGGTAGTAAACACTAAACTGGTTTTCGGAAATGGCCCGTCTAAGCTCTCGCTTGATGTCTCGCTCTCGGTTCAGTTCATCGCGCATTTCCGGGCCGAAGATGAGGCTATCGTTACGGCCATCTTTTTTCACCTTGTACAACGCCATATCCGCCATTTGGATCAGGGCGTTGGCATCGGCATCGTCTGTCTTGAAGATCACACCACCAATGCTCACGGTAATGTAATAGTCGATTACGTTTTTGATATTTTCATGATGCAGATGAAAAACTTCACACAGAGAATCCCGTATCGATTCCGCTGTCGCCATAGCCTGCTCAGCGGCAACCTCGGCATTTTCATTCAGCTGATGCAGAATCAGAACAAACTCGTCGCCACCAAACCGGGCAACAGTATCTTCAGCGCGCAGCCGGCGATGGATTCGTTTACCCACCTCAACCAACAACTGATCGCCAACCTGATGCCCATAGCTGTCGTTAAGCAGTTTGAATCGATCCAAATCCAAAAACAAAACCGCGCCATAAATGTTGGTCAGGCAATGATGACTGATAGCATCGGTCAAACGATCCTTCAGCATTGAACGGTTGGGTAGCTGGGTCAGCGAATCGTAGTAGGCCAGGTTTTCGATTTGCTGTTGGTTGATCTTTTCCTGAGTGACATCCTGCATAATGCCCACGACCCAGAGCGGTTTACCGTCTTCATCGTACTCAGCGACCTGACCGCGATCCCATATCCACAGTACATTGCCATCCGGACGCTTCATCCGGAACTCAATATTGTAGGTCTCGTTGCTTTCCAGCAGGGCTGTTAGTGCCGCGTGAACTCTCGACCTGTCTTCCGCAAAGATGCAGTTATCAAATTCTTCGAAAGAGCTTTCTGAATTCAGAACACCCGTAATGCTTTCCCATTGGGCATTATGGCCGACCTCATTGGTTTGGGTGTTCCATTCCCATAGGCCTTCACCGGAAACCTCAAAGATGCTTTCCAGTCGTTTTTCGTTCCTTTCAGCCCGGTCTTTCAGCTCTACGATTTCGGTTACATCTCTGGCAACCACGGTTATGCACAGGTTGTTCTGACGGTCTCTGAAGGGCACTTTAACGGATAGGAAGTGGCGTATTTCACCGGTATTGGCATCGGTCGAATCTTCATACACCTCTTCTGTTTTGAACTGGCGCATAACCTTACGGACATTCTCCCGAAAGAAATCTGCCTGCTGCTGATTTCCGGTAAAGTAGGCGTCATCCTTCCCGACCATAGCCTCGGGGGTTGAGTTATAAAGCTGAGCAACGGTTTCATTACAAAAAATAAAATTACCGTCGTAATTCTTGGCGACCACAGGGTCTGGAATAGCATTGAGCACATCCGTCAACAACTGGTTTCGCGAAATGAATTTACGGAAGCCATGCAACACCAGAGCCAGCTGAAGTACGCCACAGATCAGCAGTAAAACAATGACAGCACCTTCGGGTGTATTGAACTTGCGCAACGGGTCTGAAGCCCTGTTAATTTCATCCTGTTCCAGGGCTGAAACCAAGTGAGATCGGGCAATAATATAGTTACTCAGCACATTGGCTGAAATACCCTCTGGCTTAGCGGCCTGTTGTGCCTGTCTTAAATCTGCAACCGATTCGGTAAAGTTTTCAAAAAGCGATGCTGGCACATGGGTAGCGGATTCCAGACGGTTAATTTCCTCGGTAAGCTGCGCCACTTCCAGCCAGATAGCAGCCGACTCTGGTGCGCCCAGAGCTTGCCCGGGAACGACAAACCCCAGACGCAAAAACTCATGATCGAGTTGGGTAAACAGCATCTGATGCTTGCCAATAAATAGGCCTTCCCCGCGTGCAAACAGCCCAAAACCGATGAATAGCAGACCAAGGAACAGGATGGAGTTAAAAAACAGGATAACGCCCATTGAAGAGCGCGAGAAATATCCGGAAAGGTTACCAATTTTACCCATATGTAAACCAAATCAGCTTCCAACCCAATTTAGTTTAGACGAAATTGAATACTTTTAAGGAATCTGCAAGGCTGAATACACATTTTCTGCAGTAAAACACACCTAATTATTTCGTATCCGCAACAGTCATACTCATTTTTACTATTTAAAATCGGATGTAACGACTGATAGTATTCAATTTGATTATATTACAAAGTGAGTTATTTTCGGGCTGTAGTAGTGGCGCTATCTATAATAGGCGCAGATAAGGGAGCAGGCACATGTCAAAAACGGAACTATTCAGCAACGGGAACAATCAACCAGCACTGATCATTGAAGGTGGTGCCATGCGCGGAATATTTGCCGCCGGGGTGCTTGATTGCTTTATGGCAAATGATTTTCGCCCTTTCCATTCCGCCTATGGCGTTTCTTCCGGCTCTACAAACATGGCCTCGTATCTGGCAGGCCAACCCGGACGTAACCGTAAAATTATTACCGACCTGTCGTGCCGGCCAGACTTCATCAACGCCGGCAAGTTTTTGCGGGGAGGTCACTATATTGATCTCGACTGGTTATGGCAGGTGGTCGATAAAGAGCACCCTCTCGATACCAGAGCGCTGTCGAACCAGCCTACTGCGTTCTATGCCGTTGTCACAAACGTAGTAACCGGAAAGCCCGAATACTTAATGCCGGCCGGAAACACGGCTAACGATCTGCTTAAGGCCTCGTGCGCGGTGCCGATTGCCTATCGCCGTTTTCCCCGCTACGGCCAAAAGCAGTTCGCTGACGGCGGCATTGGAGATTCGATTCCGGTTATAGAAGCTTATAATCGCGGTGCCCGACACATCGTTGTGGTTTTATCCCGCTCCGGCGGTTACCGGAAATCGCCGGTGAAAACCCCTGCGGTTGTGCGTAAGGTGATGAAAGATTATCCGATGCTCGCCGAGGCCATTCTGCAGCGTGAGCAAAGCTATAACCGGGCAATAGACTTTATTGAGTCGCCACCTGAAGATTGCAGGCTGGAGGTGATTTCGCCTTCACAGGCTTTTAAGGTCAGCCGCACCACAACCAATGCCCACAAACTGGCCAATGGCTACAACATGGGCTTCCGGGCTGCAGAGCAGTTTCTGGCATCAACGCCACTGTTCAGCCCGGTTACAATGGAAGAAGGTGCTGCCCTTGCCTGAGCAGCACCACTGAGAGGCGTTTACGCGCTGTATCGTGCCTGCAGCGCAGCAAATACCGCGCGAATACCCATAGCCTCGCCACCTTTCGGACGGCCTGGACGAACACGGTCATTCCAGGCACCGACATCGAAGTGCACCCAGTTGGAATTTTCAACGAAGTTTTTCAGGAACAAAGCCGCTGTGATAGAACCACCAAATGGCGTGCCACTGGCATTCACCAGATCAGATATTGAGCCCTTCATAAAGCTGGCATAACCTTCGTGCAATGGCAGTTGCCAAATCGCATCATCGGCCTGCTTAGCACCGTCACGCAGCTGATCTGAAAAGTTGTCATCGGTTGAATAGAAACCCGGTACTTCCAGGCCCAGCGCCACGCGAGCTGCACCGGTCAGGGTCGCAAAATCGATGATCAGGTCCGGGGATTCTGCATCGGCTTCTGCAAGTGCATCGCACAACACCAGACGGCCTTCGGCATCGGTATTATCAATCTCGACCGTCAGCCCTTTGCGGGTTTTTACTATATCGCCCGGCCTGAAGGCCTTACTGCCGATGGCATTTTCAGCTGCCGCCACCAGTACTCTAAGCCGTACCGGTAGCTTATGCGCCATAATCAGTTGTGCCAGCCCCAAAACATGCGCGGCACCACCCATGTCTTTCTTCATCAGCCGCATACCCTGCGCCGGTTTTAAATCCAAACCACCGCTGTCGAAGCAAATGCCTTTACCGACCAAAGTCAGTTTAGGGTGCTGTTCATCGCCCCAGTTCAGTTCCAGTAACCTTGGCGCATGAACCGAAGCCCGGCCAACCATATGAATCGTCGGGTAATTCTGTTTCAGCAAGGCGTCGCCAACCACCTCTTTGAAGCCGGCGCGGTATTCCGAGGCCAGTTTTTGCATCGCCTTTGCCAGATGCTCCGGCATCATATCGGCGGCCGGGGTATTGATCAGGTCGCGGGTCAGATTAACCGCGGCCACCTGGTACACCACCGAGTTATATACCTTGTCATCTTCAATAAACAACGTTGGTTGCTCGATGGCATCCTTCAAATAGGGGGTAAAGCGGTATTGAGCCAGCGCCCAACCTAAGGCTGCGGCCTTCTGCTGCTCTGCAGTGCCCTCAAGATAGTACGAGCTTGCGGGCAGACTGACGGCCAGCTCCGATAGGCTCCAGATAGAATCTACATCTTCAACCACAACAATGACAAAACCAGGTAAGCCATTGGCATCCGGTATCAGGCGGCTTCCCGGTGTTTTAAAGCCACTGTGCATCAACCAGTTACAGGTAAACTCAGTCTGCTCTTTAAACCACTCATCGTAAGCCTCAACAGACATCAATTTAATTGGTATGCCGTTTTTACCAAGTTGCAAGTTAACCATAATTCCATCCTGTGCTTTGCTGGGTTTAACCCTGTCAATTATCCGACATAGTTTGGAGCCTCTTAGGGTCGCATGCAACCGTAAGAAAGGGGGTAACTGAGATTAACGTGAAAAGTATTAGTTAGTTGGGCTAAAACCCGCTGTACTGCCTTGAGCTGTTGCTTGCTGATGCCAATGACTGGATGACCTGGCCTGCAGAATAGAATCGACACTGGAGTTGATTTCATCCAGGTGATGGGTAACCAGAATTACCGTAGAGGCATGTTCAGCCTGAATATCCTTGACCCAGTTGATGCCTTCGTCACGCAAGTTTTTATCCAACGATGAAAAGGGCTCATCGAGTAGTAAAACCGGTTTGTTTTGCAGGAAAACCCGGGCCAGCGCCACCCGTTGCTGTTGCCCGCCGGAAAGATCACTGGCGCGCTTCTTCAATAGTGAACCCAGACCGAATCGCTCAGCGGCCTGACGCAGTAAAGCCTGTTCAGATTCTGACAACTTAGCGTGAACGTTCAGCCCCAGGGCGATATTCTGAAAAACCGTCAGGTGCTCGAACAGATTATTTTGTTGAAACAGCACACCAAATGGGCGCTCTTTCACCGGTAAATGGTTTACTGGCTGATTATTCCAATATACGGTTCCGGACTCTGTCGGGTGAAAGCCGAGCAGTGTAGATATCAGAGTACTTTTACCAATACCACTCTCCCCGACCACAGCCATCAGTTGCCCGGTTGCCAATTCAAAGCTCCATTCAAACCGCTTATTTTCTCTGCACGCAACTAAGCGATCAGCCTTTAACATGAGCTTGTTTCTCCCCGGTCCACTCGGCAATAAAAAGGATAAGCGCGCATAGTAACAGCAACAGTAATGTTAACTGCGATGCCAATACCATCTGATAGCTGCCAATCGCCTGATAAATGAGTATGGGCAGGGTAATAAAGCTGGCAGAGCCCACCATCACCCCGACACCCAGATCACCAACAGACAACACCACAGAAAGCGCAAAGCTCCATGGCAAAATACTTCGAATGGCCGGCCAGTAAACCAGCCGAAGCTGAGTGCCGGATGGCATACCCAGCACATCACACAACGGTGAATAACGGTTTTTATAGCTTTCTATACGGTTGCGCAACGCCGGAATAATCAACGGCATTGCCATCAGGCTGTTCACCCAGACGATGAGAACATGCGTCACCCGGAATGCAATCCCCAACCTTAGCGCCAACAGAAACAAACCGGTAATAACCACCATAACCGGTAAAATCAGCAGCCCGAAGTCTATTAACTGGGTAAAGCGGTTTTGTGAAGAAAAGGCCCGCCCCAAGGCCAACAGAATACTCAATAAGGCGCTAAAGATGGCAATTAACAAACTGGTCAACATAGCCTCAAACAGGCGGGTTGAGCCTATCCAGCCAACAGAAAAGGCGCTGCTTGCCAGAGAATACAGCGGATACACCAGCACCAGCACCAGTAGTACGACCGTTATCACCTGAATAAAATTCGGCTGCGCCTTCTTCGGGCTTATCGACTGACGGCTGAATTCAAGCGCGCTGGCGGTTTGACGCTTAAAGGCTGCAATCACCAGAGCGATTATTGCGATATGCGCGCAGGCATAAACCACCCCGGCTTTAGGGTCGAAATCCAGCTTTAAGGCCTGAAAGATGGCGACTTCCAGGTTGGTATTCTCAGGCCCGCCACCAAGCGTTAGAACGACAGTAAAGCTGCTGAAACACAGAATAAAGATAAGCACGAAAACAGGCCGTATCGCCTGCAACAAAACCGGAAGCTCTATCCACCTGAAAGCGTGAATCCTGCCAAACCCCATGGTACTGCCTAAGCGGTAGTATTCGCCTGAGATGTTTTCCAGCGACTGCCAGATCATGCGGATCGCGAAAGGGACGTTCAAATAAAGGTGCGCCAGCAGGATGCCCTTTAGGCTGAATACATTCAGCCAATCTGAATAGGCGGTAACCACACCAAGAATAATGACCAGCACCGGCATGATAAAGAATAAGTTCAACAGCCCCTTTAAAGCCCACTGATACTGAAAGGGTTTGCGGGCCAGTACCCATGAGAACGGCAATGCAACGACAACCGAAATAGCCGAAGAAAGCAGAGCCTGAACAATAGAAAACTGTAGAACAGAAAAAAACCAGCCATCAAAATAGTCTCTCCAGGGCAAACCAACACCCGGGTGCAGGTACAGCCCTGCCGCACATAAAACGAATGTGAGCAGGATAAATAGTGAAACAACCCTGGAGAGCACTGACACTATTGGCTAACAGCCGATCGCCATTCTTTAATCCAGCGGCTGCGGTTTTCATTCACTTCAGCACTCGGGAAATAGAGAGTCTTGGGCTGTATTAACAAGCTGAACGCTTCTGGTTTTTCAGCTTCCGGCAGAACAGGCCACATCCAGTTGGTACCTGCAAAGACATCCTGAGCGTCCTTACTGATCAGAAATGCCAGAAAGCTTTTAGCCAGTTCAGGCTGCTTCGAACTACTCAGAGCGGCGGCGGTTTCCACCTGAACGTAATGGCCTTCGCTGAATTCAGCGGCCTTGTACTTATCGGTATCTTCCCACGTCATGTGATAGGCCGGAGACGTAACATAGCTCAGTACCATGTCTCCTTTACCTTCCAGGAATAAGGAATAGGCTTCGCTCCAGCCGGGCGTAACCGTCAGTGTTTTCTGCTTAAGCTGTTTCCAGGCCTCGTCACTGTTTTCGCCGTACACAGATTTCACCCACAGCATAAGGCCTTGCCCTGGAGTACTGATACGAGGGTCCTGATAGATAATACTCAGCTCAGAATCCTCAACCAGCTCTTTCAACGAGCCGGGAACATCCGATACTTTGGTTTCGTCATAGATAAACGCAAAATGCCCATAGTCATAAGGTACAAACTGCTCGTCGTTAAATGCGTATGGCAGGCTTAAGTTGCTGAGCGAAAGCCCGTGATCGGCAAGAATTCCCAGGCTTTTCGTTTCTTCCAGTAACGCATCATCCAAACCAAGTACGACATCGGCCTGAGTCTGCTTACCTTCAAGCTTCAGCCGGTTCAGCAACGAAACACCATCTTCCAGGCCAATTAGCTCGAGATCACAACCGCACTGCGCTTCAAACTTTTCTTCAATAGCTGGGCCCGGTCCCCACTCACTGGTGAAAGACTGGTAGGTATATACCGTCAACGTATCCGCAAAGCTGACTGCAGAAAGTGATGCAATGGTAAAAGGTATGAGTGAAGAAACTTTCATGTCTATTCCTGTATCAATTTAATGTATTGATACCGGCGTATTTGCTCAATATAAAAGCAAGAGAGGTGTCGATAGCATGACATCTACCGAGAGTCTGCTCCCTACGCCAGTATGAACTGGGTCAGGTTCAACGGGTTACTCTCAGCCAACCTCAATTCCTATGATCAGAAACATCTGAAAACTCAGGTTGGCACCCCGGCAAGAACGGGGCATAGTCTACCTAGTTTTCAAAATACAAAAAAGTGCCTATGCATCTACGAACAGTGCTGGAAAAAATATATTTTGTTACCGGAGAAAACCTGTCTGTGCAGCGGGTACCAAACGCATTAACGAACCAGGTTTATAAAATCACCAGCAAACCCTCAGAAAAAATGTGGGCTTTACGGGTCAGCAAACAAATAAGCCGTGAACTGGGCATCGACAGGGCGCGGGAAGAAAAAATACTGGATCATTTGAAAGGCAACGCCTGGGTACTGAGACCCTTCTTCTTCAATCAGGCTATTTGCCTGACTGAATGGGTGCATGGCACACCATTTTACGTTCACTCCGTGGAGCAAATACAAAAACTGTCGCAGCTGATTCATGAGATTCATAGCCAGCCGCTGGGAGGTTTAACTCATATCCAACCAACTGAGATAGATAAACAGTTACTCCATCTTCTGAAGCGATTACCGGAAGCCACAGACTCTGCCTTTAGTAATTTACTGTTAAAAAAAATTAAACATTATGTGTTCCCGAAAAAGCTGACGCTTTGCCACCACGACCTGCACCCGGAAAACATCATAGTCTCGCAGACGCAATTAAAACTACTCGACTGGGAGTACGCGTCACTGGGCGACCCACTGATCGATATCGCTTGCGCAATTGAAGGCTTCAAGCTCAACGGTGCCAACAAAGCCGAAATGCTCAAAGCACTTAAACTAGGTGATGAGGAAATGCAGTTACCCATTTGCCTCGTTCAGGCACTCAGTCTACTTTGGTACATGAATCGGTTCCCCAAAAGTAATTTTAATCGCCAACTGAACCTATGGATTGAGACCTGGAAGGATTAAAACATCATGTGTGGGTTTATATATAACGTTGCAAGCTTTCCGTTACTTGAGCCTCTATTCGATATTGCAGGTTACGAAGAAGAACAAATCCGTGAAATACTCACTAAGCAATTCCTCAGACCAACGGATACCGTTCTTAACCTTATTCCAACCCGCTCAGGCCCTTTTATAATGCCTGCGACCTGGTGGCTTGCAACGGGAGCCGACGGCAAGATAAACCCCAAGGTTACATCCTTTAACGCTCAATCCCGCCGTTTAACTACAGCAAAAATTCATCAGCAGAAACCCAGAAGTATCAGAAGCGTCGTATTAGCCAGTGGTTTTTGCGAATGGCAGCCCATAACCATTCAGGATGATTTACTCGACGGCGCAGTCTCAAAAACTATTCAAAAAAAGCAAATGCTTATTGAACTGTCGGACTCAAAGCTGATGCTCATGGGAGCCGTTTCAAAATTAAGATTAAAAGCAGATGGAACACCACAGGTTAATACCGCCGTTATTACCCTACCGACCCATCCTGATTTTGCCACCATTCATGAGCAGTCATTTCCATTGTTACTGCACGCCAGTGAGCTTACGGACTGGCTGAACCCAGAGCTTCCTATGGAGCACTTTTCACAGCTGTTACTGACAACAGAACTGCGTATGGACATTGAAATTACTCACGTTGATCGTGATCTACATCCGCTGAGTAAACCAGACAATTTAAAAGCTAAACCGGAATGACCAACTGAAGGTGTTAGGCAGCCATCATGGCCCAATAGCCGGGCGTTTTTATAACTTATATCTGTGCGGGCGAGACGCCCGCGTTCCAGAGTGGCTGCGCTGTTGTGTGACGGTCGGTGGACCGCGGGCGTATCGCCCGCTCATTGCCTTAGCAGTAAGCGTCTGGGCATCACAACTTGCCGAGTCCCTTACAGAAAAGTGTCTCACTTCCTAAGGGATCAATATAGATGTCCACTTACTTTTAGTGGGTACCATCCCTGCGGGCGAGACGCCCGCGTACCGGAGTGGCTGCGCTGTTGTGTGACGGTCGGTGGACCGCGGGCGTCTCGCCCGCTCTGTAAGCGTCCGGCCATCACACCTTGTCAGGCTGTGCCCAGTTATGCGGTAGTAACTCATCCAGCTGGTTATTTTTTTGGCTTGGCAACCTCGCCA
>NZ_SLZR01000015.1 GCF_004341165.1 Reinekea marinisedimentorum
TCTACAAAGCAGTGTCAAAGCACTAAGGTCGGTCTCAGATTCACCTGGCTCTCGGAAAGTTATCAGCTAAACAACTTCCCTGGAGAGATACAAGGTCGGGCTTCAGCCCGACAACCCAACTCAAAGTTCAGCGGCAACCTGTGTTGGCCTAAAGACCAACCTACAACGACAGCTCATCTGAAGGTCGGGCTTTAGCCCGACAACCCATCCCCAAATTCAGCAGAAACCTGTGTTGGCCTAAAGGCCAACCTACAACCTCGGCTCATCTGTAGGTCGGGCTTCAGCCCGACAACCCAACCGCAAATTAAGCAGCAACCTATGTTGACCTAAAGACCAACCTACAACAACGCTTCATCTGTAGGTCGGGCTTCAGCCCGACAACCCAATCGCAAGTTCAGAGGTAAACTGTGTTGGCCTAAAGACCAACCTACAACCACGCCTCAACTGTAGGTCGGGCTTCAGCCCGACAACCCAACTCCAAGTTCAGCGGCAACCTGTGTTGGCCTAAAGACCAACCTACAACCTCGGCTCATCTGTAGGTCGGGCTTCAGCCCGACATGACCAGCTGTAAATTCGGCCAATTTTCCTGCCAGCCTTTCCCTTCAACACGCGTCATAAAATCTCGTGGCTTGGGCCGCTTAGCATTCAACGTAATAGTATTCGCAAAGTTTGCCGCCAAACCAAACGGGGCGATGATTTCAATCTGCTGATCACACAATTGCCGGGCACCAACGGCCGTTTCCACCTCTACCCAATAGCTCATCGCATCGGCCGTAGATGTATAAGGCCGGTCGTGATTACGCAGATGCATGCGCGCCTGGTTCTTTACCGACCAGGGATGATCGGTTAATGCCTGCAGTTGCTGCTCGTATGCTAAATCCTGCTCTGCGGAGGTCTCGTCAGCAGCAAAATAAATCAGATCAATATCATTGAGTGGCGTGGGTTGCTTTAGTTTATGCAACCTGTCCCAGATGAGGTTACGAACAAAGCCCGCAGCCAGGCACCAATCGTTTAACTCTAGCGTTGCTGCTGCGGCTAATGCTTCCATGCGGTAGCTATCGTCCGTTAGCCAGCCGATGACCTCAGCGTCATAGTTCAATGAAGGCTCCTTTGCTATATAAAAATTTTCTGGTGAGGTTTAATAGATAGGGTTAAGTTCAGGCATCCGCAGCAGATTCATTTGCCGCAGGGCTGTTATAATTTAGCTATCAACAGTGAGCCAATAACAAAACACATGAAACCAAATTATTTAGTCCATGACGATATCTACGTTGAAATTAGGAAGCAAGGCTTCAATGGCTGGGGTGGTAACCAGCGATTACTCAACGCCCAATTGATCGATCGTTTTTTCGAGATAGATCAGCCATTGCCACTGGGTCAGTTACTGGAACTTGGCTGCGGAGAAGGCCACCATTGCCGGGCATTTTCTGAGCGTGGTTATGAAACTTTCGGCATAGACATTTCTCCAACCGCTATCGAATGGGCCAGGGAAAAATCTCAGTCTTTCGGTATTTCTGGACACTATTCGGTAGGAGATTTAACTCAACCAAACTATCAATTTGAAACCGAATTCGATGTAGTGATTGACGGCAATTGCCTACACTGCATTATCGATGATGATCGATCAATCTTTTTGAATAATGTGAATAAGGCGCTAAAACCAAACGGCGTATTCTTTGTAAGCAGCCTCTGCACTTCTGAAGCAGAAAGCTACTTAACCTATAGGAATGGCTTACCTTACCGACAAATTACTACGGCGAACGAATTGGAAGTTGAACTCGCCGAAGCCGGGCTGAAGCTTTTAAGCAAACGGGTATTCCAACGGAAGGGCCATTGCCATATTACAGCTCATGCCATCAAAGCCAGGTAGACAACCCAGCCCCAAATTCAGCAGCAACCTGTGTTGGCCTGAAGACCAACCTACAACCTCGGCTCATCTGTAGGTCGGGCTTTAGCCCGACAACCCAGCCCCAAGTTCAGCAGCAACCTGTGTTGGCCTGAAGGCCAACCTACAACCACAGCTCATCTGTAGGTCGGGCTTCAGCCCGACAACCCAGCCCCAAGTTCAGCGGCAATCTGTGTTGGCCTAAAGACCAACCTACAACCACAGCTCATTTGTAGGTCGGGCTTTAGCCCGACAACCCAGCCCCAAGTTCAGAGCTAAACTGTGTTGGCCTAAAGATCAACCTACAACCACAGCTCATCTGCAGGTCGGGCTTTAGCCCGACAACCCAACTCCAAGTTCAGCAGCAACCTGTGCTGGCCTAAAGGCCAACCTACAACCACAGCTCATCTGTAGGTCGGGCTTCAGCCCGACAACCCAGCCCCAAGTTCAGCGGCAATCTGTGTTGGCCTGAAGACCAACCTACAACCACAGCTCATCTGTAGGTCGGGCTTTAGCCCGACAACCCAACCGCAAATTCAGCAGCAACCTGTGCTGGCCTAAAGACCAACCTACAACTGCGGCTCATTTGTAGGTCGGGCTTTAGCCCGACAACCCAACTCCAAGTTCAGAGGTAAACTGTGTTGGCCTGAAGGCCAACCTACAACCTCGACTCATTTGTAGGTCGGGCTTCAGCCCGACAAACCCGCCACCGGCATCCGCATCTGTATGCGCTTACCATACAGTCCAGAAAACCAATCAAGCCCCCGGCCCGCAATCAATACACCCCTTCACCAGCTCGGCTCCCAGGTGCAGCTGCGAGCTGACATCACGGAAGGCGGTGCGCACACCCTCTTCAATAACCGGGTGATAAAAAGGCATGGCCAGTATCTCGTTCACCGTGAGCTTCTGCTGCAGTGCCCAGGCCAGCAAGTGGCCAATGTGCTCTGCCGCGGGGCCAACCATTTCTGCCCCCAAAAACTGGCCGGTGCCCTGCTGGGCGTAAACCCGCAGTATGCCTTTATTTTTGCCCATAACGCGGCTGCGCCCCTGACCGGAAAACTCAACCTTGCCCACGGCATAGCAATCGGGCTGACGGGCTTCGAGCGCGGCGTATCCTTCACCCACGGTGAGCATTTGCGGGTCGGTAAATACAATGCCCAGTGGCACTGTGCGATGCCCGGCTCGAATATTGGGGTAACGCCCGGCATTGCCGCCGGCAATGCGGCCTTCGTCGGCCGCTTCGTGCAGCAATGTGAGCTGGTTGTTTACATCACCAGCAATAAAGATATGCGGCTGGCTGGTCTGCAGGGTATAGGGGTCAAATTCCGGTACGCTGTTTTTATCAACAGTCACACCGGCATTTTCAATATCCAGCTTATCGATATTGGGCGCACGACCGGTAGCGGCCATCAGGTACTGGAATACCTCCTTCTGCATTACATCTGCTTTATCTTTGTAGAAAATCTCTACGCCGCCGTCCACCCGCTTAATGGTTTCCACCTCTGCGTAGGTATCTAAATAAAACTCATCCGAGAAAATATCGTAAGCCTGCTGTTTCACAGCCGGGTCGGAAAGCGTTGCCAGCGACCCGCGAACGCCAAATACTTTCACCTTTACACCCAAGCGCGACAGTGCCTGTCCAATTTCCAGACCAATCACACCCGGCCCAAATACGGCGACGGATTCCGGTAGATCATCCAGTTCAAAAATATCATCGTTGGTCAGCAGGCGGTCTTCCGCTGCCTTAAAAAAGCCGGGGTAAACCGGTCGTGAACCGGTTGCGATAACAATGCGCTCGGCGGTAATGCGGGTATGGTCGTCTACCTGCAGGGTGTGGGCATCCATGAACTTTGCATAGCCCTGAACCTTATGGTTTGGGTCGAACTCGTCGATGGTTTCCAGTACAAAACCGACAAAGCGATCGCGCTCGGCTTTTACCCGTTGCATGACGGCTTTACCGTCGATTTTGACATTATCCACTGTAATACCGAACAGGCCGGTATGCTGCGCCTGATGCGCGGCCTCGGCTGCGGCAATTAGCAGTTTGCTGGGCATACAGCCAACCCGCGCACAGGTTGTGCCGTAGTTTCCACCTTCAATCACGGCGATGCTGTTGGTGTGTTTTTTAGCGGCCCGGTAAGCACCCATGCCGGCAGTGCCGGTGCCAATAATGGCAACATCAACAGTTAAATTTCTTACGTCACTCATCGTCTGCTCCTGTTATTGGGCTTAGGCTGGCTGGTAGCTTCTTAACCACTGGATGATATCACTCGATTCATACAACCACTGTACGCGACCGTTGCTCTTTTCAATGCGCAGGCACGGCACCTGGCGCTTACCGCCCTCTTTGATCAGCTCTTTTTCAAACTTTTTGTGCTTTTGAATATCGCGGTTCTCAATGCTGAGGCCGGCGCGTTTAATGTCCATTTTCACCATCAGACAAAATGGACAACTGTTGTAATGATATAAAGACAAATGCTTAACCTGGGTTTGGTGCTGCATGATTCGTTCTCCCAACTGGATCGATGAAGAAATTATGGGGGCTGTGAACTGGACAAACTATGCAATAATGTCGGTGTTTTTTGTCATTTTTTCGGAATCGACGGCATGGATTCAACCGACGCCTTAACGGATGTTCTTAAAGCCATTCGCCTGAAGGGCAGTACCTATTTTTGCGGCGGCTTTGACGCGCCCTGGAAAATGGCCTGGCCGGAAAGCCACAACACCGGCGCATTCCACGTGGTGGTTAAAGGCGGTTGCTGGCTGGTGCAGCAGGGCGCGGAACCGGTACAGTTGAAAACCGGCGATATCATTGCCTTCCCTGCCGGCGGTGCGCATACACTTTCCGATGAGCTGAATTCACCCGAACAGCTCAATGAAAATGACGATGCCGACATCACCCTGCTGTGCGGCACCTTCAATTACGACAGTTCCATTGAGCACCCCTTCGTGAAAGACCTGCCCTGCTTTATTCACATTAAGGCAGAGCGCACACCGGGCCTTGACTGGTTACGGTCGCTGACGCAGGTGATTGCTGTAGAGGCGAAGTCGCCTTCACCCGGCAGTGAGGCAATGATCGATAAACTCACCGAGGCGCTGTTTATTCAGCTCATTCGGCTGCATGTGGCCGAGCACCCTAAAGATATAAATTACCTATCAGCGCTAATAGACCCGCAAATTGGCGAGGCATTAAATTGCATTCATGGCGAAACAGAGGCGTATTGGAGCATAGATCAGCTGGCAAAAAACGCCGCTATGTCGCGTACTGCCTTTACTGATAAATTCACCAAAATGGTGGGCGTTTCACCCAAGGGGTATTTAACCGATACACGCATGCAGCGCGCTAAAAAGCGGCTCATGGAAAGTAAAGAATCGATGCTGGCGATTGCACTGGAAAGCGGTTATTCATCGGAAGCGGCGTTCAGCAAAGCGTTTAAAAAGTTTTTTAATTTATCGCCGGGGAAGCTGCGTAAAAGCCGTTGAGTTGCCGCCAGGTAATCCGTTTTGTATTGGTTGTGGCAAGTTATAGCGCTTTCACAACCGGGTCATTCATCGGCTTAAAATGCTTCAGCAAAAGTTTTTCAAGATCCCGCTGATTTATCGGCTTCGTTAAAAATCCGGCCATGCCGGCCGTGAGTGCCTCGTTTTCAAAATACTCACCCACGTGCGCTGAAAGACCAATCACCAGCGTTTGATTCATCGCATTTATTCTGCGGGTCGCTTCCAGGCCATCCATCTCCGGCATGTCGTAATCCATCAACACCATATCGAACCGATGCTTGCCGGCCAGCTCAATGGCCTTTTTACCACTCTCCGCGGTTAGGCACTTCACCTTAAAGCGCTTTAACAGCCCGGATAAAACCAGCAGGTTGGTGGCGTTATCGTCGACACCCAGAATTGTGATGTGGCTGAAATCCGGTATTTTCTTTTTCGCCACCCCAGCCGGTTTTGGTTGCTTGCAAACCTTATTGGCCAGCCATAAATTACTGACCAGCAACGGCCAACTGGCAAACTTATCACGCGGGTCACGCTTATGAATTTTCTGCATGCTGCTGTCGCAGCCGATGAAGGTTACATCCACCCCGGCGAATCTATTGCGCACCTTAGATGCCAGATCCGAAGCGCTGGCCTCTGGGAACCGGCAATCCACCACTAATCGATCCACCTTAGGCAGCGCCATGGCGTTGTTAAATTCGGCGACATTTTTTACCCAGATAACAGCGGGTGCGTTGCTGTCTTCCTGCCACAAGTCGACCAGAATTTTCGAAGCCGTACAGAATAAAACGGTATCGTGACTCGGCTGAATAGCCAGCTCCGGATCCAAACAGGGCATGGTGAAGGTAAAGGAGGTGCCTTCAGCCAACTTGCTGTTCACGCTGATTTCACCGCCCCAAAGTTCGACAATTTCTTTAGCAATGGAAAGCCCCAGGCCAGTGCCGCCGTATTTCCGCGTTGCTGTTGCATCGGCCTGACTGAAACGATTAAACAGCTGATCGAGGTTTTCTTCACTGATACCAATGCCGGTATCACACACAGAGAAGACCAGTTTTTCGTCTTTAACATCAACCCTAAGCAGTATCTGGCCGTGGTCTGTAAATTTAAAGGCGTTACTGATCAGATTCATCAGCACCTGCTGCAGGCGCGCGGAATCGGCCAATATTTTCAGCGGTACGCGGGCATCCACCCGGCCGGCCAGCAGAATTCTTTTCCTGCTGCTTTGCTGCTTGTACACCGCCAGGCATTGGCTGATGACTTTGCGCAGCTCAACCGGTTGGTTTTCCAGCTTGAATTTACCGGCTTCAATCTGGCTGAGATCGAGCACATCGTTGATGATGCGCAGCAGAACATCGCTGCTGTTCTTCAGGGTTTCGATGTACGGCATTTGTGTTTCAGAGGCCTCGGCCCGCAGCAGATCGATGACGCCCATAATGGCGTTCATCGGCGTGCGGATTTCATGGCTCATGTTGGCAATAAAGCGGCCTTTGGCGTTCATCGATTGAATGGCATGGGCTTTGGTTTCTTCCAGCATTTGCTCATGCAGCCGTTGCCGGGTGGCATCGAAGTGGAAACCGGAGAGCTCAATAGGCACGTTATCGACCCGCAAAATATAGCCGGAGGCGGATATCCAGCGCTCTTCACCATCCGGGCGGATAATCCGGTAGCTGTGCTTGAAGATATTACCCTTACCGTCGATAAGGTTATTCATATTAGCAGTGGCCCGCTCACGATCTTCCGGGTGGATGAGTCGTTCCCAGGTGCCCTTATCAATAACCCGCTGTTCACCGCCCAGGCCGAAGAGTTCCAGCGAGTTTTCATCCCAGACGGTTTCACCCTTAGCCACGTTGTAATAAAAAATACCGGCATTGGCGGCACTGACCGCCTTGTTCAACAGCTCAACCTGATCTTTCAGCTTTTTATTTTCGGTGTTACGCACATACAGCTGGTTCACGCAGAACAGCAGCGCGATACACAAACTCACAACCAGGGCTAACAAAATCCAATCCATAGAAAATAAATGCCTCAGCGACCAAATACAGGAAATTCAACAAACATTTCAAACACTAATCAGGCGTGCGCTTACGCCCCTATACTGCCAATAAAGCGCCACTGGCGCAGTAAGTAATTAGGACAACTTTGAACCGGGCCTAAAACATCCGAAAAAAGGTGCATGCCACAGCTCTTTGCCTTGCAGTACAATAGACCAGAACCTTAGTATTTGAAGCGATTATGACCAATACCGTGCATTGCAGCCGCCACAAGCAAGAGCTTCCGGCGCTCGAGAAACCGCCCTTCCCCGGCCCAAAAGGCCAGGAAATTTTCCAGACTGTTTCTGCCCAGGCGTGGCAGGAATGGCAGGCACATCAGACCCGGCTGATTAACGAAAAGCAGCTCAGCGCTACCGATAAAGAACACCGAAAGTACTTAGCTGACCAGATGAATAAGTTTTTGAATGGCGAAGAAGTGGACGACATAGAAGGCTACGTGCCACCGGCGGAATAACCTGTTCCACCGGCAGAAACATCAGTCTTTTTTATTCAGTTCTTCCAGGCGCCGTATGCCTTTTTTACGGTGCTTATTGACCAGCGCCCATTTTTCTTTCAGCTCGGCACGGTGCCCGGCATCTTTCTCTTGGTCGATCTGATCCTTCAGATCATTGGATTTCTGCTTCAGCTCGGCCAGCGTCTTTTTAAGCTTTTTCTTATCGGAACCGTCCGGGTCCTTCATCAGCTTTTTCAGTTTTTCCAGCCAGTCCGGACGCTTTTTATCTTTTGCCATGAGTGTTTACTCCCATCAGGCCACTTCATCGTTTTCCAGTATCAGGCTTTCCGCAGCGGAGCGCTCATTACCGGAACTACACCAATACAGGGTTTGCGCCATTTGAATAAGACGCTGACCAATATCCAGACAGTACTGACTGTCATTCATTAAAGACGAGATCAGCGTACGCGGTATTTTTCCGCGCGCGATTAACTGATCCAGCTCACCATTGGACAGGATATCCTGCTTCTGCAGCGCCTGTTGCACTTCAGCAAAAGCGACCAGTGCCTCTTCTTCTTCCGGGATCACCATAATTTGCTGCAGGCGGTTGAGTACCGTTGCCAACTGCTTTCGAATGTTGCGGTATTGCTTGCGGATTTCCACATTCTCGTGCTGATTGAACTTATGCACGTTCTTCTGCAGGTGCTTGGTATCTTTCACCGCGTTCATCAAATCCCGGCAGGCCAGTTTAATTTTAAATATGGTTTCCGCCTGCGCTTCCGACAGGGGTTTGGGCAACTGATTGGCAGCTTCGAAGATGGCGGCATTCAGCGGCCGAATGTAACGGCTGTAGAGTTCTTCAACATCGGTCTTTTCCGCGTTGGCATCCACACTGATAACAGCCAGGGCAATCTTCTGTTCAGATTCGATATCGCTGCGGTTCAGGTATAGCGAGTAGGCGATCACGGCGATGGCGTTATCCCACAGTCGCCCGGTTTCACTCAAAATAGCTTTAACCCCGGTATCGGGGTGCGCCATAACGCTTTTGGAAAGGAACTGGGTTTGCACCTCTTCGTTGCGCATATCTTTGCGGTGCACCGGCAGGGTTAACTGCTGTCGACGGTCATCGCTGATTATGCGCCGCAACAACGCCGCCAGCTTATGCACAAACGGCAGGATCAGCGCCACCCCCAGCACATTAAAGATGGTGTGGAACAGGCTCAGCTTCAGGGTGTAATCGGTTGCGCCAATACCAAACAGGGCGGATAAAAACTCCACGCTCTGGATCAGCTGCTGAATAAAAATCAGTGCCACCAGCGCGGTAATGCCATTGAATACCAGGTGCGCAGCCGCCAGTTGCCGGCCAGCCGCATTAGAGCCGATAGCGCCGATAACCGCGGTGACCGTGGTACCGATATTGGCACCAATGGCCAGCGCGATGGCGTTATCGTAGGTTATCTGGTTGGAAGCCAGCGCGGTAATAATCAGCACCAGCGTGGCATGGCTCGATTGCATTATCACCGTGGCCAACAGGCCAAAGAAGGTAAACAGCAATAAGCCCTGCCAGCCTTCCACGGCAAAGCGGGTTAAATCAATCGCCGAGCGGAAGGCATCGAAGCCCTCCTTCATAAAATAGATGCCCAAAAACAAAAAGCCGAGCCCGGTGAGGATGTGGCCGATGCCCTTGAGCGACTTGTGCGACTGCATCACCAGCACAATACCCACCATCAGCATGGGCATGGCATAGGCGCTGATTTTAACCTTCAGCCCCACCGCAGCCACCAGCCAGGCGCCGGTTGTGGTGCCGATGTTCGCGCCGAGAATAATGCCAATGCCCTGACTGAGCTGCAGCAGCCCCGAGCTTAAAAACGAAATGGTAATCACCGAGATCAGCGAACTGGATTGCACCAGCGTGGTGGAAAGCACACCAAAGCTGACGGATTTCCACAGCCGGTTGGTACTGACGCTGAGCAGCCGCTCCAGCGTACCGCCGGTAAACGCACGGAACCCTTCGTCCATAGAAAGCATGCCAAACAAAAAGATGGCGACGCCGGCACCGATTTGCTGAACGTGAGAAGTCCACCACAGTGAGCCGAACAAAAAGATTAAGCCGCTGAACAGGAACAGTCTTCTAACCATGCAGTACTCTTTTATTTTTCAGTTTAGACGGCTTTTACATGGGTTGCTTAAACAGTGTTGCTTTTGTATGGTGCCGAAAAAAACAGGCGGATCTCCTTATGACGACAGGCCTCGGCTTTCAGAGCGAGTATGTAATTAATCACCTCAGCTGCGAAGTGATTGAGCACGATGAGTTCACTGTTTTGAGAACGCCGGATAACCCCAACTACTACTTCGGCAACATGCTCGCGCTGAAGGTTCCGCTGCACAGCAAAAGCCGAAGCGAGTGGCAACAGGCCTTTCAGCAGGCGTTTGCCGATATGCCAAAGGTGAAGCACGAAACCTACAGCTGGCCGCGCTGTGAACAGTTCAATGCCAATAGTCTGGAAGACTTTGCCAAAGATCACTTCGCCTACGAAGAAGACCACATCCTGACGCAGCCAAGAAGCACGTTCACAAAACCGTTAACCCTGAATACCGAGGTTAGCCTGCGCCCGCTGACATCCGATACCGACTGGCAACAGTGGATGCAGCTTTCAATTCAGGAAATGAATACCGAACACGACGAAAGCAGCCTGCGCCCTTACCTCCTCGCAAAGCGCGATAAATACCGGAAGCTCGAAGCCAGGGGTTACGGTCAATATATGGGCGCCTTTGCTGGTGAACGCCTGATCGGCTACGCCGGGCTTTATCATCTGCACAAGATTGCACGCTTTCAGAGTGTGCATGTCATCCCCGAGTTCGAAAACCGCAAGGTGGCCAAAACCCTGCTGACCCGGCTTATCGAGCAGGTAAACCCGCACGTGGAAACACTGGTCATCGTCGCCGACGAGCATTATCACGCCACCCTGCTGTATCAGAGCCTGGGCTTTCAGGTAACCGAACGCCAGTGCAGCCTCAGTTGGTGGCCAGAGCGTAATCAGCAGGCTTAGCTCAAGCCTGCGCAGCCAACTGCTGAAGAATCGTCACCTGCAGCTTAATCTTTTTGCCGGTCAGTTTTTTCTGCAGCCTGGCGATAAAGCCGCGGTCGACCTGTTCCGGCATCAGCGCGGAAAAGTTCTCGATCGATGCCAGCTGAACCGCGCAGTCGTTAAACTGACCCAGCGTTTCCTGCTGTTGCTTTAACTGCCGCAGCGGCTCGCGAAACTTATCTTTTTTAAACAGATAGCCAAAGGCTTCCAGCAGGTAGCGCAGTTTTTTGTATTCAATGCGCAACTGATGAATTTCTTGCTCCCGTCCGTCACGCTCAATGGCTTCAGTGATGCGGTTAATTTTTTTACGCTGGCGAGCGATGGCGGCTTTCACGGCCTTTTTCACCTGCTTGTCATCGCGGCACGCTTCCGGGCTCTGGCTGTATGTGGTGAAAAACTCCACCAGCTGTTGCATCGCCTGTTTGTAACGGTAACTGCCCAGCCATTGTTGCAGCTGCGCTGCCTGCTGCTGTTGGTTAGCCGCTATCGCGCCAAAGAATAAATCGAGATCTGGTACGCGCTTATCCGCCACCCAAGACTGATACTGCGCATGCAGAGACAGGAATACATCGAGATCACGCAGCTGACTGGTATTGTGCGCCAGCTCCTTCAGACCCTGGCTCAGCACCTTACGGAAGGGCGGCGGGTAGGCTTCGCGGAACAGGCCCAGCAGAGCCCGGCAGCGACGCAACGCCACGCGGTAATCGTGCAGCGTTTCGATATCCCGCCCTTCCGCAGCGATGCTGTTTTCCAGCGCCCGGCAACTATTGAGCTGCTCCGCAATTTTATAGCTCAGAACAGGTTGCACAGCTTTTACATTTTTCATTGTTTTCACCCAAAAAAACGGCTGACCTGATGCAATAAATATAGCCCAAAACCGCCCCGAGCTCCGCGAACCGGTGTGACCGACGTGCGCAAATAAAATAAGCGTAAATGACAAGCGTTTGGCGCAAAGGGATAAGAGGTGGCAGATTTTGACAAGTACACTCTGCGCATCTGAAAAAAGGAGTACGAATGAACGCTCACTTCCGGTCTGCCTGCCGTCTGGCAATGGCTCTTACCCTGACCAGTTCCGTTTTTGCCAACGATGCCTTATCTGACGCCTGGGCGCTGCTGAAGCAGGAAAATGCCGATCTGGCTTCGCAACAGAAGGTTGTCGAATCAGAACAGGCGCAGCTGGAGAATGCCAAAGACCTGCGTCAGCCGACGGTCAGCCTTGCCAGCCAGTACAACGTGATGAACGATGACATTACGCTGTCGATGGATCTCAGCGCCTATGGCCTGGGCAACCTCGACTACGAGGTGCAGGATCAGACCTTCTGGAATACCGAGCTTACGGTAACCATGCCGCTGTATACCGGCGGCCAGATCAGCGCCGGCATTGATTCGGCACAGGCCGACATTGCCGAAAGCACCGCCAAAAAACAGCAGATTGAAGACGCTCTGTTCACCACCTTTGTTCGCCGTTACCTGGGCGTGGAGCTGGCGCAGCAAAACCTGGCCACCCGCAAGCTGGCCCTAGACAACCTGCAGAAACATCTGGAGCGCGCCATCCGCATGGAGCAGGAAGGCAGCATTGCCCATACCCAGCGCCTGCAATCGGAAGTGGAACGCGATAAAGCCCGACGCGAATGGCAGCAGGCGGCCGATGATTACGAACTGGCGCTGTCGGCGTACCAGGCGATGTTTAAATCTGATGCCATCGCACCGGCGCAACGGCTGGTGTATGTCGATATTCCGCTGCCGGAAAAACACCGCATCAGCGACATGGTGCTGTCACGCTCCCCCATACTGGCGCAGATCAGCGCCAATCAGGATAAAGCCAATGCCGGCGTGAAGGCCACCGAAGGCGCCATGAAGCCCACCGTGGCGCTGTTCGGGTTAATGGAGCTGGCCAAAGATGACCTCACCGCACTGGAGCCGGAATGGGTGGTCGGGGCCAGCCTGCAATGGAAGCTGTACGGCGGCGGCAACCGCTCGGCCACCAAGCTGAGCTACTTAGCGCTGTCGGAATCGGCCGATTTAAAAGCCCAGCAGGTGCGACGCGATTTAACGCTCTATGCCACTCAGGCAGTGCTGTCGTTAGAAAGCGCCGAGAACAGCTACCTGTCGCTGCAATCCAGCAAAGAGCTGGCCGATGAAAACTTACGCCTGCAGCAAAAAGCCTTTATTCAGGGGGTAAGCACCGCGCTTGATGAAGTGGACGCCCACCTGCTGGTCACCGGCATTCAGCTGGAAAGCCACAAGGCGCTGTACGACTACTACACCGCGCTGGCTGATTTAGCCGCGCTGACCGGCGAGATAGATCGCTTCCTGCAGTTTATGCAGGACATGCCCGGGTTTACCGACGGCGTAAACCCATAATCCAAACCCAATAGCCCAGACACCTAATTTCTTCGGGAAGCACTATGAAACGTTCAACCAGTATCATCACCGTACTCTATCTGATTGGCCTGCTGGCCTTTATCGGCTTCGGCTATTTCACACAGGATCAGGATCAGAGCAACATCATTCAGGCGCATTTCGATGCACCGGAGCAACGGGTCAGCGCCAAACTTGCCGGCCGTGTCGGCAGCGTTGAGGTTAAAGAGGGCGACATTCTGCAGCCGGGTGATCTGGTGTTCACACTCGACAGCCCCGAGCTGGATGCGAAAAAAGCACAGGTTGAGGCGTTAATCTCAGCAAAAACAGCGATGAAAGATCGCGCCAATCGCGGTGCCCGCTCTGAAGAGATTGAAATGGCGAAAGATAACCTGATGCGCGCCGAAGCCGGCGCCGAGCTGGCCCAGAAATCGCTGGCCCGGGTACAGAACCTGTTTGACGACGGGCTGATCTCTGAACAGCAACTGGATGAAACCAAGGCTCAGGCAAAATCGGCTCAGTACGTGAAAGAAGCGGCCAATGAGCAATATCAAATGGCGTTAAAAGGCACCGAAGAAGAACTGAAAGATGCCGCCGAAAGCGACCTTAAAGCAGCCCAGGCGCAAATGGCCGAATTGCAGGTCGCTCTGGCGGAAACCCGCATTACCGCGACTGAAGCCGGTGAAGTCAGTTCTATCCTGATCAACGAAGGCGAAATTGCACCGGCCGGCTTCCCGGTGGTGACGCTGATCGATATGAGCGAGGCCTACATCCGCTTCCACATCACTGAAGATCTGCTGAGCCTGTTCAGCAACGGCACCGAGTTTGAGGCCTACCTGCCTTCCTTTGATAAAGACGTATCCTTCACGGTCTATTACGTGTCCAGCATGGGCAGCTACACCACCTGGCAGGCCAGCAAACCGGGCGAATACGATCTGAAAACCTTTGAAGTGCGTGCCCGCCCGGCCGTCATTGAGCCGGGTTACCGCGCCGGTATGTCCGCCGTGATCACCCTGCCTAAGGCTGCCGAATGAGTGGTTTTACCGCCGGTTTAAAGCGTGAATGGCTGCGCCTGATCAGCCAACCCACCTATTGGGCGGCGCTGTTTCTGTTACCGATGGTGTGCTTTGTGCTGCTTGCCGGCATCTACAGCGTGCCCACGGTTTATGAGGTGCCGATGGATGTTGTCGATCTGGACGGCTCATCCTCTTCACGGGATACCATCTTTAACATCAATGCCAGCCCCAAGGTGGACCTGCGACAGGTACTGAACACCACCGAAGAGGCGATCGCGCGGGTAAAAAGCCACGAAACCTTTGGCTTTATGATTCTGCCGGAAGGCCTGGAGCGCAAGCTTTCAACCGGCGAGCAGATTGAGATTAACGCCTATGTGAATGAGCAGAGCCTGATGCTCGGCAATGTGCTTTCCGGTGAGGTGCTGGGCGGTGTTATTCGCAGCTCGTTGTCTCAAAGCGTGGTTTCGCTGATGGCCGCCGGTCAGAGCTATGATCAGGCACTGGCCAATGTGATCCCCATTGCCACCACCAGCGCCAAGCTGGGCAACAGCTATTTGAACTACCAATCCTTCCTGCTGGCTACTTTGCTGCCGCACATCTGGCACATTATGGTGATGACGGTGTCTATCATTGTCTTTGGTAAAGAGCTGAAAGACGGCACCATTGCCGACTGGTACGAAACCTCGGAAAAACACTTCCTGACGGCCATTTTCTCGAAAATGCTCATCCCCACCGTGGTTCTGGCGCTGTGGCTCATTGCCATCGATGTTTATGTGTTCGCGCTGCTCGATGCTCATGCTTACGCCTCGCTGGGCGCGCTGATCGTTTCCGGGCTGCTGACCCAACTGTGCTATATGGCCATTGGCATGAGCTTCGCTGCGCTGTTTTCTTCCTACCGTATGTCGCTGAGCATGGGCGCCTTTTTCACCACGCCGGCCTATTCGTTTGTTGGCATTACCTACCCGACTTTCAACATGGACTGGTTTTCCCAAACCTGGCGCGCCTTTCTGCCGGTAACGCACCTGTACGAAGCCCAAAATGCGATCCTGCACTGGCAGGCAAAACTGGTTGATGTTGTGCCCTACCTGCTGCCGCTGGCCGGTTTCACACTGGTGTACAGCCTGCTGGCTCTGCTGGCGCTGAAGAAGCGAATTTACAACAAAGCCCTCTGGTATCAGCACTAAGGACACCCTATGAGTACGATGAGCAGTTTTTTACAGGAATGTGCCTGGCTGTACCGCCACAAGGGCGTGCTGGTTATTCTGATAGTCGCACCGCTGACCTATTCGTTGTTTTACCCGCTGCCTTACGAGCACGCCGTGGTCGATGATGTACCGATGATCGTCTGGGACAACGAAAACAGCGTGGATACCCGCGAGTGGATTCACAAGCTGGATGCCACACCGCAACTGAAGGTCATCGCGGTATTGCCCGGCGAACCGAACGAAGCCGACTGGGCGGCCTACCCTGAGGCGCAGTTTTTCAGTCACTTCCCGGCCGATACCAGCGAGCGCATTGGTCTGCAGCAACAGGTGACCATTCCCTACGGCGGTAAAACCGATAACTTTCTGGTCTACAGCACCGCCGCTAAAGCCTTTACCCTAACCATTCAGGCGATAAACAAAGACATCCGGCTGGGTGTTTTTTACTCGCTGGAAGGCAACTCGGTCAGCGCCGAGGCGATGGCCAACCCTATCAGCGTCAACATTACCCAGTTGTTTAACCCCGAGGCCAGCTACCTTCAATACCTGGTGCCGGCGGTGTTCATCGTGATGGTGCATCAGATACTGGTGATGGGCATTGGCATGCACTGGGGCTACCGCTTTGAAATGAACCGGCCGGTGGGTCACCCGTTTGGCGTTTGGGTAACGCACCTGGTGCTGTACAGCCTGATTGGGCTGGCGCTGATTACCTTTTTCTTCCGGCTGATGCTGCCGCGGCAATCCATCTTCTTTACCGGCAACGGCCTGGCGTTTCTGGATGTCTCCCTGCCCTTTGTGCTCGGAGCCGTCGGCTTTGCCATGACCTTCACGGCGTTCTTCCGTGAACAGGAAACGGCACTGGTGTGGAGCCTGCCCATCTCGGTGCCATTGCTGATGATCTCGGGCGTGAGCTGGCCGGAGCTGGGCATGGCCGACTGGCTGGTCTATGTTTCCCAGTGGCTGCCCTCAACCTGGGGCATCAATGCCCTGCTCGATGTGGCTTATCTGAATCACCGGCCAGACCTGACCGAGGGCTGGCGCAACGCCTTTATCTGGCTCAGCCTTGGTTTGCTACTGCGCTTTGTTGTAGTCGGTAGGTGGCAGGAGAAGCACCGGTCCACTGGCGAAACGCCCGCGTAAAATTAGCCGGCTCGGAAAACCCGAGCCGGTAGCTGATTTCCAGCACCGGAATGTTCTCATGCTGAATATACTGCAACGCCAGTTCGCGCCGGGTATCGTTCAGCAGCTTACGGAAGCTCAGCTTACGCTCCGCCAAACGCCGCTGCAGCGTGCGTGACGACAGGTTCAGCTGCTCGGCCACCGAAGTTTGGGTAATGCCGCCATCGGGCAGTTGCCGGATAATCTCCGAAACCACCAGCGAGCCGATGTCGCTGCGCATCATGTTGATGTAGCTTTTCAGAATCTGCTCGTTCACCTTGGCCAGCTGCGGGTTGGATGACGGCAGCGGCTTCATCAGCTGTGCTTTGTTCAGCCAGATTTCATCGAACTGCGTGCCATCGGTCAGCTCACACTGCACAAACGCCTGATACGGCCCGAACATATCGCCCAGGCTGCGGCTCAGCTTGAGCCGCTCTGCACTGAAATGCACGCCGAATAGATTCCGGCAAACCGCGATCAGCCCTAGCACACCGGCTTCGCGCATCTGTTGAATGGCAAGGCTCACCTGTTGAAAGTCGTTGCGGTCTTTCAGCACATTGACCAGCTCGGAGGCAGAAATACGCAGGCCAACCCGATCATCGGTTTCCATCAACTGAATGTGCATCGAGGTGGTCATAATGGGGTAATAGCGGGCAAACAGCTTAATGGCACTGTAGCCGGTCGCCGAGGTTGCCATGGCAAAGCCCAGCGCATGAAAGGTGCTGGCATTGACGTTTTTGGCGATAAGCAGGGGCAGCTGTTCACCGCAGGCTTCTGCGGCCAGGTGCCAAAGCTTGAGCACGTCGATGGTGCGAATGCGGGCGTTCGGGTCTTCCAGAGCATCGGGGCTGATCGCCAACCGGTTCAGCAGTGTCACAGCATTAATGCCCTTTTGCTCCAGAATACGAACAATCAATCGTGGCCAGCTGTTCAAAACTGAATACTGCAAGCTGAACTCCTCTACCTTCAGACCTGACAAGTTGCAACGATTCTACCTGAGTTCAGTGGAATGTCGAAAACCCAGCAGCTACCATAGCCCCGCCAATAACCCTGGGAGCCACCGTGTCTAAAATTGTATTCCGCCTGAAAGATGTACCTGAAGAAGAAGCCGACGCCATTCGGGCTCTGCTCACCGACAAGGATATTGAGTTTTTTGAAACCGATGCGGGGCGCTGGGGCATATCCATTGGTGCAATCTGGGTGAAGGATGATGACGATTTCGGTGTCGCGCGTGAGCTGATAGAGGCGTTTCAGCGAGAACACCGGGAAAGGGTTCAGCAGCAGTATGAACAGGATAAAAAGGCTGGCAAGGTAGCCAGCTTTTGGCAGCTGTTAAGCCAATCCCCATTGCAGGTACTGGCTTACTTACTGCTGATTGTGATCGTGCTGGCGTTTACCCTTTTACCCATGCTGCAGTTCTTTAAATAGAACGGCTCAGTTGACGGCCAGTGCGGCTTTGGCCTGATCGATACCACCTAAGTTACGCACATTGGTATAGCCCAAACTTTGCAATGCCTGCTCGGCAACGCCTGCACGGCGGCCACTGCGGCAGTAAAGCAGAATCGGGGTGGACTTATCTTCAGCGATGGAGGCGATCTGCATGGCGATTTCATCGTACGGGATCAGCTCCGCACCTTCGATATGGCCTGCGTTAAATTCGTTCTCGGTTCGTGTATCAATGAGTACACCCTGCTCCAGCCAGGCCTTAGCCTGTTCATCGGCCTGTACGGCACCGGCGAAAGACAGCGCAACAGCAATAGTGGCAAACAGCCTTTTAAAAAACATCACATTTCACTCCTTCAATTAACTCAATTTAAAACCTGATAAAGATACGGGTTTTGCAACCGGACTGCCCACAGTTTTTCATGACAGACTGTTTCACCCGATGACAGAGAGCGCCAAATTAACAACTATTTGAGTGTTTTACCTGTAAAAGGATCCCAAAACCAGACATCGACAGGCGCTGCTCAATAGCATCAAAAACAGCACCTTTCTGCCATAAAAAAGTCACAAAATATACATACGAATTTCATCTGCGTCTTCTACATTCTCCCCTCTTTCATGGCGCTGTGAACCAGCACCAAAAAATTCTCTACTGAAATAAAAAGGGATCTGACCGATGAACAAAACTCTTAAGGCATTAACCTTGAGTGCAGGCTTACTATCCGGCCTGGCTTCTGCTGCGACCGAAATTGAATGGTGGCACGCCATGGGTGGCTCTCTCGGTGATACCGTGAATGCAATGGCAACCGAGTTTAACGCTTCGCAATCTGATTACAAAATCACGCCGATCTACAAAGGTGGTTACGAAGAAACAATCACCGCCGGTATTTCTGCCTTCCGTGCCGGTGAAGCCCCAGCCATCATTCAGATTTTTGATGCCGGTGCAGCCACCATTATCAACGCAAAAGGCGCGGCACTTTCAGTTGAAGACATACTGGTTGATAACGGCTATGAGTTCGATATTAACAGCTATGTACCGGGTGTCCGTTACTTCTATGCCGACGCGAATGACAAGATGATCGGCATGCCATTCAACAGCTCTACTCCGGTTCTTTACTACAACAAAGCCATGTTGGCAGACGCCGGTGTTAAGCCACCAAAAACCTGGGAAGAATTTGAAACAACGGCAGAAAAACTGAAGCAGAAGGGCTATGTTGCACTGGCACAATCGCACACGCCGTGGATTTTCTTTGAAAACTTTCACTCCCGTCACGATCTGCAAATGGCGGATAAAGACAACGGCTTTTCCGGTTTGCCAAATAAGGTGATGTACAACAATAAGCACCTGAAAATGCATTTGGAACATGTAAAAGCATGGAAAGACGCAGGCTATTACGGCTATTACGGCCGGGTCTGGGGCGATAACGAGAATGCCTTCGTGAAAAAAGAAGTGGCTATGTGGATCGGCTCTTCCGGCTCGTTCGGTGGTCTGAAAACCTCGGCTGATTTCGACTTCGGCACCAGCTACCTGCCTTACTGGGAAAGCATCAATAAAGATGCCGGCACCACCTTTATTGGCGGCGCTGCGCTGTTCGCTATGGCCGGCCATACCGATAAAGAATACGAAGCCGTTGCCGCCTTCTTCAACTATCTGACCAAGCCTGAAACCCAGTACTTCTGGCACAGAGAAACCGGTTACGTGCCGATCACCAATGCCGCTTACAACCTGGCCAAAGACGACGGCTACTATGCAGCAAACCCGGATGCCGAGGTGGGTATTAAACAGTTGAGCCTGGATGAGGGTGAATGGACCAAGGGCTACCGCTTAGGTTTTTACGTACAGACGCGTGAGTCTATTTATCGCGAGATGGATCGCATCATGTCGGGTGAAACAACTGTAGAGGCTGCCTTAAAAGCAATTGAAACCGATGCTAACCGTAACCTGGAGCGTTTTGCCCGTACGGTTAAATAAGTTCTGTCGTTTTTAAATTTACAAGAACGACTTCCGGGGTTGGGTGCCTTTTCAGGTGCTCAGCCCCCGTTCCGAAAAATAGTACAAACCTGAAGTTTGCTAACGGAGATTCTTTTTAAAGGCGTCTGAGCGCGCGAATGCGCAAAGCCGAGCGTACAAGGATGAATTTACAGCGACCTTTAAAAAGAGTCTCCGTCAGTAATCGGCAACACCCCGTAAAAATTAAACACACCGCTTTACCCGAAAGGAATTTTTGTGGCTAACAAACGCGTACAGTTTTCGCACCCGATCATCCCTTACCTGTTTATTGCCCCGCAAATGCTGATTATCGCCATATTCTTTATTTGGCCGGCACTGCAGGCGGCTTACCTGAGCTTTATGCTGGAAGACCCATGGGGCATGTCACGCGAATTTGTCGGGCTGGAAAACTACCAGTACCTGTTTAATTCGGCCGAGTATTTATACTCGTTTGGCTTCTCGATAGTGTTCTCGGCACTGGTGGCGTTTTTATCGCTCGGCACGGCCCTGATCCTGGCCGTTAAAGCCAACGCTGTACTGCATATGCAATCGACCTACCGGGTATTGATTACCTGGGTATACGCCATTGCACCAGCCGTAGCCGGCATTACCGCCTACTTTATCTTTAACCGCCACATCGGCGTGATGTACGACTTCTTAAACAGCCTTGGCTGGCAGTTTAACCCCGAGGCCGACGCCGTTGACGCCAGCGCCCTGCTGATACTGGTGTCTGTCTGGAAGCAGATACCTGTGAACTTTGTCTTCTTTCTCGCGGGCCTGCAGGGCATACCCAAAGCCGTGCGCGAAGCCGCCGCGCTCGATTGCGCCAACGAACGCCGCCGCTTCTGGACCATCACCTTCCCGCTGCTGGCACCCACCGGCTTCTTCCTGCTGGTGATTAACATCACCTACGCCTTCTTCGATACCTTCGGCATTATCGACACCCTGACCCAGGGCACCCCCGGCGGACGCACCACCACACTGGTGTATAAGGTTTATCAGGATGGCTTCCTGGGTGCCGACTTAGGCCTCAGCTCTGCCCAATCGGTTGTGCTCATGCTGCTGGTGCTTTCGCTCACCTTCGTTCAGTTCCGTTTTATTGAACGCAAAATTCACTACTGACAGGCGCATAACGATGAAAAAAATCAGTCTTATTGATCATATTATTTTGTGGGCAGGCGTTCTGTTTCTATTGCTGCCGGTTTGGTTGCTGTTCGCCAGCTCCACCCATACCGTTGAAACCATTGTTAAAGATGGCCTGCAATTGCTGCCGGGCAGTCAGGGCTTCGGCGCGTACAAAATTGCACTGACCGAAGCCAGCGGCTTTACCGATGTGGCCACCGGCGCACGCATGTTGCTGAATTCCGCCATCATGGGTTTGGGCTTTGCCATCGGCAAAATTATTGTTTCTATGTGTGCGGCCTATGCGCTGGTTTACTTCCGCATTCCGTTTGCGCAGCTATTGTTCTGGATCATCTTCAGCACCCTGCTGCTGCCACTGGAGGTGCGCATTGTGCCGTCTTACGAAGTGGTCAGCCAGCTGGGTATGCTTAACAGCTATACCGGTCTGATCGTGCCATTAATTGCCTCGGCCACCGCCACCTTTTACTTCCAGCAATTTTATAAAACCATTCCCGATGAACTGCTGGAAGCGGCGCAACTGGATAACGCCGGGCCGTTCCGTTTCTTCATAGATATTTTAGTGCCGCTTTCGCGCACCATGATGGCCGCCATGTTCATCATTATGTTTGTAGTCGGTTGGAACCAATACCTGTGGCCATTGATGATGACCACGGAAGAATCCTATTACACCATTGTAATGGGCATTAAGAGCATACTCAGCGTCATGCGTGAAGCGCGCATTCCCGATTACAGCGTGGCCTTTGCCATGGTCATTCTTTCCATGCTGCCACCGGTTGCGGTGGTGGTGATATTTCAGCGTTGGTTCATTCAGGGCCTGGTTGACAGTGAAAAGTAATTACAGATTTATAGGAGCCTGAATATCATGGGTGCATTAAAACTCAGCAGCATTGAAAAAACTTACCCGAACGGCCACCGCGCTGTGCGGGGTGTCTCACTGGAAATAGAACCGGGCGAGTTCCTGGTACTGGTCGGCCCTTCCGGCTGTGGAAAATCGACCATTCTGCGCACCATTGCCGGGCTGGAACAGCTCACCGGGGGTGAAATTCATATTGCAGAAGAGCGCGTGGATGAACGCCTGCCCGCCAAGCGTGACATTGCCATGGTGTTTCAAAACTACGCCCTGTACCCGCACATGAGCGTGTACAAAAACATGGCTTACGGGCTGAAAAACCGGGGCGTCAGCAAAGAAGAGATCAACAGCAAAGTCACCGAAGCCGCAAAAATGCTGCAGCTGACAGATTACCTGGAACGCAAACCCAGCCAGCTTTCCGGCGGGCAACGCCAGCGTGTGGCGATGGGCCGAGCCATGGTACGCAGCCCCAAACTGTTTTTGTTTGATGAGCCGCTTTCCAATCTGGATGCCCGCCTGCGCGCCGAAATGCGTTTAGAGATTAAACAGCTGCAACGCAAGCTGAAAACCACCTCGGTATTTGTAACCCACGATCAGGTCGAAGCCATGACGCTGGCCGACCGACTGGTGGTACTGAATCAGGGTGAGATTCAACAGGTGGGGACACCCAAAGAGGTTTACCATCAACCAGCGAATATTTTTGTCGCGACCTTCCTGGGCGCACCGGCCATGAACCTGTTTGAAGCCCGCGTCACATCGGCCAACGAAATGACACTGAATGACGGCCAGACCATTCAATTGCCTGCCGAAATGGCAAACCGGGTTGAACCGGGCCGCAACGTCACTGTGGGTATTCGCCCCGAGCATTTAGCACTGACACAGAACGGCCAGCGGCCGCTACTGAATTTTGAAACCGGCCTCTCGGAAGAACTGGGCACCAGCCAACTGCTGCACGGTAAAATTGCCGGCACCGATTGCACCCTGAACCTGCCACACTTTGATCAGCACAGTGAAGATCAATTGGGGGTTGTGTTTGAGCCTAAACATTTGCACCTGTTTGATGTGGAGACCGGTAAGCGCATCGACCATGGCTGACGACACCCAACAAACTGTTTGTTGGGCAGCTCACCCTCTAACTCTGAAAATATACACATAGAATAACCACGTAGATGAATCAATTCACAAGTAGTGTATAATTTTTCTTACGCAGCCGGAGATAACCAACCCGGCTGTGCACCTGCTTTCCAGTTTTCTCTAGCACGCTAACCCGTGCAGGCTTTTTTGCCCATCAACCCAGACAACTGGCCCCTGTACTGCCGTTTTAACCCAGAGACAAACAGCGACTGCCCTTCTGAAAAGTCAGGCACGGCCTGATTCGTCTGGGTGCATGGTGACACAGGTAAGTGATCAGGATTGCAGAGAGTTTTTAAAAAAATTATTAATCTCAAAGGACAGAGTATGAACAATAAATTCATTAGCTTTTTGGCTTCAGCAGTATTGATTTCCGGTTGTGGCAGTGAGGGCGGCAGCACCGTTGATGAGGCTGTACCCTCAACCGTCGAAAATAACACTCCATCCACCACAGAACTGGAAGGCTCATGGCTAAAATCCTGCAGCGCTGTGGATCAGGAAGACCCGGAAACGCTCTACGATATTGTTGCGCTGGAGTTTACCGGCAGTACATTCAGTTCCAGCATTCAGAATTACACTGACTCATCTTGCTTGACTTCCTTTGATTATGCACCCAACCCGACATCCAGCGGTTATTTTAGTTTAGGCAGTGATGTCACCACCAGCGGTGGTTTGCAGGCAACAGAGATAGACACTCACATTGAAATATACAATGGCGCTGAATTTGACATCGATGAATACACTATTTATTACATCGACGGCACCGCGCTTTATGTCGGTGATGACTCTGGCATCAATGACGCCTCTAGTGCGGAACTCCGGCCGAACGCCTTAAATTTTGAACGGGTCTTTGTAAAGCAATAAGCCAATAACCGAACAAAACACGGAGTCTGCCGCGCTGCGATCACAGAGTGGCCGGCTCCGTGGGTACGCTTGCTGTGCCGGTTACGTAGGGTTCTGTTGCGTGACCGTTGGCTCCAATGCCGCTCTTATACTTAAACTGGCAATGAACCAAGCTATTGGTTATCTTTTTCATCGCTTCCTATCCTCAAGCCTGTCAGCAGGCTCTGAATACGTTTCATTTGCTGGATTTATAACGGAAGCCTATGAAGCAGCGTACTGCGTTGTGTGACAACTTTGTCATTCGGGTTATCGAGCAGCGACCGGCCTGAGCAATCGCCCACATGACAATGCATACTTTTAGGATCTACAAATGAAAAAACTGGGGCTTATTGGCGGAACATCGTGGCACTCTACCGTTGAATACTACGCGATGCTCAATCAGGCCATCAATGACCATTATGGTGACAACACCAACCCGCCGCTTCGGCTAATTAACCTGAACCAAAAGCAAATTCACGATCTGCAGCGGGCTGACCGCTGGGATGCAATCGCCGATATCGTGACAGAGGCTGCACTGGAGCTGCAGAGCGTTGGCGTCGATGGCATTGCCCTGTGCGCCAATACGCCGCACAAGGTTTATGAGCAAGTACAGGCCGCGCTTTCCACGCCTATACTGCACATTGCCGATGCCGCCGGCGCTCAGCTGCGCAAACAGGGGCTCGATACGGTAGGGCTGATCGGTACGCGCTTCACGATGTCGGAAGGTTTCATTAAAGACCGCCTGCGGGATTCGTATCAGATCGAAGCCCTTGTGCCCTCAGCTGCCGGGCAAACTGAAATTCAGGATCTGCTGTATAACAAACTGTCGGTCGGTGTATTTGATGACCCAACCCGGGCGATCTTCCTGGAGATTATCGACTCGCTGACGGCACAAGGCGCCCAGGCGGTGATTCTCGGCTGCACGGAATTTCCGATTCTGTTGAAGGATGCCTCCTGTTCCATTCCACTGATCGATACCCTGAAGTGCCACAGCGAGGCGCTGGTGCGGTTCATCCTGGATAAAGAGATGTAAACCGGCAACAGCATTCACCCCAGACTCAGACGGAGCAAGACAGCGTTGGATGAACCTCAATGACCCAAAAAATCAAAAAAACCAAAATCAACTGGCGACTCAAAGGTGAAGCGCCAGATTATCGGTTCTCTCTGGCCAATGAACGAACCTATCTGGCGTGGATTCGCACCGCCCTGGCACTGTTAGCCGGGGCCATTGCCATTGACCAGCTCACGCCCGATTTAGCGAATGTGGTTATCCGCGGTCTGCTTTCTGCGTTCCTTTGTGCCTGTTCCGGCTTGCTGGCGGTATTTGCCTATAAGCGCTGGGCCGCGAATGAAGAGTCGATGCGGAAAAAGGAAGACTTGAAGTACACCAGTTTTCTTAAGGTGATCAGCATTATGGTGCTTGCTTTTACCTTCATTCTGGCACTGGTCATTTTACTGTGAGCGATAACCAAACCAAGGCTGGGTTGCAATCTGAACGAACGTCGATGGCCTGGTTCAGAACCCATCTGTTAATGCTGGGTGTTGGCCTGTTATTAATTAAAACCGGCCAGCACCACGGGCATTTGCTGCCACAGGTTATTGGCGGGGCATTATTGCTGCTTCCTGCGCTGAATATTCCTTACACCCGAAAAAGGTTCACTCAACCGTTTGAAGATCACACCACCGTTGGGCGACGCGATATTCTGATCAAAATAGCCCTTTCAGGCACCCTGCTCTGCACCGCTTTCGGCTATGGCATTTATGCGCTCAGCCAGATAGTTACCGGCGGCTAGTCACTCATAAAAACTTAAACGTAGGCAATCATCCGGCCTGCCACCAACACACCCAGCCACAGCAATAAAGACAAAGCCCCGGCAACACGCAAAGCGCCTTGCCGACCGGCGTAGCCAATACGCCAATGAAGGTTCAGCGCATTTAGCGTGGCCAGAACAATCAGCAGCATTTTGATTAAAAAGATTTTTAAACCAGCATAGTCGGCGGGCCCGGCCAGGAACAGCAAAACACCCGAGGCAATGGCCCCCAGCAAACCGGTAATCGCGACCGGCACCAGCACCTGAGCAATCAATTCAGTATTCAGGCGCCGCCAAAAGCCCATCAGCTTTAAATCTAACGGTACAATTGCGCCAACCAGCAATGCTACGCTAAATACGTGCAAAGTATTAATGGCCGCATAACCCCAGCGGGAATAGCGCATCCATTCAGCGAGTGGCGTTGCGGCAAGCGCCTCCAGCCAATGATCCAAAATGGTCTTAATCTCTTTCTGGGTAGAGTTCGTAAAGCTGACCGTCTATCCAGATGCGTTCAGCCTTCATCAGCTTCTCGGTAATATCGGCAGAAGGCTCACCTTCAATCTTCACCTCAACATCAACGGCCAAATCACCCTCTTCAAGGCCTGCCCGCGCATTGCGGTATGGCTGACCCACTTCCACCGTCCACACCTCCTGTTCGGCCCGCACCTTCAACACGCCATGAGGATTACCCAGCTTAACGTCGGTAATAATGCCGGTGAGCTCAATGTTATCGCCGGTTGTCCAGCGCCAGCCATGATGAGCCGATGCCAGAGAGAACAGCATCAGAGATACAGCGGTGATCAGTAGTTTTTCGCTTGAACGTAATGAAGCTTCCTGTGGGTTAGCCTTTTATAGACAGGTTCGGGTTCGGGAAGTTGCAAAGCAATATAGGCTATTTCAGGCGAGCTGCACCCGCGATGGACAGAACGTCCGTAGCCAGCCGCTGCGGGCAAGTGCTGTAGTCTGCGGTATGTTTATTAGGTTGGCTGGTAACCCAGACAGTCGCCATCCCTACCTTCGCGGCGCCTTCTATATCCGCTATTTCAGAGTCACCCACCATGAGCGCCTCTTTTGGATCTACCCCCAGCTTTGCCAATACGGCTTCAAACGCAAGACTGCAGGGTTTTCGATAGCCAATCGCACTCGACCAGACAATCGCATCAAAATATTTTGCCAAACCTCTGTGTTCAAGGTCTTTTTGGAATATCTCATATGGACCGGTGACGTTAGAAAGCAACCCTAACTTCATACCCCTATGCTTTAGCTCTGAAAGCAATTCGGGGATGCCTTGAAAGGTCTGATTCAAACTACAAAATCTTTCTAAATGCTGCCGCCCTAATTCTTCCTGAAAGGCTAATCCAGCTGCAGCAAAACAGCGATCCCAAATAACCTTCCAATCGGGTTGTTCCTGCTGATCAGGTTTATATAGCGCAGCAATCTCAGCCTCAATACTTTCACCAATAACAATGGCTTTATCGACATCAACAACTGCTTTAAGTGCTTCAGCTAATGAAGCGGATTGAGCCAGCGTGTTGCCGAAGTCGAAAACAATTGCTTTGTACATAGATTTTTATCTCTATTTAAGAATGACGAGGAAAGATAATTGTCTACTTCCACAGCCTTAGCAGCTCATTTTGTACTGAACGCCATTTTTAAGAATAAAAATCTCATTATTTTTATGGCTAAGTGCTGGCATTTCGCATGGATCAATACCTAAATAAGCACCCCGTATAACTTTGCTCATCATTTCGTGTATTGTTACAACAAAACTTCTATCTTTGGCCAATGTATTCAACCATTTAGTGGCTCTGTACATAATGCATGAGTAACTTTCACCCGCTGGAATGATGTAGTTCCATTTGTCAGCCAGCCTTTGATTCCATTCGTCGGCTCTATCTAGTTTTACTTCCAGCTTTGTTAGCCCTTCCCACGCTCCGAAGGAATGCTCCTTCAACAGAGGGTTTAACTCGACTGCACCACGATAACCAAGCACCTTCGCAATAATTGAAGATGTTTCAACAGCTCGACCCAGAGGGCTTGATACCATTCTAAATTCAGTTTTCTGAACGAGCTCTTTGACACCTAAAGCGACTGATTTTGCCTGAAACCTCCCTTTTTCGGTTAAAGCAGAATCTTTCCAGCCCTGAAATTGACCCAATTGATTCCATTCCGTTTCTCCATGCCGCGTTATGACTATCAAAAATCCTCCTTTCTAAGACATAGAATAAGGCACATAGGCGCTGGGACTTTCCCCAAAAAATACTGATACCCGTATTAGCCAGTTTGGGACAATATCCACGCCAATCAATCTAAGGAGCTCGGTGATTCCAGATATTTTAACCACTTTCTTTTAAATGCTTTCTCTAAATCAACGCTTTGGCTCCTTGCAGTCAGCAATGCCATCCCGATCACATCCGTCAGTTCATCTTCCATGCTTTGTCTCAGTTCGAGGCTTGATTCTCCGTCTAAACGAGCCTTGCCTGCACATTTCAGATAGCTCTGCATCAACTCGCCTAACTCTTCAGTAAGCTTCATCATGTACCAATCGGGGGTTCGTTCAATGCCAAATTTACGAGCATACCCCTCAGATATTTCTTCAAGATCATCCATCAATCTATTTAAATTCAACGTAGGCTCCTAATTACCTTGGTACAAAGACGAAATTTAATTGAATAGCGTTTTGGTGCACACGAAGAGTAAACTTTTCTACTTTAAAGCATAATATACATTCGTCTCACCTAATTTAAAATCAAGGTTTATAAATAACAAATTAGCCGCATCATTGGTAGGACTCGTGCGCAAATAGAGTTCATCAAATTCATTTACAACACAGTATTTCACTACTTCATTTACCAAACTTGTCGCCACTCCAAAACCACGAAATTGATCTATAGCAAAAATCTCTGTCAACTCAGCATCAGCAGTCTCATAACAAAAAGAATGCTTTACATCGATGCAGGCAAACCCGGCCAACTCATCATTAACCAGAGCCACAAAGACTTTTTCAGATAAGTTTCTTTCTAAAGACCTAACCACATGCGTAGCCGATACTCTGACTCTATTAAACATGTAGTTCAAATCCGATAAACCCTGAGCGCCTTCTGATTTAGCTAACCGAATAAAAATAGTCATTGTATACACCTGTACTTTGGCAATAACTGAAGCAATGCTTAGCTAATAACCCATTGCGGAGAACCTAAAAGTCTACTTTCATTTTTTCGTTATATGTCATGAACCCAGATTTAAGAAATGCATTCTTTGCGTCGGAATTATTCGACCATACATCGAGCTCAAGCCGAGAAAACCCACTTTGCACGGCCAACTCTTTTGCCCGTACCAATAGCTGTTGAAAAACACCCTGCCCCCTATGGTTTTCAAGCACACAGACCTGCTCGATAAAAGCACACTTACGCTCTTGCATAAGATCGTTTTTTTGGCGAAACCTTTTTCGCAGCAAAAGATAACCAACAACCGTACCCCGCCACTGTGCCACAAGAACGACTGAATCATTATCTTTTAATTTCGAAAACCAAAAGCTCTTAAAGACTTCTTCACTGGCGCTGCAGAAAAGCGAGGGCTCAATTTCTACATGAACATCGTGCACTTCGCGGTTCAATGCCACCAATTGATTAAGGTCTGCTGTGTTAGCGGCTCTTATTTTCATACTAGGTTTTCCATCCATAGCTGTCGCACCTTAAAAATCATTCACTCAAACTGGCGTAGCCCCCTTATCAGGCAAGATATACTGAACTGCCGACCACTGTTTGTAAACGCCATGCAGCCTATCGTAGAGGTCATTCAATTATCCCTAAGATGAACGTCAAAATATCGCCTTCTGAACAGCCACACCTCCACATGTACGGGATCATGCCGTACAAACTAGGTAGCAATGGTATATTAACTTCACCGCGTAATTTAAGTCTGAGGTATATGAAATGGCTACGTCACGCATAGATATGAGAATAAATGGAGAGCTTAAAGCCTCTGCTGAAAAGGCTGCCGCTCTATAAGGTATGAAAAGCTTGACCGAGTATGTTGTGCGCCATAGGGAGGCTGGGATCAGCAAAACCATTTTGCTCCCTGCAAGTGAAGATGAGTCGCAAACCTGCTGCTATTACACACTGACTCACTCAGAAATCAAACGAGAAGCCCTGCCAAAATCTTTAGCGAAAAGGCTCCCATTTTACCCTATCCCCGTTATGTTGATTGCCCAATTTGCAGTCCATAAGAATTCTCAGAGGCAGGGGCTAGGCAAGATGATGTTGATCAGGGCGCTGGAGCATGCGTACGAGATTAATAAATACCTGCCTTCCTTTGCTGTGATCGTGGACACCCTGGGTGATGGTGTTGAAAGCTTTTATGCACAATATGACTTTCAAAAACTGAATATTCACAGTCACAGAACCCGGCTGTTCCTGCCAATGAAGACTGTGGCGCAGTTATGCGAGGTTTAGCTTTATCCGATCAAAACCCCAAGCCAGAGTACGTTCTTTAGCCAGTTGATTTAAGTCTTCGCGCTTGGCTGTCCTTATAATCACAAACATTCCGTTTCATCTATACCGTAGGGGCACTCATCCACTAACGAACTGTGACGCCCTCAACCTCCATAACTGAATTGACGTTAGCTCTCTCGATAATCTTCAACACCGTCGTTTGAATCAATTCGCTTTCCCGTATCTCGGTGTCACAAGAGAAGCGTTCCTCCTGCGCAGGTTCACCTTCGGCCATGGTAAACTGAACGACAACCTCCGTTGCGCAATCTTTGGAACTGCCGTAGTAGGCTAACGTGATCATTGGGTAACCATTGAAGCCTTTGTTGACTTGTTTCGCGATTCGCTTTTTCGCCTTGTCTAAATTCATGCTGCTTCCTTATCCGTTACTCAACCAGTAGGGGCAAGAGCAGCTTGCGCCTCAACACAGGCGGCTCTTTGATGCCGAAGTTCAACATACCATAACCAGAGGGTGTCCTCGCTACTCCGTTGCACATGTCTGTTAGAAAAAGGTAGCAGCGACCCGGACCTGCCGCCTGCATTCAATTTTCCCGAAGATTAACTTCAAAATATCTCCTTTTACTTAAAGTCGCGCCAAATAGACACTGTGTGGCATACATGAACGAGCCTAAACGGCAGGAGAATTCCAATGACTGACATCGATATCGGCATTGAGCAGAAGGACAGAATCAGCATTGCCGATGGCCTGAAGCGGCTGCTGGCAGACTCTTACACCCTGTACCTGATGACCCACAACTTCCACTGGAACGTGGTTGGCCCACAGTTCCGAGATTTACACCTCATGTTTGAAGAGCAATACACCGAGCTTGCCACGGCAGTCGACGATATTGCCGAGCGCATTCGTACGCTGGGCGTTTCGGTGCCGGGTACGTACCGGTCGTTTGCCACCCTGAGTGCGGTGAAAGAGGTGGAAGGCGTGCCCAGCGCTCAGGAGATGATCGTGATCCTCAGCAAAGCCAATGAACAGGTGGTTAAGACCGCGCGCAGCGTACTGAAAACGGCACAGCAAGGCGATGACGAATCGACCGCATCATTGGTTTCAGACCGCATGCGGGTACACGAAAAAACCGCGTGGATGCTTAGAGCACTGACGCAATAACACAAATTTCATTTTAGCTGACTACACTGAACGGGCGGTTTAACTCCCGTCAGTCTCTGGTTAAAAAATACAACAGGAGCAACACGATGACTCAGCCTACAAATAAACCAGCCGGCAAATGCCCGATTGCACACGGTGCAATGACCTCTACCGAAGAATCCGTTATGGATTGGTGGCCAAAAGCGCTCAACCTGGACATTTTGCATCAGCACGACAGCAAGACAAACCCGATGGGCCCGGACTTCAGCTACCGTGACGAAGTTAAAAAGCTGGATTTCGCCGCCCTGAAAAAAGATTTAACCGATCTGATGACCAACAGCGAAGACTGGTGGCCCGCAGACTGGGGCCACTACGGCGGTCTGATGATCCGCATGTCATGGCACTCTGCCGGTTCTTACCGAACAGCCGATGGCCGTGGTGGCGCAGGTACCGGCAACATGCGTTTTGCGCCGCTGAATTCCTGGCCGGATAACGTCAACCTGGACAAAGCCCGCCGCCTGTTATGGCCCATTAAACAGAAGTACGGCAACAAGCTGAGCTGGGCTGATTTAATCGCCTATGCCGGTACCGTTGCCTATGAATCGATGGGTTTACAAACCTTTGGCTTCGGTTTTGGCCGCGAAGACATCTGGCACCCTGAAAAGGACACCTACTGGGGTTCTGAAAAAGAATGGCTGGCCCCGAGCGGCGTTGAAGGCAGCCGTTATTCCGGTGATCGCGATCTGGAAAACCCGTTAGCGGCCGTGATGATGGGCCTGATCTATGTAAACCCGGAAGGTGTCGATGGCAACCCAGATCCACTGAAAACCGCTCAGGACATGCGCGTTACCTTTGAACGCATGGCGATGAACGATGAAGAAACCGTGGCCTTAACCGCCGGCGGCCACACCGTGGGTAAAACGCACGGGAATGGCGATGCAGCAGAGCTGGGCCCGGATCCGGAAGGTGCCGATATTGCAGAACAGGGCCTGGGTTGGATTAACCACACATCCCGTGGCATTGGCCGTAATACCGTTTCCAGTGGTCTGGAAGGCGCATGGACAACCCACCCAACGAAGTGGGATAACGGCTTCTTTGAAATGCTGTTCAAGTACGACTGGGAACTGAAGAAGAGCCCGGCCGGTGCCTGGCAGTGGGAGCCCATTGATATCGCCGAAGAAGACAAGCCGGTTGATGTGGAAGACCCTTCCATCCGCCACAACCCAATGATGACCGATGCCGACATGGCGTTAAAAATGGACCCGGAATACCGCAAGATTTCCGAACGCTTTATGAAAGACCCGGCGTACTTCTCGGAAGTGTTCGCTCGCGCCTGGTTCAAACTGACGCACCGTGATTTGGGGCCAAAAGTCCGTTACATCGGCCCGGATGTACCAAGCGAAGATTTGATCTGGCAAGACCCGGTTCCGGCTGGCAACACCGGTTACGATGTCGATGCTGTTAAAGCACAGATTGCTGAATCCGGCCTGTCGGTGGGTGAGCTGGTCGCAACCGCCTGGGACAGCGCCCGCACCTTCCGTAAATCGGATAACCGCGGTGGTGCCAACGGTGCGCGTATTCGTCTTTCTCAGCAACGCAACTGGGCAGGTAACGAGCCGGAGCGTCTGGCGAAGGTGTTGAATGTTCTGGAACCTATTGCAGAAAAAGCCGGCGCCAGCATTGCCGATACCATTGTTCTGGCCGGTAATGTCGCTTTGGAAAAAGCCATTACCGCTGCCGGTTACGATGTCACGGTACCGTTTGCACCGGGCCGCGGCGATGCCACGGAAGATATGACGGATAATGAATCCTTTGAGGTACTGGAGCCGCTGCACGATGGCTACCGTAACTGGGTGAAAGCCGACTACACCGTCAGTGAAGAAGAAATGCTGCTCGACCGTACGCAACTGATGGGCTTAACCGCCGTTGAAATGACCGTTTTGGTGGGTGGTATGCGCGCATTGGGTGCCAACTACGGCAACAGCCCATTGGGTGTATTCACCGATCGTGCCGGTGTGTTGAGTAACGATTTCTTCGTGAATCTGCTGGATATGGGCAACACCTGGAACCCAACCAAAGATGGCAGCTATGAACTGCGCGACCGCAAGACCGGTGCCGTGAAGTACACAGCCAGCCGTGTCGATTTAGTGTTCGGTTCTAACTCGATTCTGCGTGCGTACGCAGAGGTGTATGGCCAGTCGGATAATGAAGAGAAGTTCATCCGCGATTTCGTCGCCGCCTGGACCAAAGTCATGAACGCCGACCGTTTTGATCTGGTTGGCTAAAAGTTAACGCTATAACGCAAAACAACAAGGGCAGCATGCGCTGCCCTCAGGTTGTCGATAAACCCCGACGACAAAAAGGTATCGCTTAAATGGACCGCTGCAAGTATCGCCGGAATGCCGGACCACCTGATACGCTCGACGAAAACATCCATGTTTTCGACGTCCATTTAAGCGATACCTTTTCATCGTCTCGAAGATTGTGGCAGCTTTGTCATCAATCTGAAAGGCAACATTCGCTGCTCTTCTCTTTTCTGCCTACCAACCGTAGCGCAGCTATCCTACCAATGCATAAAACGCCTTATTTACTCTAAAGATATCGTTCGATACGCGAACTGGCTCTAAGAAATTACCGAATCTGCTTTGGCATTGCCGACCGCTTTAATACAGTGATTGACGGGTCAGTTATGACCTAAACCAATAAAAATAAATCACCAATAGGATTCACAGCAAATGAAAACCTTTCCACTCTTAGCCCGAAGAAGTTTGATATTCGCTTGCAGTCTCACCCTGGTTTCGGCGGCATTCGCCGGAAGCTTCTCTGATGTCACCTGGACACAGGATTACAGCAACAGCCCTACACAGGATACAAGCGGCAGTGGCACCACGCCCAGCACCAGCGGCGCCACAAACAGTATGGATACCTATACCTTCATCATCAGCACCAGCGACAGCAGCACAACACAGCGCCAGGAATGGAAGTACGAACGTCGCTCCGGTTTGATGGCCATGACCGTCTATTTCAAAATCAATTCTGACTACAGTGACGATTTCGACAAGATAGGCATCGCCCAAAACCATGATGATCAAACCGGTTCCGAAGGTGTATTCGCCATCTATCAGGTGCGTAAAAACGGCAGCAATTGGGAGTTCGGCGTACAGGGTGACACCACCGATGCCAGCAACAGTTACAGTACCTTTGATACCGTCGAAATTGAGCTGGACACCTGGTACAAGCTGCGAGTCCGCTCTTATGTCGGCGGCGTTGATGATTCTTATGAAAACGGCCGGCTGATAGATTCTTCCACCGGCGAAATACTTTGGGAAGAAAACATTGAGGGCGGCGGTGACGACGAGGGCTACTACAAAATTGGCGCCTACAAGCTGACCGACGGTTACGGCCCAATCAGCATCAGTTATAAAAATATTCAGTTCTGGGAAGGTGAATAACAGGCCTTAAGCAAACTGGCAGCTGGTAACCTTGGTGTGGAACACGCGCGATGTCCGCGAACTGTTCGCACAGAGTGCTGGCGGCCTGAATCGATTAAACGCCATTTAAAACAACAACAGTAACAGGTGGCAATCATGATTAAAGAAATGATCGGTGGCATTGCCATCGGCACGCTGGTTTTCATGGCCGGGTATTTCTTCGGCCAACACCAACAACAAAGCCCCGTCGATGCAGCGGTCAAACCTTCGCTGTTTACGACCACAACCGCACAACCAGCAGCTGAACTGTGTAATACAGAAGCTAACATCACCCCTGTTCAAAGCAGCGCGGCCACTATACCGCTGGAGCCTGAGCAGACAGTCAGCCGGGATCAACAGACGCCTGCACAAACGACGGCCACAACTAACCTGAACGACGATATCATCACTCTGCTGAACCGTTATCTGGCTGAAGCTTCCAACCGCGGTGATGACTACGAAGTGCTAGAGCGCCATCGGGATGAGCTGCAGTCTTTACTGATGTATTCGGAGTTAAATCAGCAACGGCTTGCCGACTATATGCTGGACTTTTCAAGTCACAGCATCGAGTTCAACTACGCTCTGTCGCTGATCAAAAGCCTGCCAGAACAGCAAAAGCAAGCCTGGATCGGGGAGCTTATTTATTATGTCAGTGGGCAGACTGATGCGTTCCATCAATCCCAGTTTTTAGCTTTGGTTTCTGCCCAGCCCGATCAACGCAACGATCCCAACACCTTTAATGCGCTGGTCGATATCGCCGCCTATCAGGCGGTCACAGCAGAACACAAAAACCGGGCGGTCGATTTTTTAGACCCTTTCCGGCTTGACCCGGCAACAAAGAGCCAAATCGTTGCAAGCCTGCAGGATTCGCTCAACAGCCGAGATACCGATGACAACGACCGCGACCAGCTGTTCAGTAACCTGCTGAAGTTTTCCGGTGCCAATCAGAAACTGGAACTGGCGCAGAATTATTTAAACGCCAACGAAGCGCTTAGCATCCGACAACGGATCATCAGCGCGATCAACGCCGGCACCATTAACCGCAGCGCAGAGCTGAAACTAAGTCTATTGGAGGTAGCCCTCGATGATTCAGATTCGCTGCAGGAAGCAGCCAAAGAAAGCCTGTTTAGCCACTTCGATTTGTCGAACGATGAATACGAATTACTAAACAGCTAAGCCGGAAACCGGTGCGCAATCAGAGCAAACTTCAGTGCTCGTGCTGCGCACCGCATCCGGCAGGCTTTGAAAACAATAATAAGCCTCTTGTCTTTAAAACAACCGATTCTATTCGTAAGTCGGCAGTTCCAGTTCGCCTGCCTCAACCAGTGCATCGTAAGAGGCATACAGCTGGTCGAGCCATTCCGGCCGGGTATCTTTGTTCATGGCCAGGTACATATCCACGGTTTTAAAAACGTAACCCACTTCAATTTCGGTGTAACCGGTGGCTTCGGCAACGCTCCAGGCACTGACATCGGAAGTCACCCATACATCGATCAGGCCATCCTGCAACAGATGCGGGTTTGCTGACTCATTCGGCAGGTCTGAAACCTCAATGCCTGCGTTCTGTACATACTCCGTGACGGCGTCATTTCTATAACCACCGACCTTTAAACCACGAATGTCTTCCAGGCTGTTAATTTGAAGCGGGCTATCCTTTTTCACCATGACAATCCAGTTGTAACGGGCAATTGGGCCGACCCATTCAAACAGGTCTTCACGCAGTTCGGTTCGGCCGGTTGAAAATACGCCGTAGTCCGGGCGGGTTAAGGCTCGCTCATAGGAAACGCGCCAGGAGCGAAGCTTCATCTTGTAAGGGATGCCGGCATGGTCCATGAGTTTTTTGATGAACTCGGTCGAGCTGCCGCCAATGTTCTCGCCGTCGTGTTCATACTCGCGGCCATCAATGCTGTAGTTATAACTGCCGTAATTTTCCGTAAACAGGTTAAGGCGATCTGCGACGTATTCGTCGGCAGCGTTCACTACATTCAATACTGCAACCAGGGCTAGCGCTGGTAATTGCCAGATCAGACGTTTCAATTTACTGCTCCTGTAAGTGGGTATTACAGGGGGCTTGAGCAAGGTTTGTTCCATGAATTTGAAATTATGGGGGAAACAAACCTATAAAAAACAACAACCTGCGAGCATGATTCCGAAACTCAGGCCACAGCGCGGAAGGCACCGAAAACAGTGCCTTTCAGAACAACTTCAATTTGACAATGGCAACACCTGCGTCTACTGCACGCTCACCGAATAGTTTTTTTGACGGATATGACCAGTGTAAGAATTAAATTTTGACTCATCTTTGCGCAGCCGTCCGTTATGAATGAATCAGCGCACCAAAAAAAAGCAGTGAAGGTTTCCCCTCACCGCTTCATTTCAATGGCGTAGCTGGGCCGCAGCCCAGCCAATCAGGCTTACAGCTTAACCAGCAGCTTGCCTTTGTTTTCGCCGGTCAGGAAGTAGTTCAAACCTTCCATCGCCGATTCCAACCCTTCCAGCTCATGCGCACGATACTTAATCTTGCCGGCCTGTACGTAAGGAGTCAGTTTTTCCAGCAGTTGAGGTGTTTTATGCAGGTGATCCGGCATGGTGTAACCCTGAATGGTTAACCGCTTTTTAATCAGATTCATCCAGCTTGGTCCCGGTGCAGGCTTACTGGCGGTGTAATCGGCAATAAGGCCACACACCACAATACGCCCGTGTGCATTCATGCGCTCAAAAATCAGTGATTGAATCTCACCACCGGTATTTTCAAAGAACAGATCAATGCCGTTCGGGGTTTCTTCCGCCAGGCGCTGCTCCAGGTTACCGGCTTTGTAATCAATCGCCGCATCAAAACCGAGTTCATTTACCAGCCAGTCACACTTCTCTTTACCACCGGCAACACCAACAACGCGCAGACCTTCGGCTTTAGCAAGCTGACCCACAATAGAGCCAACGGAGCCGGCTGCACCGGTTACAATCAATGTTTCACCGGCTTTAGGCTTGCCAATTTCCAGCAGTCCCTGGGTCGCCGTTAAGCCCGGCAGCGCAAACACAGACAGCACCATATCCGCCGGCAGGCTGGCATCAATCTTATTCACACCCTGGCCGTTGCTGAGGGCGTATTCCTGCCAGCCGAACATACCCATGACACGGTCGCCAACGCTGAAATCCGGGTGGTTAGACTCAACCACTTCACCCAGGCCGCTGGAGCGCATTACCGCACCCAACTCTACCGGCGGAATGTAGCTTTCAGTATCCGGGCTCATCCAGCCGATCATGGCCGGGTCGAGTGACATATGCGTCTGGCGGATAAGAATTTCGCCGGCACCGGCTTGTGGGATCTCTTTGCTAACAACTTCAAACAGATCCGGGCCAATAGGGTTAGAACCAGGGCGGGCAATCAGATTAATAGCGGTATAGGTAGACATCGTTGTTCTCCATATCTGTTTATTCAGAAAGTGAACACAGTATTACGAAGACTTTCAGCTAGATATAGAGCACAATCTGGGTTTCTTTATTGCTTTTAAAACAAAAGTAGACGCTATGGACGAACTCAGAGCCCTGAAATACTTCCTGAAGGTGGCCGAAACCGGCAGCTTCACGTTGGCGGCTAATTACTTCAACGTGCCGCCCTCATCGCTTTCGCGCCGCGTTTCTGATCTGGAATCTCACCTGGGAGCCAACCTGCTGCACCGAACAACCCGCGTAGTGAAGCTCACCGACGTAGGCCAACAGTATTACCAGCAGGCGAAAGATATTCTGACTCAGCTGGAAGACGCCAACGAATCTGCAAGAAGCCACAACACCGAACCCAAGGGTTTACTGCGCATCAGCTCGCTGGTGAGCTTCGGTGAAAGCACGCTGTTACCGCTGTTGGAAGAGTTTAAGGAGCGTTATCCACAGGTGGTGCTTGATGTCACCCTCAGCGACCAGCTGGCTGCCTTTAACCGCGATGAAGCCGATATTGCCCTGCGTGGCGGCTACGCCCCGAATGAACGGATTATGGCGATCAAGCTGTTCAGCAATCAGTTTTACCTGTTTGCCTCGCCCGGTTATCTTCGGCAACGGGGTGTGCCGGTGAAGGCTGAAGAGCTGCCTCGCCACAATGGTCTGTTTTTCAGAACACCCGGCGGCGTTCAATCCTGGCTGGTACACGATGATGACCACTGGCAAAACGTCAGCGCTCAACCGACCGTCATTTCCAATAACGGCCAATGGCTGCTGAAACAGGCCGTCGATGGCCGTGGCCTGCTGATGGCGCCCCGCTGGTTTACCGCGCAAATGGTGCAGCAGGGCGCGCTGGTTGAACTGACCATGACCCCTCAGGTTTACGTTGCCGCGACCAAAGAAAGCGGCCACATCTACCTGCTTTACCAGAAGCAGCGCTACCAGCAGGCCAAGATCAAAGCCGCTGTCGATTTTCTGGTCGCCAGAATCCGCCAGGACTAACCCTACTCACCAGCCATACTGAGGGTGTGCGTGATGCCGGCCTGGGCGATGAAGTCTTCATCGTGCGAGACCAACAAGAACGCACCCCGATAGGCCTTCAGTGCCGTGGCCAACACCATTTTCGACTCTATATCCAGGTGGTTATCCGGCTCATCCAATAACAGCAGTGGCGAGTCAGCCATGTGACTGACCAGCAGCATGGCCAGCTTCATTTTTTCGCCGCCACTTAAACACGCCACGTTGCGGTGAACGGTTTCACGACGAAAGCCAATGCCAGCCAGCAGCGTTCTGGCCAGCTCCGCAGACAGGCCGATACAATTATCCACAAGACAATCGAGCAGAGTCGATGCGCCCGGTAGCAGGCTGAAGTGCTGATCCAGGTAAACCGTCTGGCAACGGAATTCGATATCGCCATCGAAAGACACCGACTCACCATGAATGGCCTTAAGCAAGGTCGACTTGCCGCTGCCATTGCCGCCACTGATGCGCACCTGCTGTTGCTGAAACACCGCCAGCGACAGCGGTCGGTTGTTCACCCGGTGCAACACCAGCTGATTGAGCCTCAGCATCAGTGGTTGCTTATTGCTACTGGCATCCTGCAGATAAATAGCTTGCGGCTTGATCACTTCATACTGCTGTTTGGCCGACTTTAATGCTTCGCTGTTTTCCGCCAGCTGTCTGGAATGCTGCGTCTTTTGCGCTGCCATATTCTGGGTTGCCGATTCCTTTTTGGCATCCAACAGTATTTTCGCCTGACCGCCTGTTTTTCTCTGCGCAACACCCTGAGAGACTCGCTGCTGTGTGCGTTCGCGTGCCTGTTGCTGCTGTCGCAGAATGCGCTTCTGCTCCTTTTTATGGTGATCAATCCTGCGCTCCAGTGCCGCCTGCTGCTGAGCCGAATGCTCGGCATAGGCATCATAACCGCCTTCAAAACGGCAAAGCCCCAGGCTGTTCAAGCTGAAAATAGTATCAACATGGCGCAGTAAAGAGCGGTCGTGACTGACCAGCAGAATATGGCCACGAAAGGCCCTGATCTGCTCTAGCAGCCACTGCCGGGCTTTTGCATCCAAATGGTTAGAGGGTTCATCCAGCAACAGAAGTCCGGCATCCGACTGAAACAACCGGTACAGGCGCAGCAGCGTCAGCTGCCCGCCACTGAGCCGACTGCAAGGGTCGTTAAGGGCCAGGCGAATGCCCAGATCATTAAGCAGCTGGTTTGCACCTTGCTCCACCAGCCAGTCATCCTGAAGCAGGCTAAAGTACTCTGGCGCGGCACTGCCCGCCTCGATCTGCCGCAACGCGTTGAGCTTTTGCTCAATGCCCAGCAAGCCCGCAATTGTCATATCCGATGCCTGGCTTTGCTGCGGCATCTGTTTAAAGCAGGCAATTTTTGCAGTGCAATCAATAGTGCCGGCGGCCGGTGATAACTCTTCGGTCAACAGTGAGAGTAAAACCGATTTACCCGACCCATTACGGCCAATTAACGCGGATACCGGGCTGCTGAGGGTAAAACTGAGATCTTTGAACAGCCAATCGCCACTGCTGAGCTGAAAAGAAAGTTGGTTTGCTGTGAGTACGGTCATTTGCTTCCTCCAAAACAGGCGGAAACCGGGTGCTAACAGAGAGCAAAGAGCGTTACAGATTGAGCATAAAAGGTTTTAAAAGAGAGAACAGTAAAGCATGTAAGCAACGCCCACTAACCCCGAGTTTCCAAAAAAAGAATGTAAGATCTGGAAAACCGGTCATTAGTTATTCATGTTGGCGTTTACCCTCAGGTGGCGAGAAAGAAGAAGTGCTGCAATTTTAACCAATAATGGGGCGCTCAGCTATAGCAGGTTTCAACCGTGTGAACCTGATCTTTACCCAAATCCTTGGCTTTATAGAGTGCGCTATCGGCGTGGGCAATGGCCTGCGACAGGTGTTCAAACCGGCTCAGCGTTGCAACCCCGGCACTGGCGGTTATTTGAATGAGTTCACCGTTCACCTCTATCTCGATATTACGGGTTAATTCCAAAACCCGGTCAACCGCATGTTGTGCCTCTGATGAGCTGGCCATAGGGAAAAACACCAGAAACTCTTCGCCGCCCCAGCGTACCTGCAGGTTATGTTTACGAATCGCCTTTCTCAGCGTTTCAGCAAACCGCACCAGGGCCTTATCGCCCACACAATGCCCATAGGTGTCGTTCAGCTGCTTAAAGTTATCCAGATCAAACAGAGCCAGCGCGCAACTGGACGAATTGCGTTGCGCCAGAGACATTATCTTTTCAACGTTTTCAAAGAAATAGCGGCGGTTTTTCATGCCCGTCAGCCAGTCGGTTTCGGAAAGCTCCTCAACCTTTCTCAGCGACTGGTAGGTTATCGACGACACCGAGGTAAAAAGGTGACCCACCAGCAGAATGGTGATCAGCATCAGCGCCGAAACAGACAGCATTTCTACCGCCTCGGTTGACAAAAAATTAACAGTGTGGGCAACAAAGAGGATCAGGAACACGACCTGAATGGACACATAAGACTTATCAATTCTGTTCATCTGCTTTCGGCGCATAAGGCCGGTAGAGACTGAAATTGCTGTTAACGCCAGAATAGAGCCGTGTACCATCATGGCCCGCTCAAGCATATGCTCCGGCGCGTTCCATACGGTCAGCTGCAGTAACCCCTGAAGAACAATAACGATTACGAATACCTGACGTGCCTTCTTCAGAACGGCCCGGTCATCTGAGAAGTTACACTCCATCACCAGGTAAACAAAGGATACAAACAGGCAGTTCGCCAACACCCGCACGGGTATATGCCAGGATTCGGGTAAAAAGGAATTACAGGAAATGACAGAAAAACCGAGAAAAGCCGTCAGCATCGCATAGCGGGATTGCACCAGCCGGGTTCGGTCCACATTCCATACGCGCTCATCGAGCAGGGAAAGCATCAATGAGCCAAACAATGTGATAACAAACACAACCAACATCATCATAAACAATGTCAGCTGGTAGCCCTGCAATGAGGCCAACAGATCAAAAATCACCTTGTCTCCAATAAACGTCCTGTAATATCTGCCCGTAATATTAGATAAGATGACCTTCAACACAACTTATTCGATCACCATTAGACGGAAATACTGCCGTTTTTTTTCACATTTGTGTACAAAACAGCAAAAATCTGGCGTGGTTTGCAGTAAAAAGCCTTCGATCCGACAAAAAAAGAGCCGCACCCGGTGCGGCTCTTATAAGGCAAATACAGAGAACTGTTGACTACCCCCGGCAACAACTTCCCGCATTAACGGCCATATCGACTTGCTCAGCAGGCGGCTTAATCGCCCGCTCTTTCACAACTAATTCCCCTAGTTGATCCCATCGATAGGTCGGGCCATCTTCGCAGACCAGGTGGTTCGCCACATAACAGTGGCCACACAGGCCAACACCACAATGCATACGGCGCTCCAGCGAGAGCCATAAATGATCGGCCGGGTGCCCGGCTTCGGTGACGATTCGACAAACTGCTTCCATCATGCCTTCCGGTCCGCAGGTGATAATGTGGTCGAACTTGCCCTGCTCAGCTTCAATCTGCTTGAGGTTATCCGGCAGTTTACGGCCGTGCATATAACTGCCTTTAGCGCTGTCGATGTCATCGACCGCCTCATACACCTTACATTGCTTATGCCAGCGTGAACGCTCTTCGCGCATCACCAGCATGGCTTCATTACGGGCGCTGAAATACACCACCGGGTCGGAACCGGCAGCGATTAAGGCATCGATCTTAGCCGCGACCGGCGCAAGGCCACAGCCTCCGGCGATAACCAATACTTTATTGCCGTTTAAATCCGGCCAGCCCTTACCAAACGGGCCGCGAGCACCGAGAGTGTCGCCCGCCTTCATCTGAAACAGGGCTTCAGTGAGGCTGCCAATGCGACGGATCAGGGCTATGAAGCGCCCTTGGTCATCGGGCATACCCGCATAGGTAAAGGCCGCCTCACCGTAACCGGGAATAGACAGCATGAAAAACTGACCGGGCTCAACCTTAGCCGGGTCGGCAAACTCAGGCAGGCCTTTGCTTTTATCCACCGGCTCAAAGGTAAAGTGGTCAATGTCGGTTCCGTCTTCATAGCGCTCGACCAGACGGATAGATTGAGGTGTTAAATCAAGCATTGGAAATCTTCTCCATAATGGAATGTACGCCAACAGAACCCGGGCAGGTCGATTCACAACGACCGCAACCCACACAGCCATAACGACCCATCTGTGCAACGTAATCTTCTGAGAATTTGTGATACCAGTAGCGATACATTCTGCGCCCGGCCTCGGCCGCTGGGTTGGCACCGCTGGCCTCTTTCTGGAAGCCAACCATCAGGCAGGAATCCCAGACGCGCTGACGCACCATGTTGGTGTCTTCCGCTACGTCACGGGTGGCGTAACAACTGCAGGTTGGACACAGCTGACTGCAGCCGGAGCAACTGATGCACTGATGCGCCAGACGCTCCCACAGCTCATCCGGCACCGCCCGCGCGTTGATGCGCTGTATGCCATTGATGATGTGTACGTCACTTTTGAATTCGGCTTCGGTGTGGCGACGGTTCATTTCACGCCACGAGCTCCAGCTGCTATCTGCACGGCGCAGATCCATACCGGAGACTGCAGCACGCCCGGCATCACTGGAGCAGATCAGCCACCAGCCGGTATTTTCACCGCCGATCGACGGCATTGGCGTCAGGATCAAATCTGCGATTTCATCCTTCACATGCGGCCCGGCATCGACACTGCGACAGAAGCCCCCGTCACAAGGCTTTGTACAATCGATGCCGACCAATAAGGTTTGCTGACGTCGTGCCTGGTAGTAAGGGTCTTTTCTGAAGTGCTTATCCTGATAGGAAATAGCGGTCAGATCACAGGCGGATACCCCAAAGATAACCCGAGGCCCATGCTCGGGCAGCGTTTCCCTGAATTTTTCACCATCGAACACAAACATGTTTTCCTGCTCTGAAAAGAACAGGCTTTTTGGCGACACCAGCGGCCGCACATTCGGCTTAAATTTAACCACCTCGCCATGCTCAATCGGCTGCCAGTTGCAGTTACCCAGGTCGTTTTCAACCGCCTGATAAACCTGATGACTGAGCGCCAGCCAATCCCTTAAATGCTCAATCCGATCTAATTCATATACGTTCATAATTATTCGTTTCCTACATTTAAGTTCCGGTTATTCCGCTAGTTCAGCTTCATGCAAAGCCCGCAGGGTGTGAATCGATTTCGGCTCGGCATCACGCGCTAATGGCTCAACACGAACGGCACAGGCTTTCAGTTCCGGCATACGGGTGACCGGATCCTGCGCGTCGTTGGTGAGCTGGTTCGATGGCGTATCGAAGAAGTGATACGGAATACTGAGCAGGCCCGGCGGTACCTGATCGGTCACCACCACGCGGGTTTCGATGTAACCGCGACGCGAACGCACACCCACCGGCGCATGGTTAAACAGCTTCTGGTTGTTGGCATCGCGCGGGTTCATAAACAGCAGCCCTTTAGGCGATTCGCGTTCCAGCAACGGAGACTTACGGGTCATGGAACCACAGCCATAATGGAAGTGCAGACGAATCGTCGTGAGGTAATAAGGGTATTCAACATCCGGCTGCTCGGCCGTGGGCAGGTTATGCACCGGAATCAGTCGCGCCTTACCGATCGGGAAGCTGCGCTCATGCAGCACGGGCGAACCGTCCGGATGATGAGTATTGCAGGGCCATTGCAGGCCGCGTGATTCATCCAGGCGCGGGTAGCTCATGTGCGAATAGATAGGCGTAACCGAGACGATCTCGTTAAACACCTCTTCAGAATTGGCCCAGCCAAAACCCTTTGCGCCGAACTTTTCAGCCATCATGGCAATGGTCTGCCAGTCGCTCTTACACTCACCCGGCGGGTTCACCGCTTTGCGCACGCGCTGAACGCGGCGTTCGCAACTGGCGAAGGTGCCGTTCTTTTCAGCAAAACAGGCGGCAGGCAGAACAACATCGGCCAATTGCGCGGTTTCGGTCATCACCATCTCAACCACCACCAGGCAATCGAGCTTCTTCAACGCCTTGGTCACCTGATTCTGATCCGGATCGGTCAGCACCGGGTCTTCACCAAAGATCATCAGCGCATGGAAGGCATCGTCGAGCATGGCTTCGTTCATGCCCAGTGAGGTCATGCCCGGAATCTGGCCAACGGTGGTACCCCAGGCTTTAGCGAACTTATCCCGCACGGCCGGATCATTGGCCTGTTGATAACCCGGGTACTGGCACGGCAGGCAGCCCATATCGCAGGCACCCTGAACGTTATTCTGGCCACGCAGCGGGTTAATACCGGCGCCCTGCTTACCAACATGACCGCAAATTAATGCCAGGTTAGAGATCGACATAACATTGTTGGTACCGCTGACGTACTGGGTAACGCCCATGCCGTAGGCGAGGAAAGCGGCACGCGCATGACTGTACAGGCGGGCAAACTGAATCTGCTGGTCCACCGGCACACCGGTAATCTCTTCAACACGCTCCGGGGTATATTCCGCAATGGCTTTTCGCATGACATCGAGATCATCAACACGCTCAGCAACAAAGGCTTTATCTTCCCAGCCACGCTCCAGAATGATGTTCACCAAGCCGTTGAGCAACGCCACGTTGGTCCCCAAACGCAACTGCAGGTGAACATCGGCTATTTCCGCCAGACGGGTACGGCGCGGGTCGACCACCATCAGCAGTGCGCCGGCTTCTTTCGCCTTCATAATGTCACTGCCAATAATCGAATGGCTTTCGGTTGGGTCGCAGCCAAACACCACAATCACGTCGGCCTTACCGACATCGGCAATGGAGTTGGTCATTGCGCCGGAACCCAGCGTCTGCTGCAGGCCGGCCACTGACGGGCTGTGACAGATGCGCGCACAATGGTCGATGTTGTTGGTTTTTAAAACGGTGCGCGCAAACTTCTGAATGGCGTAGTTATCTTCGTTGGTAGCGCGGGCACAACTGATCATGCCGACGGTTTCCGGGCCATGGTGATCGCGGTGGTAACTGAATTTTTCGTGAATCAGCGTTAAGGCTTCGTCCCAGCTGGCTTTGCGGAAGCCTTCCCCTTCCCGGATCATCGGGCTGGTTACCCGGTTTTCATGGCCGGTTGCAAACGCTGCACTCCAGCCCTTTGAACAAAGACGTCCTTTGCTGATTGGGTGGCTGCTGATAGGTTCAACACCTATTACCTTGTCGCCGTCACTCCTTAATCCTATTCCGCAGCCGGTGCCGCAGTACGGGCACACTGAAGGCGTGGTCTTAATCATAGAGTAGTCCTCGAATTCTTTTATGTGCAGATATATTCATACATAAAGACGTTTTGATTTGGGTCCGGGGGAGGAGCCATGAACACGCTTTCCGCCGGATTAAAATCGCGGAATAACATGACTGAAAATACCTATACCTGAACGTCAGTTCTTCTTTTTGTGACGCTTCGTTTGTGTCTGGCCGGTCGGTTCTCACACCTGAAATCAGACGCCAATAATTTACCCTGAAACGCACGCGCAGAAGATTGCACGGATAGAAAGGGAGGTTGCAAGCGTGGAAATTAGCTACCCAAGGAAACCACTTTGCAGCCCGGACGGGTAAAAGTGACCATCCTGAAAGTAAACTACTCGATTGCACAGAGTATGTTTTATACTGACCCGTTAATCTGAAACTTTATTACAGATTAGCGAGAACGATATTCATACCCATTATGATTTGAGAAGTAAATTTTCACTGACAAAGCAGCTAAAAGCAGCTAAGAGAAGAGAACGGTCGCAACCCTGGTTTAGTGAAGGTTGCGACCTAATAGATAAAATGAGCCGGCTATTAATGAAGTTTTAGACGAGGTCGCAGCACTTTATTGATGCTGTCATTCACCATACGCAGACCGGTGCGCAGTACCCCGTGCAACGCCAACTGATGCATTCGGTACAAAGAGACATACATCAACCGGGCCATACGGCCTTCAATCATCATGCTGCCCTTGGTCAGGTTCCCCATCAGGCTGCCCACCGTGGAATAGCGGCTCAGGTTCACCAGCGAACCGTAATCGGTATAGACATAATCTTTTAACTCTGCCTCACCTTCCATCTGCTTCAGAATGTTCTTATAGATGTGACTGGCCATCTGGTGCGCAGACTGGGCACGCGGCGGAACCGTTTTGCCTTCAGTACCCAGCGGGCAGGCACAGCAATCACCCAGCGCATAAATGTTGTCATCAATTGTGGTTTGCAGCGTCGGCTTGACCACCCACTGATTGATACGGTTGGTTTCCAGATCTGAAATCTGCGCCAGTGCGTCCGGCACCTTGATGCCTGCAGCCCACACCAGAATATCCGCCGAAATCGCCTGCTCATCCTTGGTGACAAACTCACCCGGATTGGCCTTTGCGACCAGTGTGTTGGTACGGACATCGACGCCCAATTCAACCAGCTCTTTGTGCGCCGAGCCGGAAATACGCTCCGGAAGCGCCGGTAAAATCCGCGGGCCGGCTTCAATCAACGTAATCTTCAGCTGCTCAGATTTCAGTTCGCTGAGCCCATACGCCTTCATGGTGTTGAAGGTATTGTGTAACTCTGCGGAAAGCTCAACCCCGGTAGCGCCACCACCGACGATAGCGATGCGATAGACGGCATCGGTTTCGGTCATGGCCTTTCGGTTCAGCTTCAGCAGGCCGTTTAACAGCTTCTTATGGAACAATTCTGCCTGCGGCGAGGCATCCAGGAAGATCGAGTTATCGCGCACGCCCGGCGTACCAAAATCGTTGGTAACACTGCCCAGTGCCAGCACCAGAATGTCGTAGTCCAGGGTGCGTGCCGGTAATACCTCGTTACCGTCTTCATCGAACAGCGGCGCCAGTGAGATGCGCTTTTCTTCACGGTCGAGACCATCGAGTGACCCGATACGGAACTTAAAGTGATTGTGGTAGGCATGGGCGCGGTAGCTGAGCGAATCAACCCCCATATCCAGACTGCCACTGGCCACTTCGTGCAGCAGCGGCTTCCAAAGGTGGGTGGTATTGCGGTCTACTAGCGTAACGGTGGCTTTTTTGCGCTTTCCGAGCTTGTTCCCCAGCTTAGTTGCCAGTTCCAGCCCGCCGGCGCCTCCACCTACAATGACGATATTCATAAGTTTCCCTTAGTCGAGTAATTAATAATTTTTAATGCGGGAATAATATTCACAAAAGCAGGGCCTTTCCGTACCACTATAGAAGTAAACCGACTAAAAAAAAGCAGGATTCAGGGCTGTAACCCATTAACCGGCGTAAGAATTGGTATCAGAGTGTTGAAACCATAAAAAAAGCAGCCGGCTGGCTGCTTCTTATACAACCCACCACGATCAAACAGTAATATCAATCATCGAGTCGCCTTCTTCCAGGCCAAACTCTTCTGCGACCAGCGCCTGTATCTCCTGCATTTCCTCTTGAGTCAGCTCACTGCTCTCGCTGGTACTCAACGTTTCGGAAATCAGGTCGGCCATATAGCTGGCAACGTCATCGGACTCGGTTGAGCTGCTCTGTGGTGGTGGCGGTGGTGGTCGCGAACCCTCTTCTGCACCTTCGCTGGCGGCCAGCGCTCCGGTTTCACCGACGCCAGCCATGTCGCCAACAGCTCGGGCATCAAAGCCTGCTTCTGACATTGCCTCTTCCAGGCCCGCTCCGGGCTCAATGCCGGCTTCAGACAGCGCGGTAACAATTTCCTGCGCATCCGCCTCGGTGAGCGCTTCAGAATCAAAGCTCGACAAAATATCGGTTAGTGTTGTGGTCTGCTCATCGCTCAGTGAAGAGGCTGTATCCGATGAGCGGCTGTTGGATGATGACAGCATCGGCATCATCATGGTGGAACTTATTGAATCTACCATTTTTATTTCCTCGTTAAAGTAACGTTATTGGCGTCCTTCTTTTAAATAGCCAGGCCATGCTAGTTAAAAATGGTTTTACGCCTTCGGCCGGAACGTCATCGCAAAAGCTGTTCCAACGACAAGGTGTTTGAAAGCCAGTTTCCAACCGGAAAAGACTGGAGGTTAAAATGCTTCCACACCGCTGAAAAAATGCCTATTCGGTACTGACAATAGATGCAGAAACGGATTCAATCGTGCAAAAGCAAAGGAGAATGCGCGCAGTTTTAATTAGTTGGCACGAGCGACTAAATAGGAAATTTCTTTAATCGAAATTAGCAAAGGAAAAGGTATAAAAAGAACGCAGAAATTACGCAGAACTATCGCACTAAAATTCCACACTTTGGTTCAGATATCTTCGTATTAAAAATAAAAGAAACCGGAAATGATTATCCGGATTTTTACAGATTCAGAAAGATTTGAAGCAGAGCAGTTAACCAAAGGAAAACTTTTGCCGATGCAGCTTGAGGCTGAGTTGTCGGGCTGAAGCCCGACCTACAGGAGCGGCGCTTTTGTAGGTTGGCCTTTAGGCCAACACGGCGTGGCTCAGCCAATAAATTGAAGCTTACTTGTCGGGCTGAAGCCCGACCTACAGGAGCGACGCTTTTGTAGGTTGGCCTTTAGGCCAACACGGCATGGCTCCGCCAATAAATTGAAGCTTACATGTCGGGCTGAAGCCCGACCTACAGGAGCGGCACGTTTGTAGGTTGGCCTTTAGGCCAACACAGCATGGCTCCGCACATAAATTGAGGTTTACTTGTCGGGCTGAAGCCCGACCTACAGGAGCGGCACGTTTGTAGGTTGGCCTTTAGGCCAACACAGCATGGCTCCGCACATAATTTGAGGTTTACTTGTCGGGCTGAAGCCCAACCTACAGGAGCGGCACGTTTGTAGGTTGGCCTTTAGGCCAACACAGCATGGCTCCGCACATAATTTGAGGCTTACATGTCGGGCTGAAGCCCGACCTACAGGAGCGACGCTTTTGTAGGTTGGCCTTTAGGCCAACACAGCATGGCTCCGCACATAATTTGAGGTTTACTTGTCGGGCTGAAGCCCGACCTACAGGAGCGGCACTTTTATAAGTTGGCCTTTAGGCCAACACGGCATGGCTCCGCACATAATTTGAGGCTTACTTGTCGGGCTGAAGCCCCACCTACAGGAGCGGCACTTTTGTAGGTTGGCCTTTAGGCCAACACAGCATGGCTCCGCACATAAATTGAGGTTTACTTGTCGGGCTGAAGCCCGACCTGCAGGAGCGGCACTTTTGTAGGTTGGCCTTTAGGCCAACACGGCATGGCTCCGCCAATAATTTGAGGTTTACTTGTCGGGCTGAAGCCCGACCTACAGCTAAGCTATCTATTATTCCAATTTATAACCAACGCCATAAATGGAATGCAGTAACTCTTTACCATCCAATACCTTCGCCAGTTTGCTGCGCAGGTTTTTAACATGGCTATCGATGGTACGGGTACTCACCACGCGCTCATCCACATAACAAACCTTCATCAACAGCTCACGGGAATGAACAACACCGGGGCGCGATACCAGCGTTTGCAGCAGGCGGAACTCTACCGGAGTCAGATCAACATCTTTGCTGTCGACCTGGCACTGGAAGCGGTCAACATTAAGCTTCAGCCCTTTATAAGCCAGCTCTTCCTCTTTCTGCACACTGGCTTCCAGGCGACGCATAATGGTACGCATACGCGCCAGAATTTCCCGCGGCGAGAAGGGTTTGCAGACGTAATCGTCCGCACCAAACTCCAGCCCCATTAAACGGTCAATCTCATCAACACGCGCTGTGAGCATAATGATTGGCACCGTTGAAAACTGACGCACTTCCTTACAGATGGTGAAGCCGTCCTTATTGGGCAGCATCAAATCCAGAATCACGAATTCCGGCTCGGTTTCTTTGATGACCTCTACAGCGTCAATACCATCATTTAATACGGAGACTTGATAGCCTTCGCGCTCCATATAGGTTTCGAGTATTTGAACAATCTTTGGTTCATCTTCAACAATCAGAACTTTTAATGCGTTGGTCATAAGCTTTTGTCTTCAATTTTAAATTTAATTTCTACGTGTAAACCACCCAGTTTCGATGGCATTAATTTGATGGAGCCGGCGTGGGCATCGACGATGTTTTTACAGATAGTTAAGCCCAAACCTGCGCCCTCCCCTCTGCGGGTTCTCGACATATCGGTACGGTACAATGGCTCAAGCAGCAGTTGGCATTCATCTTCCGTTACGGAAGGCTTGGTGTCGTTGAAATTTACAACCACTTCACCTTCTGCGGACTCAATATCAACAACAATCCTGCCGGGGCCGTCGGTATAGGCTGCTGCATTAATCAACAAGTTGATAAACAGTTGCTCAAGGCGTTTTTCATCGGCTCTGATGATGGCGTCGTCTGAACTGTTCACAACAAGGCTGAGGCCCTTCTCCCGGATTTTTGACTGGCACGCCGAGGCAGCTGAACCCAGAGCCCTGGCCAGTGAAACCGGCTCAAAGTTGTAGCGCAGACCACCAATATCAGAGAGCGACAGCTGATAAAGATCATCGACCAGATGACGCATACGCTGCGTTTCCTGATGCAACGATTCCAGCTGAGTTTCATCGAATGGCTTCAAGCCTTCCTGCAGCATTTCTATCTCGCCACCAAGAATCGTCAGCGGCGTTCTTAGTTCGTGTGAAATATCCGCCAACCAACGGTTCTTGGTGCTGCGGTTCTGTTCGAGCGTCACCGAAAGATGATCGATATCGCGCATCATGCGGCCAAACTCATCGGTACGCGCATCGTTCAGCCGGGTGCTGTAGTCACCGTCCGAAAGCCCGGTGATGGCTTTCTCGATAACCTTCATCGGGTTTAAAAAGAGTTTGGCCAGCCACAAAGACATACCGATGGCTAACGAAAGACTGAATACACCAATCAGCAGGCTGGTCAGCAACTGCTGCTCAGAGAACTCTTCAGCAAGATCAAAGTCGGTATGCTGTACCCCCATACTTTTCACCGTGCCAATGAATTCACCCTCGACAATCATGGCCACTTCTAAAGAGCCTTTTAACGACTGGTCAAAATCAAACCCGGCAATAAAGCTGCCATCGACATCATAAACAGCTGAAGGCGGTGTATCGGGCGGCGGCTGCTGGCGCATCTGTGCCTGATCCATAAAGGGTCTTGGTGGGCCACTGCCACCCCCCCGGCCGCTGAGATTATCGCGGAAAAAATCGGGAATGATCGGATCATTGGCCGTATTGGCCGGAAATACGTTTTGCGTCGCCGAGTACTCCGATACGATCTCATACATTCTTTCAGACGTCAGCGCATCCCAGGAGTTGTCATTGCGCTGGTAGAAATCAATCAGATCTTCACTGATGTACTCAAGCCGACGCTCTTCGATCGCCTGGAAATAATTGATAAACCCCTGATTAAAGCTCCAGCGGGCCAACGATAACGTAGCCAAAAGGATGATCAGGGTTAAGCCCATGAAGGACAGGAACAGTTTGCGTGATATAGCCATGGCCCGCAGTATAACGGTCGCTTTTTGTGCAAGCTATAACGGTGAAATGTGCAGATTGGGAAATGTGCAAATCTACTTGGAAATTGCACATTCGCCCGACAAACCCATGCGTTTCGCGTCACATGGGTGACGATAGGTGACTAGAGATTGATTAGTCTGTCGCGTTTTCGCGCAACTGAGTGAGCTGATCACCAAACCAGATCTTACGTTTAAAGCGCGGGTTCTTCGATGACATGTCAATCTTGTAAGGGTTCTGCTCCTGCGATTGAGCGATATTCAAAATAGAACACAGCTCCTGCGCAATCCACTTCTCTACCTTCAATACCACCATCTTCTTACGCAAACGGCCTTGCTGGTCACGGTTCAGAATGGTCGGCAGGGTATTAAGCGTCAGAATTTCACCCAGCGCGTTGCTGGCCATGCGCTCACGGCCTTCATCACTGGCATAGAAATGAGAAACAGCGAAGACCATGCGCTGCGGATTCAACTGCTGCAGAAACTCACAGGATTTCACCACGGTTCCGCCGGTACGCACCATGTCATCAAACAATACGATGCTGCACTCTTCCAGCCCTTCAAAGGTGTGCTCACTCTCTTTGTGCAGGGTAATTTCCACCTTGCGTTCGGCCGTACGTTCTTTATCCAGCATGATGAACTTGGCTTTAGGCAGGCCAATGCGGTCAAACATCTCTTTTACGAAATCGCGCGCGCCTTTATCGGGTGCGCAGAACACCAGGCCTTCACCGTCATTGCCGTAGTTCAGAATGTCTGAATTCAACAAATAGTGGGTGTAGATTTCATAAGGGATGATGTTGTGGAATAGCCCTTCGAAGACCTGCGTGAATATCTTCTGCACCGAATAAGAGTGGTTGTGAATAGTCAGTACCCGGTCAACCCCGGCTAATTTCAACATTTGTGCGTACAGCTTGGCGGTAAACGGCTGGCCATCGAACTTCTTGATGTCTTTGATATCGCGCTCAAACTGGGTTTCACCCAAATCCGGGTGAGCACCACGATCCTGTGCGCTGTAGAACAAATCGGGCTCAACCAGAACCACATGCACCGCGCCGTTTTCTTTCGCTGAGCGGGCTATGATTAAGTTCGCCATCGCCAGTTCCTGACGGCTTTGGGTATGACAGCTGGTGCTTACGATAATGACAACCTTACCCTCCAGGCTGTTGCCAATATCGCTGAAATCGTGCTCATCTGAAATAAAACGCGGACAAAACTCAGAATTGGTAAATTGCTTCATGCTGATCTGATCAGCAATATCGTCGTACTGCCCCATTGCATATGCAACATCGATGGCGAAGGGGTTATCGGATGAGTTGCTGACAACTACAACCTGATCGGGAGTGAGTTCCATAACTGGCCTATTTTGTCCGGGTTGGAGGGGGCGCTATTCTAGCGTTTGGGCGGCACCAATTAAAGGTAAAGATTGTGTCGGATATGGCTAACCTGCGATTGAATATTAAGCAAGATTTACCTGCAATGAGCTCGCACTTCTGAAAGCCAATGCCAATAGATGGCCAGTAAGTGCTCCTTGCCACAAACAAATCAAAATGACCCGCATCACCCAACTGGGTATAGTGAACTTATTTCCGACATTGAACATAATGGATTTTAGTGCCATAAGTCATTGATATTGTGTAATTAATATGGAGAATTCTCGGGCGTTGGCAGGTCGTCGACCCTTGTCAACCTCTCTATTCGCAGTACCTAAAAGGACATTAGCATGAAGTTTTTATCCAAACCGTTTATCGCATCGGCACTACTTGCCGCCTCAACATTTGTATCCGCTGAATCAGAAAGCACCACTAAAATGTTTAGTATTGGCATAGCCTCTACGGCTCAAGTTTTAGGCTATGACGATTATTACGGTACTGAAGACGAGTTCGCTGGCTTCGGGTTTTCAGGCACTATCGCTCCAACCGACAACGTAGCATTTCAGGCAAACTTCTATTCTTTAGAACATGACATGTACGATGAGATTGAATTAAGTGGCGTCGAAATAATTGCATATTTTGGTACTGGCTTAGAAAGTGAAGGGTTTAAAGCCTATATTGGTCCTGGCTACTACAGTGAAACCGTTGAGACCCCTTACACAGAGTATGAGGCCAGTGGTTTACTTTTAGGCGCGGGCATTGGCTACAACTGGCAATATGTAGCCCTAGATTTAGCATTAGCTTTTAAAAATGCCGATGACTATGCCGAAGAATTTAACGTCGATACTACATCTATAAATGCAGCGTTAAAACTATCCGGAAGGTTCTAATAACGCACCTCAATCGTGCGCGCTATTCGCTACAGCAACTATAGCGCGTACCCTTCGATTACCGACAATTATTTGAACCGGCTAGAACCTACAGATCCTGGCGGCACATTTTTGTCGCTCCTCGCCTCTAAAAAATCGACCTTCAGGTCCACTTTAACCGCTATATCAAACAAGCAGCACTTTAGCCTTAAAACCACTTTTCATTAGCAAACAATCTGGTATAAGTTTGTGGAAATACTCTAAAAATAAGAACACATCACATGAGTAAAGTTAACTCGATCAAATTAGTGGGCGACAGCACATCCTATTTGTCCTGTTTCGGCAATGCCGATATGCCTAACCTGGCCTTCAAACTGGCAGATATTTCGTCTGAGGGCGCTCTGCTGACCGACCCTTTTGAGTACGAAGCGCGCGAGTCCTTTGCATTAAGCAGCAGCTCCAGCGATCAGTACTCTCATATTGTTGCTGAACCGGAGCACAAGTGGGCCGATTTCATTGCTGAGCAATCCATCGAAAACGACGCCACCTACATCTTCGCTCCGCGTGAGGATATGTTTCCGGAAATGCACCGGGAAATACTCAAGGCGCAGGTTGTTCAGAAAACCCAATACGTCAATTTTTACGAACAGCACAACCGTAAAACCGGCATGATCAGGTATTTTGAAGTACAGACCGGTAACTGGTTTGGCGGTATCAGCCTGATCATGTGGCAGGCGCAAAAGCTGCTGCAAACCAAAGACCCTGAAGATCTGGTTTCTTTGACCCAATTAAAAGGGCTGTTCGACAAGCTTTCCCAGCGCACCGTAACCTATTCCATTATGTCGATGACCGAGCTGAACAGCTGGTCGCACCAGCAGATTGTGCACGATAGCCTGATCGACCGCATTGGTGGCACTCTGGCTAAAGACAAATGGGTCACGCATCAGATGTCGAAGGATGATATCCAGATCATTGAGAAGGGCGACCTGACCCACCTGATCGATCAGATATTCATTACCCTGATGATGCTTATTGAACGCAAAGCGCTGGCCTTTAACCGCATCATCATTTCCTGTACGCATGCTCAGCTGGATATGCTGAAAGAAACGCTGGCTTTCCAGCAGATTGATCAGATGCAGGAATACTGGAAATACCGCTGGGTGCATCAGGTACCTTCAATCACCTCGCAAATTCTGACCGGTAAAAGTGCCATTCACATCAGTTGCGCCAACAGCGAGCTGGTCGCAGCCGAATAACACAATGAATGAACGCTAAAGCCACCGCGGCAATCCCGGTGGCTTTTTTTGGCTTAATGGTAGTTGGGTGTCAGGTGCGAACCATTGAACCAGGTGACCCAATCGTTCTCGAGCTTTTCCAGGCCACCGCGATAAAGGTCATCGACCATATCCATATAGTGAGCGTCCGGCACTTCATCGCACTTATCCTGCGACATATCGGCCAGTAGCTGCTGAGTCATAGCGCGATTCTCCGGCAACATCATGAAGTAAAACAACGCCCAGGAACTGGCATAAAACTGCCCTGCCTGTGAGCCCTGCCAGGCGCTGTGGTCGGCTGTCATCAGGGTTTGCAGCGGAATCAGCCGACCCTGATTTTGAATATAAGCGATCCACGATTGATTGACCGGCACAAGCTTAGCGCTTCCGCTCACCTCCAGCATTTCAAAGTACTCGGCCATGCCTTCAGTGACCCAGCCGGGCATAAAACCAATATTCTGAAACTGGAAGACATGAGTCGATTCATGCAACGCGACCTGCTGCGCGTAACTGTCGGACCCCCGATACAGAACCGCTACCTTATTGTTAAGGGGTAAATAAAAGCCATCTGCCTGACTGGATGCCGAACCGGTTTCTTCATACATAAATTTCATCAGCGCATTACGGCTACCAAACACCTGCATATCAATCTCGGATTTGGCCATCGTACCGGCAGGCAACAACCGGCTGATCGAATCGGCAATCGCCCGCCCGCCGATCGCCAGCGCCTCTCCAATATTACTGTCGATCGGCCCTGATGGATAAGAAACACTGACATCGAAGTAATCTTTGCGGCCGGCCAGCGCGTGCTTCTCGGCATCAACATTCTGAGGTGCGCGGTCACCAAAATGGACCTGCCCGTTTTCATCCTTCCAGCTGTAAACACTAGTGCCGGAGGATCGTTGCACCGGTGCTGAGTTCTCAGCACAGACGCCTTCCATAAGCTGCTGATACTTGGCCTCTACATTTAACTGTTCATCGGCCACTGTATTTACCGCCAACAGGCAGGCTGAAAGGCCGGTAATGAGGATCTTTTTCATTTGCGCGTCACTTCCCTGAAATTTTCGAGCGTCGTTGAAATTTAGGAGCCAGCACACGCTCTTTACATAAACATAACTCACGAACGTGACAGTCAGCACTACCGCTAGACAGTATCGCGGCCTGTACACAAGTGGTCAAATTCACAATGTAAACAAAAAATTTACCATTTGTAATACAATTAAGCGAGCGTGCCCTATTTCACAGAAAAAAAACTGCTGGTAAATTCCGCGCACTTTTTCAGCACTCACAAGGCGAGTATTGCAATCATGAAAGACCAACTGGCGAATCCGGCCCCATTAGGATTGATGGGCTTTGGCATGACCACTGTTTTATTAAATATCCACAATGCGGGCTTCTTCCCGTTCAGCGCGATGGTATTGGCCATGGGCCTTTGCTACGGCGGCACCGCGCAAGTTATTGCCGGTATTCTGGAGTTCCGCAAGAACAACACTTTCGGCCTGACAGCCTTCACCTCTTACGGATTTTTCTGGATCAGCCTGGTGGTATTGCTGGTCATGCCTAAAATGGGCCTGGCAGAAGCAAGCTCAGCTGAGTTCATGGGCTGTTACCTGGCAATGTGGGGTATCTTCACCGCCTTCATGTGGGTCGGCACTCTGCCAGGCAACAAAACACTGCAATTCGTGTTTGCCAGCCTGACCGTATTGTTTGCCCTATTGGCGATTCACAACTTCACGCACTCGGAAGTGATTGGTCACATTGCTGGCTGGGTCGGCATCGTTTGCGGCAGCAGCGCTATTTACCTGGCCATGGCCGAGGTGATTAACGAGCAGCACGGCCGCACTGTTCTGCCTATTGGTGAGCCAAGCAAGAAAGAAACCGCAACCGTTTCTGTTGACGCACTGGCGGCCAGCTAATAAGCAAGCCACGAATACAAAAAAGAGCAGCCTTGGCTGCTCCCGGTTGTCGATAAACCCCGCCGCCGAAAAGGTATCACTTAAATGGACCGCTGCAAGTATCGCCGGAATGCCGGACCACCTGATACGCTCGACGAAAACATCCATGTTTTCGACGTCCATTTAAGTGATACCTTTTCACCGTCTCGAAAGCTGCGGTAGCTTTGTCATCAGTCTGGAGCAGCCTTGGCTGCTCTTTTTTTTGCTTAAAACCCTGTGACGTTTCTATTCAGCTGACGCTTCCATAGCGTCGAGCGAGCCCGGGTCGAGATAGGTTGCAGTACCGTTATCTAAATCCAGAATGATATCGACATATTCAAAGCGGCGAGTCCAAACATTACCCTCCTGTTGCGCATATTCCAGCGGCTCACCTAATGCCATATCCCACTCAGGGAAGGGTGTGATATTTTTGAAGAAGTCGGTACCGGCACTATTCGCCAGCGGTGTATCGATGAATTTCAGATACGAATATTCACCCGCCCCCATCAGAAACAGCGCCAGCTTAAAGTCGAAGTAGGCATACATTTCCGCCAGTTCATCCTGTTCATCGGTTTCCAGCTGCGCCCAAAACTCGGGCATGGCAGCACTGGCTTTTTCACGCATTTCATCCAACGTTAATTCAGTGACTGGCGTTGGTTTGGTTTTGGTTAAAGAGAGTTGAAGCATTTTGCCTGCAGCTGCGGCTTCCTGCATGTATTGAATACCCAAATTGGCATTTTCTACGTAACCGGTCGTGAAGCGCTCAAACAGCTCCATGTAAGAGCCGTGAATATAGCTGTGAACATAATCCATCATGCCGTTCGGGCGGTTCGGCCTTAAAAAATTCCCCACGAGGGTTACCTGATCGGCATACATATCGCGCATTTGAGCCAACAGAGGTTTCAGGGCTTCTTCACGATAGGTATCAGACACCGGCTCGCCCCAGTAATCGACGTACAAACTGTTGCCAACATCGTATGCTTTTAACAAGCCATCAATAAAGAATGAATAGCCCGGTTCATCAAAGCCCAGCTCTTTGTTCTCTTCAATTTGCCGTTCAACTTCGCTTAACCAGTACTCTCGCATTTCCGGTACGGCCAGGTTGAAGTATGGGTAACCATTACCGGTCACCACGGAGCCATCTTCGTTGTACAGATAGTGCTCTGGATTCGTCAGGTAGTGGCCACTGTCCAGATCACCACTGCCGTAGTCCTTCTCCAGGTTCATGTAACCCACACCGTAGAGCTTATCCGGGTATTTTTCAGAAAATTCGGTTTTATCATCTACACCCAAAAGCGAAGAGAAATTAGCCACCAGGTCAATCTCATCTTCCGTCCAGGTGCCGGTTTTGCGAATGTACACCAAGCTTTGCGGCGTATCCCAGGAAAAACCACCGATTCGCTCATCCATAAATTCTGACAGGTAACTCATCCAGGTATCGTCTTCAACGATCTCAAATTCAACAGTAACGTCCGCTACCGCAGCATTCCGCCAGGTTCCACTGCCTGCGCCGGTCAGGATTAACTGCTCGGTATCGTCAAAGCTTTGTTCGCTGCTACCCGCGCTGAAGCTGAAGCTATCAAGGTCGGTGCCCTCTCCTACAACAAAGGCATGGTTGTTCCCCGCGCTGGGCTCGTACAGAGTAGCCGAGGCAATACCCGTGAACGCAAGTTCCGTGTCGTAAGCCGAGGTATAGACATTCTCAATGGTAAAGGTGATCGTTTCGCCTTCGTCGATGAAGTCGTTATCTGCAATACTCCAGTAGCCATCGTTTTCAACGACGTCGGCTTCATCACCGTAGGCCGTCATCGACGATTCACCTTCGGTTTCGCTGTAGCTGTAAACAGAGTCGCTGAAGCCTTTTACAATCAGATCAAACGAGACCGTATCGTTACTGCCATCTCCGTCTAAGTCATCACCCTGCCAGACAACGCTGTAAGTATGGGCATTACCCTCAGACTGCTCAGAGACCAAAAGATACTCAGTCGTTGCATCGTACTCGGCCAGGTTGGTTACCAGGCTAACCTCAGAACCCGGGCCAACACTGAACGACAAGCTGGAGACCGCTGCGGTGTAGACCTCAAAATCATCATCTGATGTACTCGTAGCTTCATCGTCACTGGTCAGGGCTTTTGCAGTGTCTTCTTCATCCGACTCTTCAAGAGTCAATTCTATAAAGTCTTCATAGGTTGCTTCAGATTCAGAAACGTCGGCGTCATCCGAGGTGCTGATTACAGACTCAGCGCTGGTTTCAGAATTACAGCTGTAAAGCAGTAGCGAGGCTGCAGCCGCTATGGCCAGCCCTAAAAGGTGTCTTTTGTGCGTGGGTACTGCGGATGGAATAGAGTTCATACAGGTGCCTATATTTCTATATTTACTGTGCGTGTAAATGAAATAACCGTGAATAACAGAAAGCAGGATTTGAAAATTAACTCAACAGCAAAAACATTATTCAACTCCAGCAAGGAGTGTTGAGTTTAAGAAAAGCAGAGGCGGCATTTTGGGGGTTGGTGCGCAAAATTCTTGCTACTGAATTGCGCAAATGCGGAGAATTTTAAATATGTGAAGTTGTCCATTTTATGCATTGAGCCATTAACGGCGACGAGGCCTGAAAACCCACTCACAAAACCTGATTTTTCTGCAGCACCTTATAGATTTTCTTGCTGCTGCGGGCCAGCTTTTCAACATCGCCCAAAGATGGCTCATCACCGGCATTGACCGAGCCCTCCCACCATTCGACTTCCTGCTCTAAATACTCCAGCAGCTTTTTCGGGCAGCCCATACACAAGCCGCCACAGACCCGCGCTTCGTTCATTTCATCGAACGGAATGTGGCTGCGTATCTGGCCGATCAGCGAGAGCATGGCTTGGGATGTTTTTGGCTTCATAGACTATATTAGAAATGCCTTAATTATGAGGCACAGTATACCCAATGCACCGGTGGCGAATAGTGCAAAAGATCAACTAACGGCACTGACTCCTGACACACGCTAAACAGCTTCGCTGTAAGAATCAGCCAATGGCGCTATTTAACAGAATGCGAGTTTGGTATTCAATGTTCCAAACCCTGCTGGAGGCAGACAATGCAAACCCTACAAGATACCGGACTACGCGACCCGCAACTGCTTAAATGCTGTTCCTATATCAATGGCCGCTGGCACCACAGCGAGCCGACACTTGCGGTCACTAACCCCGCTAACGGCGAAGTGATCGCAGAAGTCAGTAACGCCGGCATTGCCGAAACAGAACTGGCCGTGAGTGCCGCCAGGAACGCCTTTAAGGCCTGGTCCGCAAAAACGGCAAACGAACGCGCCACCCTAATGAGAGCCTGGTTCAACCTGGTCATGGAAAACCAGGACGATCTAGGCCGCTTGCTGACACTGGAACAAGGCAAACCGCTGGCAGAGGCCAAGGGCGAAATCGCCTACGGCGCAGGCTTTATTGAATGGTTTGCAGAAGAAGCCAGGCGTGTTTATGGCGATACCATTCCGGCGCCTTCGGGTGACAAACGCATTGTTGTGATCAAACAACCGGTCGGCGTGGTCGCGGCCATTACCCCGTGGAATTTCCCGAATGCGATGATTGCGCGTAAGGCAGCCGCGGCCTTGGCGGCCGGTTGTACCTTTGTGGTTCGCCCCGCCACACAAACGCCGTTATCGGCGCTGGCTCTGGCCGAGCTTGCGGAGCGTGCCGGCATTCCGGCCGGGGTCTTCAATGTGGTCATCGGCGACGACGCCAAAGGCATGGGCAAGGTACTGACTCAGCACCCGGACATCGCTAAATTCACCTTCACCGGTTCAACGCCGGTTGGTAAAGCGCTGATCAGCCAATGCGCGACCACCGTAAAAAAGGTTTCGATGGAGCTGGGCGGTAATGCGCCCTTCATCGTGTTCGACGATTCCGACATTGACGCCGCCGTTGACGGGGCCCTGGTCTCGAAGTACCGCAATGCCGGCCAGACCTGTGTGTGCACCAACCGCATTCTGGTTCAGCAAGGTGTGCTCAACGAGTTCACTGAAAAATTTACCGCTGCCGTAGCGGCGTTAAAAACCGGCGATGGCTTGGCAGAAGGCACACAGGTTGGGCCGATGATCAGTTCAGATGCCGTCAGCGATGTTGAAGCGTTGGTTCAGGCCTCGGTTGCTGCCGGTGCAAAAGTGGTTCTTGGTGGTGCGAAAGACGGCTCCGGCGATGCCTTTTATCAGCCAACCATTCTCAGCGGCGTGACCAACGAGATGCCCATCGCTAAAAACGAAATCTTTGGCCCGGTATCGCCCATTATCGCCTTCGAAGATGAAACGGATGCCATTGCCATGGCCAACGACACTGACTATGGCCTGGCGGCTTATTTTTATTCCAGAGATATCGGCCGTATCTGGCGCGTTGCCGAAGGCCTGGAATACGGCATGGTCGGCATCAATGAAGGCATCATTTCAAATGCCGCAGCGCCCTTTGGCGGCGTCAAGCAATCCGGCAACGGGCGTGAAGGTTCCAAATATGGCCTGGATGATTATTTGGAAATTAAGTACCTGTGCATGGGCGGCCTGAACCGCTAAGCAGCCGGCGATACCTGCTGCAACGCGGCTAAAAACTCCTGCACCAGCCGCGTCGGCTTCGGCGATTTACGGTGGATCAGCGTAAATTCACAGTGATAGCCGAAGCGCTCGTTATTCACCCGTTTCACGTAGCCATCGGCCACCAGCGATTTGGCGTAGTGATCGGGCAGAAAACCGATGTAACGGCCGGAACAGATCAGCGTGGCGATGCCTTCCTGATCGTTCGCGGCCGCAACCTTTTGCAGCTCCAGTGCCTGGCTGACCTCCATGTTCGGGCTGGAAAAGCTTAAGCCAGCATAGGGTTCGGCACGAACCTGATCGTCGCTGACCGGCGCATCCGTTTCATAAAAGGCATGACCTTTACCGCAATAGAGCGACATCTGTTCGCCAAACAGCGGCATGTATTCCAGGCTGGCAGAGCGCCGGTGCGGCGGAATAATGCCAACATGGTGCTGGCCTTCAAGAATGCCCTTTTCGATGGCATTCACCGGCAAAACGTGAATATCCAACAACACATCAGGAAACTTTTCGGTATATAGCGCGATGGCCTGAGGGATATGACACGCCGGGTTAGACACCGTTTTATCGAAGATGGCAATGACCAGCCGCCCCTGCAGCGTGCGGTGCATGTCGTTCACTTCGTGGCGGAAGTCTTCAATCGATTTCACCAGCCGCCGGGCACCGTTAAATATCTTTTCACCTTCGGCGGTCAGCGAAAACCCGCCCCGCCCGCGCCGGCACAGCACCAGCCCAAGGCGCACTTCCAAATCTTTCAGATGCCGGCTGATGGTCGATCGGCCGATGTTGAGCTCCATTTCGGCGGCACTCAAGCCGCCGCACTCCACCACCGCAATAAACACCCGCAACAGGCGGATATCCGCATCCGAAAGCTGACCCAATAATGCCTTCATAGTTTCGTAAACCTGCATCTTTAATTCGATAGGATGTAATTTATCAAACAAAATTCCCGGCTTAAAGTGGCGCTCAAGTTAGACAGTCAAACCAGCGGCCCAATTCGGGCGTTGGCATCAGGAGCAACCCTAAATGAGTACACAACCCACACAAGCCGGGCTCGACGCCTACTGGATGCCCTACAGCTCCAACCGGGAATTTAAAGCCAACCCGCGCATGATCACCGGCGCCGAAGGTGCTTATTACATGGATGATCGTGGCCGCCGGATTTTCGATGGCCTCTCTGGCCTTTGGACCTGCGGTGCCGGGCACAACCGCACCGAAATCAGCAGCGCCATCAGCAAGCAGCTGGGCGAGCTGGATTACGCCCCTGCGTTTCAGTTTGGTCACAACAAGGCTTTTGAACTGGCTGAGCGCCTGGCCGCGATGGCACCGGGCGATCTCAACCGCGTGTTTTATGTGAACTCCGGCTCGGAAGCGGCCGATACCGCAACCAAGATTGCCCGCGCTTACTGGCGTCAAAGTGGCCAGCCCAATAAAACCCGTCTGATCGGCCGCGCCAAGGGCTATCACGGAGCCAGCTGGGGCGGCATCAGCTTTGGCGGCATTGGCAATAACCGCAAACTGTGGGGCCATGCGCTGGATGCCGACCACATTCACCACACCTGGCGGCCCGAGCAGGCCTTTACTCAGGGCAGCCCGGAAGACGGTGCCGAGCGCGCTGATGAACTGCTTGACCGCATTGCCCTGCACGATGCCTCGAACATTGCGGCGGTGATTGTTGAACCCTTTTCCGGCTCGGCGGGCGTGATCATCCCGCCGGTCGGTTATTTAAAACGTCTGCGTGAAATCTGTACCGAGCACAACATTCTGTTGATCTTCGATGAAGTGATTACCGGCTTTGGCCGTGCCGGGGCCACCTTTGGCGCCGATGCCTTCGATGTGGTGCCGGATATGATCTGCTGCGCCAAACAGATTACCAACGGCGTCATCCCGATGGGCGCGGTGCTGATTAAAGATGAAATCTACCGCGCCTTTATGGAAGCCGGCGGTGCCGAGCACAACATTGAACTGCCGCATGGTTATACCTATTCCGGTCACCCGGTGGCCTGTGCTGCGGCGCTCGCCACGCTCGATTTACTGGAGCGGGATCAGCTGATTCCACGCGTCGCCGAAATGGCTCCGTACTTTGAGCAGGCCATTCACAGCTTGAAGGGCCTTGCGCATATTCTGGACATTCGTAACTACGGCTTTGCCGCCGGTTTAAGCATTGCCCATAAAGACGGTGACCCGGCCATTCGCCCTTATAAGATCGCGATGGATTTGTGGGAAAAAGGCTTCTACGTACGTTATGGCGGCGATACCCTGCAGCTTGGTCTGCCGTTTATTACCGAAAGCCACGAGATCGACAGCCTGATCAATGCCATGGGCGAATCGATTAAAAACGCTGAGTAACGCGATTACCGAAAGCCGGCTCAGCAGCGATAAAAATTTATCACCACACATAAAACCGAAATAAGTTAGGGAACCCTTATGCCATTAATGCAATTTGACGTAATCGAAGGCCGCAGCGAAGCTGAAATGAAGGCCATCCTCGACGTAACCCACGAGGTGATGCTGGAAGTCTTCAAGGTACCGGAGCGCGACCGTTACCAGATTGTTTATGAACACAAGCCCGCCAATATGATTTTTCAGGATACCGGGCTTGGCTTTGAGCGTACTGAGAAGCTGATTATGCTGCGCGTCTTCAGTAGCCCGCGCACGCAGGAAATGAAGGTCGAGTTCATGCAGAAGCTGGCCGACCGCCTGGAAGCTGAATGCGGCATTCTGGGGAATGATTTGATGATATCGTTCTTTTTGAACACCAAAAATGATTGGAGCTTCGGCTTCGGTGAGGCTCAGTTCTATACGGGTAAGCTGTAGGCACCGACTGCGCTCATTCAATCAGGCAGCTTCGGCTGCCTTTTCTGTTTTTATGGGTTTCAAGTTGAGAATCAACGCAGATTCCCTGAGAATCGGCCACTTGATGTTTCAATCAAAAAGCCAAACGGCTTAAACGATAAACGCAGCAAGGAGCAACCTCAGCAGTGCCGAAATCTCAGAAGCTTGTGCAAAAAAAATCGTCCGCCAAAACCACACCGGCACGCCAGGCGATGGAATCCCGAATCCTTCGCGGTGCAGAACAGGTGTTTGCCGAGGCCGGTTTTCGCGGCGCTGCGATGGACCGCATTGCCGAGCAGATCGGCATCTCGAAACAAAACCTGCTCTACTATTTTTCCTCAAAAGAAACGCTTTACCGCACCGTTCTGCAGAACATTGTCGATATCTGGCTGGAGCGCATGGCGTTCATCAATGATGTAAATGCCTCCCCGGAAGAGATCATTCGCGCTTACGTTCGCGGCAAGCTGGAGCTTTCGCGTGATTACCCCTGCGCCTCCAAGGTGTTCGCTCAAGAGATCATCTCCGGCGCGCCGGTGATCAGTGATTACCTGAAGCAGCACCTGAAGCCACTGTTCGACAAAGACGTTGAGCTGGTGCGTCACTGGGTTGATGAAGGTCAGTTAGCTGCCACCGAGCCGGAACACCTGTTCTTTGCCATTTGGGCGATGACCCAAACCTACGCCGATTTTGCCGTGCAGATTGGGTTGATGATGGGTAAGCCAGCACTGGATCAAGACGATTTCGACCGCGCCAGCGACTTTCTGGCCGAGATGATTCTGAACGGAATTTGTCCGCCAAAATAATCCGCCCACGCCGTGGTGCGTTTCACGACATTTTGTTGGCTTTAACACAAACCACCCTGTTAGCTGCACAACAAACGCCCCGCCCGAGTCACGTCAATACCCTTAGAACGGCCCTGCAGGCCTTGTATTTCAAGCACTTCAGTTACACCCACTGTGCTTTTACCAAATGGTCAAAACAGGCACATTTTCTGCCATAGAGTTACCAGTCATTAATTTATTCCGCGTCTTTTTTACCGAATGGTAAATCGAACAACGCGCACCCAACCCGTTACTGAAAGGCAGTGAGCACATGGCAGATTTAGAGATTGATTTCAGCGGCATTAAAAGCCCTAACCCGTTCTGGTTAGCCTCGGCACCGCCCACCAATACCGGCGACCAGATTATGCGCGCCTTCGACCAGGGCTGGGGCGGCGCGGTGTGGAAAACCGTGGGCAACCCGGTAAAAAACCTGCATAGCCGTTATGCTGCTTTAAAACGCGGCAAAGGCAGCATTATTGGCCTGAACAACATCGAGCTGATTTCCGACCGCGGCCTGAGCATCAACCTGAAAGAAATGGCCGAGGTGAAGAAGAAATACCCGGAGCAGGCGCTGATCGCTTCCATTATGGCCGGCAACCGTGAAGAGTGGGTAGAACTGATCCGCCGCGTTGAAGATACCGGCGTGGATGGCCTGGAACTCAATTTCAGCTGCCCGCACGGCATGTGCGAACGCGGCCTGGGTTCGGCCATTGGCCAGGAGCCGGAAGTTGCCGCTGAAATCATGAGCTGGGTGCGCGATGCCACCACCCTGCCGGTGCTGATGAAATTCACCCCGAACGTTTCTGACATTACCGTACAGGGCCGCGTTGCCGTGGAAGGCGGTGCCGATGGTGCAGCGCTGATCAACACCATTAAATCGATCATCGGCGTTGATCTGGACGATTTCATCCCCTACCCGAAAGGCCGAAACGGCTCCACCAACGGCGGCTATTGCGGCACAGCGGTTAAACCGATTGCATTGCACATGCTGGCTTCGCTGGGCCGAACCGACTGGTTCAACCTGCCCATCTCAGGCATTGGCGGCATTAATAACTGGAAAGACTGTGCTGAATTTATCGCGCTGGGCAGCACCTCGGTACAGGTGTGTACCGCAGTGATGCACCACGGCTTCGGCATTGTGGAAGGCATGATTGATGGCCTGTCGAAATACCTCGATGCCAAAGGCATGAATAGCGTCAACGAGCTGCGCGGCAAAGCACTGAACCAGTACAAAGACTGGGGCGATCTGGATATGAACTATAAGGTGGTCGCCGATATTAACGAGAAAAAATGCACCGGCTGCGGCAAGTGCTACACCGCCTGTAATGATGGCGCTTATCAATCCATCAGCATCTCCAGCAGAAAAGCAAAAACCGGCGACCCGATTCCGGAGATCAACACCGACACCTGCAAAGGCTGCAACCTGTGCTCGCTGGTTTGCCCGCGGGACTGCATAAAAATGATTGATGTCTCGAAAACAAGTTCCGTAAAAACCTGGCAGGAAATTGTTGCAAACAATGAGTTCGAGATTGCGGATGGAATTTTGTAACCAGAACATCGTAAGCCATATCAGACAGCGATAGACATCGGTCGCACTTTTCAAAGGCATCGACAGACAGGAGGTCTGTCGCTGAGCGCCACATGGATGTGCTTGAGCGCCCTTTGAAAAGTGCGACCGGTGGTTATTGCGGACCACAGGCAATGAGCTCGGATAAACAAAACGCTAAGGAGTCAAAATGTATCAATGCAGCTTAGAAAGAATGACCAACAAGATCACCACCTTCAGCAAATTTGGTGACGCCGGCAACGGCGGTATTACTCGCTACACCCTTTCTGAAGAAGACGTTCTGGCAAGAAACGAATTTATAAAACGCATGCAAGCCATCGGCGCGATTATCGAAGTAGACGATGTTGCCAACGTATATGCAACGCTGCCCGGCAGCGACCCAACCGCGAAACGCATTGTCACCGGCTCGCATTCCGATTCCGTTAAAAACGGCGGCAACTACGATGGCATACTAGGCGTTATGTCGGGTATGGAAGTTTTGGAAACCATTGCAGAGCAAAATATTCCGCATAAACACCCGATGACCGTGATGATCTTTACCAACGAAGAAGGCTCGCTGTACCCGCCTGCGATGATGGTCTCTGGCATTCTCTGTTACGACTATCTGCCCGAAACCGTAAAAGGCAAATTTAAATACGAAGACATGCTGCAATCCAAAAGTGTTCTGGATAAAACCACCACCTTTGGTGACGCACTGGAGGCTTCCGATTTTAAAGGCGACATTGCCAACCGCTTGTCGCCGGAAAACTACAAATGCATGTTTGAGGTTCACATTGAACAGGGGCCCATCCTGGAAGATGCCGGCAAAGACATCGGAATTGTCGATTGTGTTCTGGGCATGTTCAACTACCGACTGCGTTTTTACGGCCAGGCCGTTCACGCCGGTACCTTCCCAATGCAAAAGCGTCAGGACGCTCTGTTCGCAGCCTCGCAGGCGCTTTGTTATTTACATGAAGAAATCGACAAGCTGGGTTACAGCGACCTGGTTTACACCACCGGTGAAATTGAATGCCACCCGAACGTTCATACCTGCGTGCCGGATGAAGTCGACTTTTGCATCGACGTTCGTCACGAAAGTGCCGAAGTGCGTGAAAAGGTATTAGCCATAGTGAAATCCTGCACGGAAAAACCATGGGCCGGTTGCCGCTGTCACGTTGAGCGTATGTGGAACCGCGATACCGTGTACTGGGATGAAACCCTGGTGAGCTATGTGAGCGAAGCTGCGAAAGAGAGCGGCGTTTCCCATCAGGTTGTTCATTCCGGTGCCGGGCACGATGCGCAGTTTGTTGCCTACATGATGCCGACGACGATGATCTTTGTGCAGTCGAAAGACGGCCTCTCTCACTGCGAGCCGGAGTATTCATCGCCAGAGCAATGCACCGCAGGCGCAACAGTCTTATTGAACGCCATGTTAAAAGCCGATGCCGAATAAAATAAAAAACGAAGGAGCAAGAAATGGATTTAATCATTAAGAACGGTACGGTTGTTACCGCCAGTGAAACGTTTAAATCGGACGTTGGTATCAAGGATGGCAAGATTATCGCCATGGGCAGCGACCTCAATGTTGATGGCGCTGAAGTGGTTGACGCAAACGGCAAACTGGTGATTCCCGGCGCGATTGATGTACACACCCATCTGGCCATGCCTTTTGGTGGCACCGTATCTGCCGACAGCTACTTAGCGGGCACGCGCGCGGCGGCCTGTGGCGGCGTAACCACCGTCTTCGACTACCCCATGCAACGCAAGGGTATGACCATCAAGGAAGTGATCGATTCTAAAAAGGCGATCTGCGAGCAGGATGCCTGCGTAGACTACGCCTATCACTGCATCATCACCGACCTGAACGACGGTGACATTCTGAATGAGATGGAATCGGCCGTTGAAGAGGGCATTACCAGTTTCAAATGCTTCTTCGTGTATAAAAAAGAAGGCATGATGGTCGATGACGGCACCTTTGTGCAGCTGATGCTGAAGGCAAAAGAAGTGGGCGCAATGATTAACCTGCATGCCGAAAACCCGGATCTGATTGACTACAACATTGAACGCTTTTTGGCCGAGGGTAAAACCTCGCCCTGGTATCACTATTTAAGCCGGCCAGAACACGTTGAAGCCGAGGCCGATAAACGCGCCGTCCATTGGGCCAAGCATTACCAGGCCCCACTTTACCTGGTACACATGGCCGATAAAGAAGGCCTGGAAGCGCTGCTGGAAGCCAAACAAGACAACCCCAATCTATTTGTAGAAACCTGCCCGCAGTATCTGGAATTCACCTGCGATGTTTACAAGCGCGAAGACGGCCGCAACTTTGTTTGCTCGCCACCCATGAAAGGTCAGGAAAGCCAGGACGCGTTGTGGAAAGCCATTAAGAATGGCGGCATTGACGTTGTTGCCACCGACCACTGCCCGTTCCAGTCGTACGAAAAAGACTGGGGCAAAGATGACTTCACTAAAATCCCCAATGGCTGCGCCGGTGTGGAAAACCTATACCCTTATATGCTTTCGGCGGCGAACCAAGGCAAAATCTCCTTTAACCGCGCCATTGAACTTTGCTCGAGAAACCCGGCAAAAATTTTCGGCTGTACCGAGAAAGGCACCATCGCTGTAGGCAAAGATGCCGACATCGTTATTTACGACCCGGAAGTCGACTTCACGATCTCTGTGGATAACATGCATTCAGATTACGACCACACCATTTGGGAAGGCATTCAGGTGAAAGGCTACCCGGTGCAAACCTATTCCCGTGGCCGGCTGGTTTATGATCATGGTGATTTTGTGGGAGAACCGGGTTGGGGGAACTTTGTGAAGCGCGAGAAGCGGCCGCAGTAAGGTTGTGCCGGTTCTGAAATCTAAAAAAGGCCAGCGGCTTAAAGCGCTGGCCTTTTGCTTTCAAACAACTAAATAAAAAGTGACAGGCTGGATTGAGGATTTACTAGCAGGTAGCAGGCTTAGCACGCTGATCGAGTGCACCAGATAAACGAGTCAGCACCAGCGCCAGCAACACAATAAGAGCGCCGATCCAGGCGGTATCCATAATGTTCATCTCTTCAATAATTACACCGCCCAAAATAGAGCCCAGTGCGATACCCACATTAAAGGCTGCGATGTTCAAACCCGAGGCGACATCAACGGCCTGAGGCGTATATTTTTCTGCCAGCTGAACAACATAAACCTGAAGCCCGGGTACATTACCGAAGGCAAAGGCGCCCCAGATCAGAATGGTCAGCACCGAAGTAACCGAGTTTGCCGCGGTAAAGGTAAAAGCAAGCAGGATTAACGCAAGTGCAGAAAAAATAATGTACAGGGCTTTTACCGGGCCAAGGCGATCCGCTAAGCGACCTCCCCAGATGTTACCAATGGCAACAGACACACCGTAAACCAGCATAATTAAACCCACCGCACCAGGCTGAATGCCAGAAACATCCTCAAGAATAGGCGCTAAAAAGGTAAAGGCCGTAAAGGTACCGCCGTAACCGACTGCTGTCATGGCGTACACCAGCAGCAAGCGCGGTTGCGTTAAAACCTGCAGCTGTTGAGCAAGCGTTGCCGGCGCAGATTGCTTAAGGTTTTTTGGCACCAACAAAGCACTGCCGATCAGCGCAATCAACCCGAGCACAGCAACCACCATAAAGGTTGCCCGCCAGCCGAAATGCTGACCAATCCAGGTTCCTAATGGCACACCTGTAACCAGTGCTACCGTCAGCCCAGTAAACATAATCGCAATGGCACTGGCTTCTTTGTTCTTGCTTACCAGGCTTGTTGCGATGGTAGAACCAATCGAGAAAAACACCCCGTGCGCCAGCCCAGTGAGAATACGGGCAACAATCAGCGATTGATAACCCGGTGCCATCCAGGCCAACAGATTACCGATTACAAACAGAGTCATAACAACCAGCAAAACCGTTTTGCGTGGCCAACGTCCGGTTAAGGCCGTCAGTACAGGCGCGCCAATAGCAACGCCCAGGGCATACAAGCTGACCAGCAGGCCAGCCGAAGGTAGTGTTACGTTTAAATCCATAGCAATGGTTGGCACCAGCCCGACAATTACGAACTCGGTAGTACCAATGGCAAATGCACTGAGCGTCAGCGCCAGTAAAGCAATAGGCATAACAGATCTCCAAATAACCAGCATGACCATTCATGCGAGAAGTTGGCGCGCAGTATGCCGATTGCTATTTTCTCGAAAAACAGCACAATCAACAAATCTTCTTTACATAATCGACAAAGATCGCCATGACGATAACCTCCCGGACGGAAGACTTGGAAATTCTGCTGGCAGTGATAGACAGCGGCAGCTTATCTGCCGCGGCACGCAACCTGGATATACAGGTGGCTAGGGTATCGCGCGCAATCAGTCGGCTGGAAAGCGAACTGAACTGCTCACTACTCAACCGCACCACGCGTAAACTTGAGGTCACGGAGGAAGGCAGAGTATTTAGCGCAAAGGTTCGTGAAAGCCTGCAGGTACTAAGCGAGGCCGAAGAGCAGCTGAAGGTATTGCAGGGCCAACCGAGTGGCCGACTGAGAGTGGATGCTGCAACGCCCTTTATGCTGCACCAGCTGGTTCCGCTGTTGCAGGCGTTTAATAGCGCCTACCCGCAAATAGAGCTGGAGCTGGTCAGCAACGAAAACTTTATTGATTTAATCGAAAAGCGAACCGACCTGGCAATTCGCATTGGCCCGCTGAGTGATTCAAACCTGCACGCCCGCCACCTAGGCAACAGCCCATTGATGGTTGTCGCAAGCCCCGGCTACCTGCAACAAAGCAAAGCACCAAACAATTCCACAGAACTTCGACAACATCGCATCATCGGCTTTTCACAATCGCCACAGCTGAACCGCTGGCCGGTAAACTGCCCCTATGCGAAAAACAACAGCATCAATGTAACGCCATCAATCAGCAGCAGTAATGGCGAGGTGGTACGCCAGCTCTGTTTGCAAGGGCAGGGTTTGGCACTGCTTTCACGCTTTATGATTCAGCAAGACCTCGAAAACGGACAGCTAATAGACGCCATGCCCGGCTTCATCACCAGTGGCAATCAGCGAGAGCAGATCAACGCCGTGTACTACCGTAATACTGCGCTCTCACCCAGAATACAGGCATTTCTGGATTTCGTTACCCCGCGGCTGGTGCTTTAACTGCAGCGCGCGGCACATGGGTTTAGGCCTATCTCGCTAATTTAGAGTACACCTTAACAATGGCACCTGTTGATTTGCATGCAGGATTGACCCACTTCGGATCGAATTGCGTTGATTATTTGACCCACCTATTACTCTTTAATCCACTGAAATCAATAGTGATATTCTAGTTTTTCAGGCTCAACTTTAGTTACAACAGGTTGATTAAATTCCTGTGCAAATCAACAAGTACACATCACATACCTATGTATAACGACGTGTACTTTTTATTTCAATTCGCTTCAGCAGGCTACTTTAGCTCGCCAGTACGCAAATACCATCTTTAGGAAAGTTCAGCTTGATTATGTCGCCGGTATTGAGAGCGATCGCCTTACTCGTGCTGACGACAATTTCACCTAAATCCGTATCGACCTCGTATTGATAGTCTTCGCCCAGGTAGGTTCTAACTTTTATAGTTCCCTCAATAAAAGAATCACTACTCTGGCCTACGGCTATGTTTTGGGGTCTGATCGCAATCTTCTTCGCATTCTCTACATCTTCAGCCTCAATATTTTTACCATTGCTGAGTCTGTATACCCCAGGGCTTATTCGGGTCACATCAAGAAGATTCTTAAAGCCGACAAAATCCGCTACAAAGATGGATTTAGGGTTACTGTAGATATTTTCCGGCGTATCGTACTGTTCTATCTTGCCATCATTCATAATGGCCACCTTATCTGAGATAGAAAAGCACTCCTCCTGGTCATGGGTAATCAGGATGGTTGTTATATTAAACTTCTGCTGCATCCTTTTAATCTGAGATCTCATCTCAATACGTAACTTGGCATCCAGGTTAGAAAGGGGTTCATCCAGCAGCAGTAGCTTAGGAGAAATGACCAGCGCCCTGGCAAGAGCCACCCTTTGTCTTTGCCCACCGCTTAGGTTTTCAGGCTTTCTGTCTTTCAGCGCGATGAGCTCAACCGTCTCAAGGATATCCAATACCTTCTTTTCAATTTCATCCTTGGGTATTTTTCTTAATTTCAGTCCATAAGATACATTTTCGAAAACTGTCATATTTGGAAACAGCGCGTAGGATTGAAAGACGATGCCGAAGTTTCGTTTGTTAACAGGTACCTTGGAGTAATCCTCATCACCAATAAGAATTTCGCCCCCGGTTGACTGTAAAAATCCGGCGACAGCCTTCAGAGTGGTTGTTTTTCCACAACCCGAAGGGCCTAGAATGGAAACCAGCTTTCCATCTTCAATTTCTAGATTATAGTCTTCCAGGATATTGACTTTGCCGTCATAAGATACCTTTAAATCATTGAGTACCAGTCTTGCCATTGTTCTTTTACCTTCCGTAATTATTCAGACCCAAAGTCTTTTCAATGAGATATGTTATGCCGATGGTCATAAACAGTAATACAACTGACACCGCAGCTACTGATGGGTCACCATACTTTTCAACATCTTGCATCATGATGATAGGAAGCGGAGTGGACCCTCTTCCGTAGAGAAAGATTGAAATGGGAATATCGTTAAATGATGTAATAAATGAAAGGACCGATGCCGATATTATGGCCGGAGTGATACTCGGCAGTAATATATGCAGAATGAAATCTTTCTTGGTTGCGCCCAGGCTTTCTGCTGCATCTTCTATAGTGAAGTCGAACTTCTCAAAAGCGCCGCCAATCACCCTGATGGTGTAGGGAAATAAGACGATAATATGAGCCAACATCAACACCAGTAATTTCGGTAACCGAGTATCAAACTCTTTCGCAATAAAAACCCAGCCCAAAAAAAGTGAATAACTCAGCACAATACCCGGTATGAGTACAGGAGAGAAAAAGACATTTTTTATTGCCCGAGTAAATTTACTTTTGTATTTTGCCAAACCGTAAGCAACCGGAACACCAAAGCACAAAGAGATGATTGTTGCCACAACCCCTACCTGGAAGCTGATAGCAAAACCCGATATGTAACTGCTGCTAAAAGCGCTCTTGTACCACTTTAAAGAAAACCCATCGATGGGGTAGGTCAATATATCCTTGCTGTTAAAAGATGCCACAACCGTTATAAACAAAGGAAATAGAAGATAGAAAAACACAAGGCAGACGAAAATAGTGAGCACTTTACTTTTCTTCATTTCTACCTCCGACCAGGCTTGCAGATTTATTAATCAGAGTGATGACCACCACGGTTAACGCAAACAGGAAAATTGAGATAGACGAGACCAGCTCCCAACGCCCGAGCGTTGTTCCATACTGTTGCACCAGAGTAGCCAGCACGACAGTTCTTGTTCCTCCCAGAATATTAGGGGTGGTATAGGCGGTGAGTGTTGCCGTGAAAACCAGAACAACCCCCACAATAATGCCAGCCATTGAGTTTGGAATGATCACATTAAAAAAAGTTTGAAGTCTCGATGCGCCAAGGCTTATTGAGGCATCCTCTATCTCTTGCGAGATGTTATCCATAACCCCGATAAGGGAGACGATCATAAGGGGAAGGAATATATAGGTTGAGCCAATAATAACGGCAAGCTTGGAGTACATAAGGCTAATAGGTTCATCTATTAACCCCAGATCACTCATTAACCTGCTTAGAATTCCGTCGTATCCGAGAATAATCATCCATGAAATACTTCGTACAACCGCATTGGTCAGAAGCGGAAAGAGGGTTAAAAGCAGGAGTACATTTTTCAAACGGCCCTGCGTTCTTGAAATAAAGTAGGCCGTCGGTAAACCGATTAACAGAGTGGCGAATACGACAAAAAAGGATATAGAAAAGGTGTTTTTCAAGGCTTTTTTGAACGTTGAGTCTCCGAACAGCTCCAGGTAATTTGCAAAGCTTATTGTACCGTCAACAGAGAGCGATTTTTGGGCGAGCATAAGTAACGGGATAAAAACCAATACGACTATCAGGCACAAGCTGGGTAAAAAAATAACTAACTTCTCTTTATTCACTCTGAGTTGCCTTCTTCAATAATTCCCGGCTTTCTGCTTCCACAAAGTCATAGGCCACCGAAAACTTCTGTATAACGTCCTCTTCCGTTGTATGAACGAGCTTTGAGTCCTTAACCTTCAAATCGCCATTAACAAACACATGTTGAATGTTGTTCGGCTGCATGGCATAGACAATGGCGGCATAGTAATCGTAGAGAGGAAGCATGTTTAGGGTTTGAGGGTTAACAACCATAAGGTCTGCCTTCTTACCTACTTCAACACTGCCGACGAGATGATCTATATTCAGGGCTTTTGCCCCGTTAATCGTGGCCATTTTCAGAATCTCACTGGCCGGACAAAGCGCCCTATTCTGGTATTTGACCTTCTGCATCTTAGGCGCACAATTCATCACGCTCATCATGTCCATATGATTTCCGCTCATGGGGCCATCTGTTGCCAGAGTAATATTCACGCCTTCCTGCATATATTCATGTATGGGCGCAATAGGTCTGCCGCTCTTACTGTTACCTGCCGGGCAGTGAGAAATAGAAGCCCCCACATTCGCAAGAATCTTCATATCTTCATCACTCACCAGAATGCCATGGGCCCCAATGAATCTGTTGTTCAATGCACCGATGTTCTGCAGGTATTTAACGACTGAACCATGCTCTTCTAAATAGGGGTCGGCTTCCCAAGGCTGCTCTGCCAGGTGTATAAGGAAAGGAACCTCATACTTATCTGAGAGTTCTCTACAGCGCTGCAACAAAGGTTCAGAGCTCATGTACACAGAGTGAGGCGCTAAGGCTCCGTTAATTAGAGGGTCATTCCGATACTTTTCAATGAAATTTTCAAATAGCTCAAACCCATGGTCGGCGTTCAGCTGCTCCCCTGATCTTTCATCTGTGATGCCCTGACCAATAAAGGCTCTTATTCCCAGCTCATTTGAAGCTCTGGCGGTGGCGTCGGTAAAGGTGTACATATCTGCGAAGCATGTCGTTCCACTCAACAGCATTTCAGAAAGGCTCAGAAGAGAGGAAGCGTGCACGATTTCGTCATTCAGACATGAATTTTCCAGAGGAAACAGAAGTCTTGTCAGGCGATCTTTCATATCATCGCCCAGCCCTCTAAAAATAGTCATAGGTACGTGGGTATGCGTATTGATGAAACCCGGCAGCAGCAGCTTATCTGTTCCATCGATGATTTGATCATAATCTTCTGATATTTCATTAAAAAAAATGCGAGATATCTCATCATTGACGATAGAGATATTCGCATTCTTTAAAATATCAAGATTATCATTCATTGTAACAATGGTTATATTCTTGATTAGAGTTTTCATAGATTATCTTGTAAACAGCTCGTTCCATTTAGCAACCCAGGCTGCTCTGTTTTTATTGACCAGATCAATATCTGTGCTCACTGCATCAGGGAAAGAGGCAAGATTGGTTTTGGCATCTTCCTGACCCTCTTCAAATTGAACATTTTTATTTACCGGAGAATCGATGCCGCGATCGAGTGATTCGTTCTGAACTTCTACAGAAAGTAAGAAGTCAATAAATTCCATAGCCAGGTCTGCGTTCTTGCTACCCTTTACGATGTTAACTGTATTGCTATTAAGCATAACCTTATCCAGGTCGCCCCAGTTTAGGTCTGGCGTGTATCCGAAGTCTGCCAGTAAGGCGTAATCAAACTCACCATTAATGACGGCTTTTCTTGTGCTGAACGTACTGACATAAGCACTCACCTTCCCACTGGATACCCAACTTTCAATGGCTTCAACATTTGCTGAAGCGTCACCAGAAACATCACCTGTTCCATAAAGTACCATTGGGCCAAAAGTTGACGTCATATGGGGAATGGCAATCTTGCTGTCTTTGTCGGCAAGGATTTCCGCCCAGGTTGAAGGAATGACTTCTGAATTTCCGGCAACTCTGAGTCTGTTTATGGTATAGCTTGGGCCGTAATTCTCGCCATTAGGATTTTTAGCCTGTTCAAAAAGACTACCATAGTTTTTCAGCTCGGCCTTATTCATTGTTTCAAAAAGACCATCATTAATCGCTTTTTGCGCAGTGGCTTGAGTCGCAAGAAATACATCAATGTCTGTAATATAAATCTCATTTTGCAACTTAGTGTATCGGTCGCTATCACGCCCCAAATCCAGCTCAATGGTGACGTTGTGCTTTTCTTCGAAAGGAGTGAAAAGGAATTCTTTAAGAGCATCAACATCGTAATCCCAGGTAGAAACAACAAGTGTTCTGTGATCACTGGCGCTTGCAAAAATAGGTAGAGCTGTCATCGCAACAACTAAAAGCGATTTAAATTTTTTCATATTCCATCCTCAATTCATTACTGTTTAGCCAATCTGTCTCTTGGCAGTATTTCATAAATATTCATGCAAATCTCTAGTTTATATATCGAAATAAGTCGATTTAAATTATCACCTCATTTTGGTGCGGAATTAAGCTAAGCCTAATTATTTTGGGGCATCTATTCTTAATTAATTTAAGGAAGACACGAATAGAAAAATGTGGAGTTAACTTGTGTTTGAATAACTAGCTTCACTAAATTTAGAGAGCCTTTTAAGGTCGCTGGCTATGAGCGACAGCTTAAAGAATGCACGTCAAATTTAGCGAGTCATTTTGCATTGGTTACATGCAAAAAAGGAGTTAGCCTAATTCGTCGTTCAAAGCCAACAATACACTGGCAGACAAAGTAAAAACCACATACATATGCATGAATAACGGTGCATACTTTTATTTCAATTTTCTTCAGCCTTAGCCAGGCGATTAATATCGGCCGGTGCCAAGGCTGCCGGACTTTCGTAACCACGCGCCAAGTTCAGCATGGCTTTTCCGATGGCGCGTGTCGACGTTACCGAATCCGGGATGAGCCTGGTGAGCAACGGGTAAATAAAACCAAAAACATCGTACGCTACCCGGTACAGCGCTGTTCGCGACTTAATACCATCCATCGGCTGAATGTAACCCGGCCGCAATGAATACACCTTTTTAAAGCTACGCTCAAACAGACTGTTTTCCAGACGGCCGCGCACCCGCGCCCACATCACCTTGCTGTTGCCGGTAGGGTCGGAACCCTGGGCGCACATATACACAAAGGTCATGTTTGGGTTACGGGGTTCGAGTACATCGGCAATGCTCAGGGTAAGGTCGTAGGTGATGCGACTGTAAAATTCTTCCGCTTGCCCCGCCGAAGAAACGCCAAGGCAATAAAAGCAGGCATCAAAGTTTACCAGCTCATCGGCAATGACCGAGTGATCAAACAAATCCGCCAGAACCAGCGACCGGACTTTGGGGCTGGCGTGCTCTACCGCACTGCGGCCAACACAGAGAATTTGGGTAACATCCTCAGCGTTCACCGCCTCACGCAACACCGCCTAGCCGATCATGCCGGTAGCGCCGTAGATTAAGACTTTTAGCATGGTTATGCTCCTGTAGCATACGCAAACACAGATACGATAGCGGAAATAGCTGGTCGGTACTTATCGATTTTCGAGAATCTAAGAACTCAGAACCCTCTGTCTGCACCTTTAAAGCCAAGCCGACTCTTAACGGAACGGCCTTACCGGTTGCTTACCCACCAGAGGCCAGCACAGCAAAGTATTACTGCCAGATATTGATCTAATACTGTGCACTGGGGGTAATCCTTTGCATCAATATTTATCATTTTAAAAATACCTGACGACTCCTTTTGACTCATCAAAGACCTTAACGTCCACGTTTAAAGGCATCCCCGCAATTGGCATGAGAATTGTACATATGTTGATACATAGTATGTCAACACATATATATTTACATGGACAAGTCATGAACACGTCAATTCAAGATATTTTAGAAAAAACACCTTCGATAGGCAGAGGCCATACCCCTGGCACATCCGTCGTCACACATGTTACTAACAAACTATCGAACCTGTTGTTGTCTGAACTTGAATGCCTTATTAAAAATAATTCAGACCTTAATTTAGCCAGCTGGCGCGCCCTTAGAGGGCTGTCTACGTTTGGAAGCTCATCGCAAAAAGAGTTGGTCATTTTCGCCAATGTTGATCAAGGCCAAATGAGCCGGGCGCTTTCAGACTTAGAGAAAAAAGGATTCGTAACCTCTCAACGATCAGTTCATGACAAACGCACATGGAGTTTTTCAATTACCAAACGTGGTATCTCTTACCACAAAAAACTCAGTGTAATCATAGATAACTTCCATGACGAACTGACGGCCGCACTTACAGAATCTGAGCTTGAAACCTTTGTTAGCCTCAGCGCAAAGGTAGCCAAAGCCGCGACAAAAAATCATTCAAACAACGAACAATCTGAATCGTGACGCAACGCCAATCCGACTGTTCATATTTAAATTGAAGGAAAAAAAATGAAGATCAATCACCTGTTGAAAAAAATCGTACTAACGACATCACTTTTGCTTTCCGGGGTAGCAATAGCAAGTGATTGGACTCCGAGTGGCCCCATTACACTGAAAATTGGCTTTGGCCCAGGCGGTGCCACTGATGTTATCGGTCGTGTAATCGCCTCGGCCATTGAAACTAACAACGGTTGGGATGTCATTGTTGAAAACAAACCCGGCGGTGGTGGTGTGGCAATGCTCTCTGGTTTAGCGCGCGACAAAGCCGATGGTACAAAAATAGGCTTGGGCGTAACGATGGCAACACTGATGAATATCGCAACCCGTGGTGACAGCCTGCCATTCAACTTAGATAGCTTTGACTACATCGGTACGGTTGTCACCAGTCCTTTAGCCGTCATCGCCCGTGCTGATGCACCTTTTAATACATTTGCTGAGTTTATTGAGCAATCGAAAGCCAACGGCGGCTATTTAGTAGGGTTCGATGGTGGACCGCAAAAGCTAATCATCAACGCCATTAATGCAGATACCGGCGCTGATATTGTGACAGTCAGCCATAAAAGCGGCTCTGAGCAAATTCAAAGCCTGCTCGGTGGGCAAATACAGGCGGGTTTTGGAGCGGGCGCTCATATTGAATACCTGAAGTCTGGTGACTTAAAAATGCTGGCCGTGGCTACTAATGTGCGACAGCCCTATTCACCTGAAACCTCCTCTCTTATCGAGCAGGGCTTTAACTACTCATTGAACCCATATTTCTATCTGACGGCACCGAAAGGCTTGCCAGAGAACGTTAAAGCCGCACTTTCAGCAGCGCTGGAGGAAGCACTTAAATCTGAAGCCGTCATTGAATTGATCGAAAACACCATGAAAACAGAGGCGCAAAACCTTGGCCCTGCTGGCACCGAGGCCGAGCTGAAAAACAGCCTGGCAATGATGACCAAGCTAGTTGCAGATTCTAAGTAAACAAAATAGCTGCGCTTCGCTGCGCAGCAACCCCTTTTTATGCAGGAGACCATGTCAATGACGTTAGAACGATTGCAGACAGTCATACTTATTCTGGGGATGCTTTTTCTCTATTTCGTCATTATGCCTGGGCAAATCGACCATATTGAAAACGCCCGAATCGTACCCGCTACAGTTCCAACGATCTCAATTTGGATCATCATTATCGCGGCAGTATTTCAGCTTTTTTCGACCAAGGTAAGCGTCAAATTTAACCCAACTCTTTGTTTGCGCGCGGCAATTTTCGCGATCTTTGTTATTACCAGCATCACCATCATGACGCGTTTCGGGTTCGAGTACGGAGCCCCCATTCTGGCGCTTGGTGTCATGCTGGGTATTGGTGAACGTCGGTTGCACTGGCTTTTTCTGGGCAGCACAGTGATTCCTATTTCTGTTTGGCTACTGGTAGAAAATGTACTTGACCGGGTTTTAATGTAGGAGTGAATCATGACTGACTTTTCAGTAATTCTCGCAGGCTTTTCAGACGCACTCACACTAACAAACATGCTCTATGTGATTGCGGGTGTCATTGTAGGGCAATTTGTTGGTGCAATGCCCGGCATTGGCCCGGTAATGACAATGGCCATTGCAGTACCGTTCACCTTTGTTTTAAATCCGCTGCCTGCCATTGGTCTGTTAATCGGGATCAACAAAGGCGGCTTGGTTGGTGGCGCTATACCGGCCATTCTAATTAATACGCCCGGTACACCCGACGCAGCCGCAACAGCAATTGATGGCCACCCTCTTTCCAAGAAGGGAAAGCCATTAAAAGCATTGAAGATGGCATTGTACTCATCAGTCACCGGAGACACCTTCAGTGATATTGTTCTGATTACCGTTGCTGCACCATTGGCGGTTATTGCACTAAAAATGGGGCCTGTCGAAGTCTTCGCATTGATGGTCTTTGCTTTTTCACTGATTTCCGGATTGATCGGTGCCTCTGTAACCCGAGGTATCATTGCCACAGCATTGGGACTGTTAGCCGCGACGGTGGGCTTAGACCCTGAACACTCGACCCCGAGGTTTCTATTCGGTTTTTACGACCTTTACGATGGGTTCCCGATAGCCGCAGTTGCTATTGGCACACTGGCATTTGCGGAAATCATCCGTCGCCTTATTTCGATGACAGGTGAAATTCGACCAGCAGTAAATTTCCCTAAAGACCAACCGCGGGAAGACAAGCGCATTAGCTTCAAGGAATATTGGAGTTGTAAGTTTGTATTGTTACGCGGCGCCTTAATTGGAACCGGCATCGGGGCGGTACCCGGCATGGGCTCCACTGCAGCCGCCTTTATGAGCTATGCCTCTACGAAGCAATCTTCTGCGCAGCCTGAGAAATTCGGCAAAGGCGATATACGCGGTATTGCAGCAACTGAAAGTGCCAACAGCTCTGTCGCCGGGGCCGACATGATGCCTCTGCTTACTCTTGGGCTGCCGGGCTCCGCATCATCAGCGATGTTAATCGGTGCGTTTCTTATCCAAGGCATTCAGCCGGGTCCACTGTTGTTTGAATCTCAAGGGCAGCTTGTTTACGGGTTGTTTGGCGCGATGCTAATGGCGAATCTGTGCAATTTCATCATCGGTCTATTTGGTTTACGTATATGGGCAAAACTAATTACAGCGCCCGAATCTCTGATTTTTTCAGCAGCAATGGTTTTCTGTGTAGCCGGTGTCTACCTAGCGACCGGTGGTATTTTTGGCGTCTACATCATGTTGATTTTCGCCCTGATCGGTCTTGTCATGACTGCGCTAAATTATCCTGTTGTTGTTTTTATAATAGCCTTCTTCCTGGCCCCTAGGTTTGAACTGGCGCTCGGTCAGTCTGCTGCCATTCTACGGGGAGACCCACTGCGCCTCGTTAACCACCCTGTTGCATTGGTTCTGTTCGGAATGTCTGTTTTTGCAGTCTATTGGCTAAACATACGAAAAAAAAACAACAAACCTAAGCAGCCGAAAGAAAGTAAAAGCGAACCAGAATTCAACGAAAACCTACAACCAGAAGAGGCTTAAATGAACAGTATCAAATTGCTAGAAAAACTTGTCTCGTTTGATACGGTCAGCAGCAAGTCTAATTTAGAACTTGTTTCCTGGGTGACCGAGTTGCTGGGTAAACATGGTATCGAATATCGCCTAACCACAAATGATGAAGGCACAAAGCAAAATATATTTGCCAGCGTAGGTCCACGGGTTAGTGGTGGCGTTATTTTAAGTGGGCATACCGATGTTGTTCCTGTAGTGGGTCAGGAATGGAAAAGCGATCCATTTACGTTAACCGAACGAGATGGCCGACTGTACGGACGAGGCACCTGCGATATGAAGGGGTTTATTGCCTCAGCGTTGGCCGCGTTGATAAAAGCCAGTGCACAACCCCTTTCTAAACCACTTTACCTTGCTCTTTCATACGATGAAGAAATTGGTTGCCTGGGTGTCCCGCGTTTAATCGACGACATCGCCGATATAATTCCGCGCCCGAGAGCCGTAATTATCGGCGAACCAACCGAGATGCAACCAATAACCCAGCACAAGGGCTCGTTCCGGAGCAAGATCTGCTTAACCGGGAAAGCGGGCCATTCGAGCCAACCAAGCCTGGGGGTTAGTGCCATCCATTACGCAGGAAAAGTATTACAGGGCCTTTCGGAATATGCTGACGAATTAAAGGCCAGCCCGTATAAAGATAGTGCCCTTAATCCAAACTATACGGTTATCAATACGGGGTTGATCTCTGGCGGAACGGCACCAAATGTCTTCGCGCAAAACTGCGAAATGACGTTGGCTACACGATTCATGCCTACAGAAACAGTAGGCACTCACAAACTTAAATTTGAAAGAATCGTTTCTGATGTTGAAAAGCGAATGCAGAATCACGCGCCAGAATGCTCAGCCCAAGTGGTTATCGAAAATAACATTCCAGCGTTTAAGCCCGAAGAGAACAGCGAGGCAGTAAAAATCTGTGAACTTCTGGTAGGCCCAAGACCTTCAGGTGCAGTGGGTTTTGGTACAGAAGCAGGCCACTTCCAGGAGGCAGGTTTCTCTACCGTCGTGTTTGGCCCCGGAAGTATTAACCAGGCGCACCAAGCCAACGAGTTTATCGAAATCGAGCAGATGAACGCTATAGATGAGTGTCTAGCCAAGTTAATCGATCTGCAAATGTAGCTATATGGCACGACTACATTAACCACCAATAAGAATTTAGGAACAATGAATATGATAACTGAAAGAACAAATCGTGCTTTTTCTAAAGTGCGCCCTTATATTCCCGGCGCCAATATTGACCAAAAGAAAGAGGAGTACGGATTAGAATCTCTGATTAAACTCGCATCTAATGAAAATCCGGTTGGCGTTTCACCAAAGGGTATAGCAGCGCTCAACAACATGGCTAATGTTGTTAACATATACCCAGATCCAAGCGCTGTTTCTTTAAGAGAGGCCATTGGTCGTAAGCTTGGAGTCTCAAAAGATGAAGTCATTGTATCTAATGGTGCCAGTGGTGTTTTAAGGTTAGTAACCGAAATACTGATTGAGGAAGGTGACGAAGTTGTATACAGCAAACCAACTTTCCCTGCCTATTACAACAATACTGTCAGAAATGGAGGAATTCCGGTCGAAATTCCTCTGACCAAAGATTACGCGTACAACTTAGCTGGCATGGCAGAAGCCATTACAGAAAAAACAAAGCTGATTATTATTTGCAACCCTAATAACCCCACCGGAACAATTCTTACCTTTGCCGAAATCGAAAAATTCCTGAAGCAAGTACCTAAAGACATTCTGATTATAGTAGACGAAGCCTACATTGAGTACGTAGAAAACAGAGATCAGGCAGATTCACTTAAGGGGTTAAAACAGCATAATAACCTACTCATTGTAAGAACCTTCTCCAAAATTTATGGCTTGGCAGGCTTAAGAATCGGGTATGGGCTCGCCTGTAAGCAAATCATAGATACCCTTTACCAGGCTCATCAAACATTCGTTACAAGTAGTCCAGCACTGGCAGCGGCGGAAGCCGCACTAGACGATGATGAGTTTTTGGAAGAAGTAAACACAGTAAACAAAGTTGGCAAGAAATTCTTAACTCAAGAGTTTAGCGCCATGGGCTTTGATATTATTCCTTCAGAAGCCAACTTCCTGTTTGTAGACATGAAGGCTGAAGCAAGCCACATCTACGAAGAGCTACTTAAAAAAGGCTGCATTATCAGACCAATGGGTAAGTTTGTTCGCATTACAATAGGTACTGAGAGCGAAAACAAAATACTGGTTTCTGCACTTAAGGAGATCAAATGAAGATACTATTTTTTAGCGTATTCAAAAACCAAATAGCTGACGTTGAAGAGATTGCAGCACAACGTGGCGTCGAGGTTGATATTGTCAATACGCCGCTTAGTATGGAAAACGTACACCTTGCTGAAGGGTATGAAGCGATATCTTGTGCTGGAAAGTGCAATCTGGGCAGAGATGTTTTGACTCAGCTGAAGCACTACGGCGTTAAGTATATTTCGACAAAAGCAGTCGGCTATGAAAACTTAGACGTGGAAGCCTGCAAAGAACTCGAACTCAGGTTTAGCAACTCCAGCTATTCACCACATTCAGTGGGTGAATTTACCGTGATGTCGATTTTAACGTCGCTAAGAAAACTATCTTTTTCTCAAAGTAAATTACGAAGAAAAGACTTTACCCTGTTTGGCTTAGAAGGCAGAGAACTCCACGACCAAACAGTTGGCGTCATAGGAACGGGAAAGATAGGCCAAAGCGTCGTAAAAAGGCTTTCTGGTTTCGGTTGCAGAATCATTGCGCATGACCTACATGAGAGCAACGAAGTTAAGGGCTTAGTGGAATATCTTCCTCTGCAGGAAGTACTGCAACAGTCTGACGTAATAACACTGCATGCTCCATTGCTTGAATCGACATACCACCTTCTGGATGAGAGTGCGTTCAAGACGATGAAAGATAACGTCTGCATCGTCAATAACGCCCGCGGGGAGTTAATTGACTCGGAAGCATTAATTAATGCACTGAAAAGTGGAAAAGTATCAGCCGCTGCACTGGATGTAATTGAAGATGAACTCGACTTTTTCCGTTATGACTATAGCGAAAAAGAAATCACTCACAAGAGCCTTAACACACTGTTAAACATGGATAACGTCCAGATAACAACGCACCATTCATTCTTCACACGTCAGGCCTCTGTAGATATGGTTAATTCAGCAATAATGGCATTGCAGGATTTCAAAGAAAGTGGCTATACGGCCAATCAGATTTGCTAACTTCCACACTTAAGGCACACATCTAATACCGGCCTAGTGGGCCATGCGGAAAGTTAAGTAATTAAAAAGATTGTAGTACAATGGCCGCATGAGAACATCATCGCCACTACATATTTCTGATAACGACCG
>NZ_SLZR01000016.1 GCF_004341165.1 Reinekea marinisedimentorum
TTTTCTGAGTCGTGTCAGAGGGTTCTACCCGTTAAAATCAGAGGCTGCAACCCTTTCAAAGAATCCCATTAATTTATTCCGGACAGTAGTGCGCGCACCCCTAAACCCACGCCACATATTCCGGGCTGCGGGCATCCCCGCCCGCATCCTACTGTTCGTTTCTGCTACCTAATGCCTAACGTCACCCCGCCTGTAAAAGTGGTAATGTGCTCGGGCGAATTATTAGGTTCATGGCTACACTGGCAGTATCGCATTCTAACACCCTAAGAACCGGCGCCGGTGGCATCGGTGATTGCGTCTCTGTTTTTGTGCAGCTCAATTGCATTCGATATGTCAAATACGATTACCCTGAAGTCAGGAGAACGGTAAGTTGGAAGATTACTCTTGGTTGCTGGTCAGCGCCTTTTTAGTGTTTGTTATGCAGGCTGGCTTCCTTTGTCTGGAGACCGGAAGGGTTCGAAGTAAAAACAACATCAATGTCGCGGCGAAGAATCTGGCAGACTTTATTCTGTCGATTCTGTGCTTCTGGTTATTTGGCTTCGCCATTATGTTCGGCGACAGCTTTTTCGGCATCTTCGGGCATCAGGGGTTCTTCTTCGATGGTAACGGAGCTCCGTGGAATATCAGTTTCTTTGTGTTTCAGGTGATGTTTTGCGGTACCGCCACCACGTTGATGTCGGGTGCGGTCGCTGAGCGTATGTCTTTTATCGGCTACCTGCTCTGTGCGCTCGTGCTCAGCGGCTTGATCTACCCGGTAACCGGCCATTGGGCGTGGTCGGGTGTGTATAACAGCGATAACCCGGGCTGGCTGGAGCAGCTTGGTTTTGTTGATTTTGCCGGTTCGATGGTCGTCCACGGTGTTGGCGGCTGGATTGCCCTGATTACGGTGATCATCATTGGGCCCCGGCTGGGTCGCTTTGATAAAGGCGTCACTATCACTCAAGGCAGTAACCTGACGATCTCTGCATTAGGCACCATGCTGCTTTGGTTTGGCTGGTTTGGTTTTAACGGCGGCAGTACGCTGGTATTGAATGCGCAGGTGCCGGTGGTGATTCTCAACACCTGTCTGGCCGCGGCCTGGGGTGGCCTGGCCGCCGTGGCTATCGGCTATTACCGGCAGCGCTATATCGATGTGCCCAACCTAATGAATGGCGTGATTGCCGGTTTGGTCGCCATCACCGCCTGCTGCCACGTGGTCAGTACGGCGGATGCCATGATCATTGGCCTGGTTGCCGGTGTGATCGTTTACTGGGGTGAACTGTGGATTGAGCGGATGCGCATCGACGATGCCTTAGGCGTTGTGCCTGCTCATCTGTTTGCCGGCGTCTGGGGGGTATTGGCGGTCGCGCTGTTTGGTGATCTGGACACAATCGGCACCGGGCTTGGCAGATTAGAGCAATTGGCCATTCAGCTGTTGGGCATCGTGGCCATCAGCGCCTGGTGTATTGGTGTGGGTTATCCTTTGTTGCGGCTGGTGAACAGATGGGTACCGCTGCGCGTTTCCGCGCACAACGAACAGCAGGGCATGAATGTCTCTGAGCATCGCGCGGCCTCGGAGCTGCTCGACTTGCTGACGCTGATGAAGCACCAGCAGGACGAGGGTGACTTTTCTCATCAGGTTCCGGCACAGCCCTTTACGGAAGTGGGGGAGATTGCCGGTCAGTATAACCGGGTGATTCAGCGGGTGAATCAGGAAATATCGGCCAGAGACGACGCCATCGGCCGCTTCCGCAGCAGTGAGCAACGCAAAAGTGCCATTCTGGATTCCTCGATGGATGCCATCATCACGCTGAATCCGGATGGCAACATCGTGGAATTCAATACCTCGGCAGAACGAATATTTGGCTGCTCAAAGCGCCACATTCAGGGCCGAAATTTTATCGACTCCTTTGTGTTGCCGGAGGATCGTGACTCGGTGCGTTCGAGCCTTAAGCACCATTTTGTGACCGCCGAAGGCTTGTTGCTCAACCGGCGCAACAGTCTGACGCTGATGCGCAGCAGTGGCAATCACTTTCCTGCGGAAATTACCATTACCGGAGCGCAGCTTTCCTCACCAACCAAGGGCGAGTTTATCCTCAGCATTCGCGATGTGACCCGTCAGCGAAAGTTGCAGGAAAAACTTCGTCAGTTGGCCTACAGCGACCCGCTCACCGGCCTGTACAACCGAACCTATCTGATTGAACAGATCAGTAAAATGCGTAACGGACTGGCGCAGAGCGATGAAACTCTGGCTGTGTTTTTTCTCGATCTGGATAAATTCAAGCGCATTAACGATACGCTTGGCCATAAGGCCGGAGACGATCTGTTATGTGAGGTTTCTGTTCGCCTGGCGCGCGTGACCCGCGAAGACGATGTCATTGCGCGCTGGGGTGGCGATGAATTTATTGTGTTGATGAAGGGCCAGCTCAGCTCGGAAAGCATCGCCATTAAAGCGATGGAAATTTTAGAGGTAATGCGCGACCCGATAGAGTTGGAAGGGCACCATTTAAGTATTCTCACCAGTATTGGTATCGCGCAACTGGCGGAAAAAGATCAGGAGGCGGATGCCTTTATCCAGCAGGCCGATATCGCCATGTATCAGGCAAAAATGCAGGGGCCGGGCAATTACAGGATATTTGCCACTGAAATGGCCGATCGCATTAACCGCAACTTCCGCTACGAGCAGGATCTGAAAAACAGTTTAGAGACCGAGCTGTTCAGCCTTGTGTATCAGGCCAAGGTGAAGGCCGGTGGCAGCATCGTCGGCCTTGAGGCTTTGTGCCGCTGGCAGCACCCGGATGATGGCATGGTGCCACCGGATGAATTTATTTCGCTGGCGGAAGAGTCCAATCTTATTCTGGCGTTGAGTGAGCAGGTCTTTCATTTGGCGCTGAGCCAACTCGCCCGGTGGCGCGAGGCGGGCATTCGCCTTGTACCGGTTTCTATTAATGTTTCCGGCCGGCAGCTGCTCTCTGAAAGCTTTGTTCCCTTCCTGCACGAGGCGTTGCTGAAATACGGCATTGAGGGCCGATTGCTGGAGCTGGAAATCACCGAAGGGGTATTGGTGAGTGATATTGATCGCTGCATTGAGGTGCTCAGTAAACTGAAAGCGCTGGGTGTTGCTATTTCGGTGGATGATTTTGGAACCGGCTATTCCTCGCTGAGTTACCTGAAACGGTTGCCGATTGATGTCTTGAAGATTGACCGCAGCTTTATTGAAGAGTGTGACAGCGTTTCTGAAGATGCCAAAATCTGCGAAACCATCATTAACTTGGCCAGAAACCTGGAGCTGACCACCGTCGCCGAAGGTGTTGAAACGCAATCGCAACTCGCCTTTCTACAAAGTCATGGCTGCGATCTTTATCAGGGTTATTACTTCCACCGCCCGCTGCCGGCAGCGCAGGTGAAGGGATTGCTTGATGAGCACGGCCAGTTACAGCCGCAGGGTGCGGATGAAATAGGTTCTTAGCGCGGCTGTGCGTTACGCCTTTATAAATGCTCCGCCAAATAATCAATCAGCAGCCGCAACTTCGGCGATAAATAACGGTTCTGTGGGTACAGCGCCCAAATGCCTTCGGATGATTCGCGGAAGTTATCCAGCAGGGTGATCAGCTCGCCATTGCGGATGCAGTCATCCACATAAAAGTCGGACAGCTGCACAATACCGATGTCTTTCAGGGCGGCATCCAGCAGTGCGGTGCCACTGTTGCAGCGCAGGTTGCCGTTCACTTTGATGCGCTTTTCTTTGCCCTTTTCCATGAACAGCCAGTATTCACGCGTACCCAACAGGCAATTGTGATCCTTCAGGTCTGTCGGGGTCGTCGGCTTGCCGTATTTCTCTATATAGCCGGGGGATGCACAGACGTAGCTGTGGCGCATACCAATTTTTTTAACGATCAGGCTGGAGTCTTCCAGTTGACCGATGCGTATCGATAGATCAAAACCTTCTTCCACCATATCCGCCGGGTGGTTGCGTAATTCGGTTTCCACTTCCACCTGATCGTACTGGCGCACGAAGTCGTTGACCAACGGCTGGATTTTTCGTTCGCCAAAGGTGACCGGTGCCGACATCTTAATTTTGCCCTGCGGGGTGGTGCGCAGGCTGGTCACGGCTTCTTCTGCGGTATCGAGTCCATCGAGCAGTAACCGGCAGTGCTGGTAGTAAAGGCTGGCTTCTTCGGTCAGCGTCACCTTGCGGGTGGTTCGGTAGAACAGCTTAACCTGCAGTCGCTCTTCCAAAGCACTGACCTGACGGCTGACCTGCGCCGTGGAGATGCCCAAATGCCGGGCGGCGGCAGAAAAACTCTGGGATTCGGCGACGGCCACAAATTCATAAATTCCTTGCCACTTCATTGTTACTACCTGGTAAAAGTTAATTGTAAAAATAACGGATAATCATTTATTTGGAAATAAATATAATAGGTCCCCGGACGGTAAGACAAAGCGAGCGATCTCATAGCCGTTGATGGATGCTAAACCTGGTGTGTCCAGCACGGTGAGGTCGCAGGCTTTTATTGTTTCGCAGTGTCCGTGATCAGCAGTGAGAGGGTGAGAGTGAGCGCAGCGTTAGATTTACATCAAGACCCGATCCGAACGCTGGTATTCAAGATGACAACACCGCTCATGCTGGCGGGCCTTGTTACAACCTCCTATAACTTCGTTGATATGATCTTCGCCTCCCGTCTGGGCAGTGTCGAAGTGGCTTCCATTGCATTTGTTGCCCCCTTTTTTATGATGCTGCAGGCGCTGGCGATAGGCGTGATTCGTGGTGGCATCAGTATTATCGCCACGCTGCTGGGTCAGCAGGAGCAAAAGGAGGCATCTGCCTATGCCACTCAGTTAAGGCTGCTGGTGGTTTGGCTGTCCCTTATTTTTGCGGTGCCCGGATTTTTTGTTTTGCCGGTTATAATGCGCGCTGCCGGTGTTTCCGATGAGCTGTTCAGCAACTCGGTGACCTATTCCAGAATTCTGTTCTGCTCCATCCCCTTAATGCTGATGTTCCAGCTTTATCTGAGCTTTTTTAAATCTCAGGGCAAGATGAAAACCATCTCTCGCGTGTCCATTTTTGGTGTTGCCTGTAATGCCGCGCTCAATGCCGTGTTTCTGTTTGTGTTTCATTTTGAGATCGATGGTCTGGCTTACGCCAGCCTGTTAACAACCTTTACTCAGTTGCTGATTATCTATGTGCTGTACCGCCGTGAAGAGCAGGAATTTACCGTGGCCTGGCGCAAGCTGCCGGGCTATTCGGCGCTGCAAATCTGGAAGCGGCTGCTGGCGGTGGGCCTGCCATTGTCGCTCTCGCAGGCCAGTACGCACTTCGGCTTTATGGTGCTGAATATCTTTATTGTGCAGTACGGGCATCAGGCGGTGGCTGCGTTTGCGATCGGTAATCGTATTCACTCGCTGCTGTTCTTTCCTTCCAAGGAAATTGCCAGTGGGCTGATCCCGCTGATTGCTCAGAACTGGGGCCGTGGTGCCATCGACAGAGTGCGCGAGACGATTAAAGTCGGCCTGGGCTTTGCGCTGGCGTTTGGCGTTTTTGCGGCGGTGGTGATTCAGCTGATTAAGTACCCGCTGGCGCACTTCCTGACCAATGACGACCCGGAAACCTATCGGCACGTCATCAACTACATTGGTTTGGTGGGCTGGACGGTTATCGCCTGGGCACTGTTTCATACCTTTATGGGCATCTTCATCAGCTTCCAGAAAACACTGTTTGCGTTGGCGGTGGATATCGTCCGGCTCTGGGGTATTCGCATACCGGGTATCCTGCTGTTTTATCATTTCATGCCTGAACTGGCGGAATACGGCATCTGGAACACCATGTTCATTTCCAATACCGTCACCATGTTCTTTGCCATCGGCTATTTCTTTGTGATGATTCCGCCCATGCTGCGGCAGGCGGAAGCCGAAAAGCCACTGGTTTCAGCGGACGGGCGTGGTTCACTGGCCTGATTGGCAATCGCCTTTTCTGCACGTTTTTCTGACAAAATCTTTTCTCATGCATGGATCACATTCGCCCGAAAGTATCATGGGCAATCCGCCCGCATAGTCTTAACTTCAATCAGCAGTCAACTCAACAGAAATAATTAAAGGACGTCTGTTATGAAATTAACATTACCGCTTGCTTCGATACTTGCCGTAAGTCTCTCCGCCAATGCACTGGCATTAGATGTCAAGCTGGCCGACAAAGCCTGGAATGGCATGAAGGTTCCTGAAGGGCAGCAGTGCCAGAAATTCGGTGGTAATAACCCGGGTTCACCGGCGCTGACCGTGACCGATATTCCTGCCGGCTCCGACACCATCGTACTGGAATACAGCGACCGTGATTCCGCAGGCATGAACAACGGTGGCCATGGCCGCATGAAGTACGCCATTCCTGCCGGTGCTAAAACCGTGAAAGTGCCTTCTGTACCCGGCCATTCCTATGACCTGCCCAAGGGCTTTACCATGATTGAAGCACACCGTGGCCCGGGCTGGGATAAAGAGGGCGCTTACATGCCGCCTTGTTCCGGTGGTAAAGACCATGCTTACTACGTAACGGTGAAAACTCTGCAGAACTATAAAGTAACCAGTGAAACGGTTGTGGAATTGGGCAAATATTGATTCCCTGCTGAGTCGCTTGCGTTAACGGATTGCGGGCGTTGGGCCCGCACTCTTATGAGCGCGAATGAGGTTTGCAGCTGCCGTAACAGTCTGCAAACCTTTGTGCTCAACCCTTCACCGGCGCGCCGGTTACTTCTTCAAACAACGCCTCAATAGTTTTGATGTTACCCTGAACATAATCGATAAACGCACGCATCGCCGGCACCGGATGTTTATTACGCGGGTACACCAAACTCCACGATCTGCGCAGCGGAAAGCCGGCAATCGGTACCGCTTTTAACGCGCCAATTTGCAGCTCGGCCAGTATATTCAGCCGGGGCAATACGCAAACACCCAGACCCGCCATAACCGCATGTTTCAGGCCATCGTTAGAGTCAATTTGCATGTAAGGCTCCAGCTTTACCCGGACCTTCTGGCAGTGTTGTTCCAGCGCCAGCCGGTTGCCGGAGCTGGGTTCGCGGACCAGCAGCTTGCTGCTTAAAAACTCTTCAATGCTGACCTGCTTTTTCTTAAGCAGCGGGTGATTCGGTGGCACAACCGGCAGCAGCTCGTTATCCAGAAAGGGGAGCGAGGAAAAGGGCTTGCCGCTGGGCACCATGCCCATAATTACGATGTGATCGACGTTTTCACCCAGCCGCTGTATGGCCTGTACGCGGTTTACGGCGCTGATGTTGATCGATACCTGCGGGTGCTGTTCCATGAAGCCGGGCAGCAGGTAGGGCACAACACAGCGCGCGGTATTGACGGCGGCAATGTTGAGTTCGCCGGAAACCTTACCCTTCATCATGCCGATGTCTTCCTGCAGGAATTGCAGCTGCTCAAAGATGACATCAATGGCCTCGTGCAGGCGTTCCCCGGCGGCGGTGCAGAATAGTTTTCGGCTGACGTATTCAAACAGCGGCTGCCCGAGTGCCTGTTCAATCTGGCGAATCTGGCTGCTCACCGCCGGTTGGGTCAGCCCCAGTTCAACACCCGCGTGGCTGTAGCTCTTTAGTTCATACACGGTTTGAAACACCTGTAGCTGCCGGAACGACAGCCGTGAGGCCAGCCTTTGTACGTTGATTGCCATTGTTTTTTGCCCTGATGATTTATCTATAAGTAATAACTTATAGATAAACGAAGAAATATCAATTATGAGTTTATGGGTTGCTTGGTTATTGTTCTTTGCCGCAGCCAGAGCCGAACTCTGGTCAGAGCACTCTTTTGGGAGTAGATACCGATGATAAAAAAAGTCTTAATTGCCAACCGTGGTGAAATTGCGGTCCGTATCGTGCGCGCCTGTGCCGAAATGGGCATTCGCTCGGTGGCGATCTATACCGAGCCCGACCGATATGCGCTGCACTTAAAGCGCGCGGATGAATCCTATTCTTTAGGGGCGGACCCGTTGGCAGGCTATCTTGACCCGCTGCGGCTGGTAAACCTGGCACTGGAAACCGGCTGTGATGCGATTCACCCCGGCTATGGTTTCCTTTCCGAAAATGCCGAGTTTGCCCGCCTGTGCGAAGAAGCTGGCGTGATCTTTATTGGCCCGAAATCGACCGTGATTCATTCCATGGGTGATAAAACTCAGGCGCGCGACAGCATGCGTGCGGCCGGTGTGCCGATTACCCCGGGCTCCGACGGTAACCTGAAAGACATCGACGAAGCGCTGACCCTGGCTGAAGAAATCGGCTACCCGGTGATGATTAAGGCAACCTCCGGTGGCGGTGGCCGTGGTATCCGCCGTTGTGATTCGGCAACTGAGCTGCGCCAGCAATACCCGCGGGTAATCTCTGAGGCCACCAAAGCCTTTGGCTCGGCCGATGTCTTCATGGAGAAGTGCATCGTTAACCCGCGCCACATTGAGGTTCAGATTCTGGCCGACAGCCAGGGCGATGTGATTCACCTGTACGAGCGCGATTGCTCCATTCAGCGCCGTAACCAGAAGCTGATCGAAATTGCCCCCAGCCCGTCACTGACGCCGGAACAACGCGAATACATCGGCGGCCTGGCGGTACGTGCCGCCGAAGCCGTGGGCTATGAAAACGCCGGCACCGTTGAGTTTCTGCTCACCGGCAACGAAGTCTATTTCATGGAAATGAACACCCGCGTGCAGGTAGAGCACACCATTACCGAGCAGATTACCGGTGTTGATATTGTGCGTGAACAATTGCGTATTGCCTCTGGCCTGCCGCTGAGCTACCGCCAGGAAGACATCAGTTACCGTGGTTTTGCCCTGCAATTCCGTATTAACGCCGAAGACCCGAAGAACGATTTTCTGCCCAGCTTTGGCCGAATCTCTCATTATTACGCGCCGGGCGGCCCGGGTGTGCGAGTCGATACCGCCATCTACACCGGCTACGACATTCCGCCGTATTTTGATTCCATGTGTATGAAGCTGATCTGCTGGGCACTGACCTGGGAAGAAGTGATTGCCCGTGGCCGACGTGCGCTCGATGACATGCGTCTGCGTGGCGTGAAAACCACTGGAACCTATTACCAGCAGATTCTGAACCACCCGGATTTCCAGCGTGGTGAGTTCGATACCAGCTTTGTACCGAGCCACCCGGAACTGCTGAATTACTCGGAAAAGGCGCTGCCGAAAGAAATAGCGCTTGCCCTGGCCGCTGCGATTGCCGCACACGCCGGTTTGTAAGCGGGCAACCTGTGCCCTCATGAATTTCAGGCCCTGACACAGGTGCCCAAACAGAATTTTGGAGTAAAACAATGAGCAAGATTCAGATTACCGACGTTACTCTGCGCGATGCCCACCAGTCGCTGATTGCCACCCGGCTGCGTACCGAAGATATGCTGCCGATCTGTGAAAAACTTGATCAGGCCGGTTTCTGGTCGCTGGAGGTCTGGGGCGGCGCAACCTTTGATGCCTGCGTGCGCTTCTTGAAAGAAGACCCGTGGGAGCGCCTGCGCACCCTGCGCCAAGCGCTGCCGAACAGCCGCCTGCAAATGCTGTTGCGCGGTCAGAACCTGCTCGGTTACCGCCACTATGCCGATGACGTTGTTGAAGCCTTTGTTCACAAGGCTGCCGAAAACGGCATGGATGTGTTCCGTGTGTTCGATGCGCTGAACGACCTGCGCAACCTGGAAACCGCTATGAAGGCGGTGAAAGCTGCCGGTAAACATGCACAGGGCACCATCTGCTACACCACAAGCCCGGTGCATACCGAAGCGCTGTTTGTACAGCAGGCGAAAGACCTGGTGAACATGGGGGCCGACTCCGTTGCCATTAAAGATATGGCCGGTCTGTTAACGCCTTATGCCACCTTCGATCTGGTGAAAGCCCTGAAAGCCGCTGTTGATGTGCCGGTGATTGTTCACAGCCACAGCACCGCGGGCCTGGCACCGTTGTGCCAGCTGAAAGCGATTGAAGCCGGTGCTGATGGCATCGATACCGCCATTTCATCCTTTGCCGGTGGCACCAGTCACCCGGCAACCGAATCGCAAGTGGCGGCGCTGAAAGGCACCGAGTTCGATACCGGCCTGGATTTAACCCAGTTGGGTGAAATTGCCGATTATTTCCGCGAAGTACGCAAGAAGTACCACCAGTTTGAATCCGAGTTCACCCGCGAAGATGTTTCGGTGCAAATCAATCAGGTACCGGGCGGCATGATGTCGAACCTGGCCAACCAATTGAAAGAACAGAACGCGCTGGATCGCATCAACGAAGTGTTTGCAGAAATTCCAAAGGTGCGTGCCGACCTGGGCTACCCGCCGCTGGTTACGCCAACTTCGCAAATTGTCGGTACGCAGGCGGTTTACAACGTACTGGCTGGAGAGCGTTATAAAACCATCACCAACGAGGTGAAGCGATACCTGCAGGGCGGCTACGGTGCCGCACCGGCCGCTGTGAATACCGAGTTGCAGAAGAAGGCCATCGGTAACGAACTGGTGATGGAAGGTCGCCCGGCGGATCAGCTGAAGCCGGAAATGACCCGACTGAAGGGTGAAATTGGCGAGTTGGCAAAAACCGATGAAGACGTACTCACCTTCGCCATGTTCCCGGATTTAGGCCGCGAATTCCTTAAGCAGCGCGCCGAAGGCACCCTGGTGCCGGAAGCACTGTTGCCGGTTGAACACGCCAAAGCCAAGGTTTCGATGGCGACCGAGTTCAAGATTAACGTCTCCGGTGAAACCTACGATATAGCGGTAACCGGTGTGGGTGACCACGGTGGCGGTAAGCGCAAGATCTATATGTCGATGGACGGCGTTCCGCGCGAAGTGATCTTTGAATCGTTGAACGAATACGTCGACGATGGTCACAGTAAAGGCCGTAAAAAAGCCACCGAGCCGGGGCATGTGACCGCCACCATGCCGGGCAACGTGGTTGAACTGTTGGTCAAAGAAGGCGACAGCGTTGAAGCCGGGCAGGCTGTGATGGTTGCCGAAGCCATGAAGATGGAAACGGAAATTCATGCCAATGTCGCCGGCACCGTGAAGGCGATTTATGTAGGCAAGGGTGATCGTGTCACACCGGGAGAGGTGTTGATCGAGATTGGCTGATTTCATTAGAAATTGGGTTTGATAGAAAGCCGGGTAAGCAGATGCTTATTCGGCTTTTTTGTTTTTGCTTTGGTGAGTTTTCCAATCTTAAAAATACAGCAGCTTGTTTATTGCTGGGGCTCTTGAAAAGATACACACGGATTCTGTGGATAAGTCTGTTGGTAAACTTTTGAGAAGTGGCTCAAAGCTGCATGAGGCGTGCACTTTAGAAATTGTTTCAATTTCAATCACTTGTTTTTAAGATCAGAAAAACACCATGAAATCAACAGCTTAGATCATCTTTGTAGGTTATTCACAGTGCCGGCTTAGACTGCGGCGCCTGCGTAAATCTAGCCAACGGTTTACGTCGTCATTCGGCGGATATCTTCGTTGGGAAGGCTTGATCGCCATTCAGCTTCTGCGCTTTTTAGTGGCCGGATGGCTCGCATGAACCACGCGCGCGCTCAGCTGAATCCGGCTGTTTATGAGCGTACGCGCACTCATATTTTGAGCCCTGCACTACGAACGAACACAATAACCCCATGTTTATTCTGGGCTTTTTGAAAAGCTTAAAAAATATACTTAATTAGCTGAAATCTAAAACTGCTTAAAAATCATGCAGATGCAAATAAGCTCACAGATATGAATCTTTGTTTATAGGCGTATCGCCATTTGGTACACGAGTTGCTGTAGTGAGTGGATTGCAATTTCAATTGAGTGCAATCCATTCTTAAATGATCAGAAGGAGACTCACTGTTATGAAACTTCAGCAAGGTGATACCGTCGTTGTTGGCGGCGCGGCCTTTGTGGCTAAGAAATTAGCCCGCTCAGACAACCATGTTGCAGAGGGCGTGTACCTTGGCAACCAAACTCATTTGGCATCCGGGCAGAAGCTGCCTAAAGAAATACCGGTGTTGATCTTTTGCAGTTCAGTAAGTGAGACGCTCAGCGTGAAAGCACACACACCGATTGGCAACTGGCTGGTGGATGAAGTGCCCTACGCGGATGTGGTATTGGTTGAAAATGACTACCTCAGAACGGCCTGATGAACCCGGTTTGTTTCTATCCGCATGCTGCACCTGAAAGCTTTGGGCCGGCAGGCAACAGTATTTAAGCCCTTAAGTACTGTGCCGGCCTGTATTACTTTGTTTTATTTTTTCCAGAATTGCCAGCGTGTGTGCCCCGCCCACAACACGGGTCACGGTGGTGACCACGCAAAGCGCGAAGAACAGCCAGGCAATCACCGGGAAGTAAGCCGGGAATAAACACATCATCACAAAGAACAGAATCGTTTCTGTGCCTTCCGTTATGCCATTTAAATAATAAAAACCCTTATTGGGGTAAACCATGGAGTGCAGCTTCAGCTTTTCAGCCAGAATGGCGAACGCCAGAAAGCTGGAGCCGGTGCCTATAAAGCTGAAGATCAACGCGCTCGCCGCCAGTGCATTCTGCTCCGGGTTGGCCAAAGCAAAGCCAAACACGATGCCGGAATAAAAGATAAAGTCGAGCACGATATCCAGGTAAGCACCCTGCTCAGTTGATTGGGTCATGCGGGCGACGGTGCCGTCTAATCCATCGGCGATGCGGTTCAGTGCAATGAGCAGCAGCGTGATGCCGTATTGTTCCAGGGCGAGCATAGGAATGGCGCACATGCCAATGGCAAAACCAGCCCAGCTGATTTGGTTGGCGCTGATGTTGTTATCGACGGCAAGTTTTGCCGCCTGCTGCAGCGGTGGCTTGACGAGTTTTAAACTCCAGCGGTCAAGCATAGGAAACCTCCAGCTCTATTTTTACAGCGCTTTCCGGAATGTCCCGGGCATCGTGAGTCACCAGTACTGCGGGAATATCCTGCAGTTGAATTTGTTTGAACACCCAGCTGCGAAACTGGTCACGCAGCTCTTCATCGAGTTTTGAAAACGGCTCGTCCAGCAATATAAGTTTTGGCTCGGAAAGGAGTGTGCGCAGCAAACTGATGCGTGCACGCTGACCACCGGAAAGGGTGGCGATATCGCGCTTTTCAAAACCCTGCAGACCGGCATGGCTCAGGGCGCTGGAAATCTTCTGCGCCTTTTCTTTTTTGCTCAGCTTTGCCGGAATACCGAACACCAGGTTTTCAAACACATTCAGGTGAGGGAACAGCAGGTCGTCCTGAAAAAATATACCAACATGGCGCTGACCGGTGGGTAAGCCGGTGATGTCTTTTTCGTTCAGCCTAATGTTGCCGGAACGTGAAAAGATAGCCGGCAGCACCCCCAATATGTCGGATAGAATCGTTGACTTGCCGGAGCCGCTTGGCCCGGTAATCGCACCTATTTGTCCGGCCTTTATGTGAAGTGAAAAAGGCTCGAACAGGGCTTCATTATTCAGCGTTATTTGAAAATCGGTTAACTCAAAACACATTTATCAGACTCATGTTTAAATCGAACTCTGTTGCATCGCTTTGCGGTTTTTAAACAGCAGCGAAGGGACCAGTGTTGCCAGTAAAAAAATGATCAGCGGTAAAATTTGCTGCCACAGTGCCATCACTGCAATCAGCCGGCGATCGCTGCCACTGGTCATGGCGACTGCTTCGGTTGTAATGGTCGAAAACTTACCGGCGCCAACAAACAGGGTAGGCAGGTATTGGGCAATTGAAACCGAAAAGCCGGTCGCAAAGGCATAAAGGATGGGTCGCAGTAAAATCTGAAACTTCACCTTCCAGAAACTTTTTGCCGGACACGAGCAAAGCGTCACGGCCGCCACACTGTAGCGCTGATCAAACTTACGGTAAGGCCCGCTCAGCGTTAAAAAGACATAGGGTATAACGAACACACAGTGAGACCAGAGCAGGGAATAGAAGTTCGCATCCAACCTTGTTTGAATGAGGAACACCTGAAAGCCAAACAGAAACGCAATCTGTGGAATCAGTAACGGCAGGTAAACAATTAATACGCTGCGCTGGGCATCGAAACCCGGTTTTCTTTGCTTGATGCGCACTTCGTTTTCCAGCATCAGGATGGTCAGCACCAATGCGATAAAGGCCGACAGTACCGCCAGCCAAAAGCTGCAGAAGAACGGCTCTTCAATGCGGTTGAAAATACGCCCCCAGGAGCGCAGCGAAAAGTGTTCAGGCAGTAAGTCGGGGTAGCGCCAGCGGCTGGCAAAACTCCAGAAAAGTATCTGCAGAATCGATGCAATGTACAGCCCGATCAGTGACAGTGATGCCACGATGGCTGCGGGTGTTTCCCAGTGAAATCTTTTGCGGTGGTGCGCGCCCTTATTGAGCATTGCCGTGCGCAATTTCTCTAACGGCTTTTCAGATAAGTGCAGAACCAGCAGCGTAACGACGTTGATCAGCAGCAGCAGCGTGGCGCCGGCAGCACCGACCATACGGTACTGAAAATCCGGATTATAAAACCACTGGTTGACCAGCACCGCGAGCGTTGGTGGCGTGGTTGGACCGGCAATCATGGCGATATCCACAACCGTCAGGGAATAGGCCACCACCGCGTAGAAGGGCAGCTTAATTTGTTTATACAGGCGCGGCAGCAACAGCCATGTCCAGGCGTAGCGTTTGCTGTGACCCAGGCTTCCGGCCAGCGCCAGTGTCTGCTTCGCTTTCAGGGTCGGTAACACCGCCAGCGACATAAACAGCAGGAAGGGAATCTCTTTCAGCGCCAGTGCGAATATCAGGCTGATGCCCTGTGCATCCTGAAAGGTTGTCCACAAGGGTGGGGTTGATAACGCTTCGGTAAAGGTCGCCAGCAGGCGCACCAGCCAGCCGCTGGGCATAATCAACAGGCCAAGGCCAATGGCAAAGGCGGCATGTGGCATGGAAAGCAGCGGTGCAAGGCTGCGCTCAATCTGGTTGAAGATCTTCGAAGGGTACAGACCAATGAGTATCAACAGCGTGATCAGCAATGCCAGCGCCGAGGCACCCAGGCCCGTGACGAGTGTTTTTACAATTGCGGAATCCGCACCGGGGTAAGCGAACAGCTGCTGCCACGGCGCTAAGCTGAATCTGCGGCTGTCGATCGCCGGTAGCCAGCCAAACGCTGGCAGCCAGGTGCCTAACAGCCCGACAACGACCGGTATTAAAAAGATGCTGGTGGTAATCCAGGGCGAGGCACCGAAAAGGGTGCCCCGTGCAGCGAGACGTTTAAAGGTGTTCAAGGTGGTTTATTAATTTCCGTAGCGTTGTAACCAGGCGGCTTCCAGTGCTTCAACCCAACTGGCGTGAGGTTCGCGCAATACGTTGGCAAGCTCTTCATTGGAAAGGGTCGCAATACCCTTTGGCAGGGCGTTAAACACGGCGCGATCGCTGCTGTTCAGTTTTGTCATGCTCAGCACCGTTGGGTCTCCCCAGATATCGGCGTTGGCTTTACGCGCCTGAGCTTGTGGTGACATCAGAAAGTTTGCAAACACCATCGCTGCCTCTGGGTGGCTGGCATTGAACGGAATAGTCACAAAGTGAGTGTTGCCGATGGTGCCGGCTTCATGAATATAGGTGCGGATGGTGTCGGGTAATTCACCGTTGGCAATCGCACTGCTGGCTTCAAACGGGTTAAAAGAAAGAGAGATGAAAATTTCACCATCGTTCAGCAGCTGCTTCATGCGCGGTGCGCCATCGGTAAAGGTTTTACCCTGCTGCCACATGGCGGGATGCAGCTGGTCAAGGTAACGCCACAACGGCGCGGTTACGGCGGCGAAGTCGGCCTGATCAACCGGGGAAAACAACGCTTCGTTTCCGTTGCCCAGTTCCAGCAGTATCTGTTTAATAAAGGTAGTGCCGTGGAATGCCGGCGGTGCAGGGTAGGTGAATCGTCCCGGGTTACTCTGCGCGAAGCTGAGCAGCTCAGACGCGTTGTTTGGGTGGTTGGCAACCATCTCGCTGTCGTACATGAACACCAGCTGCGCCATGCCCCACGGTGCTTCCAGATTATCGACCGGCACGGTGAAGTCATACAAAGTGGTTGGCTTGTTTTCGGTATCAACAAACTGGTAATTCGGTAAGTCCTGCGTGAATGAACCGTAGAGCAGCCCTGCCTCCTTCATGTTGGCGAAGTTCTCACCGTTAATCCAGATCAGATCGACAGCGCCGCCGCTGTTTTTACCGGCGGCCTTTTCCGCCAGTACCTGACTGACAGCATTGGGCGCAACATTCTTAACGTGACGGACGGTAATGTTGTATTGGTCTTTAACCTCGTCTGCGGCCCATTGTATGTAATCATTGATGTTTTCATCACCGCCCCAGGCGTGAAAATAAACGGTTTGGCCTTTGGCTTCGGTAACGGTGCTCTGCCAGTTTTCGGCAGACGCGGTGGCGGCAGCGGTCATCGCCAGGCAACCAATCAGATGAATCAGAACTCTCATGAAATTCCCTATTTTTTATATGTTTTTTATAGGTGCCAAATAATGGCACTGAAGTTGTAGAAAAGACAGCGGCGGTGGCGGTTAGTTCCCTGGGCGACGCGATGGGCGATTAGTGGCACAGGGCGGGTCGCGCGCTTGCAGCAATCAACGGCGAACCTCTGGCCTAATTCTGAAACAAATCAAGAGCCACAGAATGGATGAAAATAGTATCAACAGGCCCTAAGCTATATCGCTCAGGCTTAATGATTTCCGCCCGCCGAAAGTGGGGGAGTCAGCGCTACGTCTTATCACAGAACAAGAACAAAGGTTTTTGAATCGTGCCAAAAGAAAAACAGCTGAAAAAAGAACTCGAACGCCTTCAGTCACAATCGCAATTCTGTAATTTGGAACCCCAGCATCAACCGGTTTTTGAGCGGATGTGTCTGGCCAGTCCGTGGCTGTTCACCTGGCTGAAAGGGCAAACCGATTGGGTGGCCTTCCTTGGTTTTGTTGAGGCGGATGCTAATCCGCAGGCCGCTCTGCAAGAGGCGGCTCAAACCTGGACGATCAAAGACGAAGCCCGGGTCATGAAGGATTTACGCGTTTGGCGTAACCGCTATATGGCGCGGCTGATCGCGCGTGACATTTTGCAGCTGAATCATGTTCGAGACACCGCCCGCGCGGTTTCTGATCTCGCCGATGCTGCCATCCGCCAAGCCTTGGCCTGGAGTACAGAATTCTGGCAAGCAAGCCAGGGTGCGCCGGCCATCTGCCCGCACAGTGATCAGCCGGAGCAGATGATTGTTATCGCTATGGGTAAGCATGGCGCGCAGGAGCTTAACCTTTCTTCCGATATTGATCTGATCTTTGCCTACCCAACGCAGTCAGAAACCACGAAAGGCAAGCCGCATGAGCTGTTCTTTACCCGCGTTGGCCGCAAGCTGATTCAACTGCTGGATCAGCGCACGGCCGATGGTTTTGTGTTTCGGGTTGATATGCGTTTACGCCCCTGGGGGCAATCCGGCGCGCTGGTGTCCAATTTTCGCGCGCTGCAAAACTATTACCTGCAACAGGGGCGCTTCTGGGAGCGCTTTGCCATGGTGAAGGCGCGTGCTGTCACCGGCGCTGTTCAGGCTCAGCAGGCGCTGGAGGATATTCTTACGCCCTTTGTTTATCGCCGCTATGTCGATTACCAGGCCGTGGGTGCGCTGCGTGACCTTAAGCAGAAGATTCAGGCAGAGGTGCGCCGGCAAAACCTTGAGCGCAACATCAAGCTGGGGCGCGGTGGTATTCGGGAGATCGAATTCATCGCCCAGGTGTTTCAGCTGATTCGCGGTGGTCAGGATGAAATCCTGCAGCAGCGCGGTACCTGGCCGGTTCTGGCGTCGTTAGGCGATTTGGGTCTGTTGCCTGATAACGCCGTGACCGAGTTGGTCGAGGCCTACGATTTTCTGCGCGATCTGGAGCACCGTATTCAGGCCATAAACGATGAGCAAACACAGGTGTTGCCGGTGGATGACGCGGCGCTGGAGCGTCTGGCCATTTCAGCCGGTGCTGAATCGGCCGATCAGTTGCTGACCCGGCTGACTGATTATCGTGAACGGGTGCATAAGCACTTTTCTTACCTGATTCAGGATGACTCACCTGAATACACGCCGAAGAGCGTGGAACAGTACGAATCCTTGTGGCTGGCTGAATCTGCCGCAGCGGAAGGCGAACTGGCTGCCGCGCTGCTGGCGTTTCGGGCATTGCCCGGCGTTGATCGGCTGTCTGAAACCGCCCGCCACAATCTGGATGTGTTTATGCCGCTGTTGTGGGCGAACCTGGCGGAGTATGACGATGCGCCGCGGCGCTTTGAGGCGATACGGCCGATACTGGAATCAATCTTACGGCGCACCTCTTATTTTGTGTTGCTGGCAGAAAATCCGGTTGCCGTGCGTGAGTTGGTCAAGCTGGCACCGCAAAGCGTTTGGATTGCCGAGAACCTGCAGGAAAAGCCCTTCCTGTTGGATGAACTGACGGATATTGAAAGCCTTTACCGTCTGCCGAATAAGGTTCAGCTGATGGACGAGCTGCACCAGATGCTGATCCGTGTTCCGGAAGAAGACCTTGAACGGCAGATGGAGCTGCTGCGCCATTTCCGCCATGGCAAGGCCTTGCGTGCGGCGGCCTGCGAAATCGCCGGCCAGCTGCCGTTGATGAAAATTTCAGACTACCTGGCCTGGGTGGCCGAAGTGGTGGTCGAACAGGCACTGGCGTTGGCGTGGCAGCAAATGGTTGCCAAAAACGGCCGCCCTTCAAAAGAAAACGGCGACTGGTGCGATACCGATTTCGGGGTAATCGCCTACGGCAAAATGGGTGGGATTGAGCTGTCTTATCAATCCGATCTGGACCTGGTGTTCATCCATAATGCCGCGCTGAATGGCCAGACTGAAGGCCCGAAAAAGATCGACAACAGTGTGTTTATGGCGCGCCTGGGGCAAAAGCTCATTCACCTGATGTCGTCAGTGACACCGTCGGGAATGTTGTACGAAGTCGACATGCGACTGCGGCCCTCGGGTAACTCCGGCATGCTGGTGTCCGGTTTGGCGGCCTTTAAAAAGTACCAGCTGGGTCAGGCCTGGACCTGGGAGCATCAGGCTCTGGCGCGTGCTCGCTTTATTGCCGGTGATCCGGAGCTCAAGGTGCTGTTCGATGAGCTGCGCGCAGAAATCCTTTGTTTACCACGGGAAACGCAAAAATTGCGCACCGAGGTATTAGAGATGCGCCAGAAGATGCGCGATCACCTTTCCACTCCGGCGCGTGGTGATAACCCGGAGGAGAATTTCCACCTCAAGCATGATAGCGGTGGCATTGTGGATTTGGAGTTTCTGGTGCAGTTTTGCGTGCTGGCTTATGCCCGGCAACACCCTAATCTGGCGATCTGGTCGGATAATGTGCGTACGCTCGATGAGCTGCTGGCGGCGGGCATTGTTGACGCGGATGATCATAATCGCCTGCTGAGTGCTTACCTGCAATTGCGTACTGCCGTGCACCGGGCGATTCTCGACGGCCATTCAACTTCAATCGAGCGTTCTGCCATTGATGATAAGTTGAATTTGGCGATTGAGCACATCCGTCAGGCGTGGCGTAAATATGTCGAATGCTGATGCACTGAGCCACTAGTGTCTGCCGGTTATTAGGCTTACAATGTTGCGCAATTTCATAGCGAATCCAATGGCTTAGTGCGTTTCATGCATTATTTTCGGGTTCTACTCACTCTATCTACTCAGCAATCTTTTTAGGGGGCACTCATGGCTGCATTTGGTACCGTTTTTATGCCGGAAATGACACTGGCAACGTTCGAGGATAACAAATGGAACGAGTCGAGCGTGGTGCCCGCAGATAGCCTTCAATTCCACCCCGGTGCGCATGTTCTGCATTACTCCAGTACCTGCTTTGAAGGGTTGAAGGCGTTTCGTCATGAAGACGGCAGCGTGCACATCTTCCGTATGGATGCCAATATCCGTCGTCTGGCGCAGAGCTCTAAGCTGCTGCACCTGCCGGAAATTGATGAAGCGCAGCTGTCGCAGATGATTATTGATATTGTGCGTAAGTTTGCTGACGAAGTACCGTCACCTCCGGGTTCCATGTACATCCGTCCAACGCATCTCGGCACCGAGGCGGCCATCGGCAAAGCCGCAGCGCCTTCACTGAGCTCGATGCTCTATGTTCTGCTTTCTCCGGTGGGCGATTACTTTGCCGGTGGCGCACACACGCTGCGCCTGTTGCTGGATGAGCAGGGCGCACGCTGCGCTCCGCATATGGGCATGGTTAAGAGCGGTGGTAACTACGCCAGTGCGCTCGACCCAATCCTGCGGGCCCGCGCCGAAGTTAAAGCCGATCAGGTGCTGTTCTGCCCGAATGGCGATGTTCAGGAAACCGGTGCGGCCAACTTCCTGTTGATCGACGGTAACGAAATTATTACCAAGGCGCTGGATTCCAGCTTCCTGCACGGCATCACCCGGGATTCACTGCTGAAGCTGGCTGCTAAGATGGGTATGGATGTTCAGGAGCGAGAGCTGACCGTCAGCGAATTGCTGGAGCGCGCTGCCAAGACGGGTTGCGAAGCGGCACTGTCCGGCACGGCTGCGGTACTGGCACCGGTCGGTACTCTGATTCATAAAGGTAAAGAATATGCGGTGGGCAACGGTCAGGTGGGCCCGACTACAGAGAAACTGCGTGCAGCATTGAATGATATTCAGTGGGGTAAAGCGGAAGACAGCTTTGGCTGGTTAACTCAGGTATAGGTCGCTGTCAGCGATCGCCCTGTTTCAACGATGCCCGCCGGCGCGGGCATAGCGTTCAGCCGCTTACAGATGGTTGAAGCGGATGATGTTCGAGAGCTTAGGGTTTGGCTCGTCAGATTTTCGCAACAGCAGGGCAATATGACCAATGGTCTGTACCAGTTCTGCACCGGTTTCGGCCACCAGTTCTTCAATCATGGCTTTCTTATCTTCACGGTCTTCCGCGACTACCTTTACCTTTATCAGCTCGTGATCATCGAGTGCACGGTTGATTTCAGCCATGACGGTATCGGTCAATCCTTTTTCTCCGATCATAACGATCGGATTTAATTTGTGACCAATGGTGCGTAAACGCTTTTTTTGTTCCTGTTTCAAACTCATAATTGGGTTATCTCGTACTTACATTAATACTTTGATCTAGATTGTACTTTAGATGCGGGTAAATAACTAAAGAGGATTATACGTGGCTCGGCCAAAAAACAGTCAGGATTGGCTGAAAGAACATTTTGATGACAAATATGTCCAAATGTCCAAGCAGGATGGCTATCGCAGCCGTGCCAGCTATAAGCTCATTGAGCTGAGTGACAAGTACCGGCTGATTAAGCCCGGCATGACAATTGTCGACCTGGGTTCGGCGCCGGGCGGCTGGTCGCAGGTGGCGGCAAGGATGGTTGGTGACAACGGCCGTGTTGTGGCCTCCGACATATTACCAATGGACAGCATTGCCGATGTCGAGTTTATTCAGGGCGACTTTACAGAAGAGGCCGTTTATGACGAGCTTCTGGCACGAATTGGTGATAGGCCGGTTGACCTTGTAATTTCAGATATGGCCCCCAATATGAGCGGAAATGCGGTCATTGATCAGCCCGCCGCCATGTACTTGGTGGAGTTGGCGCTGGATATGGCACAATCTATTTTGAAACCGGGTGGATCGTTCGTCGCTAAGGTGTTTCATGGGGAGGGTTTTGACGAGTACGTCAAAACAGTCAGACAGCACTTTACAAAGGTTATGATGCGCAAGCCAGATGCATCCAGACCGAGGTCGAGAGAGACCTACGTAGTTGCAACTGGTTATAAAAATTAGGCAAACACGCAGAAGTTTGCGTAAGAAGGTGAAAATTGAACGATATGGCTAAAAATTTAATTTTATGGGTAATCATCGCGGTTGTACTGATCGCTGTTTTTAATAACTTCGATATGTCTTCCAGTGCTGAGCCGGTGAGCTACTCCCGTTTCGTGCAGCAGGTAGAGCAGGATCAGGTGCGTTCGGTGACCTATTCAGGGCTGGATATTACCGGTGAAATGCGTGATGGCACCTATTTCAGCACGGTTCGTCCGGATTACAGTGACCCGAATGTGCTGATCGACGAAATGATTGCACACGGCGTTGATGTTGCCGTTCAGCCGCCTGAACAGCCAAGTATCTGGACTCAGCTGTTTGTCGCAGCCTTCCCGATCTTAATTATTCTGGGTGTGTTCATGTTCTTTATGCGCCAAATGCAGGGCGGTGCCGGTGGCGGCAAGGGTGGCCCGATGAGCTTTGGTAAGAGTAAGGCGCGCCTGCTCAGTGAAGATCAGATTAACACCACCTTTAAAGACGTGGCCGGTGTTGATGAAGCAAAGGAAGACGTTCAGGAACTGGTCGACTTCCTGCGTGACCCGGGTAAGTACCAGCGTTTGGGCGGTAAGATTCCGCGCGGTGTGTTGATGGTGGGTCAGCCGGGTACTGGTAAAACACTGCTGGCTAAAGCCATTGCCGGTGAAGCTAAGGTGCCGTTCTTCTCTATTTCCGGCTCCGATTTCGTCGAAATGTTCGTTGGTGTGGGTGCGTCGCGTGTGCGTGACATGTTTGAGCAGGCTAAAAAGCAGGCGCCTTGTATTATCTTTATCGATGAGATCGACGCTGTGGGTCGTTCCCGTGGTGTGGGCATCGGTGGCGGTAACGATGAGCGTGAACAAACTTTGAACCAGCTGCTGGTGGAAATGGACGGTTTTGAGGTCAATGACGGCATCATCGTGATTGCTGCAACCAACCGACCGGATGTACTCGACCCTGCACTTAAGCGTCCGGGCCGATTTGACCGTGAAGTTGTGGTTGGCCTGCCGGATGTGCGTGGCCGTGAGCAGATTCTGAAAGTACACATGCGTAAAGTGCCGATTGCGGACGATGTCGATGCCTCTATCGTTGCCCGTGGTACGCCAGGCTTTTCCGGTGCAGACCTTGCGAACCTGGTGAATGAAGCTGCCTTGTTCTCGGCGCGTCTGAACAAGCGCGTGGTGACCATGGAAGAGTTCGACCGTGCTAAAGATAAGATCATGATGGGTGCCGAGCGCAAGACCATGGTGATGTCGGAAAAAGAAAAGGTGAATACCGCCTATCACGAAGCCGGTCACGCCATTGTTGGTCGCCTGGTGCCGGATCACGATCCGGTTTATAAGGTGAGCATCATTCCTCGCGGCCGGGCTTTGGGTGTCACCATGTTCCTGCCCGAAGAAGATCGCTACTCGGTCAGTAAGCGCGGACTGGAAAGCCAGATTTGTGGTCTGTACGGTGGCCGTATTGCCGAAGACATGACGCTGGGTGGTGCGGGTGTTACGACCGGTGCCTCCAATGACATTGAGCGTGCAACCGCGATTGCCCGTAACATGGTCACCAAATGGGGCTTGAGTGAGCTGGGTCCTCAGCAGTTCGAAGAAGAGCAACAGGGTTATCTGGGTAGCCAGAGCTCCGGGTCTAAGGTGTCTGGTAAGACCGCTGAAATGGTCGATGAAGAGATCAAGAAGATTCTGGACAAGTGCTACAAAGAGGCTTACCGCATTCTGGAAGAGAACCGCGATAAGCTCGAAGCGATGAAAGATGCATTGATGGAATATGAAACCATTGATGTTAATCAGATTGAAGACATTATGACCGGTTTGACCCCTCGTAAACCGCGCGGCTGGGATGATCGCCAGTCGGCGGCAGAGGCTGCAGCGTCTGAGAAAGACGAGCCTGCAGAGAAAGAGGCGGCTGTGGCCAAAGAAGCCCCGGCTGAAGAGAAAGCGCAGGGAGACTCTGCTGCTGAATCGCAGGAGCAGGATCGTTCGTCTAAAGAATGATCTGATATGAAATGAATAAAAGTCGGCTTGTGCCGGCTTTTTTTATTTGCAGGGGTGCAGGTTTGAAGTCGTTTAAATTTAAAGAGAAATCATTGCCGCTCGATCATGCTCATGTCATGGGTATTTTGAACGTCACGCCGGATTCGTTTTCAGACGGCGGTCAGTTTGCCGGTGTGGAACAGGCAATGACGCATGCCAGGCAGATGGTTGCTGCCGGTGCTGCTATTGTTGATGTAGGGGGCGAGAGTACTCGTCCGGGCGCAGCGCCTGTTTCATTGCAGCAGGAAATGGACCGGGTCTTGCCGGTGGTGGAATCGTTGACTAAAAACGTCGATACCATTATTTCAGTGGATACCAGTTCCCCCGAGGTGATGACTGAGGCAGCCGCGTTGGGTGCGCACCTGATTAATGATGTGCGTGCATTGCAGCGCAGCGGCGCTATGGCTGCGGCTGCGATGACCGGTCTGCCGGTTTGCCTGATGCACAAGCAGGGTGAGCCGGATTCGATGCAGGATGACCCGGTTTATGCGGATGTTATGACAGATGTTCATGACTTCTTTGTTGAGCGTATAGCCGCCTGTCACCGTGCAGGTATCGAACAGCATCAGATTATTCTGGACCCGGGCTTTGGCTTCGGTAAGTTGCTGAATCACAACCTGACGTTGCTGAATCGATTGGATCAGCTCACAATTGGCGGCTGCCCGCTGCTGGTCGGGATGTCCAGAAAGCGCATGATTGGCGAAGTGTTGAATAAAGCTGTAAATGACCGGCTGAATGGCAGCCTGGCACTGGCGGCGGCAGCGGTGATGAATGGTGCCTGGATTGTTAGGGTGCATGACGTTGCGGAAACCGTCGATGTTGTGCGCATGCTGAATGCGGTAAAACAAGAAAACTTAGCGTAAGGAGTAATTCAAATGGCTAAAGGAAAGAAATATTTCGGAACCGATGGTATTCGTGGAGAGGTCGGTAAAGGCGCTATTACTCCTGAATTCGTACTCAAGCTGGGCTGGGCGGCTGGCAGGGTGTTTTCTCGTCATGGCCGTGGAAAAATTCTGATCGGCAAGGACACCCGTATCTCTGGCTATATGTTCGAGGCAGTGCTGGAGGCGGGTTTGGCCGCTGCCGGCTGCGATAGCCTGCTGGTGGGGCCAATGCCAACGCCGGCTATTGCCTACCTGACCCGGACCTTCCATGCCGATGCCGGTATTGTTATTTCAGCCTCCCATAATCCGTTTTTCGACAACGGCATTAAGTTCTTCTCTGCTGAGGGCACCAAGTTGCCTGATGACATTGAGTGGGAGATCGAGGCAGAGCTGGAACAGTTAATGGAGTGTGCCCCCAGTTCTAAGCTAGGCAAGGCCCGCCGCATCGATGATGCCAACGGTCGCTATGTTGAATATTGCAAATCCACTTCCGGCTACCTGAATCTGAATGGCCTCAGCATCGTGCTGGATTGCGCCCACGGCGCCACCTACGATGTCGCCCCAAAGGTATTCCGTGAGCTGGGTGCCGATGTGCACCTGATCGGCGTGCAGCCTAATGGCCTCAACATCAATGAGGGTGTCGGCTCAACGCATCCGGCCGCGCTGCAGAAAGAGGTGCTGGAACAGAAAGCTGACTTGGGCATTGCGTTTGATGGTGACGGTGACCGCCTGCTGATGGTGGATCATGAAGGTCATACCGTCGATGGTGACGAGTTGCTCTACATACTGGCGAAACACCTGAAAGAGAAGGGTGTGGTTGCCGGCGGTATCGTCGGTACCCTGATGACCAATCTGGGTCTGGAAGTCGCCCTGAAGAAGCAAGGCCTTGAGCTGATTCGTGCTAAAGTTGGAGATCGCTATGTCATGGAGCAGTTAGGTGAGCGGGGATGGACGCTGGGCGGAGAAAACTCCGGCCACCTGGTCTGCAAGCATGTTTCAACCACTGGAGACGGCATTGTATCTGCGCTGCAGGTGTTGTGCGCCTTGCGCGAAAGTGATCAAACCCTGTCACAGGCAAAATCAGGAATGCGCAAATATCCTCAAGTGATGATCAACGTCAAATTGCCTAAAAAGCAGGATGTGCTAGCCTTGCCTGCCATTAAAGCGGCCACAGAAGCTGCTGAACACCAATTAGCGAATACTGGCCGAATATTGCTGCGTCCTTCCGGGACCGAACCTGTTGTTCGGGTGATGGTTGAAGGAGAAGACGTATCAACGGTGAAGTCAGTGTGTAAGAAGCTAGCCGCCGAAGTAGAGCTGGCAGTCGCTGACTGATGACCTAATGTATTGATTTAACAATTATTTTTTAAACTAGAACCCGTGTGCTTTTTCGGTCCAAAGCTTGCTCCGAAACATTAAAATAAGTACACTCTGCGCCCGCTCGAGGAGGCATTGTTTATGCGACGTCTATTAGTTGCTGCAAACTGGAAAATGAATGGTAATAAAGAGTCTAACGCGGCTCTGTTGAAAGCTTTTAAAGAAGGCTTCGATGGTTCAGCTGACACGGCGATTTTCCCGCCGGCTCTGTACGTACCTCAATTGAGTGAAGAATTAGCTGATTCAGCAATCGCTTACGGTGTTCAGAACGCATACTTTGAAGAAAAGGGTGCATTCACCGGCGAATTAAGTCTGTCTATGGCAAAAGAATTTGGCTGTGAATATATTTTGGTGGGTCACTCTGAACGTCGCGAACTGTTCGGTGAAACTGACGAAATCGTAGCTAAAAAAGTTGAAGCGATTCTGGCTGCTGGCCTGATCCCAATGCTGTGTATCGGTGAAAAGCTGGAAGAGCGTGAAGCCGGCACCACTGAAAAAGTATGTGAGACTCAGGTTAAGGCTGTTTTGGATAAAGTCGGTATAGCGGCTTTTGAAAAAATCGTAATTGCATATGAGCCAGTATGGGCAATTGGTACTGGTAAAACAGCAACGCCTGAACAAGCTCAGGACGTTCATGCCTTTATCCGTCAGATTCTGGCGGCAGAAGATGCTGAAGTTGCTGCTAAGACACGTATTTTGTATGGCGGCAGTGTTAAAGCTGCCAGTGCAGAAGCACTGTTCGGTCAGCCTGACATTGATGGCGGCCTGGTTGGTGGTGCTTCATTAATCGCAGATGAGTTCGTAGCTATTTGTAACGCTACAAAAGGGTAAGTTTAAATGGTATATGAAAATCTGGTGTTACTGATTCATGTGTTGCTTGCTGTCGGTGTAATCGGTTTTGTACTGATTCAACGTGGTAAGGGCGCAGAAGCTGGCGCATCTTTTGGTGGTGGTGCTTCGCAAACTGTATTTGGTTCTGCGGGTAGCGGGAACTTTTTGACCCGTATGACTGCCATTCTGGTCGCCGGTTTTTTTGTAACAAGTTTGGCACTGGCTTTTGTTGCCAAGCAAAAGGCCGAGGGTCTTTCTGAATTTAACGTTCCGGTAGAGGTTTCTCCAGTAGAGACTGATGTTGTTCCGGTTGTTAATGAGCCAGAAAGCGCACTGCCTGCAGAGTAATTCATATACGATTTAGCCGACGTGGTGAAATTGGTAGACACGCCATCTTGAGGGGGTGGTGGGCGCAAGCCCGTGCTAGTTCGAGTCTAGTCGTCGGCACCAATTCAAAGGCCTGCTTTTGCAGGCTTTTTTTGACTCTGAAGTATCCTTGCATGCTTGGGCCGCTGTCCGTATAATTCGCGCGGTTTTTAAGGCACCCGAAATTGCAGGTGTGGATGATTTTGTTGCGGGGTGGAGCAGCCTGGTAGCTCGTCGGGCTCATAACCCGAAGGTCGTCGGTTCAAATCCGGCCCCCGCTACCACTCAACAAGATCAAAGCGAGTCAGCTCATCTTTCAGTATGAGTCCGATCGCTCAAGGCCAGTGGTATGCGGCCTGAACGTACGTATGTTTTTTATTGCGTACGCAGAGACACCGGGGGTGTCTCTTTAAATAAACGTTTACTTTAAGCCCCTCACTGAAGGGGTTTTTTAGTTTTAAGATGTCCGTTTTTTTGAAGTCGTGGCATCCGATAATTTTTTTATAGGTTACAGGCTTAATAAAGTGGCAAAGATTGATGAGTTAAATGCGTTGATTGAACCGGTTGTCACCGGTATGGGCTTCTTGCTTTGGGGTATTGAATACGTCCGCAGCGGGAAGTTTTCAACTCTGCGCATTTATATTGACCATGAGAATGGTATTAACGTTGATAACTGTGCAGACGTAAGTCGTCAGATCAGTGCAGTTATGGATGTGGAAGACCCCATTTCAACAAACTATACACTTGAGGTTTCCTCTCCGGGTATGGACAGGCCGTTGTTCACTGCTGAGCAGTACGAGCAAAGCAAGGGTGAGTGGGTTGAAATAAAACTGCGCTTTGCGTTTGAAGGTCGTAAAAATTTCAAAGGCGTTATTAACGGAGTTGAAGACGGCGATGTCGTTGTTCAGGTTGATGGCGAAGAGTTTTTACTGCCGATTGAAAGTATCGATAAAGGTCGGATTATTCCGAACTTTAAGTAATTAATAAGACATAACCGGGCCATTGGCTCAAACGATTGAAAGAGGCTGAAACGATGAGCAAAGAATTACTCTTGGTCGTAGATGCGGTTGCAAACGAAAAGGGTGTTTCACGCGAAGTTATTTTTGATGCGATGGAACAGGCTTTAGCAACGGCTGCGAAAAAGCGCTTAGACGACGAAGGGGAGGCCGATGTCTACGTCGTAATTGACCGTAAAACCGGTAACTATGAAACCTTTCAGCGTTGGGAAGTTGTGAGTGACGATGTGGTACCACTGCTGGGTTCTCAATGGACTACAGAGGAAGCCCATGAAGTGGATACAACGCTTCAGCCCGGTGATATTTACGAGAAGCAAGTAGAAAGCGCGGCTTTTGGCCGCATCAGTGCGCAGGCTGCCAAGCAGATTATCGTACAGAAGGTTCGTGATGCTGAGCGTGCCCGCATTGTTGATATGTACCGTGAACGTGTCGGTGAAATGGTTTCCGGCACAGTTAAAAAAGTGACACGTGATGCCCTGATAATTGATCTGGGTGGTAACGCAGAAGCTGTGTTGCCGCGTGAAGAAATGATCGGTCGAGAAGCCTTCCGTCTGGCAGATCGGGTCCGTGCTGTTCTTCAATCCATTAAGTCTGAAGGTCGTGGTCCTCAATTGGTGTTGAGCCGATCCAGTAATGAAATGCTGGTTGAGCTGTTCCGAATTGAAGTACCGGAAATTCAGGAAGAGATTATTGAGATCCGCTCCTGTGCGCGTGATCCGGGTTCCCGTGCAAAGATCGCGGTGAAAACCAATGACGGCCGAATTGATCCGGTCGGTGCCTGTGTCGGTATGCGTGGTTCACGTGTGCAGGCAGTCTCTAACGAACTGGGTAATGAGCGTGTTGATATTATCCTCTGGGACGATAACCCGGCTCAGCTGGTGATTAATGCAATGGCTCCGGCCGAGGTTGCATCGATCGTTATGGATGAAGATGCGCACACCATGGAAGTTGCCGTCGCTGAAGACAACCTGGCAATGGCCATTGGCCGTAACGGCCAGAACGTTCGTCTGGCAAGCGAATTGACCGGCTGGACCATCAATGTCATCACTGAAGATGAAGCCGGTGCACGTCAGGAACAGGAAGTTGGCCAGTTGGTTGCGCACTTTATCGATAAGTTAGGTATCGATGAAGACTTCGCCGGGGTGCTGGTCGAAGAAGGGTTCACCACGCTGGAAGAAGTTGCGTATGTACCTCTGGCTGAAATGCTGGAAATTGAAGGCTTCGACGAAGATCTGGTTGAAGAGTTACGTCAGCGTGCGAAAGACGTATTGCTAACACAAGAGCTTGCCAGTGAAGAACAGCTGGAATCTGCAGAGCCGCAACAGGACCTTCTGGAAATGGAAGGTATGGATGAGCATCTGGCGCTGGTTCTGGCAAGCAAAGGTATTGTTTCCATGGAAGATCTGGCAGAGCTGAGCATCGACGAAATGGTTGATGTCAGCGGTCTGGATGAAGAGACCTCCGGGAAACTGATCATGGCTGCACGAGCTCCATGGTTTGAAAATGAATAGGCGGGAAGGAGAATTTGATGTCCGAAGTAACAGTTAAGCAGTTAGCCGATTCGGTTGGCACTCCCGTAGACAAGCTATTGACTCAGATGAAAGCTGCGGGTTTATCTCAAAAGAAAGAGTCTGATTCAGTCAGTGATGACGAAAAACAGAAATTACTGAACCATTTGAAAACGAGTCATGGCGATAAAGCTGATGCGCCAAAGAAAATTACGCTGAAGCGTAAGGTCACTACGACTCTGAAAACCGGTGGTTCAAAGAACAAGACTGTGAGCATTGAGGTTCGTAAAAAGCGAACCTATGTTAAGCGCGATGAATCGGCGGCTCCTGCTGCTGCCCAGGCGCCTAAGGTTGAAGACGATCGCACTGCTAAGCGCGCTGAAGAAGACGCGAAGTTAGAAGCCGCACGTTTGAAGGCTGCTCAGGAAAAAGAAGCGCAGCTGAAGAAACAGGCAGAGGAAAAAGCCGCTGCCGAAGCCGCTGAAAAAGCAGCGAAAGCCAAGGGCGCGAAAGCTGCCGGTGGTGATGCCGCTGAACAGGAAGCGCAAATAGCAACAGGCGACGCCCAGAAAAAACGTCAGCCAAAAACTGTGCGTGATACACCGCGTCGTGATGATGATGGTGTTGCTGAAGCCGGTCGTAAAGCCGGCCACAAGAAAGGCAGCCAGAAGGTTCAGGCGCAGCGTGCTTCTACGCACCGTACCGGTAACAAGCATCAGCAAATGCTGGTAGCGCTGGACGATGAAGGCTTTGGCCGCCGTCGTAAAGCGAAGCGACCGAAGAAGAGCCTTGAGCATCAGTTTGAAAAACCAACAGCTCCGGTTGTTCGCGAAGTTGAACTGGGCGAAAGCATTACTGTTGCTGAGCTTGCTCAGAAAATGTCTGAGAAGTCGGCTGCAGTTGTGAAGAATCTGTTCAAGATGGGTGTAATGGCGACCGTTAACCAAACGCTGGATCAGGATACGGCCATTCTGATTGTTGAAGAGATGGGTCACAGTTACAAGATCGTTAATGAAAACGCGCTGGAAGACACCATGATGGAAGTTTCCTATCAGGGTGAACTCGAATCGCGCGCACCGGTTGTTACCGTGATGGGTCACGTTGACCACGGTAAAACCAGTTTGCTTGACTATATCCGTAAGTCACGCGTAACTGCCGGCGAATCCGGTGGTATTACCCAGCATATTGGTGCTTACCACGTAGAATCTTCACGCGGCATGATCACCTTCCTGGATACACCGGGACACGCCGCCTTTACTGCGATGCGTGCGCGTGGTGCACAGGCAACTGACGTTGTTATTCTGGTGGTCGCTGCCGATGACGGTGTGATGCCTCAGACTCAGGAAGCCATCCAGCATGCTAAAGCGGCGGGTGTGCCTCTGGTCGTTGCGATCAACAAGATCGATAAAGAATCTGCAGATCCGGATCGTGTAACCAATGAACTTGCCCAGCAGGACGTTATTCCTGAATCCTGGGGTGGTGATACACAGTTTATTCAGGTGTCGGCACACAGCGGTCAGGGTATCGAAGAGCTGCTGGAAGCGATCTCCCTGCAAGCCGAGCTGCTTGAGCTTAAAGCGCATGCGACTGGCCCGGGTAAAGGTGTGGTCATTGAATCGAGTCTGGATAAAGGCCGTGGTGCCGTTGCAACCGTTCTGGTTCAGTCCGGTATGCTTAAGCGTGGTGACATCGTACTGGCCGGTTCTCATTACGGTCGCGTTCGTGCGCTGCTGGATGAAACCGCTCAACCGATCGATGAAGCCGGTCCATCCATTCCTGCTCAGATTCTGGGCCTGAACGGTACACCGGAAGCCGGTGACGAATTTGTTGTTGCAGAAAGCGAGCGTGCGGCCCGTGAAGTTGCTGAATTGCGCTCCTCACGCAGCAAGGGTGCTCTGCAGGCGCAGCAGCAGGCGGCTAAGCTGGATGCTCTGTTCTCCAACATGGGTGATGCCGAGAAGAAGGTTCTCAACGTTGTTCTGAAAACAGACGTACGTGGTTCACTGGAAGCGATTAACGGCTCTCTGCTCAAGCTGGGTAATGACGAAGTGAAGGTGAACATTGTTGCCGGCGGTGTCGGTGCAATCTCTGAATCTGATGCGAACCTGGCGATTACTTCTGGTGCCGTTGTCTTCGGCTTTAACGTTCGTGCAACCGGCAAAGCCCGTGAAGCCATTGAGCGTGGCGGCCTGGATCTGCGTTACTACAACGTTATCTATGATCTGATCGACGATGTTAAGGCGGCGCTGAGCGGCATGCTGGCTCCAGACCTGCGTGAAGAGATTGTAGGTCTTGCGGAAGTGCGCGATGTCTTTAACTCGCCTAAGTTCGGCCAGATTGCCGGCTGTATGGTGGTTGAAGGTACGGTCTACCGTAACAAGCGCATCCGTGTTCTGCGCGATGAAGTGGTTATCTATGAAGGCGAGCTGGAATCCCTGCGTCGCTTTAAAGATGACGTTCAGGAAGTGCGTCAGAATATGGAGTGTGGTATCGGCGTTAAGAACTACACCGACGTTAAGGTAGGCGACAAGATCGAAGTATTCGATGTCAAAGAAGTGGCCCGCACTATCGATGACGCCTAATCGGCGTAATTAATAATGACCGGCTTCGCTAATGGCTAAGCCGGTTTTTTTGTATTCAGGAGTTCGAAAAATGGCGAGTAACAGTAGTCGCATTCGAAAAATTGGCGATCAGATTCAGCGTGATCTGTCGAAGATTATTCAGCAGGAAATTAAAGATCCGCGCGTTGGTATGGTAACCATTAACGACGTTCGTGTGTCGTCTGATCTTTCCTATGCTGATGTGTATTTCACCTGCATGGCGTTTGGTGCGCAGGGTGAAGAAGATGAGCAGGAAGCCAAGCGTGTCGAGCAGTCCAAGCTGCTGAACCAGGCCGCAGGTTTTATGCGTTCGCAACTGGCCAAGGGCTTGAGCCTGAGGGTTATCCCGCAATTGCGCTTTCATTACGATGCCATTATTGAATCCGGATCTAAAGTCTCGGCGCTGATCGATAAGGCTATCTCGGAAGATAACGATAAGCACGAATCAGACGCGCAGGAAGACTAAGCATGGCGCGTAAGCGTAAAGGCCGCGCCATTGATGGTGTTGTATTGGTTGATAAGCCGGCAGGGTTCAGTTCAAACGGCCTGCTGCAGAAAATTCGCTGGATCTATCAGGCGCAAAAGGCCGGCCATACCGGTGCGCTCGACCCTGCAGCAACCGGGCTGCTGCCTATTTGTTTTGGTGAGGCGACAAAGTTTACCCGTTACCTGCTGGACTCCGATAAGCGTTATCTAACAACCGGCGTCTTGGGTATTTGTACCGATACGCTGGATGCGGAAGGTGAGGTGGTCGCGGAAGCGCCGGTGCCGGCGGTTCAGCAGAAAGAGCTGGAAGCGCTGATCGCAGCGCGTTTCACTGGTGATATCGAGCAGATTCCGCCCATGTATTCCGCGTTGAAGCGGGATGGTAAAAAGCTGTACGAGCTGGCCCGTCAAGGTGAAACCATTGAGCTGGAGCCGCGTCCGGTAACGATCTATGAAAACCGTGTGCAAGGGCTGTCTGAACCTGAGTTTTCATTGAGTGTTCATTGCTCCAAAGGCACCTATATTCGAACGTTGGTTGCCAATATTGGTGATGCTATAGGGTGCGGGGCGCATGTAAAAAGCCTGCGTCGCACTTCTCATGGCCCATTTCAGCTTGCGGATGCCCATACGGTGGATGCACTAGAGGCACTGCGCGAGCAGGAAGACTTTCAGACGCTGGATAGCTACCTAATATCAATTGATGAGCTGCTTGGGCATTTGCCCAGGGTCGATCTCAATGAAAAGCAGAGTCGGTTGTTCAGTCATGGCAACGATATTCAGTTTGAACCGGTGGTCGGTGAGGCCCGAGTTTACAGCAGTACCGGCGCTTTTCTGGGTGTCGGTGAAGGCAGAAATGGTCAACGGCTGCAGCCGGTTCGGTTGGTTGCCAAGCGCGATAGCGAATAGGTTGGTTCGTGACTGCGGCTTGTGTATAATCGCCGCGGTTCAGCTGATTCAGACTGAATTTGATGTTGCTGTTAATGTGCACGGCAGACATTAGATGAATAGAACGCACATTCCTGGAGTATTAAAAATGGCATTAAGTGTCGAAAAGAAAGCAGAAATCATTAAAGAGTTCGGTCAAAGTGAAACAGATTCCGGTTCTCCTGAAGTTCAGGTAGCGCTGCTGACTGCAAACATCGAAACATTGCAGTCTCACTTTAAAGATCACGCAAAAGATCACCACTCTCGTCGCGGCCTGATCCGTATGGTTAACCAGCGCCGTAAGTTATTGGACTACCTGAAGCGTAAAGACGTTGCACGTTATGCATCTCTGATTAAACGCCTGGGTCTGCGTCGATAATCATCCGATTTCTAAAAGGGCTCTTTGTTGAGCCCTTTCTCGTTTCTGGCAGATATCTGTTTGCCTGCTTTGCCGCTCTTTGAATTAAATTAACCCGACTGTTAACGATTACTGCCCAGATTGAATTGGGGCTTCTATCCATGTGTTTGTAAAGCGCAAGTCCATGGATAGAAGCATCGTTACAGTCATTAAGAAGGAACGTTAAATGTTAGATTTAACCCCTAAGACCACCTCTTTTGAGTTCGGTGGCAAAACTGTAACACTGGAAACCGGTCGTGTTGCCCGTCAGGCAACCGGTGCCGTTGTATGTACAATTGAAGATACCGTTGTTCTGGCAACTGTCGTAGCAAAAGACAGTGTTTCACCAGGTCAGGATTTCTTCCCTCTGTCTGTTCACTATCAGGAAAAGTTCTACTCTGTGGGTCGTATTCCGGGTGGTTACCTGAAGCGTGAAGGTCGTCCGTCTGAAAAAGAAACGCTGACCTCACGACTGATCGACCGTCCGATTCGTCCACTGTTCCCGAAAGGCTTCATGAACGAAGTTCAGGTAATCATCAACGTACTGTCGGCAAATAAGACGGATGATCCGGATATCGCAGCCATGATCGCAACTTCTGCGGCGCTGGCTGTATCTGGTATTCCATTCAGCGGCCCGATTGGTGCAGCGCGTGTTGGCTATACCGATGAAGGTGGCTATGTCATCAACCCGAGCTATGAAACCCTGGCAAGCTCTAAGCTGGATATGGTTGTTGCCGGTACTGAAAGCGCCGTATTGATGGTGGAATCAGAGGCCGATGAGCTTTCTGAAGATCAGATGCTGGGTGCTGTTCTGTTTGCGCATCAGGAATTCCAGTCTGTGATCACTGCGATTAAAGCCTTTGCAGCTGAAAACGCCAAGCCAGCATGGGATTGGCAGCCAGAAGCTGAAAACGAAGAGCTGAAAGCAAAGGTTTCTGAAGCCTATGCCGCCAAGATCGCTGAGTGCTATCAGATCGCCGATAAAATGCAGCGTTATGCCGCACTGAACGATCTGCGCGCAGATGCTGTTGAGAAAATCGCTGTTGACGAGGGTGAGCCTTCTGCGGACGACGTGTCTGCTATGTTCAGCAAGATTGAAAAACTGACCGTGCGTCAGCGAATTGTTGCCGGTGAGCCACGCATCGATGGTCGTGACGGTAAAACCGTTCGCCCAATCAAGGTTGAAGTCGGTGTACTGCCTGGTGCGCATGGTTCTGCCTTATTTACCCGCGGTGAAACTCAGGCTCTGGTGACGACAACTTTGGGCACATTGCGTGACGGCAAGATGGAAGACATGTTGCACGGCACCATGACCGATAACTTCATGCTGCACTATAACTTCCCTCCGTTCTCGGTAGGTGAAGCGGGCCGTATGGGTGGCGTTGGTCGTCGTGAAATCGGCCATGGCCGTTTGGCTAAGCGCGGTGTGCTGGCGATGATGCCAACGACTGATGACTTCCCATATACCGTTCGTGTTGTGTCTGAAATTACCGAATCAAACGGTTCTTCTTCGATGGCCTCTGTGTGTGGTGCTTCTCTGGCGATGATGGATGCGGGTGTACCGGTTAAGAACCCGGTTGCTGGTATTGCCATGGGTCTGGTGAAAGAAGGTGACGGCTTTACTGTTCTGACTGACATTCTGGGCGATGAAGATCACCTGGGTGACATGGACTTTAAAGTAGCCGGTACTGAAGGTGGTATTACTGCGCTGCAGATGGATATCAAGATTCAGGGTATTACTGAAGAAATCATGGAGATCGCTCTGGAGCAGGCTCTGGATGCTCGTCTGCATATTCTGCGTGAAATGGCTAAAGTCATTGGCTATTCACGTCCGGAACTGCCGGATAACGCGCCTACGATGGACGTTATGAAGGTCGATCAGGACAAAATCCGCGATGTTATCGGTAAAGGTGGTGCAACCATTCGCAGCATTATCGATCAGACCGGTGCTGAAGTGGATATCCAGGATGACGGCACTGTGCGCATCTATGGTTCAACCAAAGAAGGCGCACTGGCTGCCCGCAACATGATTCTGGCCATTACTGCTGAACCTGAAATTGGTGAAGTGTACAAAGGTAAGGTTGCCCGTTTGGCTGACTTTGGTGCCTTCGTTACCTTCCTGCCGGGTAAAGATGGTCTGGTGCATATCTCTCAGATCGCTCAGGAGCGTATTGAGAAGGTGACCGATAAGCTGAAAGAAGGCGAAGAAGTCATCGTTAAGGTTCTGGACGTTGATGCTCGGGGCCGTGTGAAGCTGTCGATCAAAGAAGTGACAGAAGAAGATAAGGCTAAAGTCGCGGAATAATCGCTGACTCGCTGATAAAAAAACCGCACCCTAAGGTGCGGTTTTTTTTTGGCCTGATACTTTTTCAGTACAGGTTTTTTCAGAACAGGCTTTCGACCGGCGCACTGGCCGGAGGTGCGCCATTCTCAGTTTGCGGCAGGGTTTGCTCGGCACTGAAATCGATGGTGAGTGCCGAGTTGCTGTACTCAGTCGGGACATTGTTTTCTTTGAAGAACTCAAACCTGGCGCCCGAGCTGCCCGGTCGGGCTAACAAGCCGGTTGCTGGGTCAATGCGCACCTGCACAATGCCCACAGGCTGAGGCTGTGAATTCAGTGGTTTGTTCTCAAGTGCGGTTTTCATAAACTCCAGCCAGGCCGGCAGGGCGGCTTTACCGCCGAATTCGTTGTTGCCGAGAGAGGTATTGGAGTCGTACCCAACCCAGGCGGTTGCCACATAATCGCCGTTGTAGCCGGTGAACCAGGCATCAACGGCATCATTAGTGGTACCGGTTTTACCTGCCAGGTCGGAGCGGTTCAATTCACTTCTGGCGGCGCGCCCGGTGCCTTTTTGAATGACATCCTGCAGCATGGAGTTCATCAGGAAGGCCGTTTGCGGTGACAGGACCTGTGGGGCGTATGACTTTTTCGCAGTACTGCCAGCCGTCGCTTGGCTTGCTTCCTGGTCGACTGCCAGTGCCAATGGCGTGATATCGATAGCTACTGCGTTTTCGTTGGCGGGATCAGTTTCACCCTCCAGGTACGAAGGTGCTTCCGGGCAACCGCGACAGACCGTTTTAGGCGTTGCCTCAAACAGGATATTACCGGACTTATCTTCAATTCTTTGGATGAAATAGGGCTCAACCTGATAGCCGCCGTTTGCGAAAACGGCATAACCGGTGGCCACCTTTAACGGCGACATGGCCGTACTGCCCAGAACCAGGGTCATATCGTTTGCCAGCTCTTCAGCTTTAAATCCAAACCGCTCAGCGTAGTTGCGTGCATAGCGAATGCCGATGGAGTCGAGAATTCGAATGCTGGACAGGTTCCGGGATTGGTACAGAGCCTGGCGCATCGGTATTGGCCCAAGGTAGCGGTCGCCGGAGTTTTTTGGGCGCCAGACATCTTCCAGAGAGGCGTCAGCTCTGACAATCGGCGCATCATTCACGATTGATGCCGGTGTGTAGCCGGCATCAATGGCTGCACTGTATATGAATGGTTTGAAGTTTGAGCCGGGCTGGCGGCTCGATTGCACGGCGCGGTTGTATTTGTTCAGAATGAAATCAAAACCGCCGACCATTGCCTGAATACTGCCGTCTGTTGGTGATAGCGCAACCAGGGCTCCCTGAGCTTCCGGGACCTGAGCAAGAGCCCAGCCGGTTGCTGTTTTTTCCAGTCGGATCAGGTCGCCGGGTACCGCAACCTGATAGCTGCTGGTAATTTCAGGCCCTCTTTCGTTTACGCTAATGCGCTTTCGTGCCCAGGAGATCTCTTCCAGAGTCAGGCTGTAAACCTTGTCGTCACCTTTGGGGATGAAGCTCAGCGTGGATTCATCGCCGGGAACAACCAGCGCCGGGATCAGATCGCCGAACACCGGGGTCTTGTTGAGTCGTTCAAGTCGGTTTTTGAAAATTTCACGACCGTCAGCGCCCTCAGGGTTGAAGTGCTCTTCGCGCCCGCTATAGCCATGGCGGCGGCTGTAACTCAGCAGCGTTTTGCGCACGCCGCGATTGGCTGCGACCTGAAGGTCGCTGTTTACAGTGGTGTAAATGCTGTAGCCATCTGTATAGGCTGCTTCGCCAAAGCGCTCGAGCATTTCGGCACGCACCATCTCGGCAAGGTAGTAGGCTTCAAAATCCGGATTGTTGCCATGGTAGCTCGCATCAATAGGTTCGGCGACGGCAAGTGAGTGCTCGCTTTCGGTAATGTAAGCGTTCGCTAACATAGCATCGAGAACGGTATTTCTTCTGCGTAATGCCCTGTCAGGATAGGAAATGGGGTTGGCACCTGAAGGAAGCTGGTGCAGCCCGGCAATCATAGCAAGCTGTGCTAGGCTTAAATCATTGATGTCCTTGCCGTAGTAAACAGTGGCGGCCGCCTGGATGCCGTAGGACCGGTAACCCAGAAAATGCTTGTTAATATAAAGTTCAAAGATCTCTGCTTTAGTGAGCTCCTGCTCCATCTTCAGGGCAAGCAAGATTTCAGTGAACTTACGGGTAAAGGTTTTCTGTTGTGTTAAGAAATAGTTACGGGCGACCTGCTGGGTCAGGGTTGAGCCGCCAGCGCCTTCTTTATCGCCGGTGATGAGAACATCGAGCGTAACGCGTGTGAAGCGAATGGGGTCAACACCGTGGTGTTCCTCAAAGCGTTTGTCTTCAATGGCGATTAACGCCTGAACAAATGGTACGGGCACCTGATCAAATGTCAGCGGAGTGCGACGTATCTCTCCGTATTCTGCAATTAGCTTGTTGTCTGAGCTTAAAATCCGCATTGGCGTTTGCAGTTTGAAGTCTTTTAGGGTGACTACATCCGGCAGGTGCGGAGACAAATAGAGATACACGCTGGCGGAAATGAGAACCGAGCCACAAATTGCTAAAAAGCCTAGCCACAACAGGAAATGTATTGATCTGATAACAAGTTTCATGTTTTTCCAATTAAATGAAGGAGTTACGTTAAAATGCCGACAAGAAGCGTAGATTATAAGCCGATTTAGAGCTTTTTATACATTGCGCATTGGTCTATTGTGTTATGTAATAGTTAATGTAAATACTAAAAAGCATGCGTAAGTGTGTGTTGTTGAAGGGAAATATCGGTGGCCTCCTTATTCAAAAAGAAGCAAAAAAGGTTACTTGGCATCGACATCAGTTCTACCTCAGTGAAGCTGATGGAGCTGAGTCGTTCTGGTGATGGATATCGGGTAGAAGCATACGCTGTAGAGCCATTGCCTGATAATGCCGTGGTTGAAAAAAATATCAACGATGAAACCAGCGTTGGTGAAGCGATTGAAAAGCTGAAATCCAAGTCTCGGACCAAACTGACCGAAGCTGCGGTTGCGGTTGCCGGTTCTTCGGTGATCACCAAAACCATCGAGATGGGCGCAGACTTGTCTGAAGATCAGATGGAAACCGATATTCAGGTTCAGGCTGATCAGTACATTCCCTATCCTTTAGATGAAGTTGCGATCGATTTTGAAGTGCAGGGGCCTTCGCAGAAGGGAGATAACCTGGTTGATGTTCTGCTCGCCGCCTGCCGGAAAGAAAACGTCGAATATCGTGAAACTGCATTGGGTATTGCCAATATCGCCTGCAAGGCTGTAGATGTAGAGGCTTTTGCTCTGGAGCGGGTTTATACGCTGCTTGCACAGCAACTTGAACAAACCGATGACAGCCTGACGGTTGCCATCGTCGATATCGGTCACACCATGACCACGCTGAGCGTGTTGAATGATGGTAAAACTATTTATACCCGCGAGCAGCTGTTCGGGGGTAAGCAACTGACCGAAGAAGTTATGCGCCGCTATGGCATGACTCAGGCAGAAGCTGGCCTGGCCAAAAAACAGGGTGGCTTGCCGGACGACTATCCAAGTGAAGTTCTGGAGCCGTTTAAAGAGGCGATTGTTCAGCAGGTTAGCCGTTCATTGCAGTTTTTCTTTGCTGCTTCACAGTATAACGATGTCGATTACATTATCCTTGCCGGCGGTACGGCTTCGATCCCTGGTCTTGCTCAGAGAGTTCAGGAAAAAATCGGAACCAATACATTAATCGCCAACCCGTTTGCAAATATGACTCTATCCAACAAAGTTAATGCTGCTAATCTGACTAACGATGCTCCAGCAATGATGATTGCTTGTGGTTTAGCATTAAGGAGTTTCGAAGATGGCAAATATTGATTTACGCCCCTGGCGTGAAGAGCGTCGAAAAGCTCGACAGAGTCAATTTGTTACCATTTTAGTTGGTGTTTTGGTCGCAGCAGCAGCAGTTGGCTGGTTCTGGAATCAATCCGTTCAAAACCAGATCAGCACTCAAAATTCTCGCAATGCCTATCTGGAAAACAAAATCAAAGAGTTGGACAGTAAGATTGAAGAGATCCAACAGCTGCGCAGTAAGCGGGAGCAGCTGATTGATCGAATGGAGGTCGTACAAAGCCTTCAGGGTGACCGTCCTATTATCGTTCACGTCTTTGAAGAGCTGGTTCGTTCAACGCCGGATGGTGTTTACTTCCGCAGGCTGGATTCTAAAGGCAACACCATTTCAATTTCCGCTCGGGCAGATAAGGCCGCCAGTATTTCAGACTTTCTCCGTAATCTTGATGCCTCTCCTTGGTTTGATAATACCTTTATGCAGAAGATGGAATCTATTAAAGAGGGCCAGGAGGTTGTCGGTCACACATTCGAGCTTCGGGTTAATCGGGTAAATCCTCTGAAGACAGAGGAGGATCAACAATGAAGATGAAAGCGTTCTTTGAAGGGTTCAAGCAGGAAAACTTCGATTATCAAAATCCCGACTTTAACAATATGGGCTCTTGGCCATTAGCCATCAAAATAACAACCTGTCTGCTGTTGAGTGTGTTGATCGTGTTCGGGTTTTATTGGTTCCTTATTAAAGATTCCTATTCCAGATACGATCGTGTTGTTTCCAGAGAGCCTACGCTGAAGCAGCAATATCAAACTAAATCTTTCCAGGTCGCCAATCTGGATGCGTTCAAGCTACAACTCACCGAGATGCAGGAAAACTTTGATGTGCTGCTGTCTCAGTTGCCGGAAGATGTGAAAATGCCGGGCCTGATTGATGATATCAGTACCACCGGAACACAGAGCGGCCTGGAGGTCGATCGTATAGAACCAGCCAATGATGTGGTTAAAGAGTTCTATATCGAGACCCCGATTAGCATTACAGTGAATGGCTCTTACCATGAGATGGGCAACTTTGTCAGTTCAATGGCGGCCATTCCAAGGATTGTAACCCTGCATGACTTTTCGCTAGAGGGTGTGGCTCGCTCAAATGATGAGAACGATTCTGAAGCGCCTCTGAAAATGACCATTCTGGCTAAGACTTACCGTTACAAGGGAGGCGATGAGTAATGAGCGTTGTTAATAAAGCTCTTGTTGTTCTTGTTTTGCCTTTGGTGCTCTTTTCCTGTGTTAAGCAGGACCCTCTGACAGATTTAAAGGCATTCGTTCAGGAACAGGATTCCCGACCTAAAGGTAAAATTCCACCACCTCCGGAGTTTGCTCAGCCAGAGTTCGTTTCTTACACCGCCAGTAGCTTGCGTTCACCATTTGAAGTGCCCAGGCCTGTAGAGCTGGTAGCAGAAGAAAAGAATGCACCGAAAAGCAATGTGTCGCCTGACTTTGGGCGTGTAAAGGAATACCTGGAAACGTTTCGTATTGAAAATATCTCCATGGTCGGCACGCTCTATGGCCTTGACGCTGAAGAGGTGCTGTGGGCATTGGTAAAAGACGCGCAGGGCGAAGTTCATAAGGTTCGGGTAGGGAATTACCTGGGGCGTAACTTTGGTCGTATCGTTGATATTAGTGAAACTCAGATTGATCTGATTGAGATCGTTCCATCCGGCAAAGAGAACTGGGTCGAAAGACCGCGGGTGATCTTGCTGAATGGTCTGGATCAATAAAGGGGTTGTAAGATGAAAATAGTGAAGGTACAAGAAAAAATGAAGCGTTTAGGGACTTTCTTCGCGTTAGTGCTTGCAGCCAAAGCGTTTGCAGTAAACCTGACTGATTTTGAAGTTCTCTCATTGTCAGGTGACCGGACTCAGGTGGTGTTGACATTCGATGGTGCTGCCCCGGAGCCGGTGGGTTACAGTATCGAAGACCCGGCACGAATCTCTCTTGATTTTGTCGGTGCTTCCAGCCAACTCGATAGCAAGTATATTCAAATTGGTAGTGGCAACACCCGCAATGCGGCTGTTTTGGATACTGGAGATCGGGTGCGTATTGTTTTCAGCCTCTCTCAATTGGTTTCCTACGCGTCTGAAGTGAATGGTAACGTGCTTTCGGTTTTCATCGGGGATGGTGTTCAATCTCTGGTTTCCGACAAGCCTAAAGGGCCAGCTGTCACTCAGCCTGCGCCAGCAACTGCAGCCGCGCCAGCACCGAAAGCGATAGCCAAGGCCTCCAATGAGGTATCTGATGTCGATTTCCGCCGCACTGAAGCCGGTGCCGGTCAGGTTGCTATTCAGTTTGCCAATTCAGGCGCTAATGCATCTGTCTATGAAGAGGCAGGCGACATTGTGATTCGGGTTGAAGATTTTGAAGTGCCTTCTGAACTGCGTCGCCGTCTGGATGTTATTGATTTTGCAACGGCGGTTCACTACATCAGTGTGTTCAATGAAGACAATGACGCCTATATCCGCCTTGATGTAGATGGCGCCTATGACTACCTCGCTTATCAGTCTGACAACAGCATGACCGTTGAAGTAAACCAGTTAACCGAGGAAGAAGCTGAAGCCCGTCTGAAAGAGAAATTCCCGTACACCGGTGAAAAGCTATCACTGAATTTCCAGGATGTGGAAGTGCGTGATGTCCTGCAGATTATGGCGAATTATGTTGGCTTTAACCTTGTCGCTTCAGATTCGATCAGTGGTTCCATTACCCTGCGTCTGAACAATGTGCCGTGGGATCAGGCACTCGACCTGGTATTGAATACCAACGGTCTGGATAAGCGTCAGTCCGGTAACGTTTTACGCATTGCGCCTTCAGCTGAGCTGGCAGAGCAGGATAAATTAGCCCTGGAGGCGAGAGATCAGGCAGAAAAACTGGCCGCTCTAAGAACAGAATATGTGCAGATCAATTATGCCAAAGCGGAAGATATTGCGACTATCATTAACTCTGCAGATCGTACCACCGCAACAACAACGGAATTGAATCAGCTGGGTCAAACGACCGTTGAGACGACCGGTAACGGATTCCTCTCATCCCGCGGCAGTATCGTTGTTGATTCGCGAACCAATACACTGGTCATTACCGACACCGCGACAAATTTGGAAGGTATCCGTAAAGCCATCGCAATTTTCGATGTGCCGGTACGACAAGTGCTGATTGAAGCCCGCATCGTATCTGCCCGAACTTCCATCGATGAGGGTTTGGGTGTGCAATGGGGCGGACAGATTTATGAAGATGTTGGCTCAGGTAACTTCCATGCGTCCGGTTCTTTGGATCAGAACGCAAACACGGTAGACGACGACGGGGAAACCATCGACTTTGACGACATGCTGGCAGTCGGTCTTCCGTTAGACAGCAACACCGGGTCGTTTGCAATTGGCTTTACCCAGGGGCTGTTTGATATTGAGCTGGAAATTTCCGCACTGGAATCGACCGGTCAGGCTGAAGTAATTTCTCAACCAAAAGTGATTACTCAGGATGGTCAGCAGGCAAGCATCTTCTCCGGTCAGAACGTTGCAATTCTGGGTGAATTGGTTGAAGCAGGTCTGAAACTGGATGTGACGCCACAGATTACCCCGGACGACCGTGTGGTATTAAACCTGACTGTAAACCAGGATTCAGTATCAACCACTTCCAGCTCCGGTTTGACCGCAATCGATACCAATACCGTAACCACACAGGTATTGGTTGAGAATGGTGCAACGCTGGTGCTGGGTGGTGTATATCGTGTAGAAACCAGTTGGACAGAAGACAAAACACCATTCTTTGGTGACCTGCCGGTCATCGGCAACCTGTTCAAACGTGAAACATCATCAGACGAAAAATCCGAGCTGTTGATCTTTATCACGCCTACATTGATTGAAGAGGACATGCTTTTTAACTAATGCTTCTTCAGAAACATGTAATCCTAATAGGACCAATGGGCGCTGGCAAAAGCACCATTGGTCGCTTTATATCTGAACAACTTACTTGTCCTTTTGTTGACCTCGATAAAGTCATAGAAAACCGAGCAGGGGCTTCTATACCCTGGATCTTTGATATCGAAGGCGAGCAGGGCTTTCGTGAGCGGGAAACTGCCGCACTCGATGAGGTGCTAAGAGAACCGCCGCAAATCATAGCCACCGGCGGCGGTTGTATTCTAAAGCCTGAAAATCAAAAAATGCTGCAGCAGGGAATCACTGTTTATTTGGTTACCTCGATCGAGCAGCAGTTAGAGCGCACCGCGAAGGATAAGAATCGACCACTTCTACAGGCTGAAAATCCGGAAGACATTCTGGCCGGCCTTGCACAGACCCGTAATCCGATATACGAGCGTCTGGCCGATATTGAGGTTGTCACAAACTGTAAACCACCAAAATTAGTTGCGCAGGAAATACTGCAGCATCTCTCAGAGCCAAACCATGAAAACTCTTCAAGTTGATTTAGCTGAACGCAGCTACCCGATCTATATTGGTAATTGTCTAACCAACCCGGACTTAATTGTCGAAACCTTACCGCACAAAGAAATTGTTATCGTTTCTAATGAAACAGTGGCCCCGCTGTATCTTGAAACGGTGAAAGCTCCACTGGTGAATGCCGGCAAGCGTGTTGAAGCCGTAGTGTTACCGGACGGCGAAAAGTTCAAGACCCTTGATACAGTCAATAAAATCTTTGATGTCTTACTCGAAGGTAATTTCAGCCGGAAGGTGGCCCTGGTCGCACTGGGTGGCGGTGTTATTGGTGACATGACTGGTTTTGCTGCCGCCTGTTATCAGCGCGGCGTTGATTTCGTGCAGGTACCCACTACCTTATTGTCTCAGGTCGATTCTTCAGTGGGTGGTAAAACCGGCGTGAATCACCCGCTGGGCAAAAATATGATTGGTGCTTTTAAGCAGCCTCTTGCGGTATTGATTGATCCTTCCACCCTGACGACATTACCGCCCAAGGAATTTTCTGCCGGCTTTGCCGAAGTTATTAAGCACGGTGTTATTCAGGATGAATCCTATTTCGCCTACCTTGAGCAGAATCTGGATAAGATTTTCAGCCTGGATCTTGCAACTCTGGCAGACGTTATCGAGGGCTCCTGCCAAATTAAGCGTTCTGTTATTGAGCAGGATGAGACCGAACAAAACATACGAGCGATCCTGAATTTAGGACACACCTTTGGCCATGCCATTGAAACAACAATGGGCTACGGTGTCTGGTTGCACGGTGAAGCTGTCGCGGTAGGAATGCTTATGGCGGCCGATTTGTCGGCTCGCATGGGTAATATTGAGCCGTCTGTTGTTGCGCGTATTAAAACCTTGGTGAATGCTGCAGCGCTTCCGGTCGAGGTGCCGGAGAAAATGACACCTGAAAACTTTCTGGCAGCCATGTATCGGGATAAAAAAGTTGAGTCCGGCACGCTGCGACTGGTGTTGATTACGGCATTGGGTCAGGCGGAAGTGACCGCAGAATTTGATAGTGCATTACTGAGTGAGACGCTAAGTCATTTTTGCCGTTGAGGTTTGCGCGGGTAAAAGTCGCTAGACAGCCCGAATATTTGCCGTTTAAATAAATTGGATTAGTTTTGGAGAGCTGGCTGATGGACCTGTCTGAACAATCCGAGCGTATGCAAGAACACTACAACCTGCACCACGATCCGTTTGGTGCACTGGTTGATGCTATGGTATTCAGTGGTGCCGGTGGCCGCTATGAGGCTGCCGAAACCATCCGCCACCTGCTTTCTTACAGCCCACAAGAAATCCTGCTTTATGGTCAACCCGGTAGCGGTAAGCGCACGCTGGCACAGCATGTTCTGAAAATGCTGGAAGATCACTGGCGCATCGCCTGGATTGATGGCTCCGATACCGAGTCTGTTGTGGCATTGCTCAAAGAGGTTGTTGGCCAGCTGGGTTTGGGTTTGCGTGTAGAAAGTAACCCGGAGCTGTTGCTGCCGCAGTTGGTCGAACTGGCTTCCCAAAGAGCACAAAACGATGAAATGTTTTTAATCGTGGTGCAATTTGCTGATCGCCTGCCCAAGGACGTATTTTCCTGTTTACAGCAGATCAGAGGCTTGAGTGAAGATACCGAGTTTCGTATTCGTCAGTTCTGGTTAGCGGATTCCGTCGAAAAGCTGCCGGCCGCTCTGGATGAAGAAGCCTGTTATGCACACGAACTCACCCCCTTTGCTCCGCTCGATGCCAGCCAGTATCTGAAAGACAGGCTGGTTGCCGCCGGTGGTATGAATATCTTTCCCTTTACGGAAAAGGATATAAGCCGGTTGAATCAGTTGGCAAAGGGGTTGCCAATGGAACTCAACGAAATTGCGCGTGACTATCTGATTGGCTCAACCTTTAAAACAACCGAGAAGAAGCAGGCTTTTCCAGTCACCCATGTCATTGCCGGCCTGGCAGCCCTTTGCCTGGTTGTGCTCGCCTTCCTTTACAATGCCAATGTAAAAAAAACCGATGAAATCGAAATTCAATCGGCAATCACGCCTGTCGCAGAAAGCGGAATGACCTCCATTGAAGAAAAGCTTGCCAAGGCCGTGGCTAAGGTAGAGGCAATTCAGGCGCAACCTAATGCCGAACGTGAATCAGCTGCATTAACGCCACAGAAGGCAGCGGAAGTTAAGTCTGACGTGACCACCGCCCCCGTTGAACCTGAACAAGCCGTGGTTGCGCAGCCTGAGGTCGTTAGTGAGGTTGAGAGTAAGGCTGTTGAAGAGCCAAAGGCCCCCGCAGAGCCCGTGCAGCAAGCAGAAGTGGTTGATATAAAGCCGTCATCAACACGCTTGATTGATATCGCAGCCGATGCTGAGTTCACCATGCAGTTGATTGGTGTCCGCGAACGGGAAAAGCTGGTTCCGCTGAAAGCTAAGTTCAGTCAGCCGGAAAAGGTTGATCTGGTAGAAACTCAGTATAAAGGATTGCCTTGGTTTATTCTGATCTACGGCCGTTACACCACGAAAGAGGCGGCCGTAAAAGACGCTGCATCGCTACCGGAGCCGTTTGCCGGTCAGCAACCCTGGTACCGCACCTTTGCGGCTATTCGCTCAGATATGTGACCTGAGCATATCGATATACTGATCAAGCGTAGATTCAAAGTCATACGTCCAGTCGATCGCCAGAGGTGCGTTCTGTTCAATCGGGTTCTGAAAACGGACCCGGCGGGCAACCCCGAGTAGCGCATTATGAATTCCCTTTCTGGAGCGGTAACCGACAAACCAATCGTATTGCATCATTGAGCTGAGGGTACGTTGCAGCCGTTCTGGTGCGGGCAACTCATCAAAGGCTGCAATTTTTGCATAGGCGGCATTGGAAAATTGCTCCAGCGGCAGGCTGTGGTAGTTGCGCCAGTGAATGGCAATGTGATGGTCGAGCATCATATCGATGATAACCGGCGTTGTTTTCCTGAACACCGGCCTCAGCTGCTCTCTTACCGGCAACAGAATTTCGCTGTTATCTGTTAGCCGGTCGATGTACTGGTGCCGGTCGAAGTGGCTGAAAAAGCTTGCCGAGCAGGTTCCTTCGGCAGGCCTTCTGGCAAAGTCCGGCCACAGGCTGCCTGCCAGGGCGGCGGGCGTGTCGTCAGAGAAAAGGCAATGCCCGAGAAAGTTCATATCAAACTAAATGCCGTCGTAAGTCGGTGGAACAGCCAGTATACTGCCAGCAAAAGAATTATCAGGTATATCACAGTGACAGAATTACAAAATGACCGCTTTTTACGCGCCTTACTCAAGCAACCCGTAGACCGCACTCCAATCTGGATGATGCGTCAGGCCGGCCGGTATTTGCCGGAGTACCGTGAAACCAGAGCGCGGGCCGGAGATTTTCTCAGTCTGTGCAAGAATGCCGATCTGGCCTGTGAGGTCACGCTGCAGCCGTTGGAGCGTTATCCGCTGGATGCTGCCATTTTGTTTTCCGATATTCTGACCATTCCTGATGCCATGGGCCTGGGGCTTTATTTTGAAACCGGTGAAGGCCCCAAGTTTCGGCAAACCATCCGCAGCGAGCAGGATTTTGCTCTGCTGAGCCGCCCGAAAATGGATGATGAGCTGGGCTACGTCATGAATGCCGTCAGCACTATCCGGCGTGAGCTCAATGGCCGGGTGCCGCTCATTGGCTTTACCGGCAGCCCGTGGACGCTGGCAACCTACATGATCGAAGGTGGCAGCAGTAAAGACTTCCGCCACAGTAAGGCCATGCTTTACAGCAACCCGGCACTGATGCACGCCTTGTTGGATCAGCTGGCCGAGGTAATTATTGACTATCTCAATGCACAGATAGCCGCCGGTGCTCAGGCTGTGCAGATATTTGATTCCTGGGGTGGGGCGCTCAGCCATCGCGCCTATACAGAATTTTCATTGCAGTACATGACTAAGATTGTCGCTGGTTTGAACCGGGAAGCCGAGGGCCGCAAGGTGCCGGTTATTCTCTTTACCAAAGGCGGCGGCCAGTGGCTGGAGGCGATGGCTGAAAGCGGAGCAGATGCACTGGGCCTGGATTGGACCACATCACTGGCAGATGCGCGCTCACGCGTCGGTGATAAGGTTGCCCTGCAGGGCAATATGGACCCGAGCGTGCTGTACGCCAAGCCGGAATATATTCGTCAGGAGGTGGGCCAGATTCTGCAGGAGTACGGCCAGGGCAGCGGCCATGTATTCAACCTCGGTCACGGTATTCATCAGTTTGTAGACCCGGACCATGCCAAAGCATTTATCGAAGCGGTGGTTGAGCTGTCACCTCAATATCACACCCAGCGATAGCATTGTGTGTATTACCCTAAATTGAGACACTACCGCTAATCGATTGATTTTTAACAGGTTCTTTCATGTCAGAACACAGCACAGATTTTACTGAATCACTTTCGCTGAGCGAATTTACCGAAAAGGCGTATCTGGACTACTCCATGTACGTCATTCTGGACCGCGCCCTGCCGCATGTTGGCGATGGATTGAAGCCGGTTCAGCGGCGCATCATATACGCTATGAGCGAGCTCGGCCTGCGTAATACCTCTAAGCATAAAAAGTCGGCTCGTACCGTCGGTGACGTGCTGGGTAAGTATCACCCGCATGGTGACAGTGCCTGTTATGAAGCCATGGTGCTGATGGCTCAGCCGTTTTCCTATCGCTACCCGATGGTTGATGGTCAGGGCAACTGGGGTTCACCGGACGATCCCAAGTCGTTCGCCGCTATGCGATACACCGAATCCCGTTTACACAAGAACGCACAGATTCTTCTGGAAGAGCTGGGGCAGGGCACCGTTGACTGGTCACCGAACTTCGATGGCAGCCTGAATGAGCCGAATGTCTTGCCGGCGCGCTTGCCGCATGTGTTGCTTAACGGCACCACGGGTATTGCCGTGGGCATGGCGACGGATATTCCTCCGCATAATATCAAGGAAGTGGCCGCCGCTTGTGTTCACCTGATTGACCAACCCGAAGCCACTGTTGCTGATCTGATGCTGCATGTTCGTGGCCCGGATTACGCCACCGGTGCCGAACTGATTACCCCGAAGGAAGAGCTGCGCAAGGTTTATGAAACCGGTCGTGGCTCGGTACGTCTGCGCGCTAAGTTTGTCAGGGAAGCGGGCGACATCATTATCACCGAGTTACCGCATCAGGTTTCCGGCTCTAAGGTGCTGGAGCAGATCGCCGCACAGATGCAGGCCAAAAAACTGCCGATGGTTGCCGATCTGCGCGACGAGTCAGACCATGAAAACCCAACCCGTCTGGTGATTGAACCGCGCAGCAACCGGGTTGACATCGACGCATTGATGAACCACCTGTTCGCGACCACCGATCTGGAGAAGACCGCTCGCGTGAACCTTAATGTGATCGGTGTTGATGGTCGTCCGAAGGTGAAATCGCTGGTGGGCATTCTGACAGAATGGCTGGAATTCCGTACCGAAACCGTACGCCGCCGGTTGCAGTACCGACTCGATAAGGTGAATGCTCGCCTGCATATTCTCGATGGCCTGTTGATTGCCTATCTGAATATCGATGAGATTATTGAGATTATCCGTACCGAGGAAGATCCGAAAGCCGAGCTGATGGCGCGCTTTGGTTTAAGCGACATTCAGGCTGAGGCAATTCTGGAAATCAAGTTGCGTCAGCTGGCCAAACTGGAAGAAATCAAGATTCGTGGTGAGCAGGATGAGCTTTCGGCCGAGCGTGAAAAGCTGGAAAAAATTCTGGGTTCGAAGGCGCGCATGCGTACCCTGATCAAGAAAGAAATCCTCGCCGATGCCGAAACCTATGGTGATGATCGCCGAACCGCTCTGGTGACGCGCGCAGAAGCGGCGGCATTCAGCGAAACCGATATTCTGCCTTCGGAAGCAGTCAGCGTCATTCTTTCTGAGCGCGGCTGGATTCGTTCTGCCAAAGGCCATGATATTGACCCGACCGGTTTAAGCTACAAGGCCGGCGATGCCTTCGCCTATATGGCTCAGGGCAAGAGCAATGAGTCAACGGTGTTAATCGATTCGACCGGCCGGTCTTATTCGCTGGCAACGCATATGCTGCCGTCAGCGCGTGGCCAGGGCGAGCCGGTGACGACCAAGCTTAACCCTCAACCGGGCGCAGCGATGAAAGCCTTGCTGCTGGGGCAGCCGGAAGAACAGTACCTGCTGTGCTCAGATGCCGGTTACGGCTTTGTCGCCAAGCTTGCCGACATGGTCAGTAAGAATAAGGCCGGTAAGGCGTTGTTGAGCCTGCCGTCGAATGCCCAGGTGCTGCCGCCGCAACCGGTTGGTCAGTTTGCCACCGACTATCTGGCTGCGGTCAGCAACGAAGGGCGTCTGCTGGTGTTTCCGCTGAGAGATCTGCCCGAGCTTGCCAAGGGCAAAGGCAATAAGATCATCAACATACCGGCTTCCCGTGCGTCCAGCGGTGAAGAGGTGATGGTCAGTGCCGTTGTGCTGGGTGCAGACGATACCCTGCTGGTCTATTCCGGTAAGCGTAAGCTGAAGCTGAAAGGCTCTGATCTGGAACACTACCAGGGCGAGCGAGGTCGCCGGGGTAATAAACTGCCACGAGGCTTCCAGAGTGTTTCCGGGCTGGGCGTCGAGAATAAATAAAGCCAGTCAGAGCAGGATGAATAACAGCAAAGCCTGCTAGACTGAGTGAAGGTACTTTTTCAGGTATGTTTTTTTCGTGAATGCACGACGGTCCTTATTTGCTCTGGTTTTTGTAGCGTTGGTCGTTTTACTGGTTGCCATCGGGCTGGGTATTAAGCTCAGCCGGCTGGCGTCGGTCACCAACTCTCTGGTCGTGGCTTACGATGCCCTGGGTCAGTGGGTTGAGCATGCCGAGCATTCACTGTCAGCCACTGAAGTGCTTGATCTGCACGCTGGTTTGCTGATCGATAACCTGCCCGAAACCCTGGGCGAGGAAGACCTCTCTGCAGCCGAACTCACCGCGTTCATTCAGGATTATCCGCTGGATCAATCGGATTTAGCGCGCGCCACCGAATTGCAGTCGATGCTGGTTTGGGAGCTGTTTGAATGCCACCGCCTGCAGGTGTACTTCACTCAGCTGATCAATTACGCGCGGGCTGGCTTGACCCTACTGTTGCTGTCTATCGCCGGCATGGCCTTTTTTATGGGCCGTCGGGCGCAGGATTATCGCCTGGCACCATTTCCTGAAGATAACCCCAATCCGGTGCTTGGCCTGACCTACTCCGGCAAGCTGATCTATCAGAACTCGGCCGCGTTGAGTGCCTTAAAGCAGCTGATGCCAGACTGTGATGACGCCACCCAGATGCTGCCCGAGGATTACAAAGAGCGGCTTTATGACCTGAAGCGTGAAAAACAGACTCAGGCCGTGTGGATTCGGCATCTGGAAGATCGAATCTACCAATTCAGTGTGCAGCTTCTGAAGAACCATGGCCGAATCCATATCTATGGTGAAGACATTACCGAGCAGGAACAGATTCGAGCCCGGAATGCCTTTATCGCCTATCACGATCCGGTTTGTCTGCTGGCAAACCGCCAGCGCTATGAGCAACTGGTTGATGAAGTTAAGAGCCAGAGCCTCGACCTGACGCTGATAATAACCCGGGTTTCCGGTACCTCCGCGGTGTTGTCGAGTCAGGGCTTGGAGGTGGCCGATCAGTATGTGCGCGAACTGTCGATGAGACTCCGTACCGCTTATCAGGCGGTCGATACCTTTGGCGAGCGCAAGGCCGTTGTGATCCGGTTCGATAACAGCCGGTTTGGCTGCTTATACTTCGGCAAGCTCAGCGACCGGCAGTACCGCTATTTGGCCAAATTGCTGGACCAGTGCGCTGAAGCGCCCTTTGTTTCAGATACCCGGGAGCACTACTTCAAGCTCGAAAGCGGTGCCGTTTGCGAGAAATCCTCTCAGTCGTCTCAATTTATAATGCAGCGGGCCAACATAGCGCTCAGTACGGCAAGAAGCAGTCATGAAAGCTTTCTGTTGTTCGATGAGTCGGTGGCTGAAAAACTGCTGGAAGCGGAGCGGATTCAGCAGGAGCTTCGCTATGCTGTACAGCTGGATGAGCTCAGTATTCATTATCAGCCGCAGCAGGATTTGCGTACCGGTGAGCTGGTGGGCTTTGAAGCCTTGATGCGCTGGAACAACAAAGGCCAGTCGGTGCCGCCATCGGTGTTTATTCCAATTGCCGAGCGAACCGGGCTTATTCAGAGTATGGGTAACTGGGGCATGCGTGAAGTGCTCCGGCAAAGCGTGGAATGGCAGAAGCATCCGGAGCTGAAAACCGGAAAGATTGCCTTTAACGTCTCGGCACAGGAATTCTCACGGCAGGACTTCATCGAATCCATCGAGGTGGCGCTGGTCGACTATCCGGCATTGCCCGAGTCTATCCAGGTGGAGCTGACCGAAAGCATCCTGGTTGAAGATGAACGGGCGGCAATAGAAACCATGCATACGCTGAAGTCGCTGGGCTTTACCCTGGCCATTGATGATTTCGGTACCGGCTATTCCTCGTTCAGTTACCTGTCGCGTTTTCCTGTGGATAAACTGAAAATAGACCGCTCCTTCATCGTCAATATTGCCCGAGGCGAGCGCGATATCGCCATCATTGCGGCGATGGTCGATGTGGCCCATCAGTTGGGTATCAAGGTCATCGCAGAAGGCGTTGAAACCCAAGAAGAAAAAGACGTTCTGATCCGGCTGGGTTGCGATCAGATACAGGGGTATTTCTACGGCAAACCAATGAGCGCCACCGATGCGACATTGTTTTGTTCTAACAAGGAGAAAGCCTAATGAGCTTTGAAAGTCAGATCTCTAATTTTTATGAAAAACTGGTGGCAGATGAGTTTGACCGCCGCCAGGAAAGCCTTCAACTGAGTGAAGATCAGCAGATCGATATTGCCTGTGTGGCATTGAATCAGTTGCCGTCACGTTACTACCGGTTTTCTGTGGACATGGCTTTTTATCTGGAAGCAGCCGATTACCGTGAGATGGAAAAGGCGGTAAAAGAGGCTGTCGATTACGCCATTGAGTTTGTCAAAACCCACAAGAGCCGCGTAGCTGAATAACTGAGTCATCCACTGTGTGCCGTAATAAAGGTTGTCTGTACCGTTGTAACAGCAGTGGTACACTGCCCCCAAGCTGAATTAAAGAAGTTGATATGATCGATAAAATCAGAATTGCCACCCGTAAAAGCCCGCTTGCCCTGTGGCAGGCAGAATTTGTCGCCGCCGAAATTAAAAAGCACCATCCCGATATTCAGGTCGAACTGATACCTATGAGTACCCGGGGCGATAAAATCCTCGATGTCGCACTGGCGAAAGTGGGCGGCAAGGGGCTGTTCGTGAAAGAGCTGGAAGTGGCCATGCAGAATGACGAGGCCGATATTGCCGTGCATTCCATGAAAGATGTGCCCATGGAGTTGCCCGAAGGCTTTGATTTGCCGGTTATCTGCGAACGGGAAACGCCATTCGATGCCTTTGTCAGTAACCGCTATGCGCATATCGATGAGCTGCCGAAGGGCGCAGTTGTTGGCACCTCCAGTTTACGCCGTCAGGCGCAATTACTGGCGCGCCGCCCGGATCTGGAAATTAAAGTCCTGCGCGGCAATGTCGGCACCCGTCTAGGAAAGCTCGATGCCGGTGAATACGATGGCATTCTGCTGGCCGCCGCCGGCCTGGTCCGTCTTGGCCTGGTTGAGCGAATCGCGCATGTGATCGATTATAACTGGTTGCTTCCGGCCTGTGGGCAGGGCGCTGTCGGTATTGAGACCAGAGCCAACGATGCTGCGGTGAGCGAAGTGCTTAAGCCGCTGTATCACCATGAAACGGCCGTGCGGGTGATTGCCGAGCGCGCCATGAACCGTTCGCTCGATGGCGGCTGTCAGGTACCGATTGCCGGCTTTGCGGTCATTAACGGCAATCAACTGTCGCTGGAAGGGCGGGTTGCCTCAAATGATGGCCAAACCCTGCTGCAGGTTTCAGAGCAGATCACCCTGGAAGAAACCGAGGTTCAGCAGCGGGTTCAGGCAGAAAGTCTGGGCTGCTTTGTTGCTGAGCAGCTGATTGCCCGGGGTGCTGAAAAGTTGCTTGCCGAGCTAAGCTGATGCGTGTCGTTATTCCTAAAGCCGCTTCCGAGCAGTCGCGCTGGCAAGCGCAGCTGGCAGACAGCGGCGCGGAACTCGCCTTTGCGGACCCGTGGCAGATCGATGTTCTGCCGGAAACCGCAACCATGCGCTCAGAATGGTTGAATCTGGATCTGAACTTTGCTGTCTTTTGTGTCAGCCCGACAGCCGCAAAAGTATTGGTTGAGGCGTTGGATCAATACTGGCCGATGCCACCGATTAAGGTGCGTTGGTTGTGTAATGGCCCGCGTACCGCAAGCGTTCTGCAAAAAGCCGGATTAAATGCAGAATACCCGGAAACGGGCCATACTTCAGAAGATGTTTATGCGTTGATCCGCTCTGCCATCAATCAGACAGGCCGATGCCTGATTGTTCGCGGTGAAGATGGCCGCGATTGGTTGAGCCACAAACTGCAGCAGCAGGGCGTTAAGGTTGCCCTGGTCGATTGTTACCGCCGGGCCATCAATACCGCGGCGCTGGAGCAGATGGCCGAGCAGGCCCGGCACGCGCAGGCGCTCTGGCTCAGCTCTGAATATTTGGGCGAGCAGTTAATAGACAACAATGGCCCGTTTTGGCGCAGTTGGAACGGGCAGTGGTGGCTGTCGTCCGGGCGCTTGGTTGACTGGGCAAAACAGCATAAATTGAACAATATAAAACAAGCGAACGGCGCTACACCGCAAGCACTGGCACAACTGCTCTGCGCTGTTTCAAAATAATAAGTGTTATCAGGTACGGGTAGATTATGAGCGAGCAAGATAAGGAAAAACTGGTTTCGCAGGACGTTGTTGAAGTCATCGAACAGGATGCCGGCGACAACGATAACAAGGCTACGGAGCCCGCTGAAGAAATTAAAAAGGCAGAAAAAACTCCGGGCCGGTTTGCCAAAGGGCGATCCTGGCTGCTGGCTGTCATCATATTGGTGATTCTGCTGGTGCTGATGGCCGCGGGTGGCTACTGGCTGTTTGACCGGCTGAATCAGAGAATCGACAGCCTGGCCAGCAATCAGCAGGCACTGGTACAGCAGATTCAGGCCAATCAGCAGCAATATGAAACGGTGCAGTCAGGTATTACCAGCAACCGCAATGAATGGCGTCAGGCCTATACCAATATCGAGCAGCTGGTGGTTAATGCCGCTCAGCGCTGGAATCGCGATGCCGACCGTACCGAAAACCGCTGGCCACTCGAGGAAGCTCTTACCCTGACCCGCCTTGCTGAGCAGCGACTGCAGCTCGACAGCTCGGCAACGGTAGCTTCTGGCCTGCTGAAGGCTGCAGACACCATTCTGGCTAATATGGATCAGGCGGCTGTACTGCCACTGCGCCGACAACTGGCGGCAGATATGCTGGCACTGAATTCGACCGTGTCTGCGGATATCAATGGCCTCTACTTTACTCTGGAAGCCATGGCGGAACAGATTCGTGAATTAAACTGGCTGCCCAAACCGCTGAATCAACCGGAGCTGGAATCCGATACCTCGCCGGCTGAAAGCTTCCTGCAGGGCCTGCAGAATGTATTCGTGGTCTCCCGTCTTGATGTGCCGATGGAGGCTCCACCGCTGCATTCCGACTTTGAGCAATGGCGTCAGCGTACCCTGTTGCTGCTTGAGCAAACCCAGCTGGCGTTACTGGCCCACAACCAGAGTCTATTCGATGCCGCTCTGGCTCAGAGCACCGAAATGCTGACCGCTATGCAGAGCCAGATCAGTGTCGCACCGTACCTGGAGCAGCTGTCGACCTTAAAGGCTGCGGTACTTAACCCGCAATGGCCGGATATTCACGCAAGCGTTGAGCTGATCGAGCAGTATCTGGCCGGCCAAAGTGATGCAGAGGAGGCGACAGAATGAGAAAGCTGATTCCGTTTGTCCTGCTGATTATTGTAACCCTGCTCATAGGCGGCGCGCTGGCGCAAATGATGGTGAAAGATTCCGGGGTCATGCTGATTACCTGGAACGGCTGGATGCTCGAAACCACCTTCTGGGCCGGCTTGGGGCTGATTCTTGGTAGCATCCTGTTTATTGTGCTGGTGGTTTGGCTGATCCGGCGTTTGGCACCGGGCAGGCTGGTGCGTTCCTTTAAGAATCGCCGTTATCAGAAGATTGCCAAGAAAGAGACCTCCGCGGCCATTCAGCACTGGATGACTGGCAACGAAGACAGAGCCATTAAATCGCTGCATAAGGTTGCCCGTGCCGGTGGTTCCGATCGGTTGCCGCAGGCCGTCAGCCTGGCGTTGGGTTTAACTCATGCCGACTGGCCAGAGCGCTTCAGTGCCTTTAGTGAGGCCGACCCGGAACTGAAAAACTTTGCCCTGATGCTGCAGGCCGAGCGTCACTGGCAAACCAATCAACACGAGGCTTTTCTGGCGTTGCTTGCCGATCAGCCCGCTGTGTGCAAGGTGCCCTGGTTGCGTGAACGTCAGTGGCAGGCAATGCTGTTGACGGGGCAGGGGCTTCAGTTGATCGATCGGGTCAATGAAGCAATTAATATTCAGCCGGAAGAGCGAGAGCGTTGGCTGATACAGGCAGTAGAGGTTGCCTTTAAGAGTGTGTTGGGCAAAGAAGGCGAAGGCACTAAAATTCTCAGGTCGTTGTCGCGGGCACAGAAGCACATTCCTGAAGTGATTGTGGCCGAGGTGCGTTACCTTATTTCTGTCGGTGCCACTGAGTCGGCCTTTAAACGCCTGAAGCAGTTGCTGCAATTGCCGGATCAACTGGAGCACTGTGATCTGCTGTTAAGCCTGGATATTGACGATAAACAAAAGCTGGATTTTCTGCACAAGCTTAAGCCTGAACAACCCGGCCTGGCCTATTGCCGCACCATGGGGCTGCTCAATATTAAACAGAAAATCTGGGGCAGTGCGCAGAGCTGGTTGGAGCAGGGCTGGCAGCTGGGTGACCGCGAAAGCGGGCTGAAGCTTGCCGAGTTGCTGCAGCAACGAAACATGCTGCCCGAATCTGCTGAACTGTATAAAAACATCGCCAAAAGCCAACAGCCGGCTGTTATCGGGTAGAATCTGATTTCATACGCGGGTAGAAAATTGGATATAAAGCTTGGCAAGGGATCTGCAAAGACGAGTACAGTGTCTAGAATGTAAAGACACTGTTGAAAGCCACAGCATAAAACCAGCTAATTAATTGCAGATGCCAGATTTATATACCAAAGAGAGCACGCAAACTGATTTTAAATTGAACTGGTCCCAGCTTCAGGACGGCGCACGCCTGATACTTGAGCCCGCCGTTATTGAGTGGGCGCAAACCGTTCGCGGTTTTCAGGGGTTGGATCTTCATGTATCCAACCTCGTGAAGGGGGAGCCCAAATCCGTATACGCCTTTGGCAATCTTCAGGGTGAGGGTGGCCGGCTGCCGTTGGGTGGCCTGGATATCAAAGGCGTCAGTATTTACTTCTACGGCACCGTTCCGGTGGCGAAGCGTTACGAGCTGGTCAGCAGCCTGAGCAATGCCCTGAAGTGGCTGATAAATATTCAGCGCAAAATGCTGGGTGCGTTCAGTTTTAAGCATTCACCACTGATTATGTACCACGCAGCCGAGCTGGAAGGCCGCTGGGTTCTGCTGGAAGCCAATAAAGCGCTGGCAGATTTTCTGGGCATTAATATCGACGACTTGATTGGCCCGTCGGCAAAAGCGCAGGTACTCGATTATGTTCATCCTGATGATCTGCAACAGCTGATCACCAGCTACGACTACATTCGTACCACAACGCGCAACATGGCGCTGAATTATCGTATTCGCGGTGTCGATGGCAGTTATGTGCCAGTGACTGAATATGTGCGTTACTCTCAGGACATCACCCAAAAACGTTCGCAGTCCGTGTTGTGGCTGCAGCCGGATGAGCCACCAAAATTCAGCGATGCCACTAATCTGTTCAATAATATTGAGTCCTTTATGCAGGACATCAGCTTTGAAACCGGGCGCGATTTTCTGGTGCATTTTTGTCGTCGGCTTGAAGCCTCCAAGAAAATTCCCTGGCTGCTGTTCTGCGTACCATTGAATGATGACTGGTGGGAAACCTGGGTTATTTCCCGCAGGGGTTTCTTATTGCCGCCCTTTGCCTTTCAACCGAATAAAATTCGTGCAATAGATATTTCCAGTTTTAATCAGCAGGTACCTGAAAGCTGCAGTGATTTTGAAAAGGAATGTCTGTTTGGCGGTCACCCGATTGTATCTACCGTTAAGCTTGCCGATGAATCTGAACGTAACAGGGCGTACCTGCTGTTTGGTACCGAAAAGCCGATTAAAGACATCGCTGGTTTTGAAGAGATTCTGCAGTTTGCCGGCAAGCGGGTTCTGCGTGAAATCTGGCAGGCGCGTTTGGCCGATGCCCAGCTCGTGCAGAATGAACTTCTGTTGCGCCAGAAGAATCAATTGACCAGCATGGTGACCCTGTTGGGGCAACTGGATACCATTGCCGATGAGTCTGAGTTTTTATGGCAGGTGCAGGAAAACCTGCAGAAGACATTTAATCTGTCGAGCCTTGATCTGGTTTACTGGGCATCCGGCGACTGGCATACCGTGCTGCAGGCCGCCCCTTACTCCCATTACTGGAATGAGTATTCAACCCTGGCAAAAAACGAAAGCTGGATAAAAAGCCTGGAAAAATGCCGCCGCGAAGACAATCTGGTGTTGGAGCGGGCTACCCATCGTATTTATTGGCCACTGGGCCAGAGCCATGTCGGGTATTTGGTGATGGTGATGACCGTTTACTCAGATATGCCAGATTTAGAACTGCTGAACTTCTCGCGCAATGCTCTGAGCCTGGCACTGCAGGGCTTGATGCAGCGTGAAAACCTGCGCCTGCAGGCCATGCGCGATTCCTTGACCGGTCTGGGTAACCGCACTCAGTTACATGCCTGGATCAAGGTTGCATTGCCGACGCAAAAACAGGCCAGTTTATTGCTCTTTGACCTGAATCGTTTTAAGGAGATTAATGACAGCTTCGGGCATCAGTTTGGCGATAAACTGCTCTGTGAGATCGGGCCACGCATTGCTGATAATCTGAGTGATAAGGCGCACTATCTGGCGCGACTGGGTGGCGATGAGTTCGCCATATTCTTCCCCAACATTTCTCCGCAGGAAGCGCGACAGGTGGCAAAAAAAGTCAGCGAGGTTCTGTCTGAAAGTTATTTCATTGACCGTCTGCGCTTTCAGGTCGAAGCCAGTGTCGGCGTGGCGCATTTTCCACATCATGGTTCTGATGGCCATGAATTGTTGCGCTGTGCCGATGTGGCCATGTATGAAGCCAAGAACTCAGCCAAAGCGGTCGTTGAATTTACCGGTGAGCTGGACACCACCACGCCACTGCGTATCGCAGTGCTTTCAGGGCTCGATCAGGCCTTAAGTGAAGGCCAGCTAAGCGTTGTCTATCAGCCTCTGATGTCGACCGCGACCGGATTAACCGGTGGCTTTGAAGCGCTGGTCCGCTGGACGCACCCTGAGTTTGGCCCGCTGTCGCCGGCTGAATTTATTGCCATTGCCGAGATGGGTGAGGGCATTCGTAAGATTACAGACTTTGTGGTTCGCCAAACGCTTGCCAATCTGAAGGTTTGGCGGCGCATCATTCCTGATCTGCATATCGCCGTGAATATTTCACCCCGGGTGCTGCTGGACCATCATTTTCCAGAAATTATTGAGGGCATGCTCAAAGAGTTTGATTTACCGGGTGAATCCATTGTCATGGAATTAACCGAATCGACTCTGCTGGTTGACCCGGTGCGTGCCGTTGAAATTATTAACATGCTGGGTGAAATCGGCATCAAGGTTGAAATTGACGACTATGGCACCGGCTATTCATCGCTGGCCTATATTAAAAGCTTGCCGATCAGTGCACTCAAGATAGACCGCTCTTTCGTCGCCGATATTCTCACTGACGAAACCAATCAGGTCATTGTGTCTTCAACGATCAAGATGGCGCATACCCTGGGTTTGCAGACGGTTGCTGAGGGCGTAGAAGACGAAGCTACCCTGATGCTGTTGCGAAAGTATGGCTGCGATATGATTCAGGGTTATTACTATGCCAAGCCGCTGCCTGAGAAGGAGGTGGTTGGTTGGTTAAAGCGTAATGTCTGAAAGACAGCGCCCGGGAGATGACAGGTAATATGAAGCAAGACACGCTGTATACTGAATTAAAAGAGATTTTGCAGCAGGTAAAGGAAAACCCTCAAAAAGTTCAGCTGTTGGCCGAACGGGCGATACTGCTTTCGCAAAAGAACGGCTGGATACGGACACTGGCGCTGGCGAATCTGGTGCTGGGCTGGTGCCATATTGAGCTGCGGGTCAATGATGCCGCTGTTGAAAACTTCCAGCGCGCAAATATTCTCTTCAAAGATACCCGCGAAACAGAGTTTGTCGCCAACGGTTATTTTGGTTTGGGCTCGGCCTATATTTTAATGGGTGAATACACCCTGGCTATTGAGCAGTTCCGCATGGCATTGCAGTTAATGTCCGGTGTGGAAAGCGGTAATGACCTGGTGGTGCCGGTGCGCATTGGGTTGTCGCGCGGGTTGATGAACTTAGGTTACTGGTCCGATGCCGAACAGGAGCTGATGACCGTTACCGATGTCACCACCTTTAATGATGTGTTGCTGGCAGAGTATCAGCTGCTGTTGCTGCGGCTGGCGTTCTTCCGCGGTAATCAGCGAACGGTTCAGGATCAGCTGCAGCTGTGCCGCGAACTGGTGTACAGCATTGCCAGTATTCCGCTGAGCCGGCAGGTTGAATACTTTTCATCGCGTTACCTGATGAAGTATGAAAACGTGAAAATCGGTGAGAGTCAGCTGAAAAAACTCTGGGATGGCGCCGATGCCAATACCAACACCGACATCTACTTTTTAACCTATGAAGCCGCGATGGATTTGCTGTCCTCCGATAAGCCCAAGTACGGCATCGATTGGCTGAACCTGCTGCTTGATCACTCTATTCCGCTGGCACTGAGCCATCAGATTCACATCTCACTGGCCAGCTTTTACGTCACGCACCTGTGTCATGACCGGGCAACGGCACACTACCAGCATGCAGATCGCATCGCGCGGGAAATGCGCGAAAACGAAGTCACCCATCAGTGGGCGCGGTTTCAGGCTGAAGAGGTGCATCATTCGCTGCGCCATCAGGTTGCCCAACAGAAGAAAAACAACCAGATTCTGGCCGAAAGTAACGCTCTGTTGCAGGCTGTTAACCGCATTGCGATGGCAGTCAACGCGGCGCTGGATCAGGAATCTATGCTGCGCCGCCTGCGTGACCAGCTGAATGGCTGGATAGATACCGATGTTGTTGGCATTGCCGAACTGAAAGAGGACAACCTGTATTTTGACTGTGTACTGGAAGGCGAAAAACGCCTGCCGCCGGACCGTATTTCAATGACGGAAACCAATGCATGGTCGGTACGTGCGGTTAATGACGGTAGAATACTGATTGAAAACAATTACGAAATGAACGATGACATGCCATTGGCCGATGCGCCCAATCTGGTGCGCGCGGTATCGTTTATTCCACTGAAGTGTGAGAATCGCGTGATCGGTGTGTTAACGCTGCAGTCACGCAGTGCCCATGTTTTTAATTCCCGAGCGATCAGCCTGCTGGAGTATATGGCACCGGTCATCGGTATTGCCTTTGCGAACCTGATTAACCTGGAGCGCACCCGTGAACTGAGCGGTGAGCTGAATAAACAGCAACAGGAGCTCAACGATGTTCGTCAGTTGATGGCGCATATTTCTGATCACGATGAACTGACCGGCTTACCCAATCGCGCCAGCCTGCCCGAGCACTTTGATCGCTGGCGCACCATGGCACCTTTTCACTGCTTGCTGCTGCGTATTGTCAATCTCGATGAACTCAACAGTGCGGCCGGTTATGGTGTCGACGAAGAAATTATTCGCGTTATTGGCCAGCGCTTACGCAACCGGATTCGCCCAGATGATTTACTGGCGCGTACCGGCAGTGATCAGTTTCTGTTGTTTGTCGAATCGATGCGCCCGACCGGGCGTGTGAAGGAATTTGCCGATCAGGTTATCCAGTTGGCCATACAGCCATTGCGCTCAAAAGACACCACGGTTTATGCCGATGTGGCGATGGGGATTGTCACCTTTCCGGATCACGGTGAAACGCTGGATGAGCTGATGTCGATGGCGACAATCGCGCTGAATTACGCGACCGAGGATGAATCCGCTTACTTCTGTATTGAGTAGAAATGCACCTGGTTCTTGCCGGCGGCTTTCGCCTGGTACATGGCGACGTCGGCCAGCTTTAACAGCTCGTTGCAGACGCTGCCATGTTCGGGGAACAGCGCGATGCCGGCACTGCCGGTCAGGCTCACGCGGACGCCACCGTACAGGTCATAATCAGAGAAAATTGCATTGAACAGGCTGTGCACGCGGTTTTCTATTTCTTCTCGGCTCTCTGTGTGGCCCAGTAATACGGCAAACTCATCGCCGCCCAGTCGGGCCGGAATGTTCTCGGGCAGAGACTCGTAATAAGCCAGCAATGCGTCGTCCTCTACGCAGGCGGAAAAGTGTGCCCGAAGCCGGTTACTAAAGAGCAGCAACAGCTCGTCGCCGGCTCGGTGGCCATAGCTGTCATTAACCTGTTTGAAGCCATCCAGATCGATAAACAGGATGGCGCCTTTACGGCCCTCAGCGCTCATGGCGTCCATCGATTTAATCGCCAGCTTATAAAAGTAACTGCGGTTGGGCAGGCAGGTGATGGAATCGAAGTAAGCCAGCTTGGAAATCTTCTTGCGGCTTTTTTCGATACTGAGCACCATTGAGCCGAAAGAGGTTTTCAGTTCGCGTATTTCTTTCGGTACAAAGACTGAGGGTTGCCAGTCTAAGTGTACCGAGGACCCCTGTTTTTCTATTACGTGAATGGCTTTGATCAGCCTTTCCAGCGGTCTCACCAGTGAAAGCGTCGCAGGAATCGAAATGGCCAGTGCCAGGCCGAGACCGATCAGGATAACCAGCGATGCGTCCCGGTCAATTGCGATGGCTTTGCTTTCAAGCTCGATGATTGGCTGTGGCACCATAACGCCCCATAGAGCGTTGGGTACCGAGGTGTAACCGGCAATCATATCGGCCTTCAGCGCCGGTGAAAAAAACTGTTCTACACCGGTTTTGCCTTCCAGCATTTTTTGAACAGCACTCACTGCGGTGATGTTTCTGCGTTCCGCTATCCAGCCATCATTTGGGTGTGCCAGCACATTGCCCTGATGATCCACAATCGCGGCATGACCTTTTTCGCCGAAGGCGACCCTTTTGCCCATCGCAACGATGTAATCGGTGGCGATGTAAGCCAGCAGAAGGCCGTCGGCGGTTTCCCTCGCGAGCACAAAGACGGGTCCGGTTTGTAGAGCCTGATCCTCAGTTACCGTCGATAAAACTCTGCCTTCGCTGAGTGTTGATTCGGCCAGCGCCAGAATAGCTGGCTCGAAAAACTGCGGGCAATCGATGCCGTTGCTAAACAGGCAATCCTTGGTTGAGCCATCACCGTTGTCTACCCGTGCAACCAGGCTGAAGTTGAAGCTGTTCAGCAGTGCGCGGAACTCGTTCGATTGCATTTGCTCCGGGCTTTGGCTATCGAGAATGGAAAAGATCCCAACAACATCGTGGTAGTAGCGTTCAAACGCGCCGGACATGTTCTTTGCGATGACCAGGTGCCGTTGTTCAACCTCTTTAATTTCAAACTCTAATGCCTTCGAGTAGGGCCACAGCCAGAACAGCGTGGTAGGCACGATTGCAATCAAACAAAAAGTAAAAATAAAAAAATGCCTGAGTTTCATAGCTGCTTGTTCAGTCGTCCGTTCCGGTACAGTCGCTGCGCGCAGGTGCATGGTCACAGCGGGTCAGCAGGGGTGGAAATGTAGAATTAAAGAAAGCATAGCTGCGATATGAAAATTCGAAAGCGATTCAGGCGTTGTCAGGGCCGGGCTTTGAAAATGGCGGGCATAAAAAAAGCACATCGGGTGATGTGCTTTTCAAGAGACCGTGCTTAGCGTTCACTGAGCTTTTTCAGGGCTCGCTCACAGGCCGCCTTCACCTGATTCGGTGCGGTGCCACCCAAATGGTCGCGGGCTGCAACCGAGCCGGATAACGTCAGCACATCGAAGACATCGGCAGTAATCAGGTCTGAGAATGCCTGCAGCTGTTCCAGCGTCAGTTCAGACAGGTCTTTTCCTTCTTTGATGCCAAAGGCAACGGATTCACCCACTACTTCATGTGCATCGCGGAACGGCAAGCCTTTCTTAACCAGATAATCTGCCAGGTCGGTCGCCGTGGAATAACCTTTAGCGGCGGCCAGTTCCATGTTGTCTCGCTTGGCCTGAATATGCGGAACCATATCGGCAAAGGCACGCAGACTGCCGGCCAGGGTGTCGATAGTATCGAACAGCGGCTCTTTATCTTCCTGGTTGTCTTTGTTGTAGGCCAGTGGCTGCGATTTCATCAGCGTCAGCAGGCTCATCAGGTGGCCATAAACACGGCCGGTTTTACCACGCACCAGCTCGGGTACATCCGGGTTTTTCTTCTGCGGCATAATGGATGAGCCGGTACAGAAGCGATCTGGCAGGTCGATAAAATCAAACTGAGCCGACGCCCACAGCACCAGTTCTTCCGACATGCGCGACAGGTGCATCATAATCAGAGCGCCAACGTGGGTAAATTCGATGGCGAAGTCACGGTCAGAGACTGAATCGAGCGAGTTTTCTGTCGGGCGTTCAAAGCCCAGCAGCTCAGCCGTTATGCTGCGGTCAATCGGGTAGGTGGTGCCGGCCAGAGCTGCGGCCCCCAAAGGCATAATGTTGACGCGCTTGCGGCAATCCAGCAGGCGCTCAAAATCACGCTGCAGCATTTCATTCCAGGCCATCAGGTGATGACCGAAGGTGACTGGCTGTGCAGTTTGCAGGTGGGTAAAGCCGGGCATGATGGTGTTGGCCTCTGCCTGTGCCAGGGTAATCAGCGCCTGCTGCAGGCGGGTGACTTCGGCTGCCAGGTGGTCGATTTCTTCACGCACATACAGGCGAATATCGGTGGCAATCTGATCGTTACGCGAACGGCCGGTATGCAGCTTCTTGCCAACAATGCCGATCTTGTGGGTCAGTGCCGCCTCGACGTTCATGTGCACGTCTTCCAGCGCCACAGACCACTGCATGTCGCCGTTTTCAATATCGTTCTGCACTTCTTTCAGGCCGTGAACAATGGCGTCTTTTTCATCTTCTGCAATAACATTGCATTTGGCCAGCATGGTTGCATGAGCAATAGACCCTTCAATGTCGTGGCGATAAAGCCGGGCATCAAAACCAATGGATGCAGTAAATTCAGCGACAAAGGCATCGGTGGCTTCAGCAAAGCGACCACCCCAAGAAGAGTTCGTTTGGGTCATGGAAATCGTCCGGTTGATTGAATTGGCCGCACATTATAGGCAACGGCGTTGCTGCTGAATAGCGCAGTTCACAGAAAGCTCGCACAATGCGCGCTATTGTCGATGTTTTCGGCAGGCATTTAGTCTGTTGTTGTAATAAAGTATTTGATTAAATCTCTGGAACCTCGTCGCAGTGAACCCGCAAAACAAGCAGTTACATTTTGAAATCCCCAACCTGTGTCAAACTCAGGCGCTGCTCTATCTGGTACTGGTTTCTGAGCTGTGTGTGCTGGCCTGGACGCTGGCGGAGTTTTCGTTTTCCTGGTCTGTCTTCGCTCTGCGCAGCCTGAGCGTGCAATGGGTGGTGCTGTTGGCTGCTGCCTTATTGTGCCAGCTACGCCGGCACCGCTTTGATCAGTGGTCTCTGCGCAAAGGCTGGCTGGTGAGCTTTTTGTTGGTCGAGTGTATCGTGCTCTCGGTGCTGGCTGCGGGGCAGTGGGTGCTGACGGGCGCGGTTGCTCCGCTTTCGTTGCTACAAAAGCTGCTGGCCTCTGGCATCATCACCGCCATGGTGCTGCGCTTCTTTCAGCTGCAGCAGCAGGTGATTGCCCAAAGTCAGGCCGAGGCCAACTCCCGCATGGATGCACTGCAGGCGCGCATCCGGCCGCATTTTCTATTTAACAGCCTTAACACCATTTCTGAGCTGGTGGCCACCAAGCCGGAAGATGCCGAAGCGGCCATCGCCTCTTTATCGGTATTGTTCCGCGCCAGTCTGGCGGAAAAAAGCCGCTTTTGCCCGCTGAAGGATGAGCTGCAGTTGGTGAAGGGCTATCTGCGCCTTGAAAAGTGGCGCCTGGGCGATCGGCTTCAGGTTAGCTGGAATGAATCGGTTTCCGATATGAACTGGCCGGTGCCGGTGCTCTGCCTGCAGCCGCTGGTGGAAAATGCCGTGGTGCATGGTGTCGCAGCCAACCAGGCCGGTGGCAAAATCACCATCTCTGTTCTGCAAACACCACGTATTACGACCTTAATCGTTGAAAACAGTTGCTCGCAGCAGCCTTCCGGCCATCGTGGTCACGGCATTGGTCAGGAGAACGTGCGTAATCGGCTGCAGGCGCTGTATGGTGATGCTGCCCGTTACCGCATTGAGCAGGCCAACCAGCAATACAAAGTAACCCTAACGCTACCCAAACCGATAAAGGAGTAATGTATGCGCGTTTTAGTTGTTGATGATGAACCGCTGGCACGCGACAGATTACTGCGCTTTATTCAGTCTATCGATTATGTCGATGGCACCGCGGCTGCGACCAATGGCACTGAAGCACTGAAGCGGCTGGAAAGCGAAACCTTCGATGTTGTATTGCTGGATATCCGCATGCCCGGGCCCAGCGGTATCGAGGTAGCGGAATCGATCAGTAAAATGCCGCAGCGCCCGGCGGTGATTTTCTGTACCGCCTACGATGAGCACGCACTGGAGGCGTTTCGGGTGAATGCTCAGTCTTATCTGTTAAAGCCCATTCAAAAGGCTGCACTGGAAGAGGCGTTGCAGCAGTGCCAGAAGTTAAACCGGGCCCAGGTTATGGCGTTATCAACAGGGGAATCGAACTCAGTGCCCACCATACCGGTACAGACCGGGCGGGAAAAAGAACGCCTGCCATTGGCTGAAGTCTATTACTTTCGGGCAGATCAGAAGTATGTATCGTTGTTTGGCGAGCGGGGCGAGCGTGTTGTCGATATCAGCCTGAAGGCACTGGAAGAAAAGTTTGCCAGTCTGCTGATTCGGGTTCATCGCAACTGCCTGGTTAACCGATCGCGTATTGAAAAGCTGTTCCGCGATTCAGACGGCGGCTATTGGGTGTCGGTTCAGGGCGAAGAAAAGCCACTGGCGGTCAGCCGTCGCCACGTTAAACAGGTGAAAGAAATATTTAGTGAGCAAGCGGGTTAGTGGGCGAGCACTGTTCCGGTGCCGCTTAATTTGTAATCAATCGTCAAAGCCGGTTACTCAATGTAAGAAAATTCGCCTTAAAACTGGCGAAAATCGAAATTTGAACTATAACTCACTGGTCGAATTTATAATTAGTCAAAACTGCTGCGTAAAAAATCTAATAGGGAGTTATAAAGATGACAGTTGCCAAAAAAACATCCGAAGGGCCAGTAACTTCAGAAGAGCTGGCGCGCACTCCGAAGTGCAATGAGAATCTGCGAACAGAAATGGCCTCCGATGTTGAATCGTTTCTGGCTAACGGTGGTTCCGTCACCGAAGTTGAAACCGGTTACCGTGCCGACCCACCGAAGAAGCCTGAAAACAAATACGGTTCCCGACCTATTTAAATGTCAGACAATTTAATATTGAGCCCGCAATTGCGGGCTTTTTTGTTTTTGGCGAGCCAGAAGTGCATAACGAAGCTGAATACTTAAAATTTACCGAAAGAATTTCTATGTAATTTTGTTACCAAAAGGCCGTATTCGTAAATAAATATGGCCACCCTTGCGCCAATAAAATCTTTAAAGAGCGCAATTTGGAGCACGTAGGTGGGCTGTCATTCGGGTTCGGTCGTCTTAGAAGTTAAATGGCATATCAGTCGTTCTGAATATCATTAATAGGAATTAACGCTGAAAGGTTAGTTGATGTTTGTCAAAGGAGTTTGGCAGGCAAATTTCGGATCAACGCTATAATGTTAATTAAGCCTGTTGAAAACGATGCGCAAGCGCAGTCAAATTTTTCTGCTGATTTTGTAATTAAATTTCATACCGAATGCATTCAGAAATATTTATGGTTTTGGTGTGTAACATAATTTTTGCTACTCAAGTAGAATAAATAGCGTTCGTCAGCGGCTATTAACCAACAGTCAATTGAAAAAAAGGTTGTAGCCTGCGCTGAAAAACGCAGTTAACACTCAAAAAATAATAAAAATAAAATTTGAATGGATGAATCTGTTGAAAGGCAGGGTCCATTAAGGAGTAACTCGATGAAAAGACGGCCGGAATTCAAACTCGCTGAACGGTTCCCCTGTATGCCCCCTTTTTATCCTGATCCCCCAGGCAGTTATCAACCTTGCCTCCAATCTTAAAGAACAACATTACTGAATGACGCTGGCTCATTCTCAATGGTTTGACCATTCCAATGAATAACAAATCTCTCTATCAGGAGTGTATATATGGACGCAGTGACTAAAGAAGCTTTGGCTCAACGTATCGATCTGACTAAATACGGTATCGAAGGCACAACAGAAATCATTTATAACCCGTCTTATGAACAGCTGTTCGAAGAAGAGATGAACCCTGAGCTGGAGGGTTTTGAAAAGGGTGTTTTAACACAGAGTGGCGCAGTCAACGTGATGACCGGTGAATTTACCGGCCGCTCACCTAAAGATAAATTCATCGTGATGGATGATGTCACTAAAGACACCATCTGGTGGACCAGTGAAAAATCTAAAAATGATAACAAGCCCACCACTCAGGCAGTCTGGAACGACCTGAAAGCGCAGGTGAATAAGCAACTGTCCAATAAGCGCCTGTTTGTTGTTGATACCTTCTGCGGCTGTAATGAAAACTCCCGCTTGAAGGTACGCTTTATTGTTGAGGTTGCCTGGCAGGCGCACTTTGTGACCAACATGTTTCTGCGACCCAGCCCGGAAGAACTGGAATGCTATGGCGAGCCGGATTTCGTGGTGCTGAATGGCTCTAAAACCACGAATCCAAAATGGAAAGAGCACGGCCTTAACTCTGAAGTCTTTACGGTGTTTAACCTGACAGAAAAGATGCAGGTAATCGGCGGCACCTGGTATGGCGGCGAGATGAAGAAGGGCATCTTCGCGATGATGAATTACTACCTGCCACTGAACGGCATGGCGTCGATGCACTGCTCTGCCAACATGGCGGCCAATGGCGAAACGGCGATCTTCTTCGGGCTTTCCGGCACCGGTAAAACCACGCTCTCAACTGATCCGAAACGGGCTCTGATTGGCGATGACGAACACGGCTGGGATGATCACGGCGTGTTTAACTTTGAAGGTGGTTGCTACGCCAAAACCATTAACCTGAGCAAAGAAGCCGAGCCGGATATTTACGATGCCATCAAGCGCGATGCCTTGTTGGAAAACGTCACCGTGGATGATAACGGTGTCTGCGATTACGACGATGGCTCTGTGACTGAAAATACCCGGGTCACTTACCCGATTTACCATATCGACAACATCGTTAAACCGGTGTCAAAGGGTGGTCACGCCAACAAGGTGATCTTCTTAACCGCCGATGCGTTTGGTGTGTTGCCGCCGGTCGCAAAATTAACAGCAGACCAGACCAAGTATCATTTCCTTTCCGGTTTTACCGCCAAACTGGCCGGTACCGAGCGCGGCATTACCGAGCCAGTGCCTACGTTTTCGGCCTGCTTTGGTGCTGCCTTCTTAACGCTGCACCCAACCAAGTACGGCGAAGAACTGGTGAAGCGTATGGAAGCCTGTGGTGCCGATGCTTATCTGGTAAACACCGGCTGGAATGGCACCGGTAAGCGGATTTCCATTCAGGATACGCGCGGTATTATCGATGCGATTCTGGATGGTTCTATCGATAAAGCCGAAACCAAGATGTTGCCTATCTTTAATCTGGAAATTCCACTGGCACTGCCGGGGGTTGATCCGAAGGTGCTTGACCCTCGCGATACTTATGCCGATGCGTCTGAATGGACCGTTAAAGCAGAAGATTTGGGTAGCCGCTTTGTGAAGAACTTTGAGAAATTTACGGATAACGAAGAAGGTAAGCGCCTGGTTGCCGCAGGGCCTCAACTTTAACGGGGATATAGGTTAACGGCTGCGGAGCCGTACCAGTGAACAAGAAGGGCTGATTACTCAGCCCTTTTTTATGCCTGAATGATAGCGCTGATGCCTTCATAAGAAAGCTTCAAGCCAGTGATGAACAGCGCTACGTAGCAAATCCAGTAGAACCAGTTATCACGCAACTTGTGGTGCGCCCACACACCTATTTTTACGCCGATTGGCGCCAGAACCATCAGCACCAGAGAGGCCTTCAGGTTGCTGAAATCCAACAGACCCAGAAATGCATAGGGAATCAACTTGGTGTAATTAACAACAGTGAAGAAGATTACGGTGGTGCCTACAAAGAGGGTTTTATCCATCTTTTGCGGCAGCAGGTACATATTGATCGGTGGCCCGCCGGCATGAACGTTAAAGCTGGTAAAGCCTGCTACAGCACCATAGATCAGGCCGCGAACTCTGCCCGCCGGTTTCACCTTCTGGCTGCGCCCAAAGAGGGTCTGATAAATCCAGTTGAATGCAAAGACGATAGAGATAGCACCGACCAGCAGTTTGATATGAGCGGTCGACAGCTTATTGAAAAACAGAGTACCGATGACAATACCAAGCAGTGCCGCCGGTATCAGTGTTTTCAGATTTTCTTTATCGAAGGTGCCGCGGAAGCTCTTCAGCGCAAACAAATCGATGAAGCAAAGAATGGGCAGCATGATCGCGGCCGCCTGAGTTGGCGGGATGACCAGAGACATCAACGGTACAGAAAGTACACCTAAACCACCGCCTAAGCCTCCCTTGGAAATACTGGAGATCAGCACCGCGGGTATGGCGACTGCGTAAAACATCGGATCAGATAGCATAATGGTTCCCGTGAAATCAGATGTCGCCATTGTACTGTGTTCGGGTAGCACTCTGCCTCCTATATACAGGAAACTGGCCTATTATCGCTGCAACAGTTTTCAGCCGTGGCCGGAATGTCTCTATAATGCGCCATCCATTTCAGGTTGAACCTTTATGCGCGAGTTTGAACTCATACAGAAATACTTTTCCGGCTGGCCGCTGAAATCCAACAAGCTGAAGCAGGGCATCGGTGATGATTGCCTGGTCTGGCAAAGTGATGTGCCGCTGGTTGTCTCCACCGATACCGCCGTGCAGGGTGTGCATTTCCCGGAAGGCGCAACCGGCGCGCAGGTTGCGGCACGGGCCTTTTTGCCGGCACTGAGCGACCTGGCCGCGATGGCCGCCAAACCTGAGTTTTTTACCCTGGCGCTGTCACTGCCGGCAAACACCAGTGAAAGCTGGCTGGCCAGCTTTGCACAACAACTGCGGTCGTTTTCTGAGCAGTACGGCATCGTTCTGGCGGGTGGCGATACCACCCGTTCGCCGGTGATTACCGTAACGGTCAGCGTTCATGGCAGCAGCAACAGCCCGGTATTGCGCAGTGGCGCAAAGCCGGGTGATGACATCTGGGTTACCGGCAGTTTAGGGGGCGCAGCCGCTGCGGTCCCCTTTGTTACCGGTGCCGACCCGGCCGAGGCAGAACCGGAATGGCTGGCCGCCTATTGGAACCCGCCGTTGCCGGTGGCGTTTGCTCTGCAGGTGGCTGCTTACCTGAACAGTGCCATCGATATTTCCGATGGCCTGATGGGCGATGCCGGCCACATTGCCCGCGCCAGCGGTGTTTGCCTGTGCATCAACCTTGCGGATTTGCCACTGGCCAAAGGGCTGGCGGATCAGGGGTCGCAGGGATTAAAGCTTGGGCTCAGCGGTGGCGATGATTACCAGCTTTGCTTCACGGCTGAACCCGGTAAGCGAGCCGCTATTGAGCAGCTAGCCGCCGGGCTTTCGCAAAAAGTTACCCGCATTGGCCGGGTGGAAGCAGGCGAGGCCGGCGTTAACTGGTATGATGGCGGGCAACTTATCACCTTGCCGTGGCAAGGCTATCAACATTTTTAAAGCAGGAAACCGATGTCTGAACCATCTCAACGCCGTTGGAATAATCACTGGGTACATTTTTTAGCCTTTGGCTTTGGCAGTGGCGCCGCCCCTAAAGCGCCGGGTACCTTTGGCACGCTGGCCGCTATTCCGGTGTACCTGCTACTGGCACAGCTACCGCTTTGGCCTTACCTGGCGGTTATTGTGCTGAGCTTCCTGTTGGGTGTTTACCTGTGCGGGCAAACCTCTAAAGATATGGGGGTGCACGATCACGGCGGCATTGTGTGGGATGAATTTGTCGGTTACTGGATTACCATGATTGCGCTGCCGTTCCACTGGGCGTGGATAGTGGCTGGTTTTGTGCTGTTCCGTCTGTTCGATATCTTAAAACCATTTCCGATTGGCTGGCTGGATAAGCGCGTACACGGTGGCCTGGGCATCATGATTGATGATGTCATCGCCGGTATTTTTGCGTTGATTATTCTGCAGCTGGCGCGCTACTTCTTCTTTTAATCGGCATTCGCCCGCGTACAGGCGGGCGCAGCGTTCATGCGGTTCGAGGCCAGCTTAAGATTCAAACTGCTCGGTAAACCCGATTTCTTTCAGCTTTAATTCCAGCCGTTCCTGTATTTCCACTTCGTTGGCCAGATCGAGTATTTCATCCAGCATTACCCGGCAATCGCGCATGTTGCTGTGGCGAATCAGCCACTTCACCAGCGGCAGCTTGTAGGCCGAGAGGCTGAGCGTGCGTACCCCCATGCCCAACAGAATGAGTACGGCTTTCGGGTCGGAGGCCATTTCACCGCAGACACTCACCGTCAGGTTCAGGCGGCGGCATTCGCGCACAATATGATAAATCGCGCTGAGTACCGCCGGGTGGAAGTGCGAATACAAATGCGCAACCCGCGGGTTGTTTCGATCGACGGCCAGTATGTACTGGGTTAAATCGTTGGAGCCGATAGAGACAAAATCAATATAGTCACGCAGGCGCGGCAGCATCCAGATAATGGCCGGAACTTCGGCCATGATGCCGATGGAAGGCTTATGAACCGGGTATCCTTCTTCCTTCAGCTGTTTGATCGCTTCATCGACCAGCGCGTGCACGCGCAGCAGTTCGTCTTCCCGGCTGAGCATGGGCACCATAATCTGCAGGTTATCGTTATCGATATTCGCCAGCAGCATGGCGCGGATTTGATCGAGCTGAATGTTGCGGTAATCCAGCGTAAAACGAATACCGCGCCAGCCCAGGTAAGGGTTTTCTTCTTTAATCGGGAAGTAGGGCAGTGCCTTATCGCCACCGATATCCAGTGTACGCATGACCACAGGTTTAGGCGCATAGGCTGAAAGCACGCCCTTGTAGATGCGCACCTGTTCTTCTTCCGTGGGGAAGGTGTTGTGCACCATAAACGGAATTTCAGAGCGGTACAGGCCAATGCCTTCCGAGCCGCGCTCCAGCCCCGGCGTAATGTCTGCCAGCAAACCGGTGTTGGTAAACAGGCGAACGGTTTGGCCATCGGTTGATTCTGCAGGCAGAGATTTCAGGTGAGCAAGGTCGGCCTGACGGGCTTTGTTCTGCTGGATCAGCCGGCGGAATTCTTCTTTCACCGGTTCCGGTGGGTTGGTAATAACGAAACCGCGGGTACCTTCAATAATCACTTCTGTGCCATGCAGGCTGCGCAGATTGGCATCATCCAGGCCGACAACCGCCGGAATACCCAAAGCGTTGGCCAGTACCGAGGTATGCGACAGGGTAGACCCCTGATTACTGATGATGCCGGCAATCAGCGAGGCATCGAGCCGGCCAAAGTGGTCGACGGTGATATTTTCGCCAACCAGCACAATGGGGACATCGGTTTCAATGACCTCTGGCTCGTAGTTTTGCAGCTGGCGGTAAACCCGCGCACCCAGCACTCGCAGATCGTCGGCACGGGCTTTCAGGTACGGGTCGTCCATGGCATCGAATACAGCGATTTGTTCCAGCATGGCCAGTTTTAATGCACTGCTGGCGCTGATGTCACTCTTCAGGTGCTGCTGAATGGCCGCATGCAGCTCCGGGCTGTTGAGCAGTAGCTTGTATACCTCGATCAGCGCCGAGAGCGTTTCGGTATCGCCGTGGGTGGCATCATCACCATCCAGCTCTTCCAGGCTGTTCTCGAAGGCATCGCGAATGCGCTCCTGCTCAAACTCGATACCGGAGCCGGGCTTAATCTCAATTTCTTCCAGAGTGATTTCGTTGCGTACCACCCAGGCCTTGGCGATTGCCGTGCCCGGTGCGCCGCCCAAGCCGCGTATGCGCCGGATTTTATTTGCCTGAGGTGTGGCGGCATCATCCGGTTCGTTGTCTTCCGTTGCACGCACCAGCCCAATGGCCTGGCTGGCAACCAGGTTGGCGCCCATGGTGATCAGGAACGCCTCTTCCTCTTCGGTAAAGCGTCGGGTCTCTTTTACCTGAACAACCAAAACACCGAGCACGTTGCCCTGATGGATCAGCGGTACACCCAGAAAGCCCTGATAACGCTCTTCGCCGGTTTCTTTAAAGTAACGGAAGTTAGGGTGTTTATCGGCATAGGGCAGATTCAGCAAATGCTGGCGCTGGGCAATGGTACCGACCAGGCCCTGACCAAGCGGCATGCGGATAACACCAATGGCTTCAGCGGCAAGCCCTTCACTGGCGGTTAACACCAGCTCGCCATCAATCATCAGGTAAAGGCTGCATACGTCGGCTGAGAGCGCAGTACGGATGCGTTGCACAATAAGCTGAACCAGCTCCTGCTGGTCTTTAACTTGTGCAGCATCAAGAAATATTTTTTTTGCGACGAGCAGCGGGCTGAGCATGAGGTTACCAGTTCGAATAGTTACCTCGATTGTACCTTTATTGCTTATTCGTGCCAGTGTCTAAATTGCGGGAATGAGAAAGAGTGACGTTTGTAAAATGTATGCACCCTGCAAGGGAGCAAGCAGAGTGCCCGGAAGGGCACTCAGAGGGGTTGTTAAGCAGATTTCAGCGCCTGGTAAGCGGCTTCTACGCGCGCTACTTCGCTGCTGTCTACCGGCAGTTCTGAATAGTGAGCCAGTGTTTCTTTCAGGCCTTTTTCCGCAAACATTGCCTGCAGTTCAACTGCTTGCGGGTCATCTTCATTTACATAGAAGAAGGCAGCGGCCATACCTTTAATCAGGTGGTCGTTGGCAATGCCGTATTCCATGGTGCCCAGCAGAGGCTTGGTTAAGCGGTCGGCAGGGCCCAGCTTACGGATAGGCTGACGGCCAACGCGGTCGATTTCATCCACCAGGTAAGGGTTCGCAAAACGGCCCAGAATTTTCTGAATGTAGGCCGCGTGGGCATCGGCTTCAAAGCCGTAGCGGCGGATCAGTACTTCACCGCTTTCTTCCATTGCTGCCTGAACGTCAGCCTTAACGGCTTCGTCTTCAATCGCTTCACGGATGGTGTTGTGACCGGCCAGTGCACCCAGGTAAGCCGTAATCAGGTGACCGGTGTTCAGGGTGAACAGTTTACGCTCAACGAACGCCATCAGGTTATCGGTCAGTTCCATGCCTTTAATGTTTGGTACGTCACCTTTGAACTGAGTTTGATCAACGATCCACTCGCTGAACTCTTCAACGGTGACTTCCAGCGGGTCTTCGCTGTCGGCCGGTGGCACAATGCGGTCTACCGCAGAATCGGCAAAACCAACCAGCTCTTCAACCTTCGCGTGGTACTTCTCATCCAGGTGCTTCAGAACTTCGTTTTTCAGGTGCGTAGTGCCGCGAACCATGTTTTCACAGGCAATAATGTTCAGGAAACCTTCGTTGCCGTCTTCAATACGCTTGGCCAGGCCATCGGCAATGGTTTTAGCGATGATGTTCAGAACGGTAGGGCCAACCGCCGTGGTGATCAGATCAACCGTGGCCACCTGTGCGATCACAGCATCCGCGTCTTTAGAGTTCACGGCGTCAACATTGCTCACAGCTTCAGTGCGGCATTCGCTGCCAACAACCTTCACGTTGTAGGTTTTCTTTTCTTTCAGCTGGTTGATCAAATCGTCTGCAACATCGGCAAACGTTACATGCACGCCAGCATCGGCCAGAACCTTACCGATAAAACCACGGCCAATGTTGCCTGCACCAAAGTGTAAGTCTTTCATTATTGCGTTCCTTATTTTGTAGAGAGATTAAAGCTGCCGCCAGAGGGGTAAAACCGCTGGCCTATTATTCTTGTAATAAATGACGCGCTTAAGGCTGTTAGCCAGAAAATAAGAGTAAACCGGAGCTGAACTTAAGCATCGCGCCACTAATAAACTTAGCGCATATTCTCGTAGTTACACCCCTGCAGATCAACCTAGATCTGATTTATCTTGCAAACAAATTGATTAAAATTGACCTTTGTTGGCATTTAGGTGATTTTTTGAGCGATTTTCCATGAAAGCCTCTCTGCCAGCCTTGAAATCCCAGACAACCGCGCAGCCGGCTTAACCACCCGTCAGCAATGAGCCCTGCAGTGTCTCAAGGCTCTGAAAAATGGTTAAAAATCAACGCACTGGGTAGACTTGCGCGGTTTGCGCGTTATAATGCGCGAACTTTCCAAATTGCACTGTTCACCAGCGTGACAGATGCATTTCTTGTTAAGGGCCTATAGCTCAGTTGGTTAGAGCAGTCGACTCATAATCGATTGGTCGTCGGTTCAAGTCCGCCTAGGCCCACCATATTGAAAGTCCAGAAACCCGCTAACCATGCGGGTTTTTGCGTTTTTGGACTCTCTCCAACGTAGTTCAAGATTTTGTCCGCATCGTCGGTGGGCCAGATTTGCGTGCAAATCAACCAGGCAGTCTTTGGTTCAAGTCAGCAAGACTGGTTTTTTTGTAAGTTAGTACAGTGCCCGCGCTGGCGTCACTGCATTTAAAATGCACGTTTATAAAAGCTTCCCGTTTGGTTGTGTGATTGAGTGCCCTTGGCTATGGCCAACCACTCAAGTGGATGTTTGGGGCTTGATGCTCTGGCTGAACAGCAGTCCTAAACACGCTATCACGGCAAGTATTCCAATGGTCAGCGCCATAGGAATAACGGTGCCATTATAAAGTTGGCCGGCAATGTACCCGCATAACGCACCCAGCGCACCCTGGGCGAATCCTATTAATGCCGCAGCAGCACCCGTTTTCTTCGGGAAGGGCATAATGGCTAGAGACATAGCTGATGGCATAACAATGCCGTTGCCAACAGCGTAGATAAACATAGAGCCTACAATGCTGGTAATGGAGACGATGCCAATAAGTGGTAACGTTGCCATTAGCAGGCCACCAATGAATAAAAAAATCACACCGTTCTTTGCTGCAATCTCGCTGGAGTACCTTCCACTGAGTTTTGCAGAAATGATGCTGCCTATAAACATACCGAAAGCCGTGATACTAAATAAAACCCCATAGTATTGAGCCGGAACTTCCAGTACTTCTATGAGTACAAAACTGGACGCAGAGGTGTAGGTAAGAACGCCAGCAACCGATGTTGATACGACCGTGAAGTATCCGAAAAAGTGTTTGTTGAGCAGTAATGAAGCGTAGTTAATGAAGAGAGCTTTCAGGTTAAATGCATGGGGATTTCGCTTAGTGTTTGTTTCTTCAAAGCCTAATAATGTCCAGAGCATTAAACCGCCACCGAGAACGGTAAACACAATAAAAAGGCTACGCCAACCAAAATGTACTCCGAGAAAGCCGCCTATGGCCGGGGCAATTAGTGGAGCCATAGAAAATCCCGTTATCATATAAGACATGACCTTGCCCATATCTTTTGGAGAATACACATCTCTTACGATCGCTCGGCTAATCAGTACGCCTGCACAGCCGCCTATCGATTGAATAAAGCGTGCGGCAATTAATAGCTCGGCGCTTGTTGAAAACACGCAAACAAGCGACGCTAAAGAAAAAAGGGCGTAGCAATAAACCAAAACAGGCTTGCGGCCGAATTTATCAGAAAGTGGACCGATAACAAGTTGCGCTCCAGCAAAGCCAATCAGATAAACACTTACTGTTAATTGGATCGTAGCGGCATTCGTCGAAAAGTCGTCTGCCATTGCAGGCAGTAATGCGAGGAAGAAATTAATTGAAAGAGGGCCTGAAACGCTTAAGGCCGTTAAAAAGACCAGAAAAGAAGCTGAGCGCATATGTGTGGTTACTTCGTAGTAGGGGTTCTTATAAACTTCTCCCACTTAACGGTGAATTAAGGGGAGAAGAGGTATGCTAGTGGGCCATGCGGTTAATTAGGTAATACTTTTTTAGCCCGTTCAACGGATGCAATTATCTTTTCTGCACTTTTCGTCCACTTAAATGGTTTTGCTA
>NZ_SLZR01000017.1 GCF_004341165.1 Reinekea marinisedimentorum
CCAAACCGCCTCCAGCGGGTCTTCGCGAGTTCGCCAATTGCGCTCGTTCTTGCTTCGAGGGGTTGTGGATTGTTCGATGCGTCGCCCGGATCGGACGGAGATGCCTGCCTTGGCGGCTGCGGTTTCCTGGGTGGCACCCTGTTGTCGATGCTGCATGTACAGCTCCTCTTGTCGGTTGGTGATGTGATGACCTGGCACCTTGTACTCCGTAGTGGATAACAAGATGCCGATTGTCACACCAACCGGCCAAGATAGTTGTCGTCAACCGGTCACGCTAATTGTCGCCGAACACACAGTTAACAAATATCTAAAAGACTACGCCAAAAAGCCTTTAATCAATATTACAGAAGAGATAGTAAAGAAAGAGCACGCCCGAATATCTGCGTTTAGCCATGCGCAGGCTGATGCCGTTATGCGGCTACTGCGTGCCATATTTAACTACGCCAAATATGAATACAGGGGTGTGGATAACTCGTTCATCTTTGCTCTGAACCCAGTGGAAATACTTAGCCACCACCGGCTATGGAACAATGTAGGCCGCCGCAACACCCGAATCACTATAGGCCAGCTGCCAGACTGGTTTAAAGGGCTTGAGGCCGTTAGGCAAACTGGTGACAGCTTTACTGTTGCGGTATGCGACCTGGCAGAAATGGCCATACTTACCGGCCTGCGCCGCTCTGAACTACTTAGCCTACGTTGGGAGCAAGTAAACCTTACTGAGAAAACCTACTACCTGAGTAAAACCAAAAACGGCGAACCTTTGGAATTACCTATAGGTGACAGAGTATTGGAAATTCTTCAAAGCCGGTACAAAGTAAAAGATGTTATCGGTTTTGTATTCAATACTGACAATGCTTACGGCGTTATCAAGGAACCTAAAAAAGCCCTAACCAAAATACGCACCGAAACCGGCATTGAGTTTTCGCTACATGATCTTCGCCGTACCTTCACCACAACAGCGGAATCAATAAACGTTGGTCAGTATATGATCAAGCGACTGCTAAACCACAAAACCCGCCGTGATGATGTTACCGCCGGTTATATTGTTCTTACGCCTGAAGAACTGCGAGTGCCTGCTCAACAAATTGAAAACAGAATATTAGAGCATGCGGGCATTCTACTTTCTGAGGACACACATAAAAATGAAGGCTCAACAGATAAAACCTTGTTGGAATTACTAGCCAAACTTTCGGAAAAGCAAAAGCAGGACTTAATAGAATCAATCAAGGAAGAAAATAAATGATCAAACTGTTTAAGGCATTGGCATTTGTATTATTTACCACCCTTTTAGCCACCAGTTCAATCGCTATAGGAAAGCTGGAAATGCCTGAAGGGATGAGGCTTCATTTAGATCATTACTTGAATACTGGTGATTTAGCTTATTCGTACAACTGGGATGGATATCCATATCGGTCTGAGAGAATACAAATCAGCACGGAAAAAGTTAAGAAAATGCTAGACGAAGCAATTGCTATTTATATTGAAAACGGGCATGTCAAATACAACCCATGCTCAAATATCTACGGATATAAGTACCCCGCGCAAAATGTAAAAACAGTATTCTACAGACTGACAGAAACGGGATTCTTAATAATAACTGCGAATGAAGGCAGTGAACTCTTTGAATATATTGAAGGGCAGCTCTGCGAGGTGCCTAAACAGAAAAGCTAACCACACGATTCCATGAATTTATAGGAATTCAACCATCAAAACTAAGCGAGCGTGAGTAAAGCATGAGTAACGAAGATGACAGCCCAGCATATGACCCTTGGGCAGATTTCGAAGACGAGTCAGAACCATACACCCCCCTAAGCGAAAGACAAAAAATTGAGCAGCGACAGCAACGAGTATCTGTTCTAGAAAATATTGAGTTACAAGCTCAACTATTAAATGAATTTACTTGCTTAGACTCATGGGCGCTCTTTAGTGAAGCAATCCCTTTAGCCATGGGAATCCACCCGAAACATTCAGACTCGATTGGGCTAATCGACTTTGAAATGTTCAACGATATATCAAGGCTAGCCCGTGCAACTATCGGTGCAAATTCACTAGTTCTAAACCCTTCAGACAAAGAAGAGCTATGGAGGGTAAAGCCTAAAGAATTTGCACAATGGCTAATATCTAAGAAAATCAACATGATTGAGCCATTGCGAGCCATAACTTCCGACAAGCCTTCAAAGCAAAAGAAGGCAGACCCGAGCATAAAAGAACCAAGCGCCAGGCTTGAGCGTTTTGCCGCAGTTAGAGAAAAAATATTTATAGCGGCTTTAGCTGTACTCGCTAACTATCGCGATCAGTGCATTGGTAAAAGCGGGCATGTCTCGGCAAACGCCATATATGATGTCATGAACGACAAAGCGTTAATCTGGTTTGAAGATGGTGAACTACCTCTTGATGATCGAACGATAATAGATCATATTTCGAAAGCGATCAAAACAGCCAAATAATCTCATATGAGCCTAGGAGCCATTCAATTTGAATTCTAGTATCAAGCTTCCAGATTACTTACAAAACATAACTTTCAACAAGTTCAGGGCCCCCGCAACCAGCCTTGAAACTGACCTTCCTTTTGAGTTATTGGAACCACGCATATTTGAAAGGCTTTGCTGCGATCTAGTTCACAAAAGACTCAACCTAACGCTTACAGATGAAGTGATAGATATCTTGCCAATTGGAGAATCCGGCCAAAAACAATATGGTGCAGATATTTTTCTAAAGAACAACGAGAATGGCAAAGGAGAGGTTACTCTCTATGAAGTTAAACGTGTTAAATCTTATACATTAAGTGACTATAAGAAGGCTGTATCAAGATTTTTAAATAACTATGACAACTGGGGTTTTGATATCACCCAATTCAATCTTTTTGTGGCTGATAACATATCTGCAGAAAGCATTGCTTTATGGCAACGTGAAGCGATGAAGCTATCTAAAAAGAACATTAGCTATAGGGTTATACCTAGCTCTACATTAAATAAATGGATCAGAAGATTTCCAGAGCTAGTATATAAATATTTTCACCCTGCCTGGACTGAGATGCTATTTGGTGAATCAGCAATATGGCACTTAGAAAAATATGGTATTTGGTCCTATGAGGAACCCGCTTGCTGGGTGAACTACACAACCCCCAAAAAAACGCTTTATCATGACACATTAACTTACATTAACGACCATGTGAAAATTCATGCTTATTTACCTACCATTGAAAAGAATAGCGCCAGTTGCTTTATTGAGTTTCGAAACGGTAGATTTTCTCATGTTCTCTTAACTCTCAATCACAAGCAGTTAGTCAACAATTTTTTCGTGGCTGCAAACTTTCCTATAAATGAAACATCTAGGCCATTTTTAACAAAAAGAATAGATAGTGATGATTACTACTGCGATATCGGTAATTGTAGGATCAGCCTAACTCTACATGAAGCTGAAAGCTTTTGTGAGGCTTTAGATGTTTGTTCGGAAGAATATTGCCAAAATGTAGAAAATATCGAAGACACATGGAGATCAAAGAACTTCAACTATCACATAAACTCAACCGAAAATATTCCTATGCTTAAAGTCAATCGAAGCTTATGGTCTCTGCTGCTTGATTTTTCTAGGTACCATGACGCATTTAATACAACCGGTCCCTGGAGCATATTTGATAGCTGTCCTGGGTGGCTAAAGGTATATACCAAGCATGCATCAAAAAATATGGATGCAGGGTATCACGTGTTTATTACTCCAATGGGTGACGATAATAGCTTTTCAAACTTCAGAAAAAGCGATGACGATGTAATATTAACTTGGCAACCACCAAACGATAGAGCATTGTCCACAGACAATGCTATTATCAACCCTAGAAGATATTGGGATATCGAAACAACTCACAATTGGATTCGTTTTGAGTTAATCCCAAGGGCGCTAGAATGGGAAAAAGAAATTAGAAAAAAACCACTTAAAGAAAGAGTCAAGAGTATTGTCCTCAGAAGTAACGGCCAATTCCCTAACTATGACCCTCAAAAATATAGCAAATCTCTTTTTACTGAATCCCCGTCGTCTAAAATAAACACTTCAGGCAGTGTTAAAAGCCTATTGTTTGTAGTGAATGAACTACAGTCATTCTTTAACAGACATGTAAATAGCGCCTACATCGACCATGACAGCTATAAAAACTTGTTTCATGTCCTTAGTGAAGTTTTATCTAAATCCGATAGTAATGACTTCTCATACCTTCATGGGAATCTGAGTTACCTTGAGGCATCAGATATGAGCTCACTTATTAGATCAATAAGAGAACATCCATATGGGGAGAAATCAGGGTGTGGAAACTCATTCCGTATAGATTGCGTACTGCGATGCATACAAGTTTCTTTACGAGATTATAAAAGCCACCTAAACAATTATGAAATTCGAGGCTTAATTAATGACTTAACTCCATTAATTAAAATCGTAGAAAGGCGAATGCTATTGATACGACAGACTCGATTTTTCAATCAATAATAGAACAACTCATTTTACGAGCCACCCCACCGAATTTAACTACGTACGAAGTTAAGGTTAACTTCGTAACCATCTAGGTCAATAGCATTCATTATCCCCCTCAGAAATAAAACGAACTGAGGTGAACTAATGACTTACTACCAGAATGATCAACTATTAACCCCAAACCAAGCCTCCGAAATCCTAGGCGTATCGGTCCAAACCCTTGCAATCTGGCGCTGCAACAAACGCTACAACCTGAATTACGTAAAAGTAGGCCGTTACGTGCGTTATCGCTATGCCGATATCCTCGCCTTCATTGAAGCTCAAACCGTAGTTGCGTAAGGGGGTTGAACATGACTTCCAACAAGCCACACACAAAAGGCAAACGCAGCAACACCCGACCTATAGGTAAGCACTACCCTAACCCTAAATCCCGTAGGGTTGGGGTCTACCTCGTTTGCATTGCGGGGTTTGGGGTTTTAATGCTGATTTTACAGGTAGCCATATTGGCTAGACCCAGCGTGTGCTCTGGGGTTTTGGGGTCTGACCCCAAACCTACTGTGGTCGCTAAAAACGATCTAAAACCCCTAGACCCTTGGAAATAAGCGGGGTCTAGGGTTTTTGGATCAGAAAAAGCTAGATCAGCGATTATCCGTAATCGGTACGCCTGAGTGCCGCACTTTTGCACGTGAGATATTTATAGCTCACATGCCGGTTTCCTTGATCCTGAAATCGTATTACGTACGCACAGCAAAATATGAAGGCTATGTTGAAGCAAACCGGAAACTTGGCCGAATTAATAAGCGTCTAACCTGGCATGACGGCGGTACGTTCATTTTTGATGATTCCCGGGTGAAGCACCTGGCTATTATTTACAGCGGCGCGGCAAAGGGCATTTTTGACAAAAGGCTAAAGAAAACCTCTTCACTTCTTACTGCTGTAAAAGCGGTACGCACCTACCTGCACACCAACAGCATTACCGGCTACTTTCCTAAGAACCTTGAAACTCGTTCAGATGAGCAGCTAATGGGCTTTGTTGTCCGTACATTCGATGAAGGATTCTGGCGTAGGCACTTACGCCGCATCTCAGAGCAAACCATTGAATCTGTACTGCGTGAGCTAGGCGCAACTAAGAAGCAGGTAGCGCCATACATTTCTAACTTCAGCTACAGCAAGAAAAAGCTAAACCGGCGCCGTAACCGTGTTTTCTTAGAAACTCACAAAGCCGTTTCTGAGTCTGGTGAAGAAGTCAGCCTAGAAAAAGCTAACGAGTCTTCTGTGTCTAACCCTAAGAACCGAGTCGCTGAACTCATGGTGCGTATGCGTGGGCAAGAAGAATTCGCACGCGAAGAAGGCCGTACAGCCCTATTTATGACGATGACCTGCCCTAGCGCTTATCACGCTTTTATGGGTAGCTCTGGCCGGGCCAACCCAAATTTCAAGGGCTTTAACCCTAAGCAGGGCCTAGAGTATCTGAACTCAACATGGCAACGAATAAGAGATGAGATCAAGAAAAACAAGATTCAAACCTTTGGTATGCGCGTATGCGAGCCTCACCATGACGGTACACCTCACTTTCACTTTTTGATTTATATCGAAAAAGATGATGTTCAGAAATACAAAGAAATATTCAAGAAGCATTGCCTGAAAGTCGATGGTGACGAACAGGGCGCAGAAGAGCACCGCTGTGACATTGAAGAACTGGACGTTAAAAACGGCTCTCCTACAGGTTACTTAGCCAAGTACATATCCAAAAACATCAACGGCGAAGGCGTAGGTGAAGATTTTGAAGCCGATCTTGATGCTACTGCTTCATCTGACCGCGTCAGCGCCTGGGCTTCTCTATGGGGTATTCGCCAGTTTTCAGAGATTAATACCATTCCGGTAACGGTTTACCGTGAATGCCGCCGTTTAAAAGGTCAACTAACAGGTGAAAAAGCAGGAAAAGCGGAAGAAGTTCGCGCCGCGGCTGATAAGGCAGACTATGCCGCCTATATGCGTGCCATGGGCGGTCCAAATACTAAACGTACTGATTTAGTTCTGCGTGCGTTCCATATTCTGAAAGATAAGAAAAACAAGTTTAACGAGGCAGTTACTCGTTTACTGGGGTTGCTGGATAAGGCCAGCAATGAAGTTATTCAGACTAAGCCTGAAGAATGGTCTATTCAGCCACTGTGGATGGTGGTTGATCAAGAGGCGGCGCAGCCGCCTCCCTTGGAGTACTGGCAATAAGTGTAGAATCAAAATTCAAAACGAGATTGCGTAATACTAATGAAAGGCTGCTGCAAGTGACCACTACTTTGATCGATTTCCAACAAACCCCCAATAAAATCTGCAACATCAAGGCCACTACTTTCTAAAAACTCAATCTCACCATCTATATATTCTATCCATTGCTTACGCTTATGAACTAATACAGGGCTATTTAGGTTTAATAGCTCAATAGTGTATTCAGCTTTTTTAATTTCTTCCGCTTCAAGGCTTGCATTTGGGAAAACCTCACCAGAAGAAAGATAGACAATAAATTCATTTACATTGCACTCTGTGCAAAATAAAAATTTTTCTTCATCAAGAAAAGCTCTTTTATAGTGTCCACCAAAGTACTCTTCTTTATTGATTGTACGCAAATCGGTATCGGACAAAGAGCAAATGATCAGATTGTCAGGCTCGAAAGTTAGTTCGGGGTAGCCCGTTTTAGGTCGAATGTGCTCAATGTGGCAGCCATACCTACTACTGCTAATCAAAATTTCCGTATACGCGCACAGTCCCTCTTGTTCGCGTAGGAAAGACTCTCTAATTTCCTTTTTATGGGGAGATCTAAACCTTTTCCATGCCTTAACCGCTTCACTAGCTGTAGCTAGTGGATTGAGTCTCTTATTCTCTAAGGCTTGCGTTGTGCTCACCCTATTAACTTTTCGCACGTTGTAATGCCTTAATTCTCTTAATTGACCTATCTAACCTAACAATTAAAGAATGCCCATCACCAAGCTTACGCTTCAACTCTTCAATCGAGTCAATAACCTCTCTATCTAAGATTCCACTCTCAATCTTTTGGCTTAATTTTTTATACTGATCAACTTCTGGTAATGGAGGTAAAGGATCAACGTACATAATCTGATGCATCACATCGCCACTCGTCTCAGCATATGAATTTCCTCTAGGACGGCTAACAATAAGATCGTCCTCCACATTCATCCCTATGGACAAAATATTGTTATATGGGACAGTAGTTAATACAGTAGGACTATGCGTTGAAAAGATAAACTGAATATTTGGAAAGGTACTTTCTAGTACTCTAACTATTCTTTGTTGCCACTCAGGATGTAAGTGCAAATCAATTTCATCTACTAACACTATGCCTTTCCCTTCTAGTGGGTTGCCCTGATTTGGATTTAATAAAATCAATCTTCGCGCAATATCGGCGATAAGGGCAATCAGAGATCTTTCACCTTGTGAAAGCTGCAAGATATTTAATGTTTCTTCATTTTTTTCTATAAGTAATCCAAGTGGCTTTCGTGACACACGCAAATTCTTGTAACCAGGCATAACTCCAGAAATCGCATTGGATAGCATGTCAATTAGCGCCTGAGGATTAGATGTCTTTCGTTTTGATAACTTATCTTTTAAAACGGCTATTTTATTTCTAATATCACTTTCCATGCTTTCTAAGGTGGTAATATTAGCATTTCCACTTTCCAGCATATCTTTAAGGACTTTTCCCTGCCCTTCTAAAGCTGCCAACTCAGTTGTGAGAGGGGAGCTATTTGCTAAGGCTTCATTACGAAGGTCGTCTAAGTCTTTAAACCATCTAAAGAACTGCTTAAAGTCGGTAGATCCATTGAGTGAGTCACTGTAACCTGCATGCTTTGAAAAAAAACCATCAGGAGTTATGTCATCTGGCCACTCAATATCTTTTTTGATAACTTCAATTGCCCGTTCGACTGAGTAAAATGCTATAAGAGGCAGGTTAAAATCTTTAACATTACTGTCGGCAACTCGAAACATTGAGCCAAGTGTTTTTATATCTTCGTATTCACCTCTCTTGGAAACGTCGGCACCTGAAACCACTTTTGTCACATCGGTTGTGAAAATCTGGGAGCCACAAAAACTTAGCTTTGAAATGATTGAAGCATAGCCATGTTCTGAGTCGTTATTAATATCTAAAGAATCTATCTTTTTACCTTGCCCACTCTCAGACATAATAGTATTTGCAAGCCAACTCAACGATTTTGCTATTGCCTCTAAAATCGTAGTTTTACCAACGCCGTTATTTCCTACAATAATTACTGAATTATGTTTATTTTCAAGCAACCTAGGAAACTCAATATTTACAGACTTAAAAATACGAAAGTCAAAAAGAGCTAAAGAAGAAAGGGAAATTGTATAGTTTTTAATGCTTTCTAAGAATATCGATAAATACTTATTAGACTCAGCAACGTCCTGTTCAACAAACTGTCCTTTACCATAATATTTATATAGCTGAAAACTAGCGCGAATATCTCCATTTTTTGCAGCAGATTCTAACTTTCTAATCGTAGCTCTGTGCCTCTTTACACCTGAATCAATCATTTCCTTTCTCACATGTTAAAATCTGGTGAATTACCTTACTTGTATATTTTTTTTCGAATCTACGCCTTAGATCCGGCTCAACATCAAATGCAAAAGACAGCAAACCTTTTAAATGCAGGGTATCATCTGGGTCTAACTGATCACTTGAAAACTGATAAATTAAAGAGGATATATACCTCTTTCTTTGCCTTCCGATGGACAAGCTTCCTTTATTAGTAATTGTAATTCCCGTCACATGCCGATTATGAGCCTTTGAAGAAAAGACTGTCTTTGATTCATTGACCGACAGCTTTCCTTGATACTCATTAGCTAGAACACCCTTAATATAGTCTGGCAAATCAAAGAGACACCCTCTTTTATTGGTAGACAAAGTAATGTCATCAGCGTATCTAGTATATTTAAGCCCATTAGCAAAGCAGTATTCACTCATTCTTATATCAAATGGATACATAATAAAATTTGATACTAGGGGAGAGCTAGGCGCACCGACGCTTAAAATAAGTCTTCCAGATGAACTTTTGTTTGGAGACCAAAACAGTAACTTTGTCAGTAGCCATTTGTCGCGGTCGGCTACCTCCAAACCTACCTTTTCAACTACATCAAAAAATAAACTGGGATTAATAGAATTGAAAAAATTCTGAAGATCCATTTTTAATAGATAACTAGATTTAGCGTGAACTCGCGCGTTATCTTTAATCCCAACGCCTTGCCGGTACGCATAGGCACAGCTATGTACTGGAAGAAGCTCAGTTACGTAGGAGATTATTAACCGTTGATAGGCTTTTAACATTCGGGAAGGGTGGGCGATAACTCGAGAACCTGATGTTCTCTTTGGAATCCGATATATCTTATATCTATTTGGGGCTGTTAACGCAAAACCCCTAACATCTTGCTCTGAAATATCTAGATCACGCGCTAGTCTTTCAAAAAAATCCATCTAGGACCTATATATGTTGGAATAAGGCGGCGCTAAACATATTAATTTAGCGCCGCCTTAATAACCCTTTACTAGAGGCCGCGGGGTTAAGGCTTTGCCCTGATTCCCGAGCGAAGAATGAGAGAGGGAATCAGGGCAAAGCCTTAACCCCGCAATCATAATCTTAATCAATAAGTTTGAGTCTGGCTAAACGCCCGACTAGACCGAAAGTACTGTAGGTCCAATAACACTAAAGAGTTAATCCAAGTTTAACTGATGCTTCTATAACCAGCAATCCTGTCATTTCTACTAAAGGTTGAAGTAGCACCAGGGTAGCACCAGAATTCGAAGATGAAAATTCAGGAGCTAAAATCAAGATAGGTTAGAACGACGAAAGCCCCGTGCTTTATGGGCTACGGGGCTTTCTGAATGTGGTGCCGGCACCAAGAGTCGAACTCGGGACCTACTGATTACAAGTCAGTTGCTCTACCAACTGAGCTATGCCGGCTAACGGAGGCGAACTATATAGATGACTTTTTAAAAGGTCAACAACTATCTGATAAATAACAGGTTTTTATTTATTCCCCGGCAAAATATTTACCAAATACGCCGGTTTGCCAATGAACTATACTAGCCAGAACGCTTATTTTCCCGGGTCGATGTATGCTGCGCCTGATAATTCTTACTTTTACCGCTGTGTTGGTGCAGCAAAGTTATGCTGAAAGCTTCACGTTTTGCCTGGAAGATCAGGCCAATCCGCCTTTTATTCACGGGCCTAACGACTGGGGCCAAAGCGATAACGGGCTGTTCCCCGATCTGGTGGCGATCGCCGCTAAAGAAGCCGGTATGGATATTCAGTATATAAGGCGCCCATGGAAGCGATGCCAGCAGAGTCTTAAACAGGGTGAGGTCGACGCCCTCTATGCGTTTATTTATACCGCAGAGCGAGATCAATGGGCGGCGTTCCCTAAAACGAAAGGCCAGCCGGACCAGCGCTATGCGTATCTTGGCAACTATAAGGTATTCACCCACAAAAACAGCAGCCTGAATTGGGATGGGACGGCCTTCAGCGATCCGCAGGCGATGGTTCAGTCGATACCCGGCTACGTTGCCGACCAGCGCCTTAAGGCGATGCAGATCATGCCGCAGATTGAGCTGCAACCGATGCAGGGCTTAGAGATGGTGTCCAGAGGCAGGATTGATGGCTACGTTATCGACCGGCTGATTGGCTGGGAGCTGGCGCACCTGCTTAATATCGCGGACAGCGTTAAAACCATAGAGCAACCCTTTATGGAGCAACCCTGGTATATCGCTTTTTCTAAGCAGGCTTATGGTCATTCAAGGCCGGAGATTGAGGCGTTTTGGACTGCACTGGAACAAGCAAGGATCCGGTACAGCCCAACACTGGAAGCTAAATATATCGAAGTACCTGAATAGTTACCTGTTCACGGTCTCTTCTACTTTTTCCAGCTTCTTATGACGAACGTCTTTACCTTTAACCAGATAAATAACGTTTTCTGAAATGTTCTGGGCGTGATCACCAATACGCTCCAGCGCGCGCAATGCCCACAGTACATTCAGTGCACGGGTAATGGTGCGCGGATCTTCCATCATCTTGGTCACCAGCGTGCGCACAGCGGTGTTGTATTCCAGATCTACCGCCTTATCTTGCTGCATCACCTCAAAGGCGGAGTCTGCGTCCAGGCGGGCAAATGAATCCAGTGACGACTGCACCATTTCACGCACCTTTTCGCCCAAGTGACGCAGTTCAACATAGCCTTGCGGGCCGGCGCCGTCGTTGGAAAGCTCAATCGCCTGCTGGGCAATCTTTACCGCCTCATCGCCAATACGCTCAAGATCGTTTACCGTTTTTGAAACAGCGATAATGAAACGCAAATCGGTTGCTGCCGGGTTACGCTTGGCCAGAATCTGAGTTGTTTCTTTATCGATCTTCAACTCCATCTTGTTGACGTCTTTATCCATCTGGATGGCTTCAGAGGCCAGTTCGCTGTCTACATTCACCAAAGACTTAAAAGCAATTTCAATTTGCTGTTCAACAATGCCACCCATTTCCATCAGGTGGTTACGCGCTTCTTCCAGTTCAGCATTGAATTGCCCTGAAGTGTGCTTATCAAACGTGATACTTACCATGCTAATTATCTCCTTAACCGAATCGGCCAGTGATGTAGTCTTCCGTTAAACGATGCTCAGGCGCAGTGAAGATTTTATCAGTCGCGCCAACTTCTACCAGTCTGCCCAGGTGGAAATAAGCAGTACGGGAAGAAACTCGCGCAGCCTGTTGCATACTGTGGGTAACAATAGCAATCGTGAAGTTTTCTGAAAGCTCAGCAATCAATTCTTCAATGCGCGCGGTTGCGATTGGGTCCAGCGCAGAGCATGGTTCATCCATCAGGATCACTTCCGGAGAAACCGCAATCGTTCGGGCAATACACAGACGCTGCTGCTGACCACCGGATAAACCGGTTGCCGGCTGATCGAGGCGATCCTTTACTTCATTCCAGATACTGGCTTTTTGCAGCGCAGTTTCAACAATTTCATCCAGCTCCGCCTTACGCGTCACCAGGCCATGAATACGCGGGCCATAGGCAACGTTATCGTAGATAGACTTTGGAAACGGGTTCGGCTTCTGAAACACCATGCCAACGCGTGCGCGCAGGTTTACCACATCCATTTTTTTGTCGTAGATGTTGTCGCCATCCAAATGGATATCGCCCTTCACCCGGCAAATATCAATGGTGTCGTTCATACGGTTCAGCGTTCGCAAAAAGGTGGACTTGCCACAGCCAGACGGGCCGATCATCGCCAACACTTCGTTTTTACCGATATCCAGATCGACGCCGAAAATCGCCTGTTTTTCACCATAGAAAACATCAACGCCACGGGTTGTCATACGCGCGTTGTCTTTTAACGTTGGCTTACCTACCGTGCTGGACCAGCCTTCAAAGATTTGTGCCAATTCATCGTTCGTGTTCGTGGTCACTTTAAAACCCCTTAAAAAAATATGTACGGTCTGGTGTTACCAGGTTTTCTCGAATTTCTTACGCAAATAAACAGCCAGCAGGTTCATGATGGCCAGGAAGCCCAGCAGCACCATGATTGCGCCCGATGTTTTCGCAACAAAGGCGCGCTCTGGCAGGTCGGACCACAGGTAAACCTGAACAGGAAGTACTGTAGCAGGGTCTAGCGGGCCACCCGGAATATCGGCAATAAAGGCTACCATACCGATCATCAGCAAGGGGGCTGTTTCACCCAGTGCCTGAGCCATACCAATAATAGTACCCGTCAGCATACCCGGCATCGCCAGTGGCAATACATGGTGCATCACCATTTGCATCTTGGAGGCACCCAACCCCAGTGCAGCCTCACGAATGGATGGCGGCACGGCCTTAATGGCGGAACGAGATGAAATAATAATCGTCGGCAGTGTCATCAGCGTTAACACCAGGCCACCTACAACCGGCGCTGAACGCGGCAGGTGGAACACGTTAATAAATACCGCCAAGCCCAATAAACCAAAGACAATGGATGGCACGGCTGCCAGGTTATTGATGTTGACCTCAATGACCTCTGTTAGGCGGTTCTGCGGTGCAAACTCTTCCAGGTAAATGGCCGCAGCAACCCCAATCGGGAAAGACAGCAGTAACGTGACCAGCAAGGTATAGAAAGAACCGATCATGGCACCCCGGATACCGGCTTGCTCGGGCTCGCGCGAGTCACCTGCGGTAAAGAAGGTGGTGTTAAACTTCTGTCGGATCTCACCTTCGGCTTCCAGACTATCGATCAGAGACAGCTGCAGATCGGTAATACGGCGCTCACTTTCCGGCACGGTACGGTCGACCTGACCTTTCATCACGGCGTCGATTTCATCGTCGGCAACAATCCAGATTTCTTCCGATGTACCGAGCTTCTCGGGGTTAGCCAGCAAACGATCACGAAGTGAGTACTCGGCAATGCTACTGACCAGCGCGTTACGCTGACGAACGGCGGAGCGACCACTTACTTCCGGGAAGCGCTCAGCCAGGGAGGTACTCAGCAGCCCGCGCCAATCGGCCCATTTCAGCTCATCTTCGTCTGTCAGATCGGTAACGCCAATAACATCCGGGTCGTAATTAATGGTCAGCTTGATTTCCGAAGTCATAAAAGACGACGCGCCGCCATAAAAAATGGTACCCAGCAGCATTGCCAGAAACGCCATGCCTAAGCAAATAGACATTATGCCGTAAACCTGAAAACGCTTTTCCTTGGCATAACGGGCCTTCAGGTTTTTCTGCATGCGCTCCTGCTTTACCTCAGCAAGGCGCTCAATGGCATTCAATTGATTAGTCATATTGCTCTCTAAACCTCTTAACCACAGCCAATGCAATCACGTTAAGCATCAGCGTTACAAAGAACAGCATTAAACCAAGCGCGAATGCAGCCAGGGTTTTTGCACTGTCGAACTCCTGATCACCCACCAACAGAGTTGCGATCTGAACCGTGACCGTTGTAACTGCCTCTAATGGATTGGCCGTCAGGTTAGCGGCAAGGCCTGCCGCCATCACAACAATCATGGTTTCGCCAATCGCACGCGATGCCGCCAGAAGCACACCGCTGACGATGCCCGGAAGCGCTGCCGGGAAGATAACCTGTTTTACAGTTTCACTTTTGGTTGCACCCAGGCCGTAGGAGCCATCGCGCAATGAACGCGGCACGGCATTGATAACATCGTCCGCCAGGCTGGATACAAAAGGAATAATCATAATGCCCATAACCAGGCCGGCGGCCAGAGCACTTTCTGAAGAAACACCGTTAACACCGATGCCTTCGAAGAAGCCCTTCAGCTTTGGTGCCATGGTTAATGCCGCAAAGAAGCCGTAGACAACGGTTGGAATACCGGCCAGCACCTCAAGCAGTGGCTTGATAATTGAGCGCACCCGGGAGCTGGCATATTCAACCAAATACACAGCCGTCATCAACCCGACCGGCACCGCAACCAACAGCGCGATACCGGCAATCATCAGGGTACCGACAAACAACGGGATTGCGCCAAAGGCACCGGATGAGCCGGCAACCTCAGCATTAATAGCGATTTGCGGGCTCCACTTAATACCGAACACAAACTCGGTAAATGGCACCTTATGGAAGAAGCGAATAGATTCAAATACGACGGAAAACACAATGCCTACCGTCGTTAGAATAGCGATCATTGAGCTGGCCAGCAGTAAAGCCTCGACCACCTTCTCGAACTGGTTGCGCGCACGCTGTTCGGGCTTGATCAACCGCCAGCCCCAAACACCACCAAGCACAGTCAGGGCAATCACCAGTACGGTTCGGCCTGTGGTGCTGGTTGTCATCAGGTTGTTTAATGCTTCTACCGCCGGATAAAAGGCCGGATCGGAAGCCTCGGTAATAATACCTTTCTGCAGGTTATAGATTTCAGCCCAGACCAGATCCAGGCGCGACCCGGAGAGAGCCTGATAACTTTCCGGTAGCAGAGAAAAAACGGAATTCTGAATTATGACGTCTTGAAACGCACTCCACAGGGCAAGCAAGATAACCCCAGGAATAGCTGCCCATGCCGCAGCCAAAAGACCATAATAGTTGGGTAAGGAATGGAGATACCTAATACCACCAACTGATTGTGCGACATCTACCGAGCGCTTGCGGCCTAAAACAAAAACCGCGGCGACGATGATAATCAGCAACAAAAACAAGGACGAAGACGTCATATTGGCTCCTGAAAAACCTATTATTTTCTGTTATCGCCCTAGCGAAACGGCGCTTTTCCAGTCCTTTCCAGCATTCAGCTAATGGCGACAAACAGAATTCAACTACCTAACGAGCCATTTCCCTGGCTTTCTTTTTACAACGAAAAAAAAGAGCCTGGCTGAGCCGGCTCTTCTTTTTTAAAAGTAATGAATGATTAGTTCATTACCAAAACTTTTTGAGTCTGAACGGCTTTACGCATTTCTTTCAGCTCAGCGCCACCCAGAGGGATCAGGCCTTTTTCAGCCAGGTAACCATCTTCAGCCTGTGCAGCCGGGCTCAGGAACAGCTCAGCATATTCCAGAACGCCAGGGATTACACCGATGTGCTGCTTCTTGATGAAGAAGTGCAGCGGGCGAGAAACAGGGTAAGAGCCATCCGCAATGTTGTCGAAAGTGATATCAACACCGTTGAAGGAAGCGCCCTGCAGCTTATCGCTGTTCTGATCCAGGAACGAGTAACCGAAGATGCCGTAAGCTGTGGTATCGGCATCCAGCTTCTGAACGATCAGGTTGTCGTTTTCACCCGCTTCAACGAAAGCACCATCTTCACGCATAGAAGTACATACTTCATCGCTCAGGCCTTCATAGGCTTCACAGCCTTCTTCCATAACCAGCTCAACGAACGCGGCACGAGTACCGGACGTTGGCGGTGGACCCAGAACGCGGATCGCTACGTTTGGCAGAGATGGATTCACATCCTTCCAGGTTTTATTTGGGTTAGCGATCAGCTTGCCACTCGCATCCGGTACTTCAGCAGCCAGAGCCAGGAACAGATCCTTTTGGGTTACGTCAAGCTTAACGCCTTTCTTGCTGTTCGCCAGAGCGATGCCGTCATAACCGATTTTAACTTCGATAATATCAATACCTTTCTCTGCACAGGCATCGAACTGAGATTGCTTAATGTAGCTTGAAGAGTTTGTAATATCCGGAGTGTTCTCACCCACACCTTCACAGAACAGCTTCAAACCACCACCGGAACCGGTAGATTCAATAGTAGGCGTCGCATAAGAGGTCGCTTTACCAAAACGCTCTGCAACAACGGTTGCAAACGGGTACACTGTAGATGAACCAACGATGCTGATTTGGTCACGGGCGAAGCTCGGTACTGCAGCCATGGTAGCTGTAGTTGCCAGAATCGCAGCAAAAATAGTCTTCTTCACAGGATTTCCTCCAAAAATTTAGGTCTGAGCCTTCAACTCGGGGAAGGATCGTAGACGCCGTTAATGACAATCATATGAATTAAATGTGACAGAAAGATTACAGCCGTCATATTCTGCCGGAGCTGCCGTCTTCTATGTGAATACGGCGGTTTCACGCGTATACTTCCGCCGTATTTTTTAAACCATTTATGACAGTAAGTGCTGCTATATGAAGAAATTAGACGAATCCAACCCTGAACCACGCGGTGAGTTACAGCTACGCGTTTTAGCAATGCCAACGGACGCAAACCCGATCGGTGATATTTCCGGTGGCTGGCTGGTTACCCAAATGGATTCCGCGGCCAGTATCGTTGCCAATCGCATTACCAAAGGGCGCACCGCCACTATGGCGATCGGTGACATGAGCTTCATTCGGCCAATCAAGGTTGGCTCAGTGGTTTGTTGCTACGCCCAGGTTAAATCGGTCGGCCGCAGCTCCGTTCGCATATCCATTGAGGTTTGGAGCCGCATGCCGGAGGATGAAGAGCGTCAAAAAGTAACAGAAGCCGAATTTGTTTATGTCGCCATAGACAGCAATCGGCGGTTGCGTTCGATCAGAGAGGCCTGATCCTGCGGCCTGATGGCCCCACTCATCCATCAGGCCTGTGAACTCAGCATTACAGTAATTCCTGACATCTGTCATTTGTTACAGTTTTATTAACCCGCCGATCAACTATAATTGCTCTTCAAAATTATCATGCGAAGACTGCAATAATGACAAGTACCAGTCCATTATCCTTACTGTTCGGTAAGTCACCTGTTAAGCCGATGCAACAGCACATCGTGAAAGCGTATAGCTGTGCCAAGCTACTGATACCCTTTTTTGAAGCAGCCTACGAAGGCGACTACGCAACTGCGGAGACTGTCCGTCAGGACATCACCCTGCTAGAGCGCGAAGCAGACGCCTTAAAAAAGGATATCCGGAAACACCTGCCAAACAGTTTGTTCATGCCTGTACCGCGATCTGACCTTCTTGAGCTTTTAAGCATGCAAGATCGTATCGCCAACAGGGCAAAAGATATCTCCGGAATTATGCTCGGACGGGAAATGTCCATCCCCGCACCGATCCAACCATTGATGATGAAATACCTTAAAGCGGCCATCAACACCGCAAAACGCGCCAAAAATGCACTGGATGAGCTTGATGAGCTCTACGAAACCGGATTTTCCAGTAAGGAAGTCGACCTTGTGGATACCCTGCTGAAAAAGCTTGATGACCAGGAGCACAGAACTGACGAATTCGAAATCGAAATGCGCCGGTCTCTGAAAGCGATCGAAAGCAACAACCCCCCTATAGACATGATGTTCCTATATCGGGTCATAGAACAGATTGGCGACCTGGCCGATGTTTCACAACGTGTCGGTAGCCGCTTACAAATCCTGATGGCCCGTTAACAAAACCGTTTTAAAATATTTAAGGAATTTCTCATGTCTATCATCAGTGAATATGGGCAGATATTTATTATTTTGGCCTGTATCTTCGGCTTTATTATGGCCTGGGGCGTTGGTGCTAACGATGTAGCCAACGCCATGGGGACGTCAGTCGGCTCTAAAGCCCTGACCATCAGGCAGGCGATTGTTATTGCCATCATATTTGAATTTGCCGGCGCCTATCTGGCCGGCGGGGAAGTTACCGGAACTATCCGTAAGGGGATTATTGACCCGGCTATCATGGCAGATAATCCCGAATTACTCGTCTACGGGATGATGTCCGCACTGCTGGCTGCGGGCATATGGCTGGCCATAGCCTCCTGGCGCGGCTGGCCGGTTTCAACCACCCACTCCATTGTTGGCGCGATTGTCGGCTTCGCGGCAGTGGGCATTGGCGTCGACTCCGTAGCCTGGGGCAAGGTATTCTCCATTGTTATGAGCTGGGTTGTTTCACCGCTGATCTCCGGGGTGTTCGCCTTTATTATCTTTACCAGCGTTTATAAGCTGATTCTCAACACCGACGACCCGTTCACTAACGCGAAACGTCTGGTCCCTGTCTATATGTTTTTCGTCGGCTTCATGATCGCCATGGTGACGTTACTGAAAGGCCTGAAGCACGTTGGTCTTCATATTTCTTTTGGCCAGGCAACGCTTTATGCCGCTGCGGTGGGTGTCGCTGTCATGGCTCTGGGTGCAGCCATGCTCTCCAGAATTAAGATGGATCCGGAAGCGAACAAGGAATTCAGGTTTTACTCTGTTGAGAGAGTTTTCTCCATCCTGATGATTTTCACCGCCTGCGCCATGGCATTCGCCCACGGCTCAAACGATGTTGCCAATGCGATTGGCCCGCTGGCTGCCGTTGTCGGCGTCGTTCAGAACCACGGCGAAATCCTGGCTAAAAGCGCACTGCCCAGCTGGGTACTGTTGCTGGGCGGCTTGGGCATTGTGACCGGCCTGGCCACTTACGGCTATAAAGTCATTGGAACAATCGGCAAGAAGATTACCGAGCTGACACCCAGCCGTGGCTTCGCCGCAGAGCTGGCCGCAGCAACAACGGTAGTGATCGCTTCCGGCACGGGTCTTCCGGTATCAACCACTCATACACTGGTGGGCGCGGTACTCGGTGTCGGTCTGGCTCGGGGCATTTCAGCACTCAACCTTAAGGTTATCGGCAACATTGTCTCTTCCTGGGTAGTGACCCTGCCTGCCGGTGCCGGCCTTTCTATCCTGTTCTTCTTCCTGTTTAAGTCTATATTTGGTTAAGCAGCACCGATTGGGCGTACAATGAGTGCGCCCTTCCCTTTACCATTCTATGCTCTTCTCCGGCCTACAGTGGCCAATTGAGCACCACACCGTCGTCTTACACCCAATATGCGTAGGTGCGTTTTGAGGCGCTATAACAAACTGAGTACTGATAGCGAGCCCAAAAAACCGGGCCTCACCACCGAACCTCTGAACCTCTGAACCTCTGAACCTCTGAACTTCTGAACTTCTGAACTTCTGAACTTCTGAACTTCTGAACTTCTGAACTTCTGAACTTCTGAACTTCTGAACTTCTGAGCCTAACCTCGCTACCCTGATCTTTCCCCTGTAGCCCTGCTATGACGCTGTGAACCAACACTCCCTTCGCAACCAACACGCTGGTCGACCGTGACGCCTCTTAACCGAGGGTAAATGACTATCTGGACTTTTCGGCAAGCATAAAAAAACCCAGCCTAAGCTGGGTTCTTCATTTCGTTAATTCGCTAACTTAGTCTTCGCTTTCTTCAGCTTCAACTACAGGGCGATCAACTAATTCAACGATGGCCATTGGTGCACTGTCGCCAGCGCGGAAGCCACACTTAAGAACGCGCAGGTAACCACCCGGGCGGCCTTGGTAGCGAGGACCTAATTCGTTGAACAACTTACCTACAGACTCTTTTGAACGAGTACGGTCGAAAGCCAGTCGACGATTAGCAACAGAATCTTCTTTTGCTAATGTGATCAGTGGCTCAGCAACACGTCGCAATTCTTTCGCCTTAGGCAAGGTCGTTTTAATCACTTCATGCTCGAACAGGCTGTTAGCTAGATTTTGCAACATAGCCTTACGGTGAGCACTGGTGCGGTTAAAGTGACGACCACTTTTACGATGACGCATTTCTACATTCCTTACCAGTCAGACTAAAGGTTACGCAAGAACCTTGTCGTCATTCTTTAAACTTGCAGGCGGCCATGCTTCCAGAACCATTCCCAGAGACAGACCTTTAGATGCCAACACATCTTTAATTTCAGTTAATGATTTCTTACCCAGGTTAGGCGTTTTCAACAGCTCAACCTCAGTACGTTGAATCAGATCACCGATATAGTAGATGTTCTCTGCCTTCAGGCAGTTCGCACTACGTACGGTCAGTTCCAGATCATCAACAGGGCGCAACAGGATAGGATCGATCTTATCTTCTTCCTTCTCCTGAACCGCTTCTGCCTGATGGTCCAGATCAACAAACGCAGCAACTTGCTGCTGAAGAATAGTCGCTGAGCGGCGAATTGCTTCTTCAGGATCTAAAGTTCCGTTTGTTTCTAATTCAATAACCAACTTATCCAGGTCGGTGCGCTGCTCAACACGCGCGTTATCAACGCTGTAAGCAACACGACGAACCGGACTGAATGTTGCATCTAACTGCAAGCGACCAATTGGTTTACTCTCATCTTCCTCGCTGCCACGGGCTTCTGCTGGTACGTAACCACGACCCATTGAAACTTTCAGAGTCATATTAACGTCTGCGCTACTGCCCATATGAGCAATAACGTGTTCCGGGTTGGCTACTTCCACTCCATGATCAAGCTGAATATCTCCAGCAGTCAGGGTGCCGGCACCAGACTTTTTCAAGACCAGTGTGCACTCTTCGCGATCGTGAAGCTTTACAGCAACATCTTTCAGGTTAAGAAGGATTTCTTGAACGTCTTCCTGTACACCCTCGATTGAGCTGTATTCATGCAAAACACCGTCGATTTCAACTTCGGTGATTGCCGCGCCTGGCATGGAGGACAGCAGAATACGACGTAAAGCGTTACCCAGGGTATGTCCAAAACCACGTTCCAGTGGCTCCAGAGTAATTTTCGCCCGGTTGGCGTTTACTTCCTGCACATCGATATGACGTGGTGTCAAAAAGTCGTTTGCTGAACGCTGCATAGATGCCCCTATTTGCAGTGAGATTACTTGGAGTACAATTCTACAATCAAGTTTTCGTTGATATCAGCGGAGATGTCTGAACGATCAGGTACTGATACGAACTTACCTTCCAGCTTCTTAGCATCAACTTCAACCCAGGAGATTGGATTACGAGAAGCAGCAACTTCCAGCGCATTTTTAATACGCAGCTGGTTTGCAGACTTTTCGCGAACAGATACAACATCACCTGCTTTAACTTGATATGACGGAATGTTTACCGATTGGCCATTCACCAAAATTGCTTTGTGCGCAACCAGCTGACGTGATTCAGCGCGGGTAACACCAAAACCCATACGATAAACAACATTATCTAAACGGCTTTCAAGAAGCTGCAGCAAGTTTTCACCTGTTGCGCCTTTGATACGTGCCGCTTCTGAATAGTAGTTACGGAATTGCTTTTCAAGCACTCCGTACATACGACGAACTTTCTGCTTTTCGCGAAGCTGTACACCGTAGTCGGATAAGCGACCGCGACGAGCACCATGAACACCTGGTACAGTCTCGATCTTACATTTCGAATCCAGTGCGCGGACACCGCTCTTTAAAAATAGATCAGTGCCTTCACGACGAGACAGCTTACACTTAGGACCAATATAACGTGCCATTAATCTCTGTCTCCTTAATTAAACGCGACGCTTTTTAGGCGGACGACAACCGTTGTGTGGGATTGGGGTAACATCAGTAATATTGCTGATGCGATATCCCACTGCGTTTAATGCGCGTACCGCAGATTCACGACCTGGACCAGGACCTTTAACTTCCACATCCAGATTTTTAAGACCATATTCCTGTGCAGCTGTACCAGCGCGCTCTGCAGCGACCTGTGCTGCGAAAGGTGTGCTCTTTCGCGATCCACGGAAACCGGAGCCACCAGCAGTTGCCCAACTCAGGGTATTGCCTTGGCGGTCCGTGATGGTCACGATGGTGTTGTTAAAAGAAGCATGGATGTGCGCAATGCCATCCGCTACTTGCTTTTTCACCTTCTTACGTGACTTCGTACCTGGCTTTGCCATCTTCGATTTCCTATGTAAATTAATTAGTGCAACTCAAACTTAACGTTTGATTGGCTTTTTAGGACCTTTACGGGTGCGTGCGTTATTCTTCGTGTTCTGACCGCGAACGGGCAGATTACGACGATGTCGAATACCACGGTTACATCCCAAATCCATCAAGCGCTTAATATTCATCTGTACTTCTCGGCGAAGGTCACCCTCTACCTCGAATTTACCAACTTCGGTACGAATTTCGTCAAGCTTGGCTTCATCTAAAGAAGAAACCTTAGTTGATGGTTCGATACCGACAGCTTTACAGATGTCATTAGCACGGGTGCGACCAATACCAAAGATATAGGTCAGGGAAATCACCGCATGCTTATTGTCAGGTATATTGACGCCTGCTATACGGGCCATTCAACTTACTCCGTCTTAATAAGATCAACAGGCGACATGCCTGCTGATGTGCTTGCTTCCCCCCAAAACTGAGGGCGCGAAAGAATAGCGCCTGCTACTGCTAAAAGCAAGAGCTATTCCAGTAATAAAATTACCCTTGACGCTGCTTGTGCTTAGGATCAGAACAGATCACACGCACAGAACCATTTCTACGGATAACTTTGCAGCTACGGCAGATTTTCTTTACAGATGCACGTACTTTCATGTTTAACTCCAGTTACCGGCTCAGAAAAGATTACCGGATGATTTCAAATTAGATTTCTTCATCAATGAGGAATATTGATGCGACATCAGATGACTTTGCACCTGAGCCATGAAATCCATAACAACCACGACCACAATCAACAAAGAAGTTCCGCCTAAATAAAACGGCACATTAACAGCCATCACCAGGCCCTGTGGTAACAGAGACACAGCAGTGATGTATAACGCACCGAAGAACGTCAGACGAGCGGACACACCATCGATATAACGGGATGTTTGCTCACCCGGGCGAATACCTGGAATAAAAGCTCCAGATCGCTTCAGATTTTCTGCAACGTCTTTCGGGTTAAAAGTAACCGCGGTATAGAAGTAGCAGAAGAACACAACCGCTGCAGCAAACAGCACCAGGTATAACGGCTGGTTAGGGCCCAGCAAAATAGCCAGATCCTGCAACCACTCCATACCTTCATTTTGACCGAACCAATTACCCAAAGAGGCAGGGAACAGTAAAATACTGGAAGCAAAAATAGGTGGGATTACACCCGCCATATTCACTTTCAAAGGCAAGTGACTGCTTTGAGCCTGAAAAACCTTACGGCCTTGCTGACGCTTCGCATAGTTAATCGTAATACGACGCTGACCACGCTCGATGAACACAACAAAAGCAACAACGGCCACTGCGAACAAACCAACCAGCAGTAGCGCGATAATGCTCAGGTCACCAAGCCTGGCAGATTCAAAACTTTGACCAATTGCGCCTGGCAAACCAGCCACAATACCGGAAAAGATAATCAGAGAAATACCGTTACCAATACCGCGTTCTGTGATCTGCTCGCCCAGCCACATCAGGAACATAGTACCTGTCGTGAAGGTTACCACTGAAACGAAATAGAAGCTGAAAGTCGCAGCAAACGCGATACCCTGACTGGCCAGACCAGCAGAAATTGCGAAAGACTGGACAGTCGCCAGCACCAAAGTTAAATAACGGGTGTACTGAGACATCTTACGACGCCCGGCTTCACCGTCTTTCTTCAGCTGTTCCAGTTGTGGGCTAACAACAGTTAGCAGTTGCATGATAATTGATGCACTAATATACGGCATGATGCCGAGTGCAAAAATACTCATACGCTCAAGAGAACCACCGGAGAACATGTTAATCATGCTCAGGATAGTGTCTTGATTACGCTCAAAAAGAGCGGCCAATTGGTCTGGGTTAATCCCAGGTACAGGAATGTGCGCGCCGATCCGGTATACCAGCAATGCCAGCAACACAAATCGAAGGCGAGCCCAAAGCTCGCCTAATGCACTACCACTAATTCCTGCCGGTAGTCCTTGATTGGTCATAGGTAATTATTCCTCTACCTTGCCGCCTGCTGCTTCAATTGCAGCTTTTGCACCTTTAGTGACTTTCAAGCCTTTCACAGTCACAGCGGATTTGATCTCGCCAGACAGGATTACTCGAGCACTCTGAATTTTTTCACCGATGATATCGGCTTTCTTCAATGCTGCCAGGTCGACGACTTCGCCTTCAACCAGAGCCAATTCGTGCAAACGAATTTCTGCAACCAGAGGGGCTTTACGCGAGTTAAAACCAAACTTAGGCAGACGACGTTGCAAAGGCATTTGACCGCCTTCGAAACCAGGCTTAACGGAACCACCAGAGCGAGACTTCAGACCCTTGTGACCACGACCACCGGTTTTACCCAGGCCAGAACCGATACCACGACCTACACGCTTAGCGGAAGTCTTAGCACCCTCAGCCGGGCTTATCGTATTTAAATACATACCATTACTCCTCAATAACACGAACTAAGTAGTTCACTTTATTGATCATTCCGCGTACAGCGGGAGTATCTTCGAGTTCACGAACCTGATTCATTTTAGTCAGACCCAAACCTTTAACCGATAAACGGTGCTTAGGCTGACAACCAATCGGGCTGCGAACTAACTGAACTTTAACTGTTTTATTAGCCATGGTTTCTTACCCCAGAATATTTTCAACAGACAGTCCACGCTTTGCAGCGATTTCGTCTGGAGAACGCATCATGGACAAACCTTTAACCGTTGCACGTACAACGTTTGCCGGGTTTGTAGAGCCATAACACTTCGCAAGAATGTTGTGTACACCTGCAACTTCCAGGACAGCACGCATCGCACCGCCTGCAATTACACCAGTACCTTCAGAGGCTGGCTGCATGTACACCTTGGAACCACCGTGACGAGCGCTTACAGGGTACTGCAGAGTGCCATCAACGATGTTTACTTCAACCATATTTCTGCGAGCAGAATCCATAGCCTTCTGGATAGCAACAGGCACTTCTTTCGCTTTACCGCGACCGAAGCCAACCTTACCGTTACCATCGCCAACTACTGTTAAGGCTGTGAAGCCGAAAATACGACCACCCTTAACAACTTTCGCTACACGGTTAACCTGTACCAGTTTTTCCTGCAGATCACCGCCAGCTTGAACTTGATCATTATTCGCCATCATTCACACCTTAGAATTTCAGGCCGCCTTCACGGGCCGCGTCTGCCAACGACTTAATACGACCATGGTATTTAAAACCAGATCGATCAAAAGCCACCTCTTCAATACCGGCTGCTTTAGCGCGCTCTGCAATCAGAGCACCGACTTTAGCTGCAGCTTCGGTATTACTTGTTGCGCCTGAACGCAGTGACTCATCCAATGTAGATGCATTGGCGAGCACTTCGTTGCCAGTAGGCGCGATGATTTGCGCGTAGATATGCTGGTTTGTGCGGTTTACACACAAACGATGCATACGCAAATCGCGAATTTTTACGCGGCTGCGAAGAGCACGGCGTAAACGGGAAACTTTCTTTTCGCTCATAACCTATGCCCTTACTTTTTCTTAGCTTCTTTACGACGAACGTATTCGTCAGCGTAACGTACACCTTTACCTTTATAAGGCTCTGGCGGACGGAATGCGCGGATTTCCGCAGCAACCTGGCCCAACAACTGCTTATCGGCACTTTTCAGTACGATTTCAGTGTTGCTTGGCGTTTCAGCAGAAACACCTTCTGGCAGGCTGTAGTCAACAGGGTGAGAGAAACCCAGAGTCAGGTTTACAACGCCACCAGCTGCTTTTGCACGATAACCAACACCGTTCAGTACCAGTTTCTTTTCGAAACCCTGAGAAACACCGGTAACCATGTTGTTAACCAGCGCACGCATAGTACCGGACATAGCGTGAGCTATTTTACCGCCATCACGTGGTGAAAAAGTAAGCGCTTCACCTTCCTGCTTGATTTCAACAGAAGGATGCTGAGCTTGAGTCAAAGTTGCCTTACCGGCCTTAACTGTAATGGATGCAGTATCCAGTTTAACTTCAACACCGGAAGGAATTGTCACAGGAGATTTTGCTATTCGAGACATGCTATTTACTCCTTAGAATACTTCACAAAGGACTTCACCACCAACTTGAGCAGCGCGAGCTGCACGGTCAGTCATGACGCCTTTTGAAGTGGAAACAATAGCAATACCCAAACCGCCTGATACTTTAGGCAGATCCTGTGCGCCACGGTATTGACGTAAACCAGGACGGGAAATTCGCTTAATCGATTCGATTACCGGCTTGCCTTCGAAGTATTTCAGCTCAATGGTCATGATCTTCTTAACATCACCTTCTACAGTGAAGTCACCTACATAACCTTCGGCTTTCAATACTTCAGCAACTGCAACCTTCTGCTTAGAAGAAGGAAGTGCAACTGCAGCATGACCGGAACGCTGTGCATTACGAATACGTGTGAACATATCCGCAAGCGTGTCTTGCATACTCATTGAATGTAACCTCTATAATCAGCTAAAACGCGGTAGCCGGAGCGTTATTGCTCCGGCCCAGGCCGTTTTGCTTACCAACTTGCTTTTTTAAGCCCCGGAACATTGCCTAACATGGCTTGTTCACGGAGAACGTTTCGGGACAGGCCAAACTTACGGTAAACCGCATGTGGACGACCAGTCACCTGACAACGGCGCTGCATTCTAACAGGACTTGCGTCTTTTGGAAGCTTTTGCAGTGCAATTTGTGCTTCCCACACTTCCTCATCAGATGATGCAGGATTCTTAATAACTGCTTTCAGCGCTGCACGCTTTTCAGCGTACTTAGCTACAGTCTTGGCGCGCTTAGCTTCGCGAGCCTTCATACTCTCTTTAGCCATGAACCTTACCCCTTAGCTTTTAAACGGGAAGGACAACGCTTTCAACAGAGCGCGGCCTTCATCATTGGTGCGAGCCGTAGTAGTGATAGTAATATCCATACCACGCAATTTATCTACTTTATCGTATTCGATTTCTGGGAAGATAATCTGCTCTTTCACACCCATGCTGTAGTTACCACGACCGTCGAATGACTTCGGGTTAATACCACGGAAGTCACGTACACGAGGCAAAGAGATATCAACCATACGATCCAGGAATTCCCACATGCGATCTTTACGCAGGGTAACCTTGGCACCGATAGGCCAACCTTCACGAACCTTAAAGCCTGCAACGGATTTACGCGCTTTAGTCACAACAACTTTCTGACCAGAAATTGCTTCTAAATCTTTAACTGCGCTTTCCAGCTGCTTCTTGTCGCCCAGAGCTTCACCAACACCCATGTTCAAAGTGACTTTGGTGATGCGTGGAACTTCCATTACGTTCTTGTAACCGAACTCTTTTAGAAGCGCGGGTACAACGTCAGATTTGTATAGATCTTTGAGTCTAGACATAGTCGTATCCCTTATTCACCAATTACTTTGTTAGTGGATTTGAAGATTCGAACCTTGGTTCCATCTTCGTTCAGTTTGAAGCCAACACGGTCACCCTTAGAGGTTTCCGGGTTATAGATAGCAACGTTAGAGGCTGCGATCGGTGCTTCCTTCTCGATGATGCCACCCTGCACTTGAGCGTGCGGGTTTGGCTTCTGGTGTTTTTTAACCATGTTCACACCAGACACCAGGAATTTGTCACCTTTCTTCGCGTCAAAAATCACAGCAGTGATCTTGCCACGCTTGCCTTTATCTTTGCCGGCGATAACGACGACGTCGTCGCCTTTAATTAACTTACGCATTTTTTCTCTCCACTTCCTGCTTCCGTCTCATACGAAAGCCCCGTGAGGGGCTTAAAGTACTTCCGGTGCCAGGGAAATGATTTTCATGAATTTTTCAGTACGCAGTTCGCGGGTCACAGGGCCGAAGATACGAGTACCAATCGGCGCGTTAGACGCGTTTAGCAATACTGCTGAGTTCGTGTCAAAACGAATGATAGAACCATCCGGACGACGAACACCTTTTTTAGTGCGAACAACAACCGCGTTCATCACTTGGCCTTTCTTAACTTTGCCGCGAGGAATTGCTTCTTTCACGGAAACTTTAATCAGATCGCCAATGTGCGCGTAACGACGGTGTGAGCCACCCAGTACTTTAATACACTGGACTCGTTTAGCTCCGCTGTTGTCAGCAACATCCAATACGGATTCTGTTTGGATCATCTCTCAAACTCCCGAATTAAACGCGGACTGCGCGTTCGTCGATACTTACCAACCGCCAAGTCTTAGACTTAGACATAGGACGGCACTCTTCGACAGTCACGGTATCACCCATGCCACACTCATTCTTTTCATCGTGAGCGTGAATCTTGGTTGAGCGCTTAACGAATTTCCCGTAGATCGGGTGCTTCACTTTGCGCTCTAGCAATACTGTGATTGTCTTGTCAGCTTTGTTGCTGACAACTTGACCAGTTACGGTACGAGCTGTTTTTTCAGACATATCAAGCACCTGCTTTTTCGTTCAGTACAGTTTTCACACGTGCAATGTCCTTGCGGACTTGCGGAAGCAAATGCGTTTGAGTCAGCTGACCCGTCGCCTTTTGCATGCGATATTTAAATTGATCGCGCAGCAAGTCCAACAGAGTGCTATTCAACTCGTCTACAGACTTTTCACGAAGATCTTTAGCGTTCATCACATCACCTGTCGCTTAACGAAAGTGGTGGCTACCGGAATCTTCGCTGCCGCTAAGCGGAACGCTTCGCGTGCGATTTCTTCGTCAACACCTTCCATTTCGTATAAAACCTTGCCTGGCTGAATCTGGCAAACCCAGTATTCAACGTTACCTTTACCTTTACCCTGACGAACCTCTAGAGGCTTACGAGTAATAGGTTTGTCCGGAAATACGCGAATCCAGATTTTACCGCCACGCTTAACGTGACGTGTCATTGCACGACGCGCAGATTCAATTTGGCGCGCAGTGATGCGGCCACGACCTGTCGCTTTTAACGCGTACTCACCGAAGCTAACTTTACTTCCGCGTTCTGCCAGGCCACGGTTGCGGCCTTTCATCATCTTGCGGAATTTTGTACGTTTAGGCTGTAACATCTACGTACTCCTTATCGCTTCTGGTTTTTCTTAGGCTGTGCTTTAGCTTTGGTACGAACTTCTTCGATACCACCTAAAACTTCACCTTTGAAAATCCAAACTTTAACGCCGATAACACCGTAAGTAGTGTTAGCTTCAGCAGTTGCATAGTCGATATCAGCACGCAAAGTGTGCAGAGGAACACGACCTTCCAGATACCACTCTGAACGAGCGATTTCCGCGCCGCCTAAACGACCGCTCACCTGAACACGGATACCTTCCGCACCAGAACGCATAGCATTCTGCATAGCGCGCTTCATAGCACGACGGAACATAACACGACGCTCAAGCTGACCAGCGATAGACTGAGCAACCAGCTTACTGTCTAAATCAGGCTTACGAATTTCTTCGATGTTGATGTGTACCGGAATACCCATCATCTTTGTCAGATCCTGACGCAGAACTTCAACATCTTCACCTTTCTTACCGATCACGATACCTGGGCGAGCAGTATGAATGGAGATTTTCGCATTCTGAGCAGGACGTTCAATAACGATCTTGCTAACAGAAGCCTTTTCTAATTTCTTTTCCAGATAGCTACGAACTTCAATGTCGTTCAGCAGCTTATCGGAGTATGTATCTGAACCTGCATACCAGACCGAGTTGTGGTCTTTAGTGATGCCGAGTCGGATACCAGTCGGATGAACCTTTTGACCCATTTTGAATGACTCCTCTTAATTCTGCTCGGCAACTTTGACCGTGATGTGGCTAGTACGCTTCAGAATACGATCCGCACGGCCTTTAGCACGTGGGCGAATACGCTTCATCGTCATGCCTTCATCTACGAACACAGTCGATACAGTTAACTCATCGATATCCGCACCGTTGTTATGCTCAGCGTTAGCAATGGCAGACTCTAAAACCTTCTTAAAAAGGTCAGCACCTTTTTTAGGGCTAAAAGTCAAAATATCCAAAGCTTCAGCGACGCCTTTACCACGAATCATGTTCGCGATTAGACGACCCTTCTGAGCAGACAGACGCGCACCGCGCAATACAGCTTGTGTTTCCATCTTATCTACCCCTTAACGCTTAGCTTTCTTATCCGCAGCATGACCTTTATAAGTACGAGTTAAAGCGAACTCGCCTAGTTTGTGACCAACCATATCTTCGGTCACAAATACAGGTACATGTTGACGGCCATTATGGACTGCAAAGGTCAACCCGACGAAGTCAGGGAAGATTGTGGAGCGACGCGACCAAGTTTTAATTGGACGCTTTTCGCCTGCTTCCAGTGCAGCCTCTACCTTTTTCATCAAGTGCAGGTCAACGAAAGGACCTTTCTTAAGTGAACGTGGCACAGCCTTTTCCTCTTAATTCAATTATTTAGAACGACGACGAACGATGTATTTGTCCGTACGCTTGTTCTTACGTGTTTTGTAACCTTTAGTAGGCACGCCCCAAGGTGTAACAGGGTGACGACCACCAGAAGTACGACCTTCACCACCACCATGTGGGTGATCTACCGGGTTCATTGCAACACCACGAACAGTCGGGCGAACACCACGCCAGCGAGTTGCACCAGCTTTACCTAGCTGACGCAGGCTGTGTTCAGAGTTGCTAACTTCACCCAGAGTTGCGCGGCAGTCTGCCAGCACTTTACGCATTTCGCCTGAACGAAGACGCAGAGTTGCATAAGCACCCTCACGAGCAACCAGCTGAATAGAAGTACCTGCAGAGCGAGCCAACTGACCACCCTTGCCTGGCTTCAATTCAACGTTGTGTACAACAGAACCGACCGGAATGCTGCGCAGTGGCATGCTGTTACCGATTTTAATAGGAGCGTGTTCGCCAGAGATGATTGCATCTCCTGCTTTCAGGCCGTTTGGAGCCAGAATGTAACGACGCTCACCATCGCGGTAACATACCAGAGCGATGTGCGCAGAACGGTTTGGATCGTATTCCAGACGCTCAACCTTCGCTTCAATACCGTCTTTGTTGCGCTTGAAGTCAACCAGACGATAGTGATGCTTATGACCGCCACCAATGTGACGAGTCGTGATGCGACCGTTGTTGTTACGACCACCGGACTTAGATTTTTTCTCAACCAATGCTGCATGAGGAGCGCCTTTGTGCAGCTCATCATTAACAATCTTGGTTAAGTGACGACGACCAGCTGAGGTCGGTTTTGCTTTGACAATTGCCATTGCTATTAACCCCTATCTTATTCTGCCGCCAGGAAATCGATTTCCTGACCTGCTGCCAGACGAACGTATGCCTTTTTAACATCGTTACGCTTACCCATGCCACGCTGAGTGCGCTTGGTTTTACCCTTTTGGATAAGTGTACGAACAGATTCCACTTTAACTTCGAACAACTGCTCTACAGCCTTTTTGATTTCAGGCTTAGTAGCATCGCTCGCTACGCGGAATACGTATTGGCTGTTATCTTCAGCTACGATTGTCGCTTTTTCAGAGATGTGTGGTCCGAAAACGACTTGATAGATGCGTTCCTGGTTCATGCGAACACCTCCTGAAGCTTTTCAATCGCAGCAACAGTGACAACTACCTTCTCGTAAGAAACCAGGTTCAGCGGGTTAACACCAGCTACATCACTAACTTCTACGTGAGGTACGTTACGTGCTGAAAGATATAAGTTCTGATCAACTTCATCTGCAACGATCAAAGCATTTGAAACATTGACATCTTTCATTTTTGCCAGGAAGGCTTTGGTTTTAGGCTGATCGAATTTCAGATCTTCAACCACAACCAGACGATCCTGACGAACCAGCTCAGACAAGATCGATTTCATCGCGCCGCGATACATCTTCTTGTTCACTTTTTGAGTCCAGTTCTGTGGAGAGCGAGCAAAAGCGTGACCACCGCCAACCCAGATTGGGGAGCGAATAGTACCTGCACGAGCGCGGCCCGTACCCTTTTGACGCCAAGGCTTAGCACCACCACCAGCAACATCTGAACGGTTTTTAGTAGCAACAGAACCCTGTCGCGCACCCGCCAGGTATGCGGTAACTACCTGATGAACTAAAGCTTCGTTATATTCATTACCAAAGGTTGCATCGTTCAGCTCAACCTTTGACTCAGCGTTTGCAACTTTAATATCCATTGCGACCCCTTAGCCTTTTACTGCAGGTTGAACAAATACGTGTGAACCGGTTGCACCGGGAACACCACCTTTGATGAGCAACAAGTTACGCTCTGCATCTACGCGTACAACTTCCAGAGACTGGACAGTTTTGCGCTCTGCACCCATGTGACCCGCCATTTTCTTACCTTTCCAGACACGACCAGGCGTCTGGCACTGACCGATAGAACCGGGAGCGCGGTGAGAAAGAGAGTTACCGTGAGTTGCGTCTTGCATGCTGAAGTTGTGACGTTTGATGCTGCCAGCGAAACCTTTACCCTTGGAGGTACCGATCACATCGACTTTTTGACCCGCTTCAAAGACTTCAACAGTCAGCTCTTTACCCGCTTCAAATTCTGAAACGTCAGCAACTGTGAATTCACGAGTCAATACACCCATCTCAACATTAGCTTTCGCAAAATGACCTGCTTCTGCTTTGCTAATATGATTTGCACGTTTTTTTCCAGCAGTTAGCTGGATAGCGGAATAACCGTCAGCTTCAACAGTTTTAACCTGTGAAATGCGGTTTGGTTCCACTTCTACAACCGTTACAGGTATAGAACTACCTTGCTCGGTAAAAATCCGAGTCATACCTGCTTTACGGCCAATCAAACCAATTGACATTTTAAACTTCCTCTATGTACGGGGCTAAAACCCGCTATGGCCGCCCTATTCATCTTGCGATTCAAAAGGGCCGTTACAGTAGAGACATCTACTTTTCTTTTTACGAATTAGCCGAGGCTAATTTGAATATCCACACCCGCTGCCAAATCCAACTTACGCAGTGCATCGACTGTCTTTTCAGTTGGTTCAACAATGTCCAGCATGCGCTTGTGAGTACGAATTTCGTACTGGTCGCGCGCATCCTTATTCACGTGCGGAGAGATCAGCACAGTAAAACGTTCTTTACGAGTAGGCAGTGGAATCGGACCACGCACCTGCGCGCCTGTACGCTTAGCTGTGTCGACAATTTCTTGAGTCGACGCATCGATCAATCGATGATCGAACGCTTTCAAGCGAATTCTGATCTTTTGGTTCTGCATGTGACCAAAGCTCCAAGATTGTTAAACAGCAATATTACCCTCGAATTTGAGGGAGGCGTATTGTATGTATCTTGAACACCTCTGTCAACGCAATATTTCTTTCCAAAAAGTGCAACCAAAACAACGAGTTACCCCTATATAGCAGCATCTTAGGGGTATTTTTTTAACTTAGACTTGATCGCAGTAACGGCTGTTACGCTAAAAACACCGGCGCACAGCCGGCATGCAAAAACAGCAACGGCGCAAAGCTAAAAACCGGGCTCGCGATAACAACCCGGCCCTCTGGCGGCCCTTTATTGAACGGATATCAACAATCACCGGCCATCGCTCTGTGTGAGTGCTATTGTCATATTGGTGTGATACAGTTCACGTTCTCGTGCGGAGATAAACAACCAGTGGCCTCGGCAGCAAAGAAGATCAATGACACTACGCTCCTTATTCCTGTAAGGCTCTTACAGCGTGGGATGTTTGTCTGCCGACTCGACAGACCCTGGCTTGGTACGCCGTTCCTGATGCAGGGTTTCCTGGTTCAGACCGCCGACGAGCTAATGACTCTGCAGCACCTGTGCGAAGCGGTCTATATCGATACCGAAAAAAGCCTGGTATCACTGAAGAAAAAATCCTCTAAAAAGCTATTCCGGCAAGTCTATACCGAGCTACCACTGGAAATCCCGACAACGGTCGATCGCCAACTGGCTGTCACCGGGTTGAAAAAAGCACTGCCTGTTTACAGCCAGAGCTACAGCCTCCTGAAGTCGTCCTTTAATGACTACAGAAAGAACCAGCGAATAGAAGCCAAGGTTCTGGAGCAGCAGGTCGACAACTGCCTGGAGGCCATCCTTTCCAATACCACAGCCATGTCCTGGCTGACCCGGGTTAAAAGCCACCACAGCTACACCAGCGAACACGCAATGCATGTCAGCATGCTGGCGATGGTATTTGCGGTGCATTGCGGCTGGAGTAAAGATGAAGCCAAAGAAGCCGGGCTGGCCGGGCTTTTATTTGATCTCGGTAAGGTACGAATACCCAAGCAGCTGCTTAATAAAGAAGAAGCACTTGCGGAATCTGAACTCACCATGATGCGCGAGCACACCAAGTGGAGCCGCTACTACCTGGAGAAATCCGGGTTCAGCCGAAACATCATTGATGCTGCCTACTTCCATCACGAACAACCCGACGGAAAAGGTTACCCCACCGGCCGGATTGGCAAGCAAGTGCCTCTGCTGGCTCGGTTGATCCGTATTCTCGATGCCTACGATGCCATGATCAGCACTCGTCCATATGCCGAGGAACGCACCGTCTTTGAGGCAGTCAGGATGCTGTATCGGGGTCGTGGCCGTCTGTTCGACAGCGAACTGGTCGATCAGTTTATCGAGATGACCGGTGTCTACCCGGTTGGCACCGTGGTTGAACTGAGCACCGGTGAGGTCGCGGTGGTCATTGGCCAGAACAATGGCGCCCGCCTCCTCCCGAGAGTCTCTGTCATTAGGGACAAAAACAAAGAGCAGACCCCGGAACGGCCCATCAACCTGCTGGCCCAGACCGATCCGGAAGGTCGACCTACCATCGCCGTTAAAAAGATGCTGCACGATGGTAGCTATGGCGTATTCCTTAAAGACTACACTCGCTCGCTGCTGATCGGCTAGTGGGCCATGCGGCTACCTTGCTGACAAAATACTGTTCAATCACGCTAAACTTAAGCGAAAGCTAACGGATATCGATTTATGCATTGGGATTGGCTACTAAGTATTGGGGCAGGTTTCTATACTGCGGCAGTCGTTGCGCTGTCACTGCGAATTCTCATGAAACGCCGGCCGGTTGGCGTCACGCTGGCCTGGCTATTATTTCTGTTCATCCTGCCGGTGCTGGGCATCATCTTTTACCTGCTGTTCGGTGAGCGCTATATCGGCCGGATCCGCGCTAAAAGGGCCCGCAACCAGTACCAGGATTATTCGAAGTGGCTGGAAAGAACCCTACAAAAGCAGAATCAGTACCTTAAAAACAACAAGCCGCTGCGCCCGGTCATGGAACTGGCGCAGAAAGGTTTTGGCCTACCCGTTATCGGTACTAATAAGTGGCGGCTGATCAGTCACGCTAACGAACTGTTCCGCAGCCTGATTAGTGATCTGCAGTCAGCCCGGCAGGTTGTCTTTATCGAATTCTATATTCTTGAGGATGAAGGCGGTGTGCATGAGGTGCTCAGCGCAATGACTGAGGCCGCCAAGCGGGGTGTGCAGGTACATCTGATGCTCGACAGTGTGGGCTCCGGTGCTTTTTTGAAAAGCAAACGCTGCAGTGAAATGATCAAGCAGGGGGTGAAGATACTGGAGGTACTGCACGCCTATCCTTTCCGCCTGACGCTGCGCCGGCAGGACCTTCGCCAACACCGCAAACTCATCACCATTGACAACCAGATTGCCTACACCGGTTCAATGAATCTGGTCGATCCCGAGTTCTTTAAAACCCGATCCGGTGTCGGCCCGTGGATCGACCTGATGGCGCGCCTGGAGGGCGATATCGCCAAGGTCACTCAGGCCGCACTGATATTTGACTGGGAAATGGAAACCGGCACCCGGCTGGAGAAGTATCTGGCCTACCCGACTCTGGCCAACAACTGCGAAACGCTGATGCAGCTGCTGCCGACCGGCCCGGCATTTAATGATGAAATTCTGTTGCAGGTGTTGCTGACCACAGTTCACAACGCACGCCGTCAGATAACCCTGACCACCCCATACTTCGTACCCGATGATTCCCTGCTGCAGGCACTGAAAGCCGCCGCAAGGCGCGGGCTCGATGTCACCATCATCGTACCGAAAAAAAACGACAGCAAGCTGGCTCAGCTGGCCGGTCGCTCGTTCTATGAAGATCTGCTGACCGCCGGCGTAAAAATCCAGCGCTATGTCGGTGGCCTGCTGCATACCAAGACGGTCATCATTGACCGTGATCTGGTGCTGCTGGGCTCGGTTAACCTCGATATGCGTTCAATCTGGCTGAACTTTGAATCGACTCTGATTGTGGATGATGCCGAGTTTTGCGCGGAAGTGCAGAAGGTGGTGGATGACTATTCCAAGAATGCCGAGCTGATAGACCTCGCGTCTTGGGTGAACCGGCCAGCACATCGCAGGTTGTTGGAAAACATTGCGCAGCTGGCCAGCCCCTTGCTTTAACGCCAAGCGGGCTTAAAAGGCATTTTCTCCGACAAACGGATTTGACTGACGCTCACGCCCGAAGGTCGATTCCGGCCCGTGCCCGGGAATGAACTTCACTTCATCGCCCAACAGCCAGAGCTTTTTGGTAATGGAGTTAATCAGATCCATATGATTGCTCTGCGGGAAATCCGTTCGGCCAATAGAGCCGGAGAACAACACATCGCCGACCCAGGCAAGCTTTTGCGCCTCATGGAAAAATACGATATGGCCGGGGGTATGGCCCGGCGTGGCGATGACTTTCAGGCTCTCGTTACCGACCGGAACAGTTTCACCCTCTTCCAGCCAACGATCCGGATCAACATTGCGCAAACCGAACAAGCCATACATGCGGCACTGATCCTCAATGGATTCCAGCCAGAACTGATCGGCCTTACCCGGACCAATCACAGGAATGCCGAGCTGCTCACGCAGAGACTGAGCGCCACCGGCATGGTCAAGATGCCCGTGCGTCAGATACAAAGCCTTCAGCTCAACGCCGGCATCCTTCACCGCCTTAAGCAGCATGTCTGGTTCACCGCCCGGATCAATCAATACACCCTCGTTGGTTTCATCGCACCAAACGATAGAGCAGTTCTGCATCAGGTCGGTTACGGGAACAATTTTATAACGAAGCACAGGGTTGATCCTTTGTAGATAAAGTAGCCAACCATTGTAGCGAATTAGCTCAGCCAGCCAAAAGCTAACTTACACCTATCAGCTGGTTTCGTGATCTCGATAGAATAAAGTCACTGACCAGGCCAATCGCCCTGGTTAAATGCTGCTCGTGGGTCAGACCACTGGATTTACGCGGTTTCAGGTCGTGGTCGCCATCCTCAAACCATTCAATTTGTACATTCTCGGGCAGGCGGTAGCGGGCAACCTCCTGACGGTTGCCCATGGCATCCCGTTCACCCTGACAAATCAGCACAGGGCTGTCGAATTCCACAAAGTGGTCGGTACGCACCTTTTCCGGCTTACCGAGTGCATGGAACGGGTAGCCAAGCACCACCGTCGCCGCAACGGGCTGCTGCGCAGCAAGCAAGGTAGCCATGCGACCACCCATGGATTTGCCTCCGATCACCGGATTCTCAACATCGAGCTGGCTCAGTACCTCCCGAAAATGATCCAGCAACTTGGGCTGGCGATCAGGCGGCTGCCTGCGGCCGCTGGCACGCTGCCGCTGCATATAAAGAAACTCAAACCGCACGACTCTGACACCGTGGTCTGCAATACCCCTTGCAACTACGTTCATAAAATCTGAATCCATTGGCGCTCCTGCCCCATGCGCCAACACTAAAACCGGACAACCTACATCACCATCTACAAGAATTTGATTCACCTAGTGAGCCTTTTTTGTCTCTCATGAAAAAATCGAACAACGTTAAAGAACCTCATAGTAAAAGCAATACACCAAAATGAACAACTAGAGCACGTCTAAAAAATCAACATCCACTGCGGTAACCTGCTGATTTTGAGACCTTATTTGCTATACCGCCATGGGCACGTTCGAATGACTGGTGCGAACAAGATCACTTATTTTCTCGGCAATCATGATCGTTGGCGCATTTGTATTACCTCCAATGATAGTCGGCATCACCGAAGCATCAACCACCCGCAACCCGACCAAACCATGAACTTGCAGCTCACTGTTAACCACCGCCATGGCATCCGTTCCCATCCGGCAACTGCCCAGCGGGTGGTAGACCGTATCGGCTCTGTTGCGGATTTCCATCAGTAATTGGTCGTCTGGCAGGTGCAGGGCTGGGTTCGTCTCTTTGACGGCATAATCCTTCATGGCAGCAGCCTGCATAATCTTCTGCGAAAGGCGCACACCTTTGAGCAAGGCTTGAGCATCACTTTCAACATCGAGGAAGTTGGGGTTAATCAGCGGCGCAGCAAATGGGTCCGCATTGGCCAGTTTGATCCAGCCCCGGCTTTCCGGCCGCAGAATACAGGTATGGCAACTTACACCGTGGAACGGCGACACCTTACGGGCGTGATCCTGCAGAATCCCGACCACAAAATGCAGCTGAATGTCCGGTCGTGCCAGTGACGGGTCTGTTTTCAGAAAGCCACCCGCTTCTGCGCCATTACTGTTCATCAGGCCACGGGGGTTGCCCTGCCGGAAGCGCCAGGCATCGCGCAGCAGATGCCAGATTCCTGCAGGCGACGGCCCGAGCACATCACGCCGGCCGGTGCGGAAGGTTGAAACGTAATCCGGGTGATCGGCCAGGCCCTTGCCAACACCCGGCAAATGATGAACCACGGGGATACCCAGCGCCTTCAGCTCCTCCTGCGGACCAACGCCGCTCAGCAACAGGATCTGCGGTGAATTTATGGCACCGGCACTCAGAATAACCTCCCGCCGGCAGTCGAAACGAATCGTCTTGCCCATGTAGTTAACCTCTGCACCGGTACAGCGCTTGCCGGCAAAGTTCAGCTTCAGCACCTTAGCTCTGGTAAACACCAGCAGGTTTCGACGTTGTTTTGCATCGGTTAGGTAAGCCCTGGCACTGCTGCAGCGGCGACCGTCTTTATGGGTGACCTGGTAAACCCCGACGCCTTCCTGCTCGTCACCGTTAAAGTCATCGTTCACCGGGAAACCAGCCTGTTTACCGGCAGCGACAAAGGCATCGCGGGCGCCAGACGGGCTCATCAGCTCCGCGACGTTAAGCGGCCCGCCCTGACCATGCAGATCACCCGAATGGGTTTCGTTATTTTCTGCCTTTAGGAAGTACGGCAGAACATCTTTCCAGCCCCAGCCTTGATTACCCAGCTCCGCCCAGTCATCGTAATCCTGCTGGTGACCGCGAATATAGACCATGGCATTAATAGAGCTGGAGCCACCCAGCGTTTTCCCGCGCGGCTGATAGCCCTGCCGCCCGTTCAAACCTGGCTGAGGCACCGTTTTATAGGCGTAATTCAGGTAGGGGGTTGGTACGGTTGTGATCATGCCAAAGGGCACATGAATAGCGGCGGAGCGATCCTGCGCGCCATATTCCAGCAAGGCAACGGAAACAGCCGGGTCTTCAGACAGCCGGCTGGCCATAACGGCACCGGCAGAGCCGCCGCCAATGACGATGTAGTCGAACTCCATAAGCCCACCCCACTAATAAAATCCCCGAGCATTTGAATCAGTCTAGCCATTCGTTAGCCCGACCATTGTTCAACCACAAAAAAACAGGTTAATTAATTACCCAATGCAACAGCGGATAAACGTATCCCGGCATTAATGAGCTAAACTCAAGGATAGTTTTTACCGGGAGATCACCCATGAGCGTTGCTGCCATCGGCATTTTCATGCTCATCATCGTTTTGCTGTTTTACTGGCGCATGGTCAGCGAGCGTAACCCTGTTCGCAAAGTAAGAAGCACTACAGAAGAAATACTGGAAAAGGTTCAGGTGTTTGAATCACTGGCCAAAGATGCTGAGGCGCTGAAGTACCTGAATGAGCAACTGCAGAAAATGCCGGCAGACGCGCAGCTGCTGAACAAGAAAGAAGAGCTCACCGGGCGGCTTAACCCGCCACAAGAGCCATAAAAAAGGCAGCGTCAGTGCTGCCTTTATGCTGAAAAACGCCCGATACGACCATCAATAGTCGTTGGCATCCTGAATACTTAGCTTGGATGCCTGACCACTGAGGTGTTGGGAATCCGTTTCCTGATCGAGCTTAATCATCAGGCGCAGGTCGTTTTCTGAGTCGGCATGGGCCAGCGCATCTTCATAGGTAATATCACCACGGCTGTAGGCCTTAAACAGCGCCTGATCGAACGTCTGCATGCCCTGCTCGCCTGATTTAGACATCAGGTCTTTCAGCAGGTGAACATCTCCTTTACGAACGTGATCTGCCACCAACGGCGTATTCAGCAGAACCTCGATGACAGCCTTACGGCCCAGGCCATCCGGTGTTGGCACCAGTTGCTGGGCAACAATGCCACGCAGGTTCAGCGATAAATCCATCCACAGCTGACGCTGACGCTCATGAGGGAAGAAGTGCATAACCCGGTCAAGCGCCTGGTTAGCGTTGTTGGCGTGCAGCGTAGCCAGACAGAGGTGACCGGTTTCGGCAAACGCCAGCGCGTACTCCATGGTCTCGCGGGTACGGATCTCACCAATCATGATCACATCCGGCGCCTGACGCAGGGTATTCTTCAGTGCAACCTCGAATGAATCGGTATCGATACCCACCTCGCGCTGGGTCACGATGCAGCCTTCATGCTGATGAATAAATTCAATCGGGTCTTCAATAGAAATAATGTGACCCTTAGAGTTGCGGTTACGGTGACCGATCATGGCCGCCAGGCTGGTCGACTTACCGGTACCGGTTGCACCCACGAAGATCACCAGACCACGCTTGGTCATCGCCAGCTTTTTAATCACTTCCGGCAGACCGAGTTCTTCAATACGGGGAATACGCGTTTCGATGCGACGCAGCACCATGCCGGCCAGGTTACGCTGATGGAACGAGCTGCAGCGGAAGCGCCCGATACCGCGCGCGGAAACGGCAAAGTTACATTCCTGAGTTTCATCAAATTCGCGCCGTTGCTTTTCTGACATCACAGACAGCACCAGCTCGCGGGTTTTTTCCGGGCTTAACGGGTTTTTCGTGACTGGCACAACCTGACCGTTAATTTTCATGCTTGGCGGAACACCCGCCGTAATGAAAAGGTCGGATGCGCCCTTTTCAACCATTAAGCGCAGTAACTTATCGAATTCCATTTTTATTCCCTTTGGCTGTGAGGCGTCTCACGTCTCACGTCTCACGTCTCACGTCTCACGTCTCACGTCTCACGTCTCACGTCTCACGTCTCACGTCTCACAATAATATTAAAAGTTATCCGGCTGCTTGGCCTTTTCTTTCGCCACTTCGCGACTGATCATGCCGCGCTGGACAAGGTTAGTCAGAGCCTGATCCAGTGTCTGCATGCCGTACTGGGCACCGGTCTGAATGGCTGAATACATCTGCGCGACCTTGTCCTCACGGATCAGGTTACGGATCGCCGGCGTACCGATCATAATCTCATGAGCGGCAACACGGCCGCCGCCGTTCTTCTTCAGCAGAGTCTGCGAGATAACGGCCATTAAAGATTCAGACAACATGGACCGAACCATCGATTTCTCTGCCGCCGGAAACACATCGACAACACGGTCAATGGTTTTCGCCGCAGACTGGGTATGCAAAGTACCAAAAACCATGTGACCGGTTTCGGCAGCTTCCAGTGCCAGTCGAATGGTTTCCAGATCTCGCATTTCGCCCACCAGAATGATATCCGGGTCTTCCCGCAGCGCTGAGCGCAGTGCTTCGCTGAAGCCTAAGGTATCGCGGTGAACCTCACGCTGGTTCACCAGACACTTCTTGGATTCGTGCACGAATTCAATCGGGTCCTCAATGGTGAGGATGTGCTCATACTTGGTTTCGTTCAGGTAGTTGATCATTGCCGCCAGTGTGGTCGACTTACCGGAACCGGTTGGCCCGGTGACCAGACAAATACCGCGGGCGGTATCGGCGATGTCTTTAAACACCTGACCCATGCCCAAATCTTCCATGGTCAGTACCTTGGAAGGAATGGTACGGAACACCGCACCGGAACCACGGTTCTGGGTAAAGGCGTTTACCCGGAAACGGGCCACACCCGGAACTTCGAAAGAAAAGTCAGTCTCAAAGAATTCTTCAAAGTCTTTTCGCTGCTTATCGTTCATGATGTCGTAAATCAGCGAATGCACTTCTTTGTGCGACAGCGGTGGCAGGTTAATCCGGCGAATGTCGCCGTCCACCCGGATCATCGGCGGCAGGCCGGAAGACAGATGTAAGTCGGATGCATTCTGTTTTGCACTGAAGGCAAGTAACTCGGTAATGTCCATTCACAACTCCGATTGTTTAATGGGCTGTTTATCTGAAAGCTAAAAAACAAACAGGGCTGTAAAGGAGCCGCTCTTTGTCAGGTATTCTTTTAATCCAGCAGGATAAGTTTTTGTTACAATTCGTTTTTTACACAGCTTAGCACAGCCAGCTAAATGGCTGGCAAGCACCCAGTTAATATAGAGCCACTTAATGCCAAATTTGCAGCTTAAATCACGACTCCAGGCGGTCAACGAGCGCATAGACGCCGCCTGCTCCAATGCCGGCCGCGATCGTAACAGCGTCACGCTGCTGGCTGTCAGCAAAACCAAACCGCTCGACGATATCATCAGCGCCTATCAGGCCGGACAACGTCACTTCGCTGAGAACTACGCACAGGAAGCTGTCGAAAAACGGCAGAATGCGCCCTTCAGTGACGCTGTGTGGCACTTCATTGGCCCACTGCAATCAAACAAAACCCGGCCAATAGCCGAGCATTTTGACTGGGTACACACCGTTGACCGGGCAAAGATAGCGCGCCGTCTGAGCGATCAGCGACCACCGGGCATGGCACCGTTAAACCTGCTGATTCAGGTGAATATCAGCAAAGACCCGGCCAAGTCTGGCGTCACCCCAGAACAGGCGGTCACACTGGCCGGGCAGATCAGCGAACTGCCAAATGTACGCTTTCGCGGCCTGATGACCATTCTGGAGGCAGACCTGCCCGCCGAAGCCCGGCTCGCCCAGTTCCAGAGTTTGAAAAACCTGCAGGTCGACCTCATTAACAGTCACCCTGAATGCAGCGAACTGTCGATGGGCATGAGCAGCGATTTTGAACAGGCCATTGCCGCCGGCGCAACCATGGTGCGGGTCGGCAGCGATATATTCGGCAGCCGTAATAAGCCCGCCCCCTAAAGGAGATTCATCATGAGTATTCAAAAACTTGGCTTTATCGGCGGCGGCAATATGGCCAACGCCATCATCGGCGGCCTGATCGAAAGCGGCTTTGCCGCAAGCGACATCATGGTCTGCGACCTCAATGAAGCGCAATTGACCCGCTTTGCCAACGCCGGCAGCAAAACCACAACGCAGGCAGTCGATGTCATGCAGTGGGCCGACGCCGTCGTGCTAGCGGTGAAACCGCAGGTTTTAAAAGCGGTGGTAACCCCGCTGGCTGAATACGCTCAACAACACCGGCCGTTGGTTATCAGCATTGTGGCTGCGATTCCATCCACCAGCATTGATCAGTGGCTCGGAGGCAATAACCCAATTATCCGCACCATGCCGAATACCCCGGCGCTTGTGAAAGCCGGCGCGACCGGGTTATTTGCCAATGAACGGACCAGCGAAGCACAGCAGCAGTTTGCTGAGCAGCTGTTTTCCGCCATCGGCCAGGCGGTTTGGGTATCCGATGAAAACCTGCTGCACTCGGTAACCGCTGCAGCAGGCAGTGCACCGGCTTACTTCTTCCGCTTTGCCGAAGCCATGACGAAGGCGGCTATGACACAAAACCTGAGCGAACAGCAGGCGCGTGAGCTGATTGGCCAGACCATGCTCGGTGCGGCAAAAATGATTATGGAAACAGACGAATCCATCGAGCAAATGTGTAAGAATGTCTGCTCGCCGAACGGCACCACAGAGCGCGCCGTTGCCAGCTTTGAAAGTAACCACATCGACAGCATTGTCGGTCAGGCTATGACCGCTTGCTATGAAAGATCTATTGAATTGTCTGAACAGCTAGCAGACTAACAGGAGCAAAGAATGTTCATCATCGCCATGATTCTGAAAACCGCCTTCAGCATTGTACTTATCTCGACCGTGGCGCGGTTTCTGGCACAGATGGCGCGTGCCGATTTCTACAACCCGCTGGCACAGACGGTGGTGAAAATTACCGATCCATTCCTGCGACCCATGCGCCGCATCATACCCAGCGTTTCCGGGCTGGATGTCTCTTCGCTGATCCTGCTGTTTGTTGGCCAGTTCATTCTGGCCACACTGATTATTCTGATGTCCGGCTATAACCCGGTGCAGTACCTGGCCAACCTGGCTGTTGGCGCACTGATCGCCACCGGCGTTGTCATCTTGTGGGTCATCTACTGGTCGATGATCATCGTCGCCATTTCCAGCTTCATTCTGATGGGCCAGCATAATCCGTTTGTTCACTTTATCGGGCAGATGATCGAGCCTTTCGTTGGCCCGTTCCGCAAGCTGAACCTGCAGGTAGGGATGCTCGACCTGTCGTTCATCATAGCGATCATTGCCATCTACATCCTGAAAGATTTCCTGTTGATACAAACCGTCGGCAAATTCGTCGGGTTCAATCCTGCACTGTTTATTGGCGGCTAAGACACCGCGTTGCAGGCAAGTACCCATAACAGTCGACATAGAATTTAAAGAGCTAGAATCATGCCTAAAGAAATACCCGCCGACAGCGTAGGTATCGTTGCGCCTCAGGTCGCCCAGTTTGATGAGCCGCTGACACTGCGCAGCGGCCGCGTCATTGAAAGCTACCAGCTGTGTTATGAAACCTACGGTACGCTGAATGAAGACCGCTCCAATGCCATTCTGGTTTGCCATGCCCTCAGTGGTCACCATCATGCCGCCGGCTATCACAGCATGGACGACAAAAAGCCGGGCTGGTTTGATTCCGCCATTGGCCCCGGCAAGCCAATGGATACCAATAAATACTTTGTCGTCGCACTGAACAATCTGGGCGGCTGCCATGGCTCAACCGGCCCGACCAGCATCGACCCGGCAACGGGCGAGCCTTACGGCCCTAACTTCCCGATTATGGCCGTGCGTGACTGGGTGACCAGTCAGGCCAGGCTCGCAGACCGCCTGGGCATTGACTGCTGGTACGCCGTTGTTGGTGGTTCACTGGGTGGCATGCAGGCACTGCGCTGGTCGATAGACTACCCGGAGCGACTGAAAAAATGCGCCGTGATTGCCGCTGCGCCGAAGCTGACGGCACAGAACATCGCCTTTAATGAGGTCGCCCGGCAATCCATCACCAGCGATACCGAATTCCACGAAGGCTACTATTATAAGCACGATACCATTCCCCGCCGGGGCTTGGCGCTGGCGAGGATGCTCGGCCATATCACCTACCTGAGTGAAGACAGCATGCGCGATAAGTTCGGTCGCGACCTGAAGACCGGCAAGCTGAGCTTTAATTACGACATCGATTTCGAGGTGGAAAGCTACCTGCGTTATCAGGGTGAGCGCTTTTCCGATGCCTTCGATGCCAACACCTACCTGCTGATGACCAAATCGCTGGATTACTTCGACCCGGCGGCGGATTTCGATCACGACCTTGCCAAGTGCCTGAGCAAGAGCCAGTGCAAATTTCTGGTGGTGTCGTTTTCGACCGACTGGCGCTTTGCACCGGAGCGCAGCAAAGAGATTGTTGACGCCCTGGTGCGCGCACAAAAACCGGTTTCTTACCTGGAAGTTGACGCCCCGCAAGGCCACGATGCCTTCCTGTTCCCGATACCGGAGTACTTCAACTTTTTATCAAACTTCCTGACACCCGCCGGAGTTGCCAATGCGTAGTGACCTGAAACACATTTCCAACTGGGTGAAAGAAGGCGATCGTGTACTCGACTTAGGCTGTGGTGACGGCGAATTACTGCATCACCTGCAAAGTACAAAAAAGACCACCGGCTATGGCATGGAGATTAATCCGGAGCAGATTGTCACCTGTGTGGCGCGCGGTGTGGACGTGATTCATCAGGACCTGAACGACAGCCTCGATTACCTGGACGATGCCAGTTTCGATACCGTCATGATGACCCAATCGCTGCAACAGACGCGTCACCCCGATGTGCTGCTGAACGAGCTGGTGCGCATCGGCAAAAGAGCCATTGTCACCTTCCCGAACTTCGGCCACTGGACCACGCGTATTTATTTGGGCCTGCGAGGCATGATGCCGATGTCTAAAACACTGCCCTATCGCTGGTATAACACGCCCAACATTCACCTTTGCACGTTCAAAGACTTTGAAGTTCTGTGCAAGGAGAACGGCATTCGCATCATTCAGCGAACCGTGGTCAACACCAATCATGAGGAAAGCTGGCAGATCAAGCTGTTCCCCAACATTCTCGGTCAGGTTGCGCTCTACCACGTTGAGAAGGAAACCGTCTGATGCTGAAAAGGCTTGCCGCCGGCGCATTGCTTTTTACCCTTAGCCTGCTGGCATGGGCAGAGCAAAAAGTAGAGTTCAGTCATTACGAGCTGCATTACATTGTGCTCAATACCACTGAAATTCCACCGCAGGTTGCGGAGCGGTATAACATCACACGCTCCGGCAAGCAGGCCTTTATCAACCTTTCCGTTCTGCAAAAAACAATTGGCGACTACGGCACCCCGGTTGCCGCCACCATAACAGCCAGGCAACGCTCACTGGTGGGCCAGACCAGCCTTATCAGCTTGCGTGAAGTCCGCGAAGGCGACGCCATCTATTACATCGGCACCTTCCGAATATTCGACCAGGAAACCCTGTGGTTTGATATCGAACTGGAACTGAACGACGGAACCACATTCGATTACAGCTTTGCACAGAAGGTCTGGCAGGAATAAGCCCGCCGCTACAACCCTCCTGCACCACAAGTGTCAAAATAATCCTGACCAAATGCACAATTGGCCGTCAATTTCTGGCCGTTCTGCACATTTCGGCAAGTTTCGTCAATGAAGCGTCAAAAGCCATCACAGAAACCCTGTAAAAATGTGATCTACGTCACATAAAAATTGCAGACCCCATCAAAACAATGCTTTCGTTACTTCTTCCTCTTTAATCTGAATCCGGCTTCATCTTCACGCTTTTTTATTCGGACAGTCAGTACCCCATTCAAGAGGACAGAGATTTGAAACACTCACTTTTAGCGATGGCCATCCTTGGCTGCAGTGCCTCCGGCTGGGCAGGCAACATCCACTATGTCAACAGTGGCCCGGCGGTGACCGTGGGCGCAGCCAGTAACGCTCAACTTTCCAGTTCCGGCAAATTCAACCCGGCTGCCATCAGCCTGAACACCCAGACCAGTCGAATCGGTGTTGCAGAAGCAACCATTGGCTTTGAAATGGAAGGCCTGGGCAGCTTCAATACCGTATTTGAAGACCTGTCGGACCAGATTAATGTGGTCACCGATACCTTCGATGACTATGAAAATGATGAAGCCACCACCGGCGATGTATTGGCCGCTGTGGACGATCTGGAAACCTCGTTCGATGAAAACCTGAGCATGCTTTCCGACCGCTTTTATTTTACCGGCAACGCCTACACCAGCATCCTTTCGCCTGTTGCTGTGGATATGGGCCGGTACGGCACCTTCAGCATTGGCCTTTCGTCACTGACTCAGGCACGCGCGAGCATCCTGCACGACACCCTGGAGTTTGATATTGATGCCCAGGAGATCTCCGATGCCAGCGAAAACGACGAAGACCTGGAACCAACCGATTACCTGGATACCACCTCTTCGCTGTACCTGAAGCAGGGTCAGGTATTCAATGTTGATCTGGCCTGGGCGCATGTATTGCCGCAAATTGAGTTCACTGAACGCTTTGGTATTCAGGCCACCGGCGGCTTGCGCGCCACCATTATCGGCTACAACCTGCAAAAGAACCTGTACCCGATTAAAGACCTTATCGAATCCGTCGATGAAGATTCCGGTGAGCTGATGGATGACATCAGCGATGATGTCACCGATATTTTTACCTCAGACATGAACTACACCGTGGCACTGGATGCCGGCATTACCCTGCAACGCAATAACACGCTGGTCGGTCTGACGGTTTACAACCTGAACAACCCAACATTGGAATACGAGGCACTGGGCGGTGACTGCGCCAGCATCAGCGACAGCGATGACCAGAGCGAGTGCTACCACGCCGAGTATTTTGCCTCGATCGGCGATATCGCACTGAACGAATCACATTCCATGTCACCGACCGTGACCCTCGATGCTGTTCAGGGCTTCAAGAACAACCGCATCGCACTTTCCGGTGCCATCGATTTACTGCCGACCAAGAATGTCTTCGGCGACGAACATCAGGACTTCGCCCTCGGCGTGCTGCTGCAGCCCAACAGCTGGTATTGGCCGCGCTTGCGCATGGGGCTGGGCAAGGACCTGACCGATCTTGACCCGACCCGTCTGGCGGTCGGTGTCACCCTGTTCAATTTCCTGCAGGTTGACTCGCAAATGACGGCGGTACTTGGCGACCTGTTCAGTGATGACGACACCGAAGCTGGCGATGCTATCCGCAGCGCATCTGTATCTGCATCCATCAACATTGCTTTTTAAGCCCGGAGAGTATTCATGAAACGTAACGTCTTTTTAGTAACAGCCTTGGCGGCTGGCATCGCTTTAACCGGTTGTAATGTCGCAGATCAGGACGGTGACGGCACCGACAGCCGTGTGGGACTGAATGGCTTAGCGGTCGATGGCCGTGTTGCTGGCGGAAAGGTATGGGTCGACTCCAATAACAACTACGAAGTCGACGATTTCGAACCCTATGCGTTTACCGATTCCGATGGCTATTACAGCTATAACCCACTCACAAACACTAACTATTGCACGCTGCCAGTTATTTCTGACGAATATCAGCGCCACTGTTTAGTGTATGGAAGCACGGTAAACAGCATGATTGTGCGAATTAAGGGCGGAATAGATCTTTCTACGGGTGAGCGCCTGAAGGGCCTGATGGCCATGAGCAGCTCAATTTCAGAGTCGGCTGAGATTTCAATGACACCTCTGGTGCTGTCACCGATCACCACTCTGTTAAGTGCCGCCCCAACAGAGAGTGCACAAAACTCAATACGCTCAGCATTAGGAATTACGTCCAACGCAGACCTGAGACTGGACTTCTCAACGGCTTCAGATGACACATCCAAAAGATTCCTGGCAAATGCGGTTGCCGTGCAAACCATGATAGATGTCCTCGCCAATTCAGCTGATGACGGTATAACGGAAGCCCAGGCTCAGCGAAGCATCATTGATCAGATTTCTTTGAGTGTTTCGACGAACTTGACTGCTCCAACAAGTTTTAATAGCGCGACGCTGGCCGAAATGGTGAGTACCGTTTCAACGAACAGTACCAAGCAAACAAGCATTGCATCCCGGCTAGAAGCCCTCAACAGTGAAATCAATAAAATAAGCACTGCGATCAATCTTGATGAGGTTAACGCCAACCTGAAAGCCGCAGAAGTTATCTCGCAGTTGGTTAAGAGTGAAGCAAACGCTGAGCATTCATCTGAAGCATCTGCCGCCGCAGCAGTTCTCGACAGTGGAATGACCGACCTGGTCGGACTACTCGAAACGCAGTTTTCTTCAGACACGACGACTGAATTCGATATAACTTCGATTACCCGGGAGCTTATCGAAGCTGGCGAGGATGACCCGACTTTTGGCAGCGACATCTCAGCCGTCATTAACTCTGCAATCGACGAGTCAGTATTATCTACCGAAACCAGTTGGGGTGGTGAATGGTTTGTTCTACAGCCGAGTGAAGAATACGCCGAAGATGTCGCGGCAGGCTCTTACGTTGCGCTCTATCTGGAAGGCGATGTTGACTCTAAAAGCGGAAGCATTTCAGTTTGTGTTAACGCTGCTGCAGCGGATAGCACCGATGCCAACGAAGCACTCACTAACGAATACATGACCGGTAGCTGGACAAAAATTTCCGATGGTGTCGTGACGTTAGTAATCGACTTTGAAGGGCAGGAATTTGAAGGAACAATGAAGGCCAAAGACAGTACCGACGCCAACGGCAACCCGTTCTTTCGCTTTTCTACGGATATTGAAGATATCGACGAAGATGGTGATGCCATCTCCAATCAGGTTGGTGTAATCGCTATTTCATATTCTGATGTCCCAGATTCATCTGATGACTGTGAATCAGATATCGACGCTGAGTTAAGCCTGGTACTGTAAATTACAGAGGCCAGATTGAGTTATCTAATGCCACCTTCGGGTGGCTTTTTTTGTGTTTCATCAACCTCAGGTGCACAATCCGTGCAGAAGTGTTGCAGTTTGTATCCGCCACCGGCAGACTGGCCTCTTTCTACAGAGGGATAAAAATGAAAAAAACACTAGGATTATTAGCTGCTGTTGCAGCAGTCAGTGCCTGTCAAACTACACCTACCCGGGCAATTAACGTCGCCAATGAATACACCGCGCCCGCCGAAACAGCAGACGCCAGAGAGCAGATGCGTCCTGCCCTGACGGAATGGTGTGATGATTACCTTAATAACATGGAAGGTGCAGTCTTAAGCTGCAAGCTGATCAGCGATGTCATGCTGTTTTCCATCAGGTTAAAGCCGCGCTATGAATGGGATGCCTCGGGTATCGAAGCCACCACCGATGGGCTCTCCGACTGGGCATGCCAGGCTTTTGAAGGCCCCTTTGCAGCCGGTTACGCCTTTGCCACCAATATTGATGGCACCACCAAAGTTAAGGTGACAACCCGCGAGACCTGCGCGGCTAAGCAAGGCTAAGCAAAAATCGCCGGATTCACCCAGTTTTCCGGCGCGTCTTCGCCTTCATTCTGGTACGGTAATACGCCGATCAATGGCGCCCGTAACATGCGTTGCAGCGTTTGAATGTTCTCGTTACGAACTGCCATCTCCGGATCGATGCAGTTTGCAATCCAGCCAGCCAGCTTCAGCCCATCACGCTCAATCGCTTCAGCGGTGAGCAGCGCATGATTCAGGCAACCCAGCTTCATCCCCACCACCAGAATGACATCCAGCTGCAAATCTTTAGCGACATCGGCCAGGGTTTCATTGAAATTCAGCGGCACGCGCCAGCCGCCTGCACCTTCAACCAATACAAAGTCGGCCTGCGTGGTCATAAAGGTGCCGCGACAATAGCCGGAAACAGTCTGAACACTAAGCCGCTTTTGTTCCTGGTGAGCAGCAATGTGCGGGGCAATCGGCTGCTTCAGCAGCACCGGATTGACCTGTGCATAATCCAGCTTTACGGATGAAGCGGCCATCAGCGCACGCGCATCCTCGTTGCTCCAGTGATCATCAATCTGCTCGGCTCCGGCAGCGACCGGCTTTAACCCCAAGGTGGATAAACCAAGCTGACCGGCACGGGTTAACAGCATCTCTGACACCTTGGTTTTACCAACGTCGGTGTCGGTCCCGGCAATAAAGTAACGTTTTCTCACGCAGTCAATCTCACGACAATTCAGGTTTTCTTACGATCAGGTAGTAGACATCCCAAGTGGCGGGAAAGTGGCCGTCACGGCAACGGAACTGTTCATAACACTGCAGCATTTGGCGCAGGCGGTTCCTGCCCGGCGCTGCCGGGCGATCAACGTGGCTGGCACCCAGTTGTTTGAGTTCATGCAACAGGGTCATTGGGCTCTGATACCGAACCTGCAGGCGTTGTTCACGCCACAGTATGGTTTCAAAACCGCACTCCCAAACGGGTTCCAGCCAATGGATGCCATCATGAAATCGGTTCACATGCGGCACATCATCAACCATCGCCCAGGCCTGACGCAGCTCCCACAAAGTGCGTGGGCCTAGCGTCGCCAGCGCCATCACGCCACCGGGGCGTAAGGCTTTTTGCATGTGCTGGATAAACAGCGCCGGCGATTCCAGCCACTGCACTGCCAGACTGGAAACTGCAACATCAATGCTGTTTGCAGCGAAGGGCTCTGCCTCCAGATCGCACACCCGGGTTTCAACTTCCGGGAGCTTGCGACGGGCAATATTCAGCATGTCGCTGCTGATATCAGCGGCAATGATGTGGTCGGGCCGGGCCAGCTGCTGCAGCTTGGGCAGGCAATAGCCCGTACCCGTACCCATATCCAATGCTGTTCCGCCGCGCGGCACATGGACGGATTTCAGCTTGGCAAACAGCTCATCCGCGATATGACGCTGCAAATGTGCGGCATCATCGTAACTGGCGGCGGCTTTTGAAAAGGTTTTGGCAACAGAGACTTTATTCATGCATTCCTATCCAGCGGGCAACGGCATCAGGGTTCTGCCATAACAATGCGTGCTCACCGGGCATAGTCGTAATGGATTCAGCAATGTTCTGCCAGCCCGTCGAGGCAGGAAATACCGGCACCAGCTGATCAGCTTCGGCCAGTAATACATGGATCGGGCAGGAGAATTTGGAGCGGGAAACATCGATCTGGTACAACCAGCTCAGGTGGTCAGACTGGTCTGAGTCGAGCATCAGGGGCAGCAATTTAAACGCATTAATCGAGCTGACCAGCCGCGAAAATCGCTTGCGGGTATGAACGGCATCTTTCTTATAGTAACTGGCAAAATCACGGGCAAAGTGATCCTGCATGCCATAACGCCCAACAAAGTGTGAGCTGCTGTTCATCACCAGAACCTTGGTCACCTGGCTGGAGCGCAGCGCCAGTTCACAGGCCAACAGCGCGCCCAGAGACCAGCCGACCAGCGTGGTATCGGCCGGCAGTTTGGCGGCGGTTGTTTCCAGCCACTCTTCACGGCTGCCGGTAAATTCGGCATAGCTGAGGGTGGGTTGTGCTTCATCGCCCATAGCCTGCCACAAAGGTTCAAATACCTCTGCACCAAACTGCCAACCCGGTACCCACAGTCGTGTCATTTTAAGTCTTCCATAACGCCTAACAGATATTCTACATTGTCGGCAGTGTGTTCTGCACTCAATGTAACGCGCAGCCGGGAAGTCCCCTTCGGAACCGTTGGAGGACGAATAGCGGTCACCAGAATACCGCGCTTCAGTAGTTGCTCACTCATTGAGACCGCTTTTTCGTTTGCACCGATCACGACAGGCTGAATTGGCGTATAAGACGGCATTAATTCATAGCCAAGCGTCTTAATACCTTCACGAAACTGCTGAATACGCTCTGTGAGATTCGTCCGCGCTGCATTGGCACCGGCAACTAACTTCAACGCCGCACGGCTTGCAGCCGCAATGGCCGGGGGTGTCGCGGTGGTATAGATGTATGGTCTGGAGACCTGCATCAGGTAATCAATTGTCGATTTATCACCGGCCACAAAGGCGCCACTCGTTCCAAAAGCTTTTCCCAATGTACCCACAATTAAGGGCACTTGCTCACTGCTTAAGCCTAGCTTATGGACCAAGCCACCGCCACATTGACCGATCACCCCAATGCCATGCGCATCGTCGACCATGAGCCAGGCACTGCTGGCCCGGGCAATATCAGCCATCTCGCACAGGTTGGCACAATCTCCGTCCATTGAGAATACGCCATCAGTCACGATGAGCTTCTTGCCTTGGGCGCGCTCCAGCTGCTGAGCCAGATGATCGGTATCGTTGTGGCGATAGCGCAACGACCTGGCTCCACTCAGGCGCACACCATCGATCAAAGATGCGTGGTTGAGTTTATCTTCCAGCACGGTATCGCGGCGCGACATCAGCGCACTGATCACGCCGATATTGGCCATGTACCCGGTGCTGAACACCAGAGCCGCCTCCCGGTCGACCAAGGCCGCCAGCTCCTGTTCCAGCAGTTCGTGCTCCAGATGATGGCCGGAAACCAAGTGCGAAGCGCCTGCGCCAACACCGTACTGCTCTGCGGCTGCGCGCATTGCAGCGGCTATAGACGGGTGGTTCGCCAGACCGAGGTAATCATTGCTGGTAAAGGACAGCACTTCTTTGCCATTAATGACCGGGCGGGTGCTTTGCGCCGACTGCAGCTGGTTGCGCGAGCGCAGCAAGTGCTCTTGCTTTCGCTGCGCCAACCAGCCGGGGATGTCATCAAAGCTGCGCACAGCCAAACCTGTTACAGCGTGGCATCGTAGAAGACGTTGTTATTGCGCTTCGGGCAATTTTTTGGATCGAACGGTTCAACATCGTCCGGCAATGGCGCAGCATCGGCATTAATGCCCAGCTTGTTAAACAGAGCGCGGTCACTGTTGGCTTCCGGATTGGCGGTGGTGAGCAGTTTATCGCCATAGAAGATGGAGTTAGCACCGGCAAAGAAGGCCATGGCCTGCATCTCTTCACTCATATTTTCGCGCCCGGCCGACAGACGCACATGCGACCGTGGCATCAGAATGCGGGCAACCGCGATGGCCCGCAGGAACTCAATGGCGTCAATCTCTTCGTTATCGGCCATGGGCGTGCCTTCAACCTTCACCAGCATGTTTACCGGTACGCTTTCCGGGTGCGGGTTCATGTTGGCCAGTTGAATGAGCAGGCCTGCACGGTCTTCAACGCCTTCGCCCATGCCCAGAATACCGCCGGAGCAGATCTTCATGCCGGCATCGCGCACGTTCTGCAGTGTTTCCAGGCGATCGGCATAGGTGCGGGTGGTGATGATCTCGCCATAGTATTCCGGCGAGGTATCCAGGTTATGGTTGTAATAATCGAGCCCGGCTTCCGCCAGTGCCTGTGCCTGCGCGCCTTCGATTATGCCCAGGGTCATACAGGTTTCCATGCCCAGCTCTTTCACGCCCTTCACCATCTCCAGAATGTAGGGAAAGTCTTTCGCCGCCGGCGAGCGGTAGGAAGCACCCATGCAGAAACGGCTGGCTCCGGCGTCTTTTGCGGCCTGCGCCTGTTCAATCACCTTCTGCACTTCAATGAGCTTTTCTTTTTCAAGGCCGGTGTTGTAGTGCGCCGACTGCGGGCAGTATTTGCAATCCTCCGGGCAGGCACCGGTCTTAATAGACAGCAGCGTACTCACCTGAACGGCATTCGGGTTGAAATTGGCGCGGTGTACAGATGCGGCCTGAAACATCAGGTCATTGAACGGCAGGTTAAACAGCTGAACAACTTCTTCTTTATTCCAATTGTGGCGGGTTGCAGGCATTTTCTGAGCGGTCATTTCTTGCAGTCCGGTAATGTGAATTTTTGCCGATACTAAAGCAGGCCTTTTCAATGTCAATTCGACCAAAAAATAAAACTTACCTTTGGTTAATATTTAATCTGAAACTTTAATTAGCCTGTACGGTGTTCAGGCGCTATGCTGATGACCTTCCAACAACTCAGGCATTAGGGACGATGCAGGTTGGTTATCATTCACTCCTCAGTTGGCTGCCGCTACTGTGCCCGGGATGCACGCAACCTTCCCGGCACGGCCTGTTGTGTCCGGTTTGCCGCAGTTATCTCAGCAGCATTAATGAACCCTGCCCGCTTTGCGGCGAACCGGATTGCAATGGCGAAATATGCGGCAACTGTCAGAAGCGCCCACCGCTCTGGCAATCTGCCCGGTTGCCGTGGCACTTTTCAGGGCTGACCCGGTTTCTCATACACGACTTCAAATACAACCATAACCTAGCCGCCGGCAGAGCGTTGGCTGCTGAGTGGCTGGCGGATTTTAGCCCGGCGGTTAAACCGGAGGCCATTGTCGCTGTACCGATGCACCACCGCCGAAAACACTACAAGGGGTTTAATCAGGCGGAATGGCTGGCCGGGCGCATGAGTAAACACTTACAGATTCCGCGCTGGAACGGGCTGGTCCGTCAGCAGCAAACGGTCACGCTGGAAGGCCTGACCAAAAAAGAGCGCCAAAAAGCGCTCACCAATGCCTTTGCCGTACGCGAGGCTCCACCGCAGCACATCGCCTTGGTTGATGACGTTTATACCTCCGGTGCTACAGCGACTGAAGTTAGCCGAACACTGAAAAAGGCCGGTTGCCAGAAAATAGACATTTGGGCCTTAGCCCGAACACCTCTACAATAGCCAGCCAAATTTTCAGCCTCGAAGGAATCCACCATGTACTGCGATCGTCAATGGGTACTGGCCTCAAACAATGCCGGCAAACTAAAAGAATTCAGCGAGCTGCTGGCACCGATGAACATTGCCATTGCACCACAGCGCGAGTTTGGTGTTGAGGATGCCATAGAGGATGGCCTCAGTTTTATCGAAAACGCCATCATCAAAGCACGCCATGCTTCTAAAGCCACTGGCTTACCTGCGCTTTCAGATGATTCCGGCCTCGAAGTCGACTATTTACAAGGCGCGCCGGGCATTTATAGCGCCCGCTATGCATCGATGAATGGCGGCGAAAAGAGCGACCTGGCCAACCTGCAGCGGGTGCTTAAAGAAATGGAAGGGGTACCGGCAGATCAGCGCACTGCCCGCTTCCACTGTGTGCTGGCATTTGTGCGCCACGCCAAAGACCCAACACCCATCATCATTCAGGGCACCTGGGAAGGTACTCTGCTGGAGGCACCCCGCGGCGAAAACGGATTTGGTTACGACCCTATCTTCTGGGTAGAAAGCCACCAGTGCAGCTCTGCTGAGCTGAACAAAGACGAGAAGAACAGCCTCAGTCACCGCGGCCAGGCCGTACGAGCCTTTAAAGCGAAAATGGAAAGCCTGCTTTGAGCACATCTGCGGTTACGAAACGCCTGCCACCGCTTTCGGCCTATGTGCACGTGCCCTGGTGCATTCGCAAGTGCCCTTATTGCGATTTCAATTCTCATGCCTCATCTGCAGAGAACATCCCCGAGCGCGAATTCCTGAAGCGAGTGGCTGAAGACATCCATCAGGATGCGGCGCTGGCGCAGGGCCGCAAGATCGAAACCCTGTTCTTTGGCGGCGGCACACCCAGCCTGCTCTCGGCTGACGCCATTGGCCAGATTCTGGAAATGCTGGATAAACAGGTAGGTTTCGCCGCGAACGCAGAGATCACTCTGGAAGCCAACCCCGGTACGGTGGAGGCACAACGCTTTCAGGGCTATCACCGCGCTGGTGTGAACCGGCTGTCCATTGGCGTTCAGAGCTTCAGTGATAGCTACCTGCAATCGCTGGGGCGAATTCATAATGCCGGTGATGCCATGCAGGCGTTTATCACCGCACGCGAAGCCGGCTTCGACAACATTAATCTCGACCTGATGCATGGTTTGCCGGATCAAAGCTTGTTTGATGCCATGCACGACCTGGACACCGCCATCTCGTTAAAGCCCGAGCACCTCAGCTGGTATCAGCTGACCATCGAGGCCAACACCGAGTTCTACAACAGCCCGCCACCGATTCCCGAAGACGATACCCTGTGGGATATTCAGCAGGCGGGGCAACAAAAACTCGCCAACGCCGGCTTTGGTCAGTATGAGGTTTCCGCCTATGCGCAGCCGGGCAAGGAGTGTCGGCACAACCTGAACTACTGGCAGTATGGCGACTACCTGGGCATTGGCCCCGGGGCGCATGGTAAATACACGCACCAGAACGCCACCACCGAGATCATCCGCACGCGCAAAACCCGGCTGCCGAAAGACTACCTGAACGCCAACAAGCCGCTGGTACGTCTGGAAGAAGCCGTTGCGCCCGCAGACCGCCCTTTCGATTATTTTATTAACAGCCTGCGGCTGCGCAAAGCCACCTCCCTTACAGAATTCGAAGCCTTTACCGGCGTGCCTTTGGCGCACATTGAAGCAAAGCTTGCGGAGCTCACCAATAAAGGTTTACTGAATCGGAACAACGATTTAATAGCCACAACCGATGCAGGTTTTCTATACTTGAATGAAGTATTAGCTTGCTGGCTGGAGTAACCGATGAAGCAACGTATCGCCCTGATGGGCTATTCCTTTCTGTGCTGGTTACTGACTCCGGTCGTCTTCTTCAGGCTCTGGCTGAAGGGCAGAACCCTGCCCGCATACCGCAAGCGCTGGTCAGAGCGGCTCGGTCGCTGGCCGGAATTTCCGCAAAACTGTTTCTGGGTACATGCCGTCAGCGTGGGCGAAACCATCGCTGCACAAGGGCTGATTAACCAATGGCAGGAAAAGCACCCGGATATCCCGGTGCTGGTCACCTCCACAACGCCCACCGGCTCTGAAACCGTGGTAAAGCTGTTCGGTAGCAACGTCTATCACGCCTACCTGCCCTGGGATACTGCGCGCCTGCAACGCAGACTGGTGAAGCGCCTGAAACCCCGTATCCTGGTCATTATGGAAACCGAGCTGTGGCCGAACCTGATTCGTGCCTGCCGCGAACAGCAGGTGCCGGTGATGCTGGCCAATGCCCGCCTGTCTGAAAAATCCAAGCTGGGCTATCAGCGCTTCCCGGCTCTGACCACACCGATGCTCAATAGCCTGACCGCCGTGGCTGCGCAGCATACGCCCGATGCCGACCGCTTTGCCGAATTGGGTATCGATGACAAAAAGCTTCAGGTTACCGGCTCAATCAAGTTTGATATTCAGCTCGACCCAAAAGCCGCGCTGGAAACCCGGCAGCTCAAGCAGATGATCGGTAACCGCCCAATCTGGATTGCCGCCAGCACGCACGAAGGCGAGGAAGCCCGCATCGCGTCCATTCAGGCCAAGCTGCGGCTTAAAATTCCCAATGTGCTGCTGATCCTGGTGCCACGTCACCCGGAACGGGCAGATCGCGTTGGCGGCCTGCTCTATAAGCACCACCTTGAATTCGCCCGCCGTTCCCACAATGAAGTGCCCGCGGCAAATCAGTCGGTTTTCCTCATCGATACGTTAGGTGAAATGATGACCTTTTTTGGCGTTGCGGATGCCGCCTTCATCGGCAATACCCTGCTGGAAGACGGCGGTGGCCATAACCCGATTGAGCCCGCCGCGCTGACCAAGCCAGTGTTGGTCGGCCCTTCGTACATCAACTTTCAATCCATCGTTGAAGCGATGCGCAGTGAGCAGGCGATCATCATCACCCAAACCGATGCTGAGCTGCAGAACCGCCTGACCGGCCTGCTGCAATCCAAAGACCTGCGCGATACCTACGGCCAGCGGGCTTACCTGTTCTTCCAGAAGCAACAGGGCGCACTGAAGCGACTGATCGGCTGGATTGAAAACCTGATCAACCTTGCGCCTTCGGCACCGGCCAATGCATTGCGCTTCCGCCGCGTCACCCAGAAGGAAGACGATAATTTTCAGGTCTGATCCGTCAGCCATCAAATTAACTTTCCTGCTTGAGAACCGGGCTGGTTTTCGTACTATTGCCAGCCCGACATCACTGCCGACCTGAGCCCTTAAGCAAAAGCCATGCGCCAAATTGTTACGTTCACCCTAATAGCCAATGCCATTGCCGGAGCCCTACTGGCCCTCTGTTACTGGCTGATACCCGCCATGAGCAGCGTTAAGCCGGTCGATGCTCTGTTCCTGACCGGTATTTTCTTCTGGTGTGTATCGACCATCATGCGGCTGAGCACCAAACGGGTTAAGAAAGAATGGAACCGCAATGAAGTCATCATCACCGACCCACAACTGGTTATGCACGCCAGCAGCTGGGCGTTTCGCTTTCTCATTGCCGGCATTCCCGGCATCGTCGCATCAATTGCACTCGGCACTCTTATCTACTGAAGGATACCCTCATGGCTAATACCGCCTGCGCCCGGCACATACTGGTAAAAACACGCGAACAGGCTGAAGACATCATCAGGCGCCTGAATAAAGGCGAAGACTTCGGCAAACTGGCGAAGAAATTCTCCACCTGCCCATCGGGTAAAAAAGGTGGTGACCTGGGGGAATTCCGCCGCGGCCAGATGGTCAAAGCCTTCGATGATGTGGTGTTTAAGAAGAAGGTATTAGAGATTCACGGGCCGGTGAAGACCAAGTTTGGCTTTCATGTTATTCAGACGATTTTTAGGACGTAGGGGGATGTGAGACGTTGGATGTGAGACGTGAGATGTTAGATGTTAGATGTTAGATGTTAGATGTTAGATGTTAGATGTTAGATGTTAGATGTTAGATGTTAGATGTTAGATCCTAGACGCAAGGTGTATCAGAGCTACCGGCCGGAACTTTCTGCGCAGGTGCCGAGGGGTGTTTGAGGCCGAAGGCCGAGTTCCCGAACACCTAAGCAGGAAGTGCCGGGTGGTGGCGCGTGGCTGAAGGCGTGAGGCGTTGGATGTGAGACGTGAGATGCTAGATGCTAGTGGTTCGGCTTGATGCCAGCGGGAGTTGCAGGCCACCCTGTAACTCCGGGTGTGAAATTAGAGGTTACTCTACGAGCTTTCTGGCGGCTTCGATAACGATATCCCTGGCCGGGTTTTCGGAATCCTGCTTACGCCAGATAAACGAAAACTTCCGTTCCATATTTAATTCCGGCACGTTCAGTATGCACACCGCGCCGGCATCCACCCACGGCTGAACCGAGCGGGAACTGAGGCCGCTGAGGTACTCAGCATTCTTCACCAGCTCCAGAATCACACTGGCCTGATCGTATTCACGGTGTACCTGCAACTGATCAATGTGCTTGTGAATATTCAGATCGAATACCTCGCGGGTACCGGCACCGGGCTCACGCAGTACCCAGCGCTCCTGGCTGAGCTGCTCAAAAGAAACCTCATCCAGGCTTGAAAGCGGGTGATCGGCGGAGGCCACAATAACCAGCTCATCGTTGCACCAGATGCTGCGCTCAACACGCTCATCATCGCAGTGGCCTTCGATCAGGCCGAGGTCGTAACGGAAATCCAGCAAGCCATCAATAACGTGCTCAGTATTCTCAACACCCAGCTCAATGGCGAGCCTCGGGAAGTCTTTATCCAGCTGAGAGATCAGCTGTGGCACCAGGTGCAGTGCCGGTGTCTGGCTGGAGCCTAATGCCATAGAGCCACTCACCAGATCCATATCCTGCATACCAGCCTGAATGCGGGTACCGGTGGCCAGTAAATCATGCGCCAATGGCCGCAGCCACTCACCCCAGCTGGTCAGCTCCATGCGGTGACCCTTTCGGGTAAACAGGGGTTTATCCAGCAGGGTTTCAAGCTGGGAAAGCGACATACTGGCTGCCGACTGGCTGATATCCAGTTCTTTGGCCGCCAGTGACACGCTATTGTGCGTCGCGACCAGATAAAAAACCTGAAGTTGGCGGAGGCTGAATTTCATATCAATTTACCTGATGCGTTTTATTAGTTTCATTATTGTTATAACTGTAGACGCCTAATCGGTCTTTTTAAACGAGGCTCTATACAGTTTATTCGTCGGCTTCCAAACCGATCAACTGCCGCAGGGCAGCCATTGCCTTTCGCCAGACGGCGGGTAAATCGTCTTCATCAAGCGCGTCCAGCAGGTTCTTCACGTTCAGGCCCATCTCCACATCGCCTTCAATGGACAGCTTACGCTGGAAAAACAGCGTATCCGGGTCGGCATGCTGGCTGATCAGATTCAAATAAGCAGGAACGTTCGCGCTGATCACCACATCCGGCGTTAGCTCCGGATCGACCAGCAGGCGTGCGCCATCAAAGCCAATGTGCCAGGCCAGATTACGGTCACGCACGGCGATAGCACAGCAGCGGTTTTCGAGAAAATCAAAATCGCCGTTTTCGATCAGCTCAGCCAGGGCGTGGTTTAAAACCGGTGCCAGCGCCTGCGCCTGAACCGATTTCGGCAGGCCGGAAAGCACAATAGAACCGCCGGAAGCCAGGCGCTCAATCGGCTTAACAGTGCGGGTTACTTTTTGAACTTTGGGCTTAACTGTCTCGTTCAGTTTTGCCAGAACGTCTTTGGAAAGGCCGGTTGGATCAAATGCCATTATCGGTATCACTCATGGTAAAAGCACGACCCTACTCATTCTTCGGCCGCTCGATATTGATACTCATCAATGCGGCTCTACCCAGCAGGATTACACTCGCCTCTTTTTTTACCAAAGAGAAAGCAATGGAATTAGTTTGTCCTGCAGGCAGTCTTAATGCGTTTAAGGCGGCTGTTGAAAACGGTGCCGATGCAGTCTACATGGGCTTTAAAGACGAAACAAATGCCCGCCATTTTGCCGGTTTGAACTTTAATGATAAGGCGGCACAAAAGGCGCTGACACTTGCCAGGGAAAAAGGCGTAAAACTTTTTATTGCAATCAACACCTTTGCCAACAGCGAAAACTGGTCGAAGTGGCAGCAGGCCGCAGACTATGCGGTAGAGCTGGGTGCCGATGCCATCATCGCCGCCGATAATGCCGTACTTGAGCATGTCGCCAAAAACCACCCGCAGCAAAACCTGCACCTGTCGGTACAGGCTTCGGCCACCAATGCCGGAGCGCTTTCATTCTATAAACGCCATTTCAACATCAAACGCGCGGTGCTGCCGCGGGTGTTATCACTGCCACAGGTAGAAGCGCTGGCCGATAGCAGCCCGGTAGAGCTGGAAGTATTCGCCTTTGGCAGTCTGTGCGTCATGGCCGAGGGCCGCTGCTATTTAAGCTCGTACCTGACCGGTGAATCCCCCAATACGGTGGGCGCCTGCTCTCCGGCTAAATATGTCTCCTGGGAAAACAAAGGCGATGAACTCAATGCCCGCCTGAACGGGGCGCTGATCGACTGCTACAGCAAAGAAGAAAACGCAGCCTACCCAACCCTGTGCAAGGGCCGCTTTAAGGCCCTGGGTAAGCAGTTTAACGTGCTGGAAGAACCCACCAGCCTGAACACCATGGATATTCTGCCGCGATTGCATTCCGCCGGCGTTAAAGCCCTGAAGATTGAAGGCCGCCAGCGCAGCCCGGCCTATGTCGGTCAGGTGGTTAAGGTTTGGCGTCAGGCGATTGATCACTACATGGCCAATCAGGATGCCTTCACTGTGGATGAAAAATGGCGCAGCCAGCTACTGGAGGTTTCCGAAGGCTCGCAAACCACGATTGGCGCTTACGAACGCGACTGGCAATAAGGAACACGAATATGAAACTGACTCTTGCGCCTATTCCTTTTTACTGGCCAAAACAAACTGTACTCGATTTTTATCAACAGGCTCAAAGCTGGCCGGTAGACCGTATTTGCCTGGGTGAAACCGTCTGCTCAAAGCGACGCGAAATGCGCACCGAAGACTGGCTCGACATCGCCAGGCAATTGCAGGCCGCCGGCAAAGAGGTGGCGATCAGCACACTGGCTCTGGTCGAAGCGGAATCGGAACTGAAAGCCATTCGCAGCCTGTGTGAGCAATCTGATATCACCGTTGAAGCCAACGACCTCAGTGCTGCCGAATATCTGTACCAGAACGGCAAGGCCTTCACCGGTGGGCCGTTCCTGAATATCTACAATGTTGAAACCCTGAAGCTGCTCGCTCAGGATGGCCTGAGCCGCTGGACTCTGCCGGTTGAGCTGGGCCAAAAAGAACTTTCAGACTTGCTGGCCGATATTAAACGCGAGCAACTCAATATAAAAACCGAAGTGATGGTGCACGGCTACCTGCCGCTGGCGCTTTCTGCCCGCTGCTTTACCGCACGCGCAGTTGACCGCCCTAAAGACGCCTGCAAAAAGGTCTGCATTGAGTACCCGACCGGCATCCCGGTCGACAGCCGTGAAGATCAGCGTCTGTTCAACCTCAATGGTATTCAAACCCAAAGCGGCCTGATTCTGGATTTACTCGCCGAGCTGCCCACACTGGCAGACATGGGTGTTGATGCGGTTCGTGTTGTGCCCAGCCAGCCGGATATGTCGGAAATTATTCATACTTATGCACGAGCACTTTCCGGCGAAACGGGTCTGGCTTCTCCGGCCTCCTCTGCGTCATACTGCAATGGCTACTGGTATGGAAAAGAAGGAATGGCGAGCTTGTGACGCTTTACGCGAAACTGGATCAGTCTGAGCGCAAGAACACCGGCAAAACCCGAAAAAACCGCTCAGGCTTTAACCCTCGCTGGCCCGGCAACAGCTATGCGATGGTGCACCTGCACAGCATTGTTTCACTTTCAATTCTGCCGCTGACCGTCGTCGGCGTCATGTTCATTGTTTTTGGCTATCTGTCGCTTTTTATCTTTCACGATCATCAGCGCAACGTCTTCGTTGTGCCCGGTGCGCAGCTTTCCGCCGTGGCGTTCCTGTTATGGCTTGTGGTGAAGCACCGCCCGATTGTTATTAAGGTGCGCGTTGCCCCCTTCTTTGCTGTGTTTGCCTGGCTGATTACCGGCCTGTGCGCGGCCATCCCCATTGCGGAAGTCGCAAAGGTCAGTGCGGTTGACGCGGTGTTTGAATCTTTCAGTGCCTTAACCACAACCGGCTCAACCATCTTGACCGGGCTCGACGACATGCCCCCCACCTTTCTGCTGTACCGGCAGTTTCTGCAATGGATGGGCGGGCTGGGCATTGTTATCTTTGTTGTGGCCGTACTGCCGGCGTTAAACGTCGGCGGCATGAAGCTGCTGAAAGCGGAAGTTCCCGGCCCGATGAAGGACGATAAACTGGTTTCGCGCACCGTCAGCACTGCGCAGTACCTGTGGGTTGTTTATGGTGCCATAACCGTACTGTGTGCCATTTCTTATCACTTTGCCGGTATGGATTGGTTTGATGCCATCAGCCACAGCTTTTCAACCGTCTCCACCGGCGGCTTCTCTACCCATGACGACAGCCTGGGGTATTTCCAGAGTGAGCTGATTTACATTATCAGCGACATCTTCATGATTGCCGGCGCACTTAACTTTGCGCTGCACTTTCACTTCTTCCACAGCAAGAAGTTTTCTATTTACTGGCACAACGAAGAGACCCGTACCTTTCTTATTATTGTTGCCGCTCTCAGCCTGGCGGTTTTTGCCACCATCTACAGCTCAATTACCGATGAAAGCCCGTTGCACAAACTGAATCACGCCACCTTTCTACTGATCTCCTTTATGACCAGCACCGGCTTCGGGGCAGAAAACTTCACCAGCTGGCCGTTAGCCGCGCTGTTTCTGCTGGTGGTCAGTGGCTATCTGGGTGGCTGTGCCGGCTCAACCGCCGGTGGCAGCAAGATCATCCGCATTGTTATCCTGTTCAAGCTGGTGCGTCGCGAAATCCGCCGCCTGGTGCATCCCTACGGTATATTTTCCATTCGCTATCAGGGCAAAGCTGTAGAGGATTCCGTAACCCGCAATACGCTCGCCTTTATCTTCTTTGTCATTCTTTCTGCCGTGGTTTTAACCCTACTGTTGATGACCACCGGTTTGGATCTGTGGTCGTCTATATCGGCCGTCAGTGCCTGTTTGAATGTATCCGGCCCGGCCTTTGGCGAGCTTTCCAGTAACTTCATACCGGTGAACGATTTCGGTACCGGATTGCTGGCCTTTGCAATGCTACTCGGCCGTTTGGAATACCTCACCATTTTGGTGCTGTTTCTGCCCAAATTCTGGAAGTACTAAACACTAAATTGGTGCTTTGGTACAAAAAACGCACAACAAAGCCTCATTCAAAAGTTACACACTGAATCTGTGGATAACTCTTTGGATAATCTTTTTAAAACTTAGCTAAGCCCCCAGAATACGGGGACTCTGGCGATTGTTTCAATTTTAATCAGCGCTGTTTCGAACTTTAAAAATCAAAGAAAAACAATAACTTAGAGCTATTTATATTGAATTAATTAACCTTGCCAAATTGAAATTCAAAAACGTTCTGTGAACGACTCATTTAGTGGAAAAAATCGATTGACATCGCTCGGGTGCGGTAACTAAAAGGCTTTCAGCGCAAGTTACTCACTTTTACACCGGCTAAAACAAAATTTTTTAATGGTTTATTAACTAGTCCATTCATGAACATCAGGATGAGACTCATTGCCGTTTGAATTGGCTGCTAAACTTTTCAACAAACGACTGCGACAGGAAGCTAGTTTATGTACCGAATTATTCTCATCCTGCTGTTCATTTCTGTGGCCCGCGCCGAACCCATAGGCAACCTGGTCACTGTGATTGACGGGCTGAATGTAGAGTCGAATGAAAACATCAGCGATGACTACATTCGCTTGGATCTTCATAGCCCCAGCTATCAAACTGCGAACAACATCAATAAGGCGGTCAGTGAATGGCTAGGGCCAAAGATGGTGATTGTGCAAAACAGCGGACGGGTTCTGGTGCAGGCACCGCGTGACAGTAGCAGCCGGGTTGCCTTTATCGCCGCCCTGCTGCAGCTAGATGTGGATTAGCGAAGGGGCCAGAGCGACGCTATACAAAAAGGAAGCCATCGCTTCCTTTTCTGTTTTGGTTACCGCTGTAGAGCGGGCTAATTCAGTGCTTCAATTTGAGTGGGTTTATAGGTGGTATCAATAAACAGATCCTCATCAACCGCGTTTTCGCCCTCGTCACCGTACAGGTCGATCGTCATCAGGCCATCTTCATCTGAACCGGTAGACGCCCCGATGCCAATGTAAACGTGATCGAAAAACGAATCATAACCAAGGCTGCAGACTTCATAGGTGTTGCCATCATCATCCAGAGTAACCGCTTCAATGGTGTAGTCTTCGTCGTCATAGGCATCATCGTTGTCGTCACTCTTGGTATAGTGATAGACGTTGTAATCTTCTGTATCCACCAGGGTGGAAAAGTAAAACTCGTCATCACTGATCAGCACCAGGTTGTCAATTTCACCCTCCAGATAACCCACGCCATCATCAACATCGTCATTGGCGTAGTCTGCATCCACTAACATTGTGACCATGTAATTTTCTTCACCGTCGTTGTAATCGTCAGCATCAAACTCACCGGATACATCGCCAATACGAACAATGCCATCGGGCGAAGCAACAAAGACCAAATCATCTTCCACATGCATTTGAGTTGCACCAGTCACACCTAAATTAATGTAATAATCTGAGAGGGTAATGCTGCTGACACTGTCTTCACTGGGGTCATATTCTTCCTGCTCTTCATTGTGTGAGACAAAAACGGGCTCGTCATCGTCGTTTTCATCGACCAGTACAACACAGGAGTATTCATTGCTGCATTTTTCCAGCAAGACGTAGGTCAGATTATTGGCTTCAACAAGATCGACCGCCTTCGAATGACTGGAGCTGTAGGTAAAGTCAGATAAATCCAGCTGATTAGTGATAAAGTCGCTTTCATCTGCCTGGGAAGTATCAACCTGAATCAGGTATTTAGAATCGTAAAGCGCAACATAACTCATCGTGCTGCTGAGTTTTAAGAAGTCATATGGGTTACCTTCACCGTCTTTCGCTTCAACACTCATGCTGTTAGAAAGCCAGATCTCTTCAGCGCTATCGCTGTAGTAAACACGGGCAATTTCATCGTCGTCCTGATTCAGGTAGTAAACGTAGTCGGCGTCTTCATCGTATACCGAGATCACAATATCATCGGTGGTGATCGCCTCTTCACCCTCATTGGACTCATCCCCAAACACCACATCCTCGTCTTCATCGGTATCGCCAATAAATATGACGTAAGATTTGGAGCCACTGGAATTGGTCGCCGCCAGCACTAACCGCTCTTCAAAGCCATCCATATCGGTGGTGACATTCAAATCGCCTTCCATGCAGCTGCACAGGGTGAATAGCGAAATGGCTAAGGCCAGTTTTTTCATTGCAGAACTCCAAAGGTAAATTGGGCGCAATGATATAGAGTTGCTTGGGCTTGGGGTCGGCTGTTACGTAAAGAGAGCGTTCGGGTTTTGCACATTTTGCGGGGATAAAAAAGGGAGCTAAGCTCCCTTTTTAAAATTTTCTTTTGATTAAAAGACTTCGATTTGGGTTGGGTTGTAGGTGGTCTGAATGAACAGGTCATCCTCCACACCATACAAGCGATCACTAACCGCAGAGGTCGTTGGATCAAAAACTTTTATACCGGGCTCTTCGGTGCCGTCAAATTGAGCATGAACTGAAATATATACATAAGAGCCACCATTGGCGATATCTGAAACGTTATAAGAACTGGAATCACCCAAGTCTATCTGAGCTACGTTTCCACCCAAGCTATCAGCAAAGTAAACATTATTGCTTCCCCAGGAAACATATGTAGAGAAGTAAATATCACCATCGTTATTCACATTAACGCTGTAGATATTACCTTCAATAGTAATGCTGCCATCATCATAGGATTCATCTATAAGCGTTGTAACTACAATATCATCTCCGGAATCATTTGGAACAAATGAAACGATGGCACTGTCGTCAGCTTTGGCGCCAGCACTATTGTAATAATCTCCGCGCCCTACAACATAGACGGTGTCGTTATAAACTGAGAAGTTACCCGCGTTACTAGTACCAAGATTGATGTAATAGTCACTCGTTAGCGTATCCATACTTGGATCAAAAATGCTGGAACTATCATTTGGCTTAACAATATTCCCAGTTTCAGCATCCAAAACCACAACCCACGATTCATCTACCACATTCCACCCATCAAGGCGCTCTAACAAAACATAAAGTTTGTCGCCCACGATTACCATATCGGTCATGTTCGGATAGGTTCCAGAGTAAGCAAATTGAGACAGATTGATCTCACTGAGAATAAAATCATCTGCATTAGTTTCCGAAGGATTCACTTTCAGTAAGTATGCTGAATCATACAGTGAGATATAACCAACATTAGAATTATAAACTATATAGTCTTGAGGATTACCAGTACCATCATCAGCCTGAACACTATATTGCCATTGGTAAACAAGCTCTTCTAAGTCAGCATCCCAGGAAAACTTGGTTAAATTGTCATAGCCGTAACGACCAATCCGGTAAACATCACCGTTGTAAATAGTGATTCCGATATCCGCCGGGTTTGTTGTCGCAAGGTCACCTTCAATAACTTGGTTATTGTCGTCATAGTTGGCCAGAGCAATGTCAGAGGTTTCATAGTCTGATGTTTGCGTAGCGATGGCCAGGCTAGCATCGATATAGGCATCACCAGAAGTACTACTGCTATCATCGAAACAACCGAGCAGGCTTAAGGTCAGCCCAACTAAAAGTAATCTTTTCAAACTCTAACTCCTTATTTAAATTCAAGTGTGATCGTATATGAACGACCTGGTACTACCTTGCGGTCGTAATCGAGGTAATAGTCATTAAAAAGGTTTTCAACTTTCGCTGAGAGCTGCCAAGGCGATTTACGCCATACCAGCTCTGCGTTCACAACCTCTTTAGTTGGAGCTTTAGTTGAATTTGCCCGGTCATAATAGAGCCCATCTTCGTAAACATGGCTTAAGCCAGCCTGCCAACTTGAAGTGACATTCCAACTGATGCTTTGTTTAAGGGATAGTGGGTAATAACCAGGAACCTGGTTTCCATCGTAACTGGAAACCTGTGAATGAATAATGCTGTCTTGCACGGAGCCAATGCTACTCAAGCGAATGGTCTGCCAGCTCTTTTCCAGCTGCCATTCAAGCCCAATATACTCAGCACTCTCAAGATTGATGTATTGACCAACACCGCCAGAACTGTAAATCGCAATAATAGGGTTTTCACTATAGCGGTAAAACGCAGTCAAGCTTGTCTGGTATGAGTTCGCTGTATACCCGAATGCAATATCAGTACTGATAGCCTGTTCGTTTTCTAGTTCATCATTCCCAACAAATGAACCGATGTTGCCATAGCGTTCAATTAAATTAGCTACTCGATACGAATATTGCAGACCCGACTGGACACTTACCTTGTTTTGGTCATACCGCAACCCAAGCTGCCCGCCATAAAGATTGCTGCTGTCTGACTCATCACCGGAGTCATCACGATATATTAGGTGCCTTAGACTGGCAGTAGCGGTTAGCTTGTTAATGAACCATTCAGAAGAAAGCGCTGAAGAAAATTGACTTCGACTTGCATCGACGGTTGTCCCCTCGATAGAGTCTTCCAGAGTGAAACAATCATGACTCAATGAATTGCTCAGCGAAACAACGCCTGCTTCCAAAGATTTAGATGTCGTTTGATTAATCTGAGCACTTAACAGTTGATCTTCACTATCATTAGCGTTCCAACCGATTGCCGAATCAGGATCATAGTAGTGACCTTGATTATCCAACAATTGAATTCGGATGGACGAATCAACGCCCTCAGCCCATTGATTAAGGTTCGCAGAAAACAAAGCACTAATATCAGTCTGATCGTAATAGGCTTCTTCAATATCACTGTTTTGATAGTCTGGTAATTCTTTCTTACTTTCGAAGTAACTTAATGCGATGGAGTACTGGTTTTCATCCTGTTGATAACTAGTCGCTACTGTAATATTAGCCAACTGGTAGGCAGCGTTACTTCGCGTGTCTGTATAGTCATCTGAGTCGTCGTCCGGCGTATTCGCGTCATTAGTAAATTCGAAGTCGTTTTCAACATTCAGAACTTCAAAGCTGGCGCTACTGCTCCAATTACCGTCAACAACGTTACCGCCTCCGGCTGTACGAACATGATCGAAACTACCGAGTTCAAAAAGTAAATGACTAGCACTAGTGGTATTCTGCTTCCGCACAATATTCACCGCCCCACCCGGACTCCCCTGCATCAGCAACGTCGGCGAACTACCCGGATAAATCTCAATGCGCTCAACATCATTCAGTAACAGGTTATTCAGGTTGCCACCTTCACCGGCGACATTCGGCTGTATAACACCATCGATATAAATCTGCGTTTGCTGGCTGGGCGCGCCACGAACACGTATAGACGAGTAACTACCGGTTTCACCGGTTTCCTGAATCTGTACGCTGGGGGCTTGCTCTAAAACATCAGCCACGGTGATGTCGCTGGCGCTAAAGTCGTCACTGGAGATTACGGTAACCGCGGATGTCGAAAACTCTGGGTAGGTGGTATAGGCAGGCACAAACTCGGAGTACACCGTTGAAAGTGTACTGACGTCGTCTTCTGCATAAGAGGTTTGTAATACGCTGATCAGTAATGCAACAGCACTACCTGCGCGAAGAACCTTTAGAAACATGCACCCACCGTACTCAAAGAATGAATCAGGCCGGTATCCGGACTCGAAAAAGCCAGCAAGACATGCCTGCTGTCGGCCATTAACCCTTCCCGCTTTCGCAGTGGTTTGTTTAATGCCGATGGTTTACTCTTTCTTACCGTTGCGGGGGCAGTACCAGATTTACACTGGTTTCCCGTTTAAACACGCTACTAAGTAACAACGTCACCTGAATTTTGCAGCGATTATAGAGTGCCAACCGAACCCGTCAACACATTTCCTTTACACAAAAAGTACGACCTACGGTCGATAGCAGTGGTCCTCACGCTGTCACTCCTGCTGCATTTTGCAGTGTTATTTTTTGTACGCTGGCCGGATTTCAAATCTGAACCGGCAGTAGACAAGGTTGCCACCGTCAATGTTCAAGTCCGCAAGGCTACTGCACCTACCGAGCAAAATCAGACAACCAAGCCCGCTACTGCAGAACCTCAAAAGACCAGCCCGGCTCCTGAGCCAAGTACGGCAGAACAGCCAGCAGTGAGTAACGAAATAAGCACGGTTGCTGAATCACAGGTAAGCGTGGCACCTACGGATGTTGCTGTGCCAAAAAGCCAATCAGCAAAACCAGAGTCGGTTGAGCAACCTGTTGTCGAACCTTCAGCAATAGCCCCCACAATAAAAACCGAGGCTGAACCGACGGAAGTAGAGCCAAAGACGCCCGCTAACACCGAAGCAGAAGCAGAAGCAGAAGCAGAAGCAGAAGCAGAAGCAGAAGCAGAAGCAGAAGCAGAAGCAGAAGCAGAAGCAGAAATTATGGAGCCTGAAACCAGCAGTGCAGCAAGCACATCTGAAGCACCGGTAGCGGAGGAAATAACCCTTTATTACGATGGTGCATACTCTGCTGCGAAGTTCGCAGGCCAGGTGCCCGTGGTCGTTAAGCCTTTAGAGGCAAAGCGAAAACGCCTGAAAGGCACTGTAGTGTTACGCGGGCTGGTGGATGAATCCGGAGAAATTCAGGGTCTGTTTATCTATAAATCTTCCGGTCAACTGGTGCTGGATGATGCGGCTTTAACCCAGGCGGCCGTATGGCAGTTTGAGGCGGCGGATGTGAAGGGGGTTAAGGTGAAGAGTAACGTGGAGATTCCGGTGGTGTTTCAGTAGGAATAAGAAAGCCCCGGTTAGGAGCCTGTAGATAAATTTGTGTAACTGCTTATCATCATTGCCTGCAAAGGCTAAGGATAAGCACTATGAACAAAGAGCAACTTGAAGCCCTGGCT
>NZ_SLZR01000018.1 GCF_004341165.1 Reinekea marinisedimentorum
CTAGCATCTAGCATCTAGCATCTAGCATCTAGCATCTAGCATCTAGCATCTAGCATCTAGCATCTAGCATCTAGCATCTAGCATCTAGCATCTAGCATCTAACATCTAACATCTAGCGCCTTTCTACAGGCAATAAAAAACCCGAGGGCTTTCGCACTCGGGTTTCTAAAACGTGAACTGGCTAATTACTTAGCAGCAGCTTTACGCTCTTTAACTTCTGCAATTACAGCTTCTGCCACTGTGTTAGGGCAAGGCATGTAGTGGCTGAATTCCATAGAGAATTGACCACGGCCAGAAGTGATTGTACGCAGGTGACCGATGTAGCCGAACATTTCAGACAGAGGTACGTCTGCTTTGATTCGCACGCCAGTTGGGCCAGCTTCCTGGTCTTTGATCATGCCGCGACGACGGTTAAGGTCACCGATAACATCACCAACATTATCTTCTGGGCTGAACACGTCTACTTTCATGATCGGCTCAAGCAGTTGTGGCTTGGCTTTAGGAATAGACTGACGGAAAGCGCCTTTAGCTGCGATTTCATAAGCGATCGCAGAGGAGTCAACTGCGTGGTAGCTACCATCGTACAGTTCTACTTCCATATCCAGCATAGGGAAGCCGGCCAGTACGCCTTCTTCCATCATGCTAGCAAAGCCTTTCTCTACTGCAGGCCAGAATTCCTTAGGAACGTTACCGCCAACAACGGTTGACTGGAATTTGAAGCCTGAGCCTGGCTCACCAGGACGGATACGGTAGTCGATCTTACCGAACTGACCAGAACCACCAGACTGTTTCTTATGGGTATAAGAATCTTCAACAGCAGCTGTGATCGTTTCACGGTAAGCAACCTGTGGCTGACCAACTTCCAGTTCAACGCCGTAAGTACGCTTCAGGATGTCGACTTTAATGTCCAGGTGCAGCTCACCCATACCTTTCAGGATCGTTTCACCGGAATCTTCGTCGGTTTCAACCTGGAACGATGGGTCTTCAGCAACCAGTTTACCGATCGCAACACCCATTTTCTCAGAGCCGCCTTTGTCTTTAGGCTTAACGGCAATAGAAATTACCGGCTCAGGGAAGATCATTGGTTCCAGAGTACAAGGGTTCTTCGGATCACACAGGGTGTGACCAGTCTGTACGTTCTTCATACCAACAACGGCCAGAATGTCGCCTGCCTGAGCAGAAGACAGTTCGGTACGGTCGTTTGCGTGCATCTCAACCATACGGCCGATACGCTCGGTTTTACCGGTTGCTGAGTTCAGGATGGTGTCACCCTTGTTCAGAACACCCGAGTAGATACGGATAAAGGTCAGAGCACCGAAGCGGTCGTCCATGATTTTGAACGCCAGCGCGCGGAACGGCTCGTCAGTAGAAACGGTTGCAACTTTGCCTGTTGGTTCACCGGTTTCTTCGTCAGTCAGATCTTGTGGATCAACTTCAGTTGGCGCAGGCAGGTAATCAACAACAGCGTCCAGTACCAGCTGAACACCTTTGTTCTTAAATGCAGAACCACAGAACGTCGGGAAGAAGGTTAGATCACGGGTACCCTTACGGATACAGGTTTTGATCTGCTCAACAGAAGGTACTTCACCTTCCATGTAGGCCATCATCAGGTCATCGTCAACTTCAACCGCTGTTTCGATCAGTTGCTCGTGGTACATGTCAACGTCGTCAACCATGTCCGCTGGTACGTCCTGAACTTCAAAGTTTTCAGGCAGGCCGGTATCGTCCCATACGTAGGCTTTCTTGGTCAGTACGTCTACAACACCTACGAAGTCATCTTCAATACCGATAGGCAGGGTCATAACCAGTGGGTTTGCGCCCAGAACCTTACGTACCTGCTCTACAACGCGGTAGAAATCGGCACCCATACGGTCCAGCTTGTTCACGAAAATGATACGTGCAACTTCAGATTCGTTCGCATAACGCCAGTTGGTTTCTGACTGAGGCTCAACACCGCCAGAACCACAGAATACGCCAACACCACCATCCAATACTTTCAGAGAACGATATACTTCTACAGTGAAGTCAACGTGTCCTGGAGTATCGATGATGTTCAGGCGGTGGTCTTTCCAGAAACAGGTCGTAGCAGCAGACTGAATAGTAATACCGCGCTCTGCTTCCTGCTCCATGAAGTCCGTAGTGGATTCACCATCATGTACTTCACCGGTCTTATGAATTTTACCAGTCAGCTTAAGGATACGCTCGGTAGTTGTAGTTTTACCGGCATCAACGTGTGCGAAGATACCGATGTTTCTGTAGTGAGATAAATCTGCCATGTTTGCTCTCAAAAATTAGTCAGGAGAAAATCGAGCGGTACTATACAGGAATGTGAGAAAATTTTTAGCTTATCTTGCAAACTTGTTTAAAAGTTCGGCAATTTTTTGTCAATAAACAGTTAAGATCAGGGATTGCGCTCCATTTTGGGTAATAAAACTCACCAGTTCACCATGTTGTGTGACTTAAGGCAGTCAGATTGGAACAAAAAATAAAGCTTTTACATGCCCTTTCAGACCACAAAATTTGGTCTGGTGAGGCGTTGGCCTCGAAGTTGGGGGTTACCCGGGCTACGGTTTCGCAATGGATCAAGCTGCTTGAGAAAAGCGGGATGGAGTTCAATAAGGTAAAAGGCCGTGGCTACCGGCTTTTGTCTCCGGTTCAGATGTTGGACTACAAAGAGCTACTGGCCGGCCTGTCACCCGAGGTTCGAAACCGCCTGTCTCAGGTGGATATCTCGGTTCAATCCCCGTCTACAAATGACACGGCTATTAAAGCAAATTACGAACCAGGTAAGTGGAAATTGTTCACGACCGAGCACCAAACGCAGGGGCGTGGCCGAAGAGGACGCAGCTGGGAAAACCCTCCGTGTTCGAATCTCGCGTTCAGCCTCGGCTACAAGGGGCATATCCCGATGCCTCAGCTGTATATGTCGAGCCTGTTGGTGGGCTACGCTATTGCTGCGGAATTGACTGAATCCTTTGAGGTGGAGGCAAAGATTAAGTGGCCGAACGATATCTATGTCAACGACTGCAAGATTGCCGGCATATTGTGTGAGCTTCAGGGCTCTCCACCGGATGACGTCCTGCTGGTCATTGGCGTGGGTATGAATGTTTTCAGTGAGCCGGAATTGACCACTCAGAGCGCAGCAGGAATCACCTCATTGGCTCAGGTTTGCGGTAAGGCGTTTTCCAGAACTGAACTCCTGGCTCGGCTGGTCGACCGCATTGTTTCCAGTTTCTACGAATTTGAACAGCAGGGTACGAGTTGGCTGTTGGATCGATGGTCCGAGATGGATCTGCTACAGGGCCGGCCTATTAAGGTAATAAAGGGTGATCAGGAAATTCTCGGTACCGGGGCCGGCGTGGATGAGAGCGGTCAGTTGAGGTTGCTGGATGACAACGGAAGCATTGTTTTATTTAACGGCGGTGAGGTATCGGTAAGGTGGAGCTAGAAAACACGCTTTATCTTGATTGTGGAAATACCCGGGCCAAGTATCGCTACCAGGGTGAATACGGGGTGTTGCCTTATGCTGAAGTGCAGCGGTTCTTTACTGACAACCAGCCAGCCTCCGTGGTCTATTCTTCCGTTGCCGGTGCCAGGCAGGAAATAACCACAGCTGCCGATAGTCTGGAAATTGCCGTGGCTCGTTGTACCGTAGAGCAGGGCTTTGGTGATCTGACCCTGGCCTACGAGGATGTGTCCCGTTTAGGGGTCGACAGGTGGCTGGCTATGCTGCAGGCACGGGCGTTATTTTCCGATGATTATCACCGCCTGTTGATTGCCGATGCCGGAACAGCGCTAACCATGGATATCTTAAATAGCCCGAATCAGCATGCCGGAGGATTGATTGCTCCGGGCCTGAGAATGAGCGCCAGTTCACTGTTCAAAAATACGGTGGATTTACCGGAGGTGCTTTTAGAGGATGCGCCGGGCTTGGGGATAGATACCCGGTCCTGTATTAACTATGGTGTGGTTCATAGCGCGGTCGCTCTGATTGAATCCACTGTGGTAAGGTTTGGCAGTAATGAAAGTCAGCTGATTATTACCGGAGGGGATGCTGGCCTGATTTCACGGCACCTTTCCATGCCCTTTCTGTACCAGCCTAATCTGGTGGTCGATGGACTGTATTTATATTGGAAGTTAAAAATTCTGGGTGAGACAACAACATGAAATGGATCTTGATCGCGCTGGTATCTTTAAATCTGGCACTGTTTGGCTTTCAGTACTGGAGCTCCACGCAAGAAGACGGCGGCACAGAAGAAACGCTGAGTGCAACGTTAAATAACCTCGAATTAACGGCTTCACAGCAGGCGCGGTTCGAGCAGGTAGGTAAGTCGACTCCAAAGAAAGAGCCGGAGAAGGTTCTGCAGTGCATCCGTATTACCGGGCTTAAGGAAGGGGACAGCTACTCAGTCGTTGAGTCTAGGCTGGCGGCTCTGGAGGTTTCTTCGGAGAAGCGTGTTGTTAAGCAGTTAAGTAATACCGACTATCAGGTTTTGCTGGGGCCTTTTGTATCGCAGGAGGAGGCCCGTACCAAACTCGAGGAAGTGAAAGCATCCGGGGTTGAAAGTTATGTAATAACGTCAGGCCAGCATGCTAATTCGCTGTCGCTTGGGGTTTTCTCGAGCCTTGAGAATGCAAATCGACGGCGTGATGAATTATTTACAATGGATATCTCGGCAACTGTCTATGAGAACAAGCGCTACATAGATGCGGCAATTCTTGAAATTGATGCTCAATCAGCCGCGTTAATTTCAGATGAATCGATCTCCGGAATGCTCTCTGAGTTTGATGGCGCTAAATTTATTCGCTTTAACTGCAATTAGGCTTGCATTTGAAAAACTATGACACTAATATGCCGCCTCTCTCGCAATGCGAGGTGATGGGCAAAGTTGAGATTTGATGCCTAAGTGCTTGTTCTAATTGAAAAACTTCATATTTGAGGTTGACATAGAAAAAGCAGTGAGGCAGACTTTGCGCCCGTTTGGAGGGGTTCCCGAGTGGCCAAAGGGAGCAGACTGTAAATCTGCCGCGTAAGCTTCGATGGTTCGAATCCGTCCCCCTCCACCACTCCTTCCTTGGGAAGGGGTTGTAAGCGGGTATGGTACAATGGTAGAACCTCAGCCTTCCAAGCTGATGATGCGAGTTCGATTCTCGCTACCCGCTCCATTATAGGTGTTTTGCTCGCGTAGCTCAGTGGTAGAGCACTCCATTGGTAATGGAGAGGTCATGAGTTCAAATCTCATCGTGAGCACCATATTGAAATTTTTTAAGGCAGGCACTAAAGTGACTGCCTTTTTGGCATTATACGATTTAGTTAATTTAGTTAACCCTGAAAGGCGATTGATATGGCGAAGGCTACTTTTGAGCGTACTAAGCCCCATGTAAACGTGGGCACAATTGGTCACGTTGACCACGGTAAAACTACTCTGACTGCTGCGTTAACTCGTGTGTGTTCAGAGGTTTGGGGCGGCGAAGCGATCGACTTTGCTGGTATCGATAATGCCCCTGAAGAGCGTGAGCGCGGTATTACTATTGCGACTTCACACGTAGAATACGATTCTCCGACTCGTCACTACGCACATGTTGACTGTCCTGGACACGCCGACTATGTGAAAAACATGATTACTGGTGCTGCTCAGATGGACGGCGCTATTCTGGTTTGTGGTGCGACTGACGGCCCAATGCCTCAGACTCGTGAGCACATCCTGCTGTCTGGTCAGGTAGGTGTTCCTTACATCGTAGTATTCCTGAACAAAGCTGATCTGCTGGCTGAAGACTGTGGTGGCGTTGATTCTGAAGAATACGCTGAGATGCTTGAGCTGGTAGAGATGGAAATCCGTGATCTGCTGTCTCAGTATGACTTCCCAGGTGATGATGCTCCAATCATTGCAGGTTCTGCTCTGATGGCTCTGGAAGGTAAAGACGACAACGGTCTGGGTACTACTGCTGTTAAAGCCTTGGTTGAAGCTCTGGATTCTTACATCCCTGAGCCAGAGCGTGCGATTGATATGCCGTTCCTGATGCCAATCGAAGATGTATTCTCAATTTCTGGTCGTGGTACAGTTGTGACTGGTCGTGTTGAGCGCGGTATCGTTAATACTGGTGACGAAGTTGAAATCGTTGGTATTAAAGAAACAACTAAGACTACCGTAACAGGTGTTGAAATGTTCCGTAAGCTGCTTGACGAAGGTCGTGCGGGTGAGAACATTGGTGCGCTGCTGCGTGGTACTAAGCGTGAAGAAGTTGAACGTGGTCAGGTACTGGCTAAGCCAGGCTCTATCACTCCTCACACTAAGTTCGAGTCTGAAGTTTACGTACTGAGCAAAGATGAAGGTGGTCGTCACACTCCATTCTTCAAAGGTTACCGTCCACAGTTCTACTTCCGTACAACTGACGTAACGGGTGCTTGTGAGCTTCCAGAAGGCGTAGAAATGGTTATGCCAGGTGACAACATCAAGATGGTTGTTACTCTGATTGCTCCTATCGCTATGGATGAAGGTCTGCGTTTCGCGATCCGTGAAGGCGGCCGTACTGTTGGTGCAGGCGTTGTAGCTAAGATTATCGACTAATTCCTTTAGTTGAATATCTACATTGAGGGTGCTTCGGCACCCTTTTTGGTAGGTGCTGTTAATGCTTGGCGTGGCCAGGCGGTTATTTCTCTGAAAGTGCCTTCAAGTTAAAGTATTTTCTTAGAAAGGGTGGAAAATCTCATTGAATTTCAATAAGATGCGCATCCTCGAAAGCAGGCATTACTTTAGATTGCTATAGAATAGTCAAGAGTTCTGCTAAGTGCTTGTAAAGCACCGTTGGTTGGCGTAAAATCCGCCGCCCAAATTAAACATAGGCCAGTAGTTCAATTGGTAGAGCGTCGGTCTCCAAAACCGAAAGTTGGGGGTTCGAGTCCCTCCTGGCCTGCCACATTATTATCGACAGCACAGGTGTCTTGCTGAATGAATGCACAGGTTAATTCCTCAAACAAAGCGTTGGACTTATTGAAGTGGTTTGTTGTCGTCGCGTTAGTTGTTGTAGCTATCGGCGGTAACTACTATTTTTCTGCAGAGTCTCTGATTTTGCGCGTTGTGGGTGTGTTGGTTTTGCTTGCCGCTGCTGTTGGTGTTGCCCTGACCACTGAAAAGGGTAAGACGGTTGCTCGTCTGCGCAAAGAAGCGTGGGTCGAGGTTCGTAAGGTTGTATGGCCTACCCGTCAGGAAACAATTCAGACGACCGGTATTGTGGTTGTTTTTGTTGCAGTGGTCGCCTTAGTGCTTTGGCTGGTCGATATGCTTCTGGGCTGGGGCGTATCTTTCATAATCGGTTAAAGAGGGGGCTGTATGTCTAAGCGTTGGTATGTGGTTCATGCCTATTCGGGCTATGAGAAGCGTGTAGCTGGCTCTTTAAAAGAGCAGGTTGAGCTGCAGGGTATGCAGGATTTGTTTGGTGAGATCCTGGTGCCTACTGAATCTGTCGTTGAAATGCGTGACGGCAAGAAGCGCAAGAGTGAGCGTAAGTTCTATCCGGGCTATGTCCTGGTTGAAATGGATATGAATGATGAGACCTGGCACCTGGTTAAAGATACTCCTCGGGTGATGGGTTTTATCGGCGGTACTGCAGAAAAGCCTGCGCCGCTGACAACTAAAGAAGCGGATGCGATTCTTCAGCGCGTTAAAGATGGTGCTGATTCGCCAACTCAGAAAACGATTTATGAGCCAGGTGAAGTTGTCCGTGTTATCGATGGTCCGTTTGCAGACTTTAACGGTACCGTTGAGAAAGTTAACTATGAGAAGAGTCGCCTTCAGGTGTCTGTCTCTATTTTTGGTCGGGCAACCCCGGTCGAACTGGAATTCTCGCAGGTCGAAAAGACCTGAAGTTAAGGTGTGTGCATAAGCCCGGTCAGTTGATCGGGCTTTGTCGTATCTATTTGTTTAACAGGGGAGCAGTAATGCGTTTGTACCCGAATATAGGAAGCTATCATGGCTAAGAAAGTAGAAGCTTATATTAAGCTGCAAGTTAAGGCCGGTCAGGCCAACCCAAGTCCACCAGTTGGTCCTGCTCTGGGTCAGCACGGTGTGAACATTATGGAATTCTGTAAAGCATTCAACGCCGAAACTCAAAAGCTTGAGCCAGGCCTGCCAGTGCCAGTTGTTATTACTGTGTATGCAGACCGAAGCTTTACGTTTGTTACCAAGACGCCTCCAGCTGCGATTCTGCTGAAGAAGGCTGCTGGTATTCAAAGCGGTTCCGGTCGACCAAACACCGAGAAAGTAGGTACGGTTAGCCGTGCTCAGCTGGAAGAAATCGCAACTGCAAAAGATCCTGACCTGACAGCTGCCGATATGGACGCTGCGGTTCGTACAATTGCAGGTACTGCACGAAGCATGGGTTTGAATGTAGAGGGTGTTGAGTAATGGCTAAGTTAACTAAACGCGCTCAATTAGCGAAAGAAAAAGTAAATCCTACTCAGTCTTACGGCTTCGAAGAAGCTGTAGCGATTCTGAAAGAGCTGGGCACTGCCAAGTTCAAAGAGTCTGTAGATATCTCTGTTAACCTGGGTATCGATGCGCGTAAATCTGACCAGAACGTACGTGGTTCCACCGTACTGCCGAATGGTACGGGTAAAGACGTTCGCGTTGCTGTGTTCACTCAGGGTGCAAACGCTGAAGCCGCTAAAGAAGCCGGTGCTGACGTAGTTGGCATGGAAGATCTTGCTGAAGCAATGAAAGGCGGCGATCTGAACTTCGGTGTTGTTATCGCTTCTCCAGATGCAATGCGCGTTGTAGGTCAGCTGGGTCAGCTGTTGGGTCCTCGTGGCCTGATGCCTAACCCGAAGGTTGGTACTGTGACTGCAGATGTTGCAACAGCTGTGAAGAATGCTAAAGCGGGTCAGGCGCGTTTCCGTACTGACAAGAACGGCATTATCCACGCTTGCATCGGTAAGATTGATTTCGACGCAAAAGCAATCCAGGAAAACGCAGAAGCGCTTATCGCAGACCTGAAAAAACTGAAGCCAGCTTCAGCTAAAGGTGTCTACCTTAAGAAGATTTCTCTTTCCAGCACAATGGGCCCTGGCGTAACTATCGACCAGAGCTCTTTGAGCGTCTAAGAACTTTGGGGCGCAGCTTCCAGGCTGCGCAGTCAAAGACCGTAGGTGAACCATGGTTCTTAATTTCCTACGCAGACGGTAACCCGAGCACATATTTAAGATGTGCCTGATGAAGGGGCTTTCGACAGGGTCGTCAGTCACCGGCATCTAAGCGCATCAATGAGCTTACTCTGTTGCCGTTAAAAACAGGTCAACTCTTCGGAGTTGAAAATAGGTTGACCCTTTCGGGGGTTGTTAACAGGAGATTTTTCAGTGGCACTGAATCTCGAAGGCAAAAAAGCAATTGTTGCAGAAGTAGCCGAGCAAGCGCAAAGCGCGCAGTCAGTTGTAATTGCTGACTCACGTGGCGTAGCAGTGAATGATATGACTGCTTTGCGTGCAACTGCTCGCGAAAATGGCGTATGGCTGAAAGTCGTACGTAACACACTTGCTCGCCGTGCAGTTCAAGGGACCGCATTTGAAGGTCTGGCTGACGCTTTTGTTGGTCCTACGTTGATCGCTTTCTCTATGGATCACCCAGGCGCCGGTGCGCGTATTCTGGGCGATTTCGCTAAAGCGAATGACAAGCTTGAACTTAAGACTGCTATGTTCGAAGGCGAAGTAACGCCTGTAGCAGTATTGGCGAGTCTGCCGACTTACGACGAAGCTATTGCGAAGCTGATGATGACTTTGAAAGAAGCATCTGCTGGCAAGCTGGTACGTACTTTGGCTGCATTGCGCGATCAAAAAGAACAGGAAGCTGCTTAAGCCTCATTGCTTAAGAAAGCTAATTAACGGTTAAATGAGGCAAAGCCTCAACAGATTAGGAATTAAAGTCATGTCTCTGACTAAAGACGATATCATCAATGCAGTAGCTGAAATGTCTGTAAAAGACGTTGTTGAACTGATTGAAGCTATGGAAGAAAAATTCGGTGTATCTGCTGCTGCTGCAGTTGTTGCTGGCGGCGCTGCTGCTGGTGGCGAAGCTGCTGCTGAGCAAACTGAATTCGACGTAATCCTGGCAGGTGCTGGTGACAAGAAAGTTAACGTCATCAAAGCAGTACGTGAAATCACTGGCCTGGGCTTGAAAGAAGCTAAAGGCGTAGTTGATGGTGCTCCTGCTCCTGTTAAGGAAGGCGTATCTAAAGATGAAGCTGAAGAAATCAAAGGCAAGCTGGAAGCAGCTGGCGCAAGCGTAGAAGTTAAGTAATCTACGCTATTGAATGGGCAAGCCCCGTTCAATACCTGATGGCTGGTAGCGAAAACGTTACCGGCCTTTTCCTGTCTTACGGGAACAAGTTTTTAGCTGGTGCTTTTTGCCAGTTTGGACATTGCGAAAGCAAAGGGGCTCCTAGAAGATGGAGCGCACAGGAAGTGAAAGTCGGAGTTATTAGATATGTCTGCTGATAACTGCTTTCCGACATGCCGCAAAGGCGGATCAACCACACAGACACACCGTTGGTGAACAAGCTGGGGATTGCTGATGGCATACTCTTACACCGAAAAAAAGCGAATTCGCAAGAATTTCGGCAAACTAGAGCCAGTTATGGATATTCCATATCTTCTGGCAATACAGTTGGACTCCTACCGGAGTTTTTTACAGTCTGAAGCAGCTGCTGCAGAGCGACAGGATACTGGTCTGCATGCTGCGTTTAAATCCGTATTTCCTATTGTCAGTTATTCCGGAAATGCAGCTCTTGAATATGTTAGCTATGGCTTAGGAAAGCCTGCATTTGACGTGAAAGAATGTCAATTGCGTGGTGTTACCTATGCTGCTCCTTTGCGCGTCAAGGTGCGTCTGATCATCTACGACAAAGATTCACCAAGCAAAGCAATTAAAGATATCAAAGAGCAAGAAGTCTATATGGGTGAAATCCCTCTGATGACTGATAACGGTACTTTCATCGTTAACGGCACAGAGCGAGTTGTTGTATCCCAGCTTCACCGTTCTCCTGGTGTGTTTTTCGATCACGATAAAGGCAAGACTCACAGCTCCGGTAAGTTGCTGCATTCTGCCCGTGTTATTCCTTACCGTGGTTCCTGGCTTGATTTCGAATTTGATCCGAAGGATCAGGTGTTTGTTCGTATCGACCGTCGCCGTAAATTGCCGGCTACTATCTTGCTGCGTGCACTTGAGTACACAAATCAGGAAATCCTCGATATGTTCTTCGAACGGGTTGAGTTCAACCTGACCGAAGAAACGATCGAGATGAAAGTGATCGCCGATCGCCTGCGTGGTGAAACAGCGGCTTTCGAAATTAAAGATAAAGAAGGCAACGTCATCGTTGAGGAAGGTCGCCGCATCAATGCTAAGCATCTGCGCGCCTTCGATAAAGCCGGTTTAGACTCAGTCGTCGTTCCGGATACATGGTTGTTTGGCCGTTCTCTGGCAACCGATGTGATCAACACTGAAACCGGTGAGATCATCGCTAATTGTAACGATGAAATTACGGTTGAAGTGCTGGAAGCATTGCGCGTCGCTAAGATCGAGAAGTTCGAAACACTCTACACCAACGATCTCGATTGTGGTCCGTTTGTATCCGATACTCTGCGATCAGACCCAACCAATACACCACTGGAAGCTCTGGTAGAAATCTACCGTATGATGCGTCCGGGTGAGCCGCCAACGAAAGAATCAGCTGAAACTCTGTTCCAGAACCTGTTCTTCTCGACTGACCGTTATGACCTGTCGGCTGTAGGCCGCATGAAGTTCAACCGTCGTCTGGGTCGTGATGTAGACACCGGCGAAGGTATCCTGAGCCGTGAAGACATTGTTGAAGTGCTGCGTACGCTGATCGATATTCGTAACGGTAAAGGTCAGGTGGACGATATCGATCACCTGGGTAACCGTCGTGTTCGTTCTGTTGGTGAAATGGCTGAGAACCAATTCCGTGTGGGTCTGGTTCGTGTTGAACGTGCCGTTCGTGAGCGTCTGTCCATGGCAGAAAGCGAAGGCCTGATGCCGCAGGATCTGGTTAACGCCAAGCCCGTTGCTGCAGCGATTAAAGAGTTCTTTGGCTCTTCACAGCTGTCTCAGTTTATGGATCAGAACAACCCGCTTTCCGGTATTACCAACAAGCGTCGTGTTTCTGCGTTAGGCCCAGGTGGTCTGACCCGTGAGCGTGCCGGCTTTGAGGTTCGTGACGTACACTCCACGCATTATGGTCGTGTTTGTCCTATTGAAACGCCTGAAGGTCCAAACATTGGTCTGATCAATACCTTATCCACCTATGCGCGTACCAACAGCTACGGCTTCCTGGAAACGCCTTACCGTAAAGTGGAAAACGGTAAAGTCAGTGATGAGATCGTCTATCTGTCTGCTATCGACGAAGCCAAGCACACCATTGCTCAGGCAAACGTTCCGGTAAATGCAGAAGGTATGATCGAAGGCGAATTCGTACAGGTTCGTCACCAGGGTGAATTCACCATGGCTCCGCTGGAAAAAGTGGACATGATGGACGTTTCCCCGCGCCAGGTTGTATCGGTAGCAGCATCGCTGATTCCGTTCCTTGAGCACGACGATGCTAACCGAGCATTGATGGGATCGAACATGCAACGTCAGGCTGTTCCGACGCTGAAATCCGACAAGCCTCTGGTAGGTACCGGTATTGAGCGCAACGTAGCTGTCGACTCCGGTGTTTGTGTGGTTGCAAACCGTGGTGGTATCGTTGAGTACGTTGATGCTTCTCGTATTGTTGTGAAGGTTTCTGAAGATGAAATCAGCGAAGATGATGCGGGCGTTGATATCTACAACCTGACCAAATACACCCGTTCTAACCAGAATACCTGTATTAACCAGCGCACCATTGTGCGTCAGGGCGATGTTATTGCCCGTGGTGATGTTCTGGCGGATGGTCCTTCTGTAGATATGGGTGAGCTGGCTCTGGGTCAGAACATGCGTATCGCGTTCATGCCTTGGAACGGTTACAACTTCGAAGACTCGATTCTTGTTTCTGAGAAGGTTTCCCAGGAAGACCGCTTTACCTCGATCCATATTCAGGAACTGACCTGTATCGCTCGTGATACTAAGTTGGGCCCTGAAGAGATCACTGCGGATATTCCAAACGTGGGTGAAGCGGCACTGAGCAAGCTGGATGAGTCCGGTATTGTTTACATTGGCGCAGAAGTGGGTGCCGGTGACATTCTGGTTGGCAAGGTAACGCCGAAGAGCGAAACCCAGCTGACTCCGGAAGAAAAACTGTTGCGTGCGATCTTCGGTGAGAAGGCTTCAGACGTTAAAGATACGTCGCTTCGCGTTAAGGGTGGTATGCGCGGTACGGTTATTGACGTGCAGGTATTTACCCGTGACGGTGTTGAGCGCGATCAGCGTTCTAAAGACATCGAACGTCAGGCGCTGGAAGAGTTCCGTAAGGATCTGAACGCAGAATACCGCATTGTTGAAGACACCATCTTTGAGCGTCTGACCAATGCACTGGTCGGCTCTACTGTTTCCGGTGGTCCGGGTCTGGCTAAAGGTGATCAGCTGTCTGAATCTTACCTGGCTGATCTGCCACGTTCTGACTGGTTCAAACTGCGTCTGCAGGATGAAACACTGGCCGCTCAGCTGGAAGCAGCTGAAAACCAGCTGAAAGAGCGTAAAGAAGATCAGGAAGCCCGTTTTGATGACAAGAAGCGTAAGCTTCAGTCCGGCGATGACCTGCAACCGGGTGTCCTGAAGGTTGTTAAGGTTTATCTGGCGGTTAAACGTCGCATCCAACCGGGTGACAAGATGGCCGGTCGTCACGGTAACAAGGGTGTTATCTCCGTAATCATGCCTGTTGAAGATATGCCTTACGACGAGAAGGGTAATCCGGTCGACGTGGTTCTTAACCCGTTGGGTGTACCTTCGCGTATGAACGTAGGTCAGATTCTGGAAACTCACCTTGGCGCCGCTGCCAAAGGTTTGGGTGACCGTATCAACGACATGATCGAAGAAGAGCGCAGCACGGCAGAGGTTCGTGAGTTCCTCGACCGCGTTTATAACCAGACGGGTGCTGGCTACCGTAACGAAACTCTGGATGACTTCAGCGATGAAGAAGTTGTAGAGCTGGCGCACAACCTGCGCGGCGGTGTGCCTATTGCAACGCCGGTATTCGACGGTGCCAAAGAAGAAGAAGTGAAAGACCTTCTGCGTCTGGCAGGTACTTCGGATACAGGTCAGATCCAGTTGTGGGATGGCCGTACCGGTGATGCCTTCGAAAACAAAACGACCGTTGGTTACATGTACATGCTGAAGTTGAACCACTTGGTGGACGACAAGATGCATGCTCGTTCAACCGGTTCTTACAGCCTGGTAACTCAGCAGCCGCTGGGTGGTAAGGCGCAGTTCGGTGGTCAGCGATTCGGTGAGATGGAAGTGTGGGCACTGGAAGCATACGGTGCTGCCTATACTCTGCAGGAAATGCTCACAGTTAAGTCGGATGACGTAGCTGGCCGAACCAAGATGTATAAAAACATCGTTGATGGCGACCATCGTATGGAGCCTGGCATGCCGGAATCTTTCAACGTACTGGTGAAAGAAATCCGCTCGCTTGGTATCGACATCGAGCTGGAAAACGAAGAGTGATTGAACGGTGGGCAGCCTGATGGCTGCCCTGTTGCCAACTCCCCTCGGAGCTGAAACATGAAAGATTTATTAAACCTGCTTAAAACACAAGGTCAGGCGGAAGAATTCGACTCCATTCGAATCGGCCTGGCATCACCGGACATGATTCGTTCATGGTCTTTCGGTGAAGTTAAAAAGCCGGAAACGATTAACTATCGTACCTTTAAGCCAGAGCGTGACGGTCTGTTCTGCGCCCGTATCTTTGGCCCAATCAAAGACTACGAATGCCTGTGCGGTAAGTACAAGCGCTTAAAGCATCGCGGTGTTATCTGTGAAAAATGTGGCGTTGAAGTCACTCAGGCGAAGGTTCGTCGTGAGCGCATGGGTCACATTGAACTGGCTGCGCCGGTTGCGCACATCTGGTTTCTGAAATCACTGCCATCCCGTATCGGTTTGATGCTGGATATGACGCTGCGTGACATTGAACGCATTCTTTATTACGAGAGCTTCGTTGTTATCGATCCGGGCTTAACGAGCCTGGAAAAAGGTCAGTTGCTGACCGATGAAGAGTACTACGAGTCGATCGAAGAGTTCGGTGATGACTTCGATGCCCGCATGGGTGCCGAAGCGGTTCAGAAGCTGCTGGAATTCATCAACCTTGAAGGTGAAATTGCTCAGCTGCGTGAAGAAATTCCTGCAACCAACTCAGAAACCAAGATCAAGAAGCTGTCTAAGCGCCTGAAGCTGCTGGAAGCCTTCTACAAGTCTGGTAACAACCCGGAATGGATGGTCATGACCGTTCTTCCTGTGCTGCCACCAGATCTGCGTCCTTTGGTTCCTCTGGATGGTGGTCGTTTTGCAACGTCCGACCTGAACGATCTGTACCGTCGTGTTATCAACCGTAACAACCGACTGAAGCGTCTGTTAGAGCTGTCTGCTCCGGACATCATCGTACGCAACGAAAAGCGTATGCTTCAGGAATCTGTTGATGCGCTGCTGGATAACGGCCGTCGCGGTCGGGCCATTACTGGCTCTAACCGTCGTCCGCTGAAATCTCTGGCTGACATGATTAAGGGTAAACAGGGTCGTTTCCGTCAGAACCTGTTGGGTAAACGTGTGGATTACTCCGGTCGTTCCGTGATCGTGGTAGGCCCGACGCTGCGTTTGCATCAGTGTGGTCTGCCTAAGAAGATGGCTCTGGAGCTGTTCAAGCCGTTTATCTTCTCTAAGCTGGAGCACCGTGGTTTAGCGACGACGATCAAAGCTGCCAAGAAGATGGTCGAGCGTGAAGAAGCCGTTGTTTGGGATATTCTGGATGAAGTGATCCGCGAGCACCCGGTTATGCTTAACCGTGCACCAACACTTCACCGTTTGGGTATTCAGGCATTTGAACCGGTACTGATCGAAGGTAAAGCGATTAACCTGCACCCATTGGTGTGTGCGGCTTATAACGCTGACTTCGACGGTGACCAGATGGCTGTTCACATTCCGCTGACCATTGAAGCTCAGCTGGAAGCGCGTGCGCTGATGATGTCGACCAACAACATTCTGTCGCCAGCATCCGGTGAGCCTATTATCGTTCCTTCGCAGGACGTTGTACTGGGTCTGTACTACATGACCCGTGCGCGTATCAATGCGAAAGGCGAAGGTATGGTGTTCTCTAACATCGAAGAAGTTCAGCGTGCTTATGGCGCAGGTCAGGCCGCACTTCAGGCGATTGTTAAAGTACGTATCCGTCAGATGCTGCGCAATGAAGAAGGCGAGCTGGTTGAGAAGATCTCGGTTGAAGAAACCACCGTGGGTCGTGCCATCCTGTTCTCTATCGCACCAGACGGCATGCCATTCGACATGGTTAACCAGCCGATGAAGAAGAAGGCGATTTCTGGTCTATTGAACGAGTGTTACCGTTCAGTGGGTCTGAAAGAGACTGTGGTCTTTGCTGACCAGGTTATGTACATGGGCTTCAGCTATGCAACTAAGTCCGGTTCTTCTATTGGTGTGAACGACTTCGTTATTCCACAAGCCAAGTACGACCTGCTGGCCAAAGCCGAAGCAGAAGTACAGGAAGTTGAAGAGCAGTTCATCCAGGGTCTGATTACTCAGGGCGAGAAGTACAACAAAGTTGTTGACCTTTGGTCCCGTGCTAACGACCAGATCGCAAAAGCGATGATGGAAGGTATTTCCAAAGAGCAGGTTGTTGACCGTGACGGTAATGAAGTTGAGCAGGACTCCTTCAACGCCGTATTTATGATGGCCGACTCCGGTGCTCGTGGTAGTGCAACCCAGATTCGTCAGCTGGCCGGTATGCGTGGTCTGATGGCGAAGCCGGATGGCTCCATTATTGAGAACCCGATTAAAGCAAACTTCCGTGAAGGTCTGTCGGTTGGTGAATACTTCATCTCAACCCACGGTGCTCGTAAAGGTTTGGCCGATACAGCATTGAAGACAGCATCATCCGGTTACCTGACACGTCGTCTGGTCGACGTTTCTCAGGATGTTGTAGTGACAGAAGAAGACTGTGGCACCTCTGAAGGTATCACGCTGGAGCCTGTGATCGACGGCGGCGACGTTGTTGTACCACTAAGCCAGCAGGTACTGGGTCGTGTTCCGGCTGAAGATGTCATTGACCCGGCAACGGATGAAGTTGTTATCCCAGCCGGCACCATGATTGACGAGACGGTGGTAGAGATCATCGATGACCTGGGTGTTGATAGCATCAAGGTTCGTTCATCTATTACCTGTGAAACCCGCTTCGGTATCTGTGCTAATTGTTACGGCCGTGACTTGGCTCGTGGTCACCGAATCAACATTGGTGAAGCGGTGGGTATTATCGCTGCTCAGTCGATCGGTGAGCCGGGTACACAGCTGACGATGCGTACGTTCCACATTGGTGGTGCGGCATCCAGCTCGTCTGCTGTCGATAACGTACAGGTTCGTCAGGCCGGTACTGCGCACCTGCATAACGTTAAAACCGTTACCCGTGAAGATGGTCACCTGGTTGTTGTCAGCCGTTCCGGTCTGTTGGCCATTGCCGACGAACACGGTCGTGAGCGTGAGCGTTACAAGCTGCCGTACGGTTCTGAAATTTCCGTTAAAGACGGTGCCAAGGTTGATGCCGGTGACATCATTGTTCGCTGGGATCCGCACACGCACCCAATCGTATCGGAAGTGTCAGGTACTGTTCAGTTTATCGGTATGGAAGAAGGTCAGACCATTAACCGTAAGGTTGACGAACTGACCGGTGTGAGCACGACCGAGGTTATTCCTCAGGCACAGCGTAATGCCGCGGGTAAAGAGATTCGTCCGCTGATTAAACTGGTTGATGCCAACGGTGCAGACATCCTGATCGGTAACACCAATCAGCCTGTTCAGTACTTCCTGCCAGATGGCGCTCTGTTGAGCCTGTCTAACAGTGCAGAAGTGAAAGTCGGTGACGTACTGGCCCGTATTCCTCAGGAATCCGGCGGTAACAAAGACATCACCGGTGGTCTGCCACGAGTGGCCGACCTGTTCGAAGCGCGTAAGCCAAAAGAATCTGCGATTCTGGCGGAGATCTCCGGTACCTTCACCTTCGGTAAAGAAACCAAGGGTAAGAAGCGTATTGTGATCACACCGACTGACGGTTCTGAGGGTTACGAAGAGCTGATTCCTAAGTGGCGTCAGATGAACGTATTCGAAGGTGAGCAGGTCGAGAAGGGTGAAGTCCTGTCTGATGGCCCAATGAACCCGCACGATATTCTGCGTGTTCTGGGTGTTGAAGCTCTGGCGAAGTATATCGTTAAAGAGATTCAGGAAGTTTACCGATTACAGGGCGTAATCATTAACGACAAGCACATCGAGGTTATTTGCCGTCAGATGCTGCGTAAGGCATTGATTACTGACAGTGGCGAGACTGAGTTCATTAAAGGTGACCAGGTCGAGTACATGAACCTGCTCGAAGGCAACGACAAAGCTGAAGCTGAAAGCAAGCAAACGGCGAAGTACGAGCGTGTTCTTCTGGGTATTACCAAGGCATCGCTGGCGACAGAATCGTTTATTTCTGCGGCATCGTTCCAGGAAACAACCCGCGTACTGACCGAAGGTGCGGTAACAGGTAAGCGTGATTACCTGCGTGGCCTGAAGGAAAACGTGGTTGTGGGTCGACTGATTCCAGCCGGTACCGGTCTTGCTTACCATGCAGAGCGCAAGCGCAAGCGTTTGGAGCGCACTGGTGAGAAGCCGACGATCAGTGCTTCAGAAGTCGAAGCAGCTCTGAGTCAGGCTCTGAACAAGTAGTCAACGGTTCTGGCTGAACCACTGTTTTCAGTAAGGTTTCAGCCAGCTATTGACTAAGAAATGTGCGATAACGTAAAATCGCGCACCCTTCAGTACCTGAGTGGCTTTGCTACTCGGGTACTGTTCGTAATGAGAAGTGAAAAAGAGAGAGAAGCTTAATGGCTACTATTAACCAGCTAGTCCGCAAGCCGCGTAAGCGCACTGTGGAAGCAAGCGCTGTAAGGGCATTAGAAGCATGTCCACAGCGTCGTGGTGTTTGTACTCGCGTATACACAACCACTCCTAAAAAACCTAACTCAGCACTGCGTAAAGTATGTCGTGTACGTTTGACCAACGGTTATGAAGTTTCTTCATACATCGGTGGTGAAGGTCACAACCTGCAAGAGCACAGCGTTGTTTTGATCCGTGGCGGTCGTGTTAAAGACTTACCAGGTGTTCGTTACCACACAGTTCGTGGTGCTCTGGATACTTCGGGTGTTAACGATCGTAAGAACGGCCGTTCTAAATACGGTACTAAACGACCTAAGGGTTAATTTCAGTTTTAGTCTCAGAATAAGCAGTAAGGCTGAGTGGTTAATTGCTTTTTAAGGTAGTAATTAACAGCCATCTCAGATCTGCCTGAAGACCTAATATAAGGGGCTTATCAATGCCAAGAAGACGCGTCGCCGCAAAGCGTGAAGTATTACCAGATCCTAAATTTGGTAACGTTACATTAGCGAAGTTCATGAACCACGTAATGGTTGATGGCAAGAAATCTATCGCTGAAAAAATTGTTTACGGTGCATTAGACATCGTAAAAGAAAAGGGCCATGAGAACCCTATCGAACTGTTCGAAAAATCTCTGGAAAGCATTGCTCCACTGGTTGAGGTTAAATCTCGCCGTGTGGGTGGTGCAACCTATCAGGTTCCTGTTGAAGTACGTCCTGCCCGTCGTGAAGCTCTGGCTATGCGCTGGTTGGTGGAATATTCCCGTAAGCGTGGCGAGAAGAGCATGCGTCAGCGTCTGGCTGGTGAGTTATTAGACTCAGCAGAAGGCAAAGGTGCAGCTGTTAAGAAACGTGAAGACGTGCATAAGATGGCAGAAGCCAACAAAGCATTCTCTCATTACCGCTTCTAATTAAACTAAAACGGAGACAGGTTTGTGGCTCGTAAAACGCCTTTAGCTCGCTATCGTAATATTGGAATTGTGGCTCACGTTGACGCTGGTAAAACAACGACAACCGAGCGCATCCTTTTCTACACGGGTCTTTCTCATAAGATCGGTGAAGTTCACGATGGTGCCGCAACGATGGACTGGATGGAGCAAGAGCAGGAGCGTGGTATTACCATCACTTCTGCGGCAACAACCTGTTTCTGGGCCGGTATGGCACAGCAGTATGATCAGCACCGCATCAACATCATTGATACGCCGGGGCACGTTGACTTCACGATTGAAGTTGAGCGTTCCCTGCGTGTACTGGATGGTGCGGTTGTTGTTCTTTGTGCCTCTTCCGGTGTTCAGCCTCAGACCGAAACTGTCTGGCGTCAGGCGAACAAATACCAGGTGCCTCGCATGGTTTTCGTCAATAAGATGGACCGTGCAGGTGCCGACTTCTTACGCGTAGTAAGCCAGTTAAAAGAGCGATTGGGTGCTAACCCAGTCCCTGTGCAGCTGCCAATTGGCGCCGAGGACGAATTCGTCGGTGTCATTGACCTTCTAAAAATGAAAGCCATCTTCTGGAACGAAGCCGATCAGGGCATGACGTTCAACTACGAAGATATTCCTGCAGATATGCTGGATCAGGCAGAAGAGTATCGACTCAACATGATTGAAGCTGCGGCTGAAGCCAATGATGAGTTGATGGAAAAATACATGGAGACCGACACCCTGGCTGAAGAAGACATCAAAGCCGGTCTGCGTGCTCGTACTCTGGCCGGTGAGATCGTTCTGACTCACTGTGGTTCTGCCTTCAAAAATAAAGGTGTTCAGGCGGTTCTCGATAGCGTTATCGAATACATGCCGTCACCCACCGAAGTTAAAGCCATTGATGGTGTGTTGGACGACGAAACGCCAACGACCGTTGAAGTGCGCGATGATGCGCCATTCGCCGCTCTGGCATTTAAGATCGCAACCGACCCGTTTGTCGGTACGCTGACCTTCGTCCGCGTGTATGGCGGTGTGCTTAAATCCGGCGATGCGGTCTATAACTCGGTTCGCGGTAAGAAAGAGCGTGTTGGCCGTATGGTTCAGATGCACTCCAACAACCGTGAAGAGATCAAAGAGCTGCTGGCCGGCGATATCGGCGCACTGATCGGCATGAAAGACGTCACCACCGGTGATACCTTCTGCTCGCCGGATCATATCGTCACGCTGGAGCGCATGGACTTCCCGGAACCGGTTATCTCGGTTGCTGTGGAGCCACGCTCTAAAGCAGACCAGGAAAAAATGGGTGTTGCGCTGGGTAAACTGGCTCAGGAAGACCCGTCCTTCAAGGTTCACACCGATGAAGAGACTGGCCAGACCATCATTGGTGGTCAGGGCGAGCTGCACCTCGATATCATCGTTGACCGCATGAAGCGTGAATTCAACGTTGAAGCCAACGTTGGTGCGCCGCAGGTGGCGTACCGTGAGCGTATTCGCAGCGCCGCTGAAGTTGATTCCAAGTTTGCCCGTCAATCGGGTGGACGTGGTCAATACGGCCATGTTGTGGTTCGTTTCGAGCCGGCTGAAGACACCAACTCTGAGAAGCTGGAATTCGTGAACGAAATCGTTGGTGGTGTAGTACCGAAAGAATTCATCCCGGCTGTTGAAAAGGGTATCGCCGAGCAAATGCAAAACGGTGTTCTGGCCGGTTATCCGCTGCTGGGTCTGAAAGCTACGCTGATCGATGGTTCTTACCACGATGTCGATTCCTCCGAAATGGCGTTTAAAGTTGCAGCCTCCATGGCGGTAAGAAAGCTGGCCGACCAAGCCAACCCGGCATTGCTTGAGCCTGTCATGAAGGTTGAAGTGGTTACACCTGAAGATTACATGGGTGACGTGATGGGTGACCTGAACCGTCGTCGTGGCATGGTACAGGGCATGGAAGACAGTCCGATGGGTAAAGTCATCGATGCTGAGGTGCCATTATCAGAAATGTTTGGTTATGCAACGTCTCTTAGATCTATGTCACAAGGTCGTGCATCTTATACGATGGAATTCAGTGCATATGCTGAAGCACCGACTAATATTGTTGATGAGATCATTAAAAGAGCGTAAGTAAGCGCCTGCCTCCGCGAGCGCGCTGGCGCTCGTATGCTGGAGGATGCTCATGGCTAAGGCGACTTTTGAACGGAATAAGCCCCACGTCAACGTGGGCACTATTGGTCATGTCGACCACGGAAAAACCACTCTAACGGCAGCGTTAACCCGCGTCTGTTCTGAAGTATGGGGCGGTAGTGCAGTTGCCTTCGATGGCATTGATAACGCGCCTGAAGAACGCGAACGCGGTATCACCATTGCCACTTCCCATGTTGAATACGAATCTCCCACCCGGCATTACGCGCACGTTGATTGCCCGGGGCATGCCGATTACGTGAAAAACATGATTACCGGCGCAGCGCAGATGGACGGTGCCATATTGGTCTGTTCAGCTGCAGACGGCCCCATGCCGCAAACCCGCGAGCACATACTGTTATCGCGTCAGGTTGGTGTCCCCTATATTGTTGTGTTCCTCAATAAGGCCGACATGGTCGACGATGACGAGCTGCTTGAACTGGTTGAAATGGAGGTTCGGGATCTGCTGTCGCAATACGAATTCCCTGGTGACGATACTCCGATCATTACCGGCTCGGCACTGATGGCGCTCGAGGGCAAAGACGACAATGGCATGGGCACCACAGCTGTCAAAAAACTGGTCGAAACCCTTGATCACTACATTCCGGAGCCCGAACGCATGGTTGATAAGCCATTCCTGATGCCGATTGAAGACGTGTTCTCGATTTCCGGTCGTGGCACCGTCGCCACCGGTCGGGTGGAGCGGGGCATTGTTCACACTGGCGATGAAGTCGAGATCGTTGGCATTCGGGAAACCGGCAGAACCACCGTTACCGGCGTTGAAATGTTCCGTAAGCTGCTTGATGAAGGTCGGGCCGGCGAAAACATCGGCGCGCTGCTGCGTGGCACCAAGCGTGAAGATATTGAGCGTGGCCAGGTACTCGCTAAGCCGGGCTCAATTACTCCCCACACCTTCTTTGAAGCCGAAGTGTATGTGCTCAGCAAGGACGAGGGTGGTCGTCATACGCCATTCTTCAACGGCTACCGGCCTCAGTTTTACTTCCGCACGACCGATGTAACCGGTGCCTGTGAGCTACCCAGTGGTGTCGAAATGGTGATGCCCGGAGACAACATCAAGATGACGGTGAACCTGATCTCCGCCATTGCCATGGATGAAGGCCTTAGGTTCGCCATCCGCGAGGGTGGCAGAACGGTAGGTGCCGGCGTCGTATCGAAGATCCTTGAATAGGCGCAGACCCGTGTTTTCGCTAAGTTGAAGAAAAGGCCGATTATTCGGCCTTTTTTTATCGCGCCCGGTTTAAGGGCCCGCGCTTTTGTGGAGCCGTTCCTGCTATATAATTTACTCGGGCTATTACTAAAGGTGGCCTTGAAATTCTCTGCTTTGTGCTCCAATTTACTCTCAGGTTTAAACTCAATGAATGGGAATTAAAATGTTCAGAACAATGCTGTTCTTAGCAACAAACTTTGCAATTGTTATCGTGCTTGGCGTTTTCCTTAATGTCATTTTGCCGATGTTTGGTATACCGATGGGTAACACAACCGGTTTACTGGTTATGGCACTGGCGTTCGGCATGGGTGGCAGTTTCATCTCACTGGCGCTGTCTAAATGGATGGCTAAGCGCAGCACCGGTGCGCAGGTCATCGAGCAACCCAGAACGCCAATGGAGCGCTGGTTGGTCGAGACTGTTAAGCAGCAGTCAGCAAAAGCCGGTATTCCGATGCCGGAGGTTGCGATCTTCCCAAGCAATTCAATTAACGCCTTTGCAACAGGCGCGAGTAAGAAAAATTCGCTGGTGGCGGTTTCTTCCGGCCTATTGCAGCAGATGTCGCAGGAAGAGCAGGAGGCGGTGATTGCGCACGAAATATCTCACATCGCTAATGGCGATATGGTAACCATGGCGCTGGTGCAGGGCGTATTGAACACCTTTGTTATCTTTTTGGCGCGCGTTCTTGCTCAGGCTATTTCAGCAGCATTGGCACGCGGCAGCGATTCTGGCCGCGGCTTGGGAGGATTAGCTTATTTCGGCATCGTTATCGTACTTGAAATGGTGTTGGGTGTACTGGCGAGTATTATCGCTATGTGGTTTTCGCGTCAGCGCGAATACCGGGCCGATAAAGGCTCTGCGGACCTGGTTGGCAGCGGTAAGATGATTGCGGCCCTGCAACGCCTGAAGTCCAGCTCTGAGCCGGAACTGGACGGTCAGCTCGTAGCCTTTGGTATTAATGGTAAACGCTCTGAAATGTTTGCCTCTCATCCCAGCCTGGAGAAGCGCATCGAGGCGCTAAAGAGCCTGTAAATCACCGTTGGCTGCCCGTTTGGGCAGCCTGTTCTCAGGTCAATCTTTGCCGGTATTTCAGTGTGCCGGTGAATTTGACTGCTGATATCCCAGCCTTTATCGATTAGCATGTCAAATTAACAGGCTTAATCCAAACGTACTAATTATAAGAGCTTTCCCGAAATAGACCTTGTTTTACCAAGCTGGCTGATTCTTAATCTAGACTCTGTATGACAGGTTCAATTAGGTCATGTTGGTTAGGAATAGATATAGTAAAAGGATGACTATAAAAGTCATTTCTTAGAAATAAATTAGTCAGCGCCTAGAATTATAAGAACAACCTTTTTGGAGGACTCGACGTCCAATGACAATTGCAGAACAGTTAAATAGCGTGCTTGAAGCAAAACCATTCGAATTTCTTGGCATCTTTGAGCAGGAGAACGGCTGGTTTATCCGTGTATTTGTTCCCCATGCCGACACCGTCACTCTACTTTCATTAGACGGTGAAACTGAAATCGGCACCATGACAATGGTCGATCCTTCTGGCTTGTTTGAATTATCCATTGAGGCTGCTGAAAAGCCTTATTATCAATTGCAGGTCCAGAAGGCTGGTCACAGCTGGCGCGTCGCCGACGCCTACCAGTTTAAAGAAAGGGCCTGGGAAGACTTCGCCTGTGATTCGGAAACCCTCTATAAAACGATGGGTGCCCAGGTGTGCGAAGTCGATGCCGGCGGCGTTCCTGTTAAGGGCGTCCGCTTTGCCGTTTATGCGCCTAACGCCCGCACAGTCAGCGTGATTGGTCAGTTTAACGATTGGGACGGCCGCCGCCACCCGATGCAGAGTAACGCAGATGGTATCTGGCGGATCTTCATCCCCGGTGTCATTGCCGGTGATGAGTACAAGTTCGAGCTGAAAGATGCCAACGAACATATGCTGCCGCACAAGGCTGACCCTTATAACTTCAGCTGTACGCAGTACCCGGATTTCAACTCGGTGGTTCACGACCATTCCAGCTATGAATGGGGTGACAAAGACTGGCAAGCGCGTGAGGCGAAGCCGGTAACCCGTCAGCCTATGACCATCTATGAGGTCCACGCCGGTTCCTGGAAGCATAAGGACGGCAAGGCGATGAACTTCCGGGATTTGGCCAATGAGTTAATTCCGTACCTGAAGGAAATGCACTTCACTCATATCGAGTTTATCCCCGTCAGCGAGCATCCGTATGATGGCAGCTGGGGCTATCAGCCACTGGGACTGTTTGCTCCGACCAGCCGTTTTGGCAGCCCGGACGACTTTAAATACTTTGTTGACCAGTGCCACCAAAACAACATCGGCGTCATCGTCGACTGGGTTCCTGCACACTTTCCGTCCGATTCGCACGGTTTGGCACAATTTGATGGCACGGCGCTTTACGAGTATGAAGATCCGCGCCGTGGCTGGCACCCCGACTGGAACTCCTATATTTACGATTTCGGTCGCTACACAGTGTGCGATTTCCTGATCTCCTCGGCCATTGTCTGGCTCGACTACTTCCATGTCGATGGCATCCGTGTTGATGCCGTGGCGTCGATGCTGTATCTCGATTACTCACGGGAAGAAGACGAATGGTTGCCGAATGTTGACGGCGGTAACCACAACTATGAGGCCATTGAGTTTATTAAACGCTTTAACCAGGCGGTGTACGGCAAGTTCCCGAAATCCATCACCATTGCGGAAGAGTCGACCGCATACGATGGCGTAACCCGCCCGGTGTTCGCCGGTGGTCTGGGTTTTGGCTTCAAGTGGAACATGGGCTGGATGCACGATTCGCTGGAATATATGTCCCGCGATCCCATTCACCGTAAGTATCACCACAATGAAATGACCTTCTCTATGGTTTACAGCTATAACGAGAACTTTGTTCTGCCACTATCGCATGATGAGGTCGTTCACGGTAAAGGGTCTATATTGGATCGTATGCCGGGTGATGAATGGCAGAAAACCGCTAACCTGCGTGCTTACTATGGCTTCATGTTTGCGCACCCCGGTAAAAAACTGAACTTTATGGGCAATGAAATTGCCCAGAGCGTAGAGTGGAATTATAAATCGCAGTTGGACTGGTATTTGCTGCAGTTTGAACGGCATCAGGGCGTGCAGAATCTGTTTAAAGACCTGAACCGGGTCTATTGTGAAGAAAAGGCACTCTATGAATTAGATTGCGAACCGGCTGGTTTCCGCTGGATTAATCACGATGACGCTGAAACCAGTGTTTACAGTTTTGTGCGTTATTCTGATTCCGGTGAGGTGATCGTGGTGGTCAGCAATATGACGCCAGAGCCGATCGATGAATACCGCATTGGTGTGCCATCGGCCGGGCAGTATGACGTTATTCTGAATACCGACTCAATTCACTACGGTGGCAGCAATTACGAGTCAGATGACCGGTACGAAGCGTTAGAAGAGGGTGCTAATAATCTGCCCTATTCGATGGACATTTGTGTGCCGCCAATGGCAACGGTTTATTTGAAGCTGAAGGCCTGACAAGCATTACCGGGCCTTCAGGTCAGCTAACATTTAAGGATTGAGTTCGACATGATAACTCGCTTGGGTCCTGAGCAGGGTGTAGAAGCAGGACGTTCGTTTCCATTAGGAATTGATGTCACCCGCAAAGGCGTCAACTTTGCCGTGTACAGCCCGGATGCTCACGGCATAGAAGTCTGCTTCTTTGATGAGCTCGATAACGAAATCAGCCGTGCCCGGCTGCCGGCTCGTACCGGTGATACCTGGCATGGCTTTATTCCTGATGTTGCTGCCGGTCAGCGTTATGGCTTCCGGGTGCACGGCCCTTTCAATCCGCTGCAGGGGCTTTGGTTCAACCCTAATAAGGTTATTCTCGACCCTTACGCTCAGGAAATCACCGCACCCATCATGCCGAACATGCATATGTTCGCGCACGATACCAAGGTGCAGGGCACCATCGTCATGGACGAGCAGGACAACGCCCGTCATATTCCCAAGGCGCGTATCCCGAAGGACAACTATTTCGAATGGACCTCCGAACGGCCGCATCTGAGCTGGCGCGAAATTATCCTCTACGAGATGCATCCAAAGGGCTTCTCCATGAGAAACATGGATATCCCGGAGGATATTCGTGGCACTTACCTTGGCATTGCTCACCCGGCCAGTATTGATCACCTGAAGCGCCTGGGCATTACCACCGTCGAGCTGATGCCCTGTTTTGCCTTTATGTCCGAGCACCGCATCAGCGAGCTTGGGCTTTGCAACTACTGGGGTTACAACCCGGCGCTCTTCTTTGCTCCGGAACCACGTTACGCCAAGGAAGATGCAGTCGGTGAATTCAAAACCATGGTCAATGCGCTGCATGAAGCGGGCATCGAGGTGGTGCTGGATGTGGTTTACAACCATACCGCCGAAGGCGGCATGCTGGGCCCGACGCTCTCCAACAAGGGGTTGCACGCCCGCGCGTTCTACCGCTATCTGGACGGTGATTTTACGCACTACATCGATAACTCAGGCTGCGGTAACTCTGTTAACAGCCATAACCCCTATACGCTGAAACTGATTCTGGACAGCATGCGCCACTGGATGACAGAGTTTCATGTCGATGGCTTCCGTTTTGATCTGGCGGCCAGCATGGGCCGTGAACGCTGGGATTTCAGCCCCGACTCCACCTTCTTCAAGGCGATTATGCAAGACCCGGTGCTGTCAACCGCGCGGCTGATTGCCGAGCCTTGGGATATCGGCCGTCATGGCTATCAGCTGGGGAACTTCCCGGAAAACTGGTACGAGTGTAACGATAAATTCCGCGATACCGTTCGGCGCTTCTGGAAGGGCGATTACGGTGTCATCAGTGATTTCGCGACCCGCCTGATGGGCTCCAGCGATGTATTTCATAAGGGTTCCACCCGCTATTCCGCCAGTGTGAACTATGTGACCTACCACGATGGCTTTACCCTGCATGACCTGGTTTCTTATAACAACCGTCATAATGAAGCCAATATGGAGCACAACCTGGATGGTCATGGCCATAACCTAAGCCGTAACTATGGCGTAGAGGGGCCAACGACCGACAAGCGGATAGTGAAGTTGCGGGATCAGCAAAAGCGTAACCTGATTGCCACCATGATGATGTCTCAGGGTGCAGTGCATTTTCTCGGCGGTGATGAAATGGGCCGTACGCAGAACGGTAACAACAACGCCTACTGCCAGGATAACGACATCAGCTGGATACAGTGGGCCGATCGAGACCGTAAGCTGGAGCTGTTTACCCAGCAGATTATTGCTTTACGCAAGAGCAGCCCGCTGTTTAACAACCTGGTGCTGAAAGATCAGCAAAGCTACCAGTCGCCATTTTCATCCGATGAGGTGCACTGGTATCGTCAGGATGGCTATGCCATGGAGATTAAAGACTGGCATAACCCGGAGTTTCAGGTGTTTGGTATGCTGTTATCGACTGACATCAAGAACCCGGCCGTCAACCTGCACCTGTGTGATGAGTATTATCTGGTGTTGTTTAATGCCAGCGAGAAGGATGTCAGCTTTACTCTGCCGGCTAACCCGGTCAGTGGCTGGGTCAGCCTGTGCGATACCGCCCGCAACGATGGCTTACTGACGGAAGAGCCGGTGTTCAGCCGTGGCACCTATGAGTTGCTGGCGCAATCGCTGGTTGTTCTGGGCAAGGCGCATAAATCTTAACGCTTTGCCTGGGCGTCAAAATAAAAAAAGCAGCTCCTGGGCTGCTTTTTTTGTGGCCGTTTACCGGTTGATTTCAGACTGACATCAGCCAATCCTGCCCCGGTTTGGTTTCGCGCTCAAAGGCCTGATCGAACAGTGAGGCCTGTTGCTGGTTCATCGGTGTCCAACGGGCGTCCGGCCAGCTGGAAAGCATATTATTCAGCTCTGGTACCCAGGTTTCACCGGAGCTCGCATGGATGGCTCCCCAGGCAAGCATGGTTTTTTCTTTGCTGGTACTAGAGATGATACCAAGAGATGCGCGAAAACCCTGATGCCGGCACACGTATTTGAATACCTGATGGATCGAATTGGTCACCTTTATCTCCTAAATGCAGCGCTCAGCAACGCCCACTATAGGAGTCGAAAAAATGCAGCAAAACCGCAACCTACGAAGTGGCATATATTGCTACTTTTGGTTTCTTTTTAGTCGTCAGGCTGAGTTATTTCAGATCAAAGGTGAGATTAAGGCTACTGTTGGGTCGGTATGGTCAGGGTGCAGCGCAGCCCGCCCAGCGGAGACTTATCCAGCGTCAGCTGGCCGTTGAGCCAGCGTTCGACATAATTCCGGGTGACGTTTAAACCCGAGCCCAGCAATTCATTCGGCTTCGACGTGACAAACAGCTTCAGGGCATCGGTGTAGTTGCACTCATCAAGGCCCCAGCCACTGTCTTCCACGATGACCATGGTGCTTTCAGCAGCCGATTTCAGCTGAATGCTGACTTCCCCCGCCTCCGAGTTTTCCAGCCCGTGTAACAGCGCGTTAGACACCAGCTCTTTCAGCATTAACGTCAGCAGCACCATCGGCAGGGTGATGGTTTCGGATTCGCATTCGATGTGGACATTAAGCTTGTGCGGCGTTTCGCTGAAGTACTCACTAAACAGGTCCTTCCAGTAGTGCTTGACCATCAGTGAGGGCATGGTTTGGCTATCGTTGTCGGTTGCCTGATGAATCTTGTCGTCGAAATGGCGGAAGATTCGCGCCAGCCGGTTAGCAGACTTACGTGCAGACTCCAGCATTGGCCGGTCGGTTTCATGAAACTGTTCCGGAGACAGCAGCGACATGAAGTTCAAAACGTTGCCGACAGAGCGCGAGCTTATAGGAATCAACCCAATCATCTGCTCGGCCAGCGAGGCCATCTTCTGGCTGCCGGTCAGCTTGGCTTGCAGCTGTTGGATCTGGTGATTGGCTATCTCGGTTTCGGTTTTATGGCATTCCAGGCTGTTCAGCGCCTTGTTCAGCAGTTGCTCCGCCTTGTTGCGGGCAATCAGCTGGGAGAAGACATTGCTGAATATGCGGATCTGGTTCAGCTCGCTGTCGGTCAGCGGCCGGTGGTGGGTGAGGTTATCGATGTACAGCCAGCCGAGGATCTGATCATTGGAGGTAACGGCCGATTGTATATGCCAGCCAATGCCAACTACCTCGCCCAGGTCGTGCAGTGATGCCGGTTCGGTGAGCAGGATCGGGTCTTTTTCGCAGATATCGGTATGCCGGGCTTTGACTGCATCGCTAAAGCCATGTTCGTCGCGCAGCGCACCGGAGGCGTCGGTTCCCCAGGTGCCAAGCTGGCGCTTCGCCTTCTCGTCGAACTCAAGATAAGCCGCGCGGTCGAAGCCGAGGTCGTACCGCAGGGCCAGAATTGACTGCTTAATGAGCTCATCAAGGTTGTTCGCGGTGCCTATCCGGTCGAAGGCTCTGTTCAGTCGCTGCAAATTAGGCATAAATTAATGTCAGGTCCCGCCGATTAATATAGAAATAATTCACCTGAATCAGTCTAGCAGTTAATTCTGCCAATAGTCGTGCGGTTGTTTGCGCGAATATGGGATGCACACTAGTCTGATACAACGGTTAACGAGGATGGCGGAGGCTGCGATGGCAACGACCGAAATGTGGGTAGTGGTTCAACTCAACGGAGAGCCTCTGGCGTTTCCTGCAACGCTGATTAAAGAGGTGGTGCCCTGGCAGCCACTGAACCCGATTCCCAGTCATGCCACCGGTGTGATCGGTCTGATCAGCTTGCGGGGCGAAACACTGGCGGTCATGGATGTATTACAGATGAATGGTCTGGGCCAGGTTGAAAACCCCAGCTTTATGCTGGTGTTGGATTTCCCGGAAAGCCGCGTCGGTCTGGCGGTGGATAAGGTTGAAGGGGTGCAGTATTTCAATATCGACGAGCTCGATACCAATATGGCCGGTGGCTACGTTCAGGGTACACTGACCCGTGAAGACCGCCTGTATCAGATGATTAACCCGCAGGCGCTGGAGCAGCTGATGGCCCAGTTTACCGACATTGGCCAATTGGGCCAGATGGAGCCTTAAACCTGCGGTGAAATCCGAATAATCCGTTAAAAAGACCATGCAGACATTAGCGTTTGCATGTTCCTTCCACATTTGGTCATTATGCTTACTGAAGGATGTTTCAGAAAGCAGGCTTATGTTCATTTCTATTCGTACTAAATTATTTGCGTTGTTGATTCTGGCGAATGCACTGATGGTTGTGCTGCTGCTTGGTTTTAATGCGTTTACCTTTAACCGCAGCTTTTCCAGCTATATCGAGCAGCGCGAAGCCCGGCGTATGTCGGTGCTGATAGAGAACCTTGCGGATGTTTATGAAGATCGCGGCAGCTGGCATTGGTTGCGTAATGATCCGGCAACGGTGGCATCGATTGTTCGTGAAAGCCTGAACAACTTTGATTTTAGGGGACAGGATAAAAGCAACAGCAAAGGGGTGCGCATCACCTACTTTGAGCAGTTGAGAATATCTGATCCGGACGGCCAGATTGTGTTTGGCCGCGCGCTCAATGAACGAAAGATTACCTGGCTGTCTATCAATAACGATGACGGCAAGCTGATCGGCAAGCTCGGCGTTGAACTGAATAACCGGCTGGATGCGCAGGTGGATGAGCTGTTTATCAGTCGCCTCAAGCTGCAGCTGTATCTGGTTGGGGTTGCGGCCTTCATTATTGCCGGCGCACTGGCGATTCCCTTCTCTGGTTGGCTGGTGAAGCCCATTCAGCGCATTACTCAGGCCATGCGTAAGATGAGTGAAGGGGATTTCTCTGTGTCTGTCGATGACGACCGTAAAGATGAGCTTGGCCGCCTGGCCGCCGATTTCAACCACATGGCAACCGTACTGCAGAAGGCGCAAAATGACCGGCAGCAGTGGGTGAGTGATATTGCCCATGAACTGCGCACGCCGGTGGCGGTGCTGCAGGGCGATATCGAAGCCGCGCAGGATGGCATTCGCACCGTGGATGACCGCTGGCTGGCCAATATGTTTGCGCATTCGGAACGGCTTAACCGGCTGGTTAGCGATCTGCATCAGCTTTCGCAATCCGATGCCGGCACCCTGAGTTACCGCTTTGAAGAGCTGGACGTCAACAATCTGGCCAGCGAGGTGGTCGCGCAGTTCCGCACCAGCCTTGCCCAGCGCCATATCGAGGTAACATTCAAACCGGATGAAGAGCCAATGCTGGTGGATGGCGATGCTGAGCGCTTAGCCCAGCTGCTGACAAACCTGGCGCAGAACACCCTGCGTTATACGGATGGCAGTGCCGCGCAGCCCGGCAAATTGCAGGTTGAAATCAGCCGGACTGCCGAGACCATTCAGTTAATCTGGGAGGATTCTTCCCCCGGTGTCGCCGCCGAGCATATACCACGGCTGTTCGACCGCCTGTACCGGGTGGATGAATCGCGCAACCGCGAAACCGGAGGCTCGGGCCTTGGGCTTGCGATTGCGAAAAATATTGTTGAAGCCCATCAGGGGCACATTTCTGCTGCTCTGAGTAATTTAGGCGGACTGCGAATCTGTGTGCAGTTGCCACCGAAAAAGGAAAGTTAACGTGAGTCATATTTTAATTGTTGAGGATGAAAGTCATCTGGCCGATCTTGAACGCGATTACCTGAAGCAGGCCGGCTTTGACGTCACAGTGATTAACCGGGGCGATGAGGCAGCGCAATGGCTGCAGAAAAATGAGCCAGACCTGGTGGTGCTGGATTTAATGCTGCCGGGCAAGGATGGCCTCGATATCTGCCGCGATCTGCGTAAAAGCAGTGAGCTACCGGTCATCATGACCACTGCCAAGGTGGAAGAGGTCGATCGCCTGATCGGTCTGGAAATCGGTGCCGATGACTACCTGTGTAAACCGTTCAGTCTGCGTGAGCTGGTGGCGCGCGTTAAGGCGGTACTGCGGCGCTACAGCAGCAGTGTCGAAGCCGAAAGCCAGCCTCAGTCGGGGCAGCTGGTTATTTCTGAAAACGATACTCGTGCCTGCTTTGGTAAAAGCTGCACTGAACTGACCATTGTAGAGGTGCGGCTGTTGATGTTGTTGCGCAAGCACCCTCGGCAAATATTTTCCCGCGATCAGATTATCGATGGTATCTACGATGACCGGCGCGTGGTTTCCGACAGAACCGTCGACAGCCACATTAAGAAGTTGCGTAAGAAACTGCAGGAAATTAACCCCGAGCACAATTACATTCAATCGGTGTATGGCGCTGGCTATCGTTACGATGCCGAAGAAATTTAATAGCACACCAGTTCAGGCTCGCCAATAAAAAAACGGGGTAACAAACCCCGTTTTTTATTCTCGAAACCGCTCATTAATCAGCCGATTGTTTTCTTTTTTCATCCTTAGTTTGTGCACTATTTCATTCGATACTTTGTTTCGTGAAAGGCAAACAGCCTTTAACTAACAAACAGAATGAAAATATTGGAGAGAGACTATGAACACATTAAAAAACAAATTCGTTGCCGGTGGTATTGTTGTTGTATTGAGCGCAACTGCAGCAGGTGCCTTCGCTAAAGGTGGCTGGGACAATTCTGAAAAAGCGGCTCAGCGTGGCACCAACCTGGATTACATCTTCACTGAATTATCGCTGAGCGAACAGCAACAGGCAGATGTGAACGACGTGCTGGAAGCTCATCGTGCGCAAACCCGTGAACAACGCGATGCCATGCGCGAAGCGATGAGAAACGCTGAAGAAAAACCAAGCCGTGAAGATATGCAGGTGGCCCGTGAAGCGAACCGCAGCGCACAGTTTCAGGCACTGACCGATGAGCTGAACACTGTCTTAGCTGCAGACGATGCAGCCGATCTGGTTGCCTACCTGGAAGCGCATCAGCCTGATCGCGGTGCTGACCATAAAGGTGGACGTGACGGTCGCGATGGTCGCATGGCCAAGGGTGAGCGTGGCGACAAAGATGGACGCTTTGGCAAGTACTACGATTCTGATGACGACAGCTGGGAAGATGAGGAACATGACAGCGGCGACAACGATGCTTAATGGTTTGAAGCCAAGCATTGTATGAAGGCTGGCCTGCACGCCAGCCGATGCAAAATATCCGCGCAGATTTTTCTGCCAACCGGCCACCCAATTAGGGTGGCTTTTTCGTTTTTAGCCAAAGGTCATGCTTTTAAATAACAACTTTTGGCTCATCAGTTGTGCGCTTTTTTCCAGCACAATAGCCACAGTGATAGCTTTGCAATTCAATGGTGAAAGTGGGCTGGGTAATGTTGGTTACAGCCCGCCCGGATAGCTGATTGAAGTTTGTACAGATCATGAACCCGGTAAGTTTAATGGTCGCAAGCCGCAGCAAACGCCCTTTGAATTGTTCTCCCTTTCACCACCGCACAGCGGTGGTTTTTTTATTGGGGGGGCAGTCACATCGAATGAGCAGCTCGATTTACAGGCCACCTATACACAAGCCTGTTGCTTCCTCACATTTGCCTCATTTTTCTTACAAAGTGGTTTTACATAATGGTTGTCATTGAAGCAAAGCACAGCAATAAATTTTCAGAATTTAACAGGAGCAACACGATGAAAAACATGAAATCTAAATTAGCCGCCGCCGGATTAGCCTTGGTTATGTCGGCTTCTGCCGTCAGTTCTTTTGCTGGCACTAGCGATACGACTAGCCTGGAATACATCTACGGAGAACTGGGTCTGACCGCAGAGCAACAGCTTGCTGCAAGCGATGCAATCAGCGATCTGAAGCAAAACCAGACGTCCTGGGGTTCGCTGATCAGTGTAAAACGTCACAGCGATAAGGCATCGACAGCACAGATGAAAACTATGACCCGCAGCTACCTGAATGCACAGGAAGCCGCACTGCAGGATAAGCTGGATGACGTCATGAGCGACGATCAGGCAGAACAACTGGTTGCCTTCGTTGACATTAATATGCCTGCACCGGATTACTTCGCTTACCTGGATTCTGACGACTGATCCAAAGCTGAGCTTTAACGTTGTAATTTTTGAATCTCTTCTATTTATTTTAGCCACCCTTGCGGTGGCTTTTTTTTGCCGGACGAAAAGTTATGTGTTTAGTAAATAAGTATTGTCGTTAAGCATCTATACACAAGCCTACCGCTTTCTCACATTTGCCTCATTTTTCTTGCAAAGTGGTTCGACATAATGGCTTTCATTGAAGCAAAGCACAGAAATTTTTTTAAAGAATTTTACAGGAGTACCACCATGAAAAATATGAAGACTAAATTAGCTGCAGCCGGATTAGCTCTGGTAATGTCAGCATCCGCCGTCAGCTCTTTTGCCGGTACAGACGATGCCAGTAGCCTGGATTACATTTACGGAGAACTGGGCCTGACCGCAGAGCAGCAGCTCGCTGCAAACGATGCAATCAGCGATTTGAAGCAAAACCAGACGTCCTGGGGGTCACTGATCAGTGTAAAACGTCACAGCGATAAAGCGTCGACAGCCCAGATGCAAACTATGACCCGCGCCTACCTGAACGCACAGGAAGCAGGACTGATGGATAAACTCGACGACGTCATGACCGATGGTCAGGCAGAGCAACTGGTTGCTTTCGTTGAAGTAAACATGCCGGCACCGGATTACTTCGCTTATTTGGATGCGGATGACTGATGTCCCAAGTTGAGTCGAAAGCAAACTTTTAGTGCCTTCCAGAATTTATCCTTTTAGCCACCCTCGCGGTGGCTTTTTTGTGTTTGTCAGATTTTGGTGGCACAGCTTTCTTTTTTCTTCCTTATTTCATGCATTTTTAGGCTGGATACTGGGAACCGTTGAAGGCATAAGCCTCGGAATCTTTTGGAGAAATACTATGAGCACAATGAAGAAAAAAATTGCAGCCGGTGGTTTGGCATTGATTCTGGCAACCGCTGCTGTAGGCGCCTTTGCCAAGGGTGGTCAGGAAAACGGCGACAAAGGCGAACGTCGTGGCAATGTCAACCTGGATTACATCTACACTGAGTTGGCACTGAGCGAAGAGCAACAGGCCGATGTCAATGCCGTGCTGGAAGCGTTCCGTGATCAGACCCGCGAAGATATGAAAGCGGCCATGGAAGAATTCCGGGATGCCGAAGAGCGTCCAAGCCGTGAAGAAATGGCTGAAATCCGTGAAGCCCACCGTGCCGAGCTGCTCGCCAGCCTGACGGATGAGCTGAACACCGTGTTAACGGCAGATCAGGCGGAAGACCTGGTGACCTACATCGACGCCCACAGCCAGGGCGGCCCACGCGGCCCGCAGGGTGACCGCGCTAAAAACAGCTCTGATGACGAGAGCTGATCGCCTACCACTGAAGGCGCTTTACCTCTGAATAAAAAGCCACCCTAACCCGGTGGCTTTTTGCGTTTGTGCAGCGCACGCCTTGCTATCTGAGCCTATAATGGGGCAGCGGCGGTTTTACTGAAAAACCGGTTTATGAATGAACCTTTCGGCCGATAAACTACCTGTATCCGCGTCACTCGCAGAGGAAAACATCTTGTCGTCTAAAGCTCACCACTCTCAGGGCCTTTTGTTGTTCACACTGCACAACAGGCAGCGCTTTGCCATTGGCACCCTGAAGGTTCGGGAACTGGTGCCGTATCAGCCGATAACACCCATGCATCATCAGCAGCCCGGCATCGCCGGCGCGGTTACCATTCGCGGCACGACCATCCCAGTGATCGATATGGCAGCGGTCATTGGTGCCGGTGCGATCCCGAAGGATGAACTGAGCAAGGCCTATATAGTGGTTACCGATTGTCAGCGCCGGGTGGCCGGCTTTCTGGTCAGCGGTATTGAGCGCATCATAGAAACCAACTGGCGCGAGATTAAGCCGCCAGAGCCGGCACTGGGGAAGGGGGTTTTCATTACCGGCACCGTCGAGCTGGAGGGTAAACTGGTTCAGCTGATGGATGTGGAACTGCTGTTCGCCCGTTTGGATGCCTCCGACACAAAAGCGGCGCTGGTTTCGGTGACCGATGTTGACCGCGAACTGCTGCGCATGATGAATATTCTGGTGGTCGATGATTCCCGCACCGCCCGTAAGCAGCTGACCGACGTGCTCAGCGAGCTCAATGTCCCGTTTGAGGTGACCGATAACGGCGCTCATGCTCTGGAAATCATGCACCAGAAGGCCGCCCGCGGTGAGGCCATTGATATTCTGGTCAGTGATATTGAAATGCCCGGCCTGGATGGCTACGAACTGGCCTTTGAGGTGCGCAGTGCTGAAGCGCTTGCTCACGCTTACATTATTCTGCATACCTCGCTTTCCAGCGAGATCAGCGTCAGCCAGGCGCATCAGGTGGGGGCCAATGAGGCGTTAACCAAGTTTGATGCGAAAGAACTGGCGCGCTCGATGCTCAACGGAGCCCGCCAGCTAATGGAGAAGAAGGACTGACCGACGGTCAGTCTTTGCGGTTGGTGAACTGTAAATCCTGATCAATCTGCTTTTCTTCGCGCAACATAGCGATCACGCTCTGCAGGTCGTCGCGCTTCTTACCTTCAACGCGAACTTTCTCGCCCTGAATGTTGGCCTTGACCTTCAGTTTCTTTTCTTTAATCAGCTTTACAATCAGCTTGGCCGTTGACTGCTCCAGACCATTTTTAAACTTCATGTTCAGGGTAAAGGTTTTGCCGGTGTGGATCGGGGTGTCTTCCACCTCGGCATAGGCCGCGCTGATGCCGCGCTTTACACAGTTGCTGGCAGCAATGTCCTGCAGCTGTCGCACCTGAAAGTCAGACTCACACTTCAGCACAATCGTGTCTTCGCCGCTCAGCTCAATGCTGGCCTGCACGCCACGGAAGTCGAAGCGGGTGGCAAGCTCGCGGGTGGCATTGTCTACCGCGTTTTTCAGTTCGTTTTTGTCGGTCTCAGAAACAATATCAAAAGAAGGCATTGGCGTTATCCACAATGAATTTCGCTGCAGTATAACAAACCTGCCGCCGTGGTTTGATGCCTGCAGGTCACAGTAAGCTTGCGCTGGGTCGGTATTATTAAATTTGATTTAGGCGTTACAATAGGGCTACGGTTAAGGAGCAGGTCACTTAAGCCTGCAAATCACAAGCATCGGCGAGGATTTTAAGCATGACTATTCAGAAGGTTGGGGTTTTAGGTGCAGGTACCATGGGCGTTGGGATCGCACAGGTGTTTGTACAGAGTGGATTTGACGTTCAGTTGGTGGATAACCAGCCCAGCCATTTACAGCGTGCCTTTACCGAAATTCAAATTAGCCTGGAGCAGGCCATTGCTTCCGGCAGGCTCACCAAAGAGCAGGCAGAAGCCGCGATTGGCCGTCTGCGTACCTCCCCGCAACTGGAGGTGTTCAAAGAATGCGACTTAATCTTAGAAGCCGTCACAGAAGAAGAGCCTACCAAGATTGCGCTGTTCCAGAGCGTTGACCGTATCTGCCCGGAGCATACTATTCTGGCCTCGAACACCAGCGCGATTGCCATTACCCGCATGGCAGCAGCCACCAAACGTCCGGATCGCTTCATGGGCATGCACTTCATGAAGCCTGCCCTGGAGCGCGATGTGGTTGAGCTGATTCGTGGCCTGCAGACCAGCGATGAAACCTACAATGCACTGTTTGAACTGAGTGCCCAGCTGAATAAAACAGCGGTCTCGGTCAAAGATTACCCGGGCTTCGTTTCTAACCGGCTGTTAATTCCAATGATTAACGAAGCGATTTACGCGCTGTATGAAGGCGTTGCAACGGTTGAAGACATCGATACCGTTATGGAGCTGGGTCGCGGCCACCAGAAGGGGCCACTGAAGCTGGCCGATGGCATTGGTCTGGATATCTGCCTGTCGGTGATGAAGGTACTGCACCACGGCTTCAACGACGACAAATACCGCCCTTGTCCGCTGCTGCAGCAAATGGTGGATGCCGGCTACCTGGGTGAGAAATCCGGGCGCGGCTTTTACACCTACTGATCGCTTGCAAGCAAAGAAAAAAAACCGGGGCTTCCCGGTTTTTTTGGTTTTACAGCGGCGGCTCAGTCCGCTTCCATGGGGTTGCCCGGCATCGGCCGTACCGGAACCGGTTGCCATTTCTGCAGCCGGTGACTGTGCAGTAGCAGTGCCAGGCTGATGGCCACAGCCAGAACGCCGGCGGGTACCGGGCTGATATAGCCGAGTGCGGCCAGTGGAATGGCGATGCTGTTGTAGCTAACAGAGATCAGCACGTTTCTGCGAATGACCCTGTGCGTCCTGCGGGCGATCTGAATGGCCTCATAAACCAGGCTGATATCCTGACGCATCAGGTTGATTCCGCCTCGGCCAATGGCGGCATTTTCTTTGCGGCCCAGCACGATGCTGGCACCGGCAGACTCCAGCAGTTCATCGCTGTCGCGCAGACCATTGCCGATAAAGACGTTCTTGCTGTCGGCACTGACCGCATCATCGCTGAGGTTGTTTTCGACATTACGGATGCCCAATGAACTGGCAATGGCCTTGCTGGCTCCGGTTAGTCCGCTCTTAAACAGCGAAAACTCAAAGCCCTGCTGACGCAGCGTATCAATGGTTTCGTGGGCCATATCGCGAATGCGGTCTTTCAGGTCGAAGCGCGCAATAATGCTGCCGTTGGCGACGACCCACAGCCGGCCCTGATCCGGCTCGGAATTGCGAAGGTGAACAGGCTTGATGGGAATGTTTTGATCAATCAGCAGATCATCGCTGCCGATAATAAAGCTGACGCTGTTGCGTCTGGCGAGCGTACCCATTGCGCCCTGATTCACCCAATTGAAGTCGAGCTTTATCGGTTCCACCTTGTTCAGATAGGCCAGCGCCGCTTCCGCAATGGGGTGCCTGCTCTGTTGCATCACCTTTTTGGCTGCCGCCTGCCACTGCTCGTTTTTAGTCCACTGCTCCAGCTTAACTACCTGATGCTGGCCGGTGGTCAGTGTGCCGGAATTGCTGAACACCAGCTTGTCAGCTTTGGCTAACCCCTGCAGCTGGCGAAGGTTACGGAACAGCACCCCACGCTGAACGCCAAGGTTACTGGCAATCACAAAGGCGTAGGGGGCGGCAATGCTCAAAGCGCACGGGCAGGCGATCAGCAGCACCGCCATCACCGCTGTCAGTGCCGTCTGTACATCTGCCACATACCCGTGGTAGCCATAGCTGGCTGCTGCGGCAACGGTGACCAGCAGCATGTAGATCAGCGATGTCTTATCGAATTGCTTCTGTGTTTTCGGGTGGTGAGCCTGAGCGTCTATCAGGTAGCGGGTGGTCTGGTGCAACTGAAAATCTTCGGCGCGCTTGGTCACCCGAATGCGCAGCCCATCGTTCAGGTTTCGGCTGCCGGCCAGTACATAGTCGCTGTGCTGTTTTGGCGTGGCACCCTGCAGGCCGGTGAGCAGGCTTTCATCGACACTGCTGACCCCGGCAACAACATAGCCGTCGGCCGCAATCAGCTCGCCGGCGTGTGCCTCAATCTCGTCACCGGGGTTCAACCGGTTCACGGCGATGGTGATCAGTTTATCTTCCAGCCACTTATGAGCCACCGGCACGGTCAGGTTCAGTAATGGCTCCAGCTTACTGGCCGCGTGATACATCGCCTGATGCTTGGTCCATTTGCTGAACAGTGCCAGGGTGATCATCAGCGTGTTGATGTGGAAGTAGAGTTCATCGCTGCCGGTAACCAGCCACAGGTACAGGCTGTAGAAGTAAGCCAGGCTGGTGGCCAGTGCGGTGGTGAGGTCGATATTGGCGTGGCCGGTGGTCACCGACCAGAGTGCGCCGCGGTAAAGCCGGGCACCCAGATAAAACTGGCAGATAGTGGCGAGCAGGCACAGTGTTTCAACAGGTATCTGGATATCGACAGTCAGCCAGTTCAGCACCAGAGGCAGCCAGCACAGCACCGAGAGCACAGCCGAAAGCACGAGTTTTCTGCTGCGGCGTTGCTGAATCGAACTCTTCTTGTTGAAGCTGTCTTCAGTGGCCACCGGTGCGCCAATTTTGTTCAGTGCTGCTTCAATCTCTTTTTGCGTCAGTACGGCCGCGTCGTAGTGCAGATGCAGCTGCGATGTCGCCAGGTTGACATAGGCACTGGCCGTGCCGGCAAGGCCAAGCATGGCTTTTTCAATACGGGCAGCACTGGCTGAGCAATCGACCAGCTCCAGGCGCAGGGTGGCCTGTTGATAAGTGCTTTTTTTCGCTTCTGTGGCGCCACCGGCACCAGTAGGTTCACTGATGGCTGCCAGTCCTTCTGAATTCGTGTGAGTCATTTTACTGCCTGTGGCTCTGACGATTTGCTTCAACTACGAGGGCTGTGATGGGGCATTCTGCCGTTTAGAGCCGGTTTAGAGTCAATACCCCTTTGGGATGTGCGGCAATTTTAACAGGACGAAAGGTCAAGAAAGTGTAAGCTCGCCAACATGGTCAGTTGCTACTAGGCTATAGCAAAAGGGCATCGGGAATCGTTAATGGCCCCAACTGCAAAATCGTTTAAAGCCTATGGTCGCGCCTACGCCGGGTATGTCATGGTGAAATGGCTGACGATCAGCATCAGCTTTTTTCTGCTGTCGCGCTTCGAAGGTTTTACTCTGCTGTGGATGCTCTGGTGGCCCATGTTTGGCGCGCCGGTGCTGATCAGTATTAACGTCTTTCTTCTGCGCCGAAAACGCCTGTTGTAAGCCGGCCGCTTCGCGTTAAATCTTCCTCAGTACTTTTCACTTCCGTCTTCGCAGAGTATTTTGAGCAGCGTTTTTCTTAATAAGGAGCAGGCTGAATGAAGCACTGTATGGAATGCGGCAGCAAACTGGAACTGAAACCACTCCGCGATGAAGGGCTGATCCCTTACTGTTCATCGTGCCAGGCGTTTCGTTTTCCGGTATTTAATACCGCCGTCAGCATGGTGGTGTTAAATGAAAGTGCAGATAAGATTCTGCTGATCCAACAGTATAATATTGAGGGCTTCATTCTGGTCGCCGGCTATGTCAGCAAGGGTGAAAGCGCCGAGCAAACGGTAGCGCGTGAGCTGAAGGAAGAAACCGGGCTCGATGTGATCGACATGCAGTTCAATAAAAGCGAATACTTTGAAAAGAGTAACACCCTGATGCTGAATTTTGCCTGCCGGGTGAGCAACGATGAGCGCATGCAAACCAACCACGAAATCGATCACGCCCAGTGGTTCAGCATTGAACAGGCGCGGGAAAACATCCGCCCCGGCAGCTTGGCGCAGCGTTTTCTGGAAGGCTGGTACGCCAACACCCGTCTGCGCTGACGGCATTCTTTGAGTTGCCATCGCGGTTATTCCTGCTGAACGTCACTCTTACGCTGTTGAATCAGCGGCTTCTTGCAGTGCGGGCACTGGCGCAGCTTGGCCTGATACTTCTTCAGGTACTCGTGGGTCAGTTCTTCCACATCATCGTACGTTAAACCCAGCCGTTCGCGCAGCTCATCCAGATGCAGCTGCTCGGTATGGGTAATGACGCCGTCACCGAAAACCTGCTCCAGCTGATCCTCATAGCGTGAGCGGCGGCGGTGAATCTGGTCGGCAAAGCCGGAAGCCAGAATACCGGCGGGCAGGGCGATCATGCCCATACCGATAATGGTGATAATGCCACCAAAAATCTTCCCCATCGGCGTGACCGGCACGGCATCGCCATAGCCGACGGTGGTCAGCGTCGCCATTGCCCACCACATGGCATCAGGAATGCTGCCAAAGGTTTCCGGTTGAATGTCGTGCTCAATCAGGTAGATACCGCTGGACGCCAGCACCAGCAGCGTCATCAGCACAACAAAGGAGGCCAGAAAGGCGTTGGCCTCTTCTTTGAACACACTCAGCACCAGGTTCATGGCACCGGAATAGCGGGTGAGCTTGAACACGCGCAGCAGGCGCACAACCCGCAGGAAACGCAAGTCGAGCACGAAGAAGAAGCTTAGGTAGAACGGCGCAATGGCCAGCAGATCGATCACCGCCAGCGGTGTCATCATGTACTTCAGCCGGGCCTTGGTGGGGGAGTCGTTATGGTAGCCGGCCAGTTCCACGCTCGACCACACCCGCAACAGGTACTCCACAGTAAACACCGCCACGGAAAAGACATCAAACCAGTGCAGCTGTGAGCGGTACTGTTGTTGAAAACTGGGCACCGATTCCAGAATAATGGCGGCCACGTTCAGGCAAATCAGGCTGATCAGTATAATATCGACAATACGGCTGAGGCGGTGTTTGCCATCCACACTCAGAATGCGGGCAATGGTTTTACGACGAGTGTTTGTCACGTGCCAGGTCTCTTTTATTGTTGTATTTCAGCACTTAGGGCGGCAGCGGGTCGTTACCGCCTAAAAACTAAAGCGCTTCTTTTAATGCCTTCACCAGCGTTTTCACAACCTCGACACGGGCGTACTTTTTATCCTGCGCCGGAATGATGGTCCACGGCGCTTTCTTACTGCTGGTTTTTTCCAGCATGTCATGAATGGCTTCACGGTACTGCGGCCATTTTTCGCGGTTGCGGTAATCTTCGTCGGTAATCTTATGCATCTTGTGCGGTGTAATCTCGCGCGCTTTGAAGCGCGCCATCTGCTCATCCTGATCGATGTGCAGCCAGAACTTCACCACGATGATGCCGTGTATGGTCAGCTGTTCTTCAAAGTCGTTGATTTCATCGTAGGCACGCATCCATTGCTCTGGTGTTGCCAGTTCCTCCACGCGCTCTACCAGCACCCGGCCATACCAGCTGCGGTCGAAGATGGTCATCATGCCGTTAGCCGGAATGTGCCGCCAGAAGCGCCATAAATAGTGGTGTGCGTATTCTTCATCGGTCGGCTTGGCGACCGGAACAATGCGGTAAATGCCGGCGTCGATGGCCGAGGCCACCCGGCGGATGGCGCCGCCTTTACCGGCCGCATCAACCCCCTCGAACACACAGACGACGGCCTGACCCTGCTCATGGGCCTGATCCATCAGCTGGTGCAGCTGCTCACGGTATTTTTTCAGTGAGCTGTCGTATTCCTCTTTATTGATCTCCGGGCTGAGATCGATGCTGTCGAGCAGGTTCGGGTCGGCCGGTGGCGGGGCCTCGTACTCTTCCGCTGCCGCAACCGCAACCGGCGCCCGTGCCAGCCACTTCTGCATGGCCTGCAGAATCGTCTGGCCAGCATGAATGTTCCGGCTGGTGGGGTCTTCACCGCTGATCACATGCCAGGGGGTGTCTTTGCTATGGGTTTCACACAGGACGTGATCGATGGTTTCGATGGCCTTATCAAAGTTCTTCAGGGCCAGCTCGTCTTTGGGGTCAAAAAAGCTGGTATCGCGAATCTCATCCACGCGTTCCTGGTGGGCGTCCTTGGACAGGTGCAGCCATATCTTCACCACCAGAGCGCCATCATCGTGCAGGCTTTTCTCAAACTGCCGAATGTAGGCCAGTCGTCGCTTCAGCTTTTTGCCGGAGATATCGTCATTCAGGTACTGCACAACCGAGGTGCTGGTCCAGGCACGCATGTAAATGCCGATGTGGCCGCCGGCAGGAATATCCCGCCAGTAGCGCCAGAAGAACGGCTTCTGCTCATCGAGCTTTTCGGCCGGGCCATAGGCGTTCACGCGGATAAAGCGCGGGTCCAGCCAGCCCATCAGGGTGTTGATGGTTTCGTGGCGTCCGGCACGGTCGTCGCCGGCTATCACGAGAATGACCGGTTTATCCTGCTTGGCAACCTGAAACTGCAATTGCAGCAACTGCAGCCGCAACCCCTTGATGAGGGCCTTGGCGGTATCTTTTTCGTACACCGGCATATCTTTGTAGAGCTGTAATAACTTGGTCATTCCATTCTCCGCCGCGGGTCGGTTGCGCTCTGGCTTTCCATAACCTTAGCAAAAAAGTGAGCCGGCATCGCAGCACCGACGTAAGTACCAGAGCGTGAAACACCCTGTTCAGGGGGCTTTAAAGGTAGCTAAAAAATAACCTATTGATTTATTGAGAACAGTTCTTAAATTCAAAGCAGCGATGATTGCTGAAGGGAGCAACGGGTGATGAAACTTAAACAAATGTTGGCCGCAGGGTTGCTGGGGTTGTCGGCACTGGCCGGTGCCTCGCCGTTTATGGAACTGGTGGATACGCACATTCACTACAGTCACGATGCCTGGGAACGTACACCGCCGCCGGAGGCCATTCGCTTGCTGCGCCTGGCCGGTTTACAGAAGGCCTTTGTTTCCAGCTCCAGCGATCAGGGCACGCAAATGCTCTACGCCGAAGCGCCGGATCTGATCGTGCCGGTACTGCGCCCGTACCGCAAGCGCGGTGAAATCAGCACCTGGTTCCGCGATGAAACGGTCATCCCCATGCTCGAAGACCTGCTGGAAAAGAACACCTACGCTGGCATCGGCGAGTTTCACATCTATGGTGATGACGCCAACATGCCGGTCATTCGCCGGGTGGTGGAGCTGGCGCAGCAATACCACTGCTTCCTGCACTTGCATGGCGATGCTGAAGCGGTCGAAAACGTCTTTAAGCAAGACCCGAACGCCACCATCCTGTGGGCGCACTCCGGTTTTGAAGGCCCGGCGGTGGTATCACAAATGCTGGCACGCTTCCCGAACCTGAAGGCCGATCTCGCCTTCCGTAACGACCATGCCTTTCAAGGCAAGGTGGATGCCCAGTGGCGCGAGCTGTTCCTGAAATACCCGGATCGGATCATGGTCGGCACCGATACTTTCGCACCGGAGCGCTGGCACTACATTATGGATCACGCCGACTGGACGCGTGAATGGCTGAAGGATTTACCCGAATCTGTGGCGCAGAAGATCGGCTATCAGAACGGCTTGGATTTAGCCGCGTGGGCGCTGAATAAATGACGATCAAGCGCTTACTGCTGCCACTGTTCAGCCTGACCCTGGCCGGTCAGGCCTTGGCCGACTGCCAGCTCAGTGGCGATTACAGCGGCCATGCGCAGAGCCTGAGTGTCGGCTTTTCAACCCTGCCTGCGCCGGTGGCCATCGGCGAAGCCTTCTCCCTGATGCTGACCGCCTGCCATGACGACGGCACGCCCTTTACCGGCCAGATTACCGCCTCGGCGGTAATGCCCGCGCATCAGCACGGCATGAACTATCAGCCCACGGTGCAGCGCCTTGCGCCGGGGCACTACCGGCTGGATGGTTATCTGTTCCATATGCCGGGCGACTGGCAGTTTCAGTTCCGCATGGCATCCGGCGGCCGCTATGAAACGGTCACCGTTGATTACCCGCAATGATGCGCCTGCTGATCAGCCTGTTGTTCACTTGTGGCCTGGCCGCTGCCAGCGACTGGAGCGCCACCGAGCGGGCCTTTGTTCAATCGCTCGGGCCCTGGCCGCAAGCCGCAGTGGCCGATGCCAGCAACCGCTTATCCGGTGACGTTCGCGCCATCGAGCTGGGCCGGCAGCTGTTTTTCGACCGCCGGCTCTCTGCTAATAACGCCCTGGCCTGCGCAGACTGTCACCGGCCGGATGCACAGTTTGCCGATGGCATTGCGCTCAACCGCGGCTTTGGCGCTCTTGCGCGTCATACGCCGGCGTTGCTTAACCTCAGCCAGCGCTACTGGTTTGGCTGGGGGGGCGAAAACGACAACCTGTGGGCGCAGTCGATGCGGCCCATCCTCACCCCGGAAGAAATGAATGCCAGCCTGACGCAGGTGTCAGAAACCCTGCGCCAGGACGATGCCTTCGCCTGCCGCTTTCAGGCCACGACCGGGCTTGCGCTGCAAACGCTGGATGAACAGACGCAGCTGGTTTGGATAGGCAAGCTGTTGGCCGCCTATCAGGAGACCATCGTCACCGGGCGAACCGCCTTTGATACCTTTCGTGATCAGCTGCTTCAGGGCCAGCCGCTAACGGCGTTGAATGCCTCTGAACAGGCCGGTCTGAAGCTGTTCATCGGCGAAGGCCGCTGCGTGTTCTGTCATTCCGGTGCCGGTTTTAGCAATGGCGAGTTCGGCGATATCGGCGTCAGCTTCTTTACCGCCAGCGGTGTCGATAAGGGCCGCTATGCCGGTATTCAGTCGGTGACCCGCTCGCCTTTCAACCGGCTGGGCGCGTTCAGTGATTCCATCGCCAGTGGCAGCCGTACGCAGCATATTCAGCTGCTGCACCGTAACTGGGGCGAGTTCCGCGTCCCGTCATTGCGTAATGTGGCCGATACCGCGCCCTACATGCACAACGGCAGCGTTGAAACGCTGGCCGAGGTCGTCGATTTTTATTCAGAGCTGGATGAAGAACGGCTGCATACCGACGGCGAGAAAATACTGCGGCCACTGCATCTTTCTGCACCGGAAAAACAAAATCTGATCGCCTTTCTGCAAAGTCTGTCGGCACCGGTCAGCGCGGCCACTGACCAGCCTGACCTGTTTCAGAACTGCCCACAGGCCGCCGGTTGAAGCAACAGTTTCAGCCTTATGTTTTAACTTTGTGATGAACTGATGGAGGCGGTTTAATTCGTGAACTGGCGGCGTCCAAACACCGCCATTTGGACGCTAAATACCTGTTGTTTACTTAATCTGCGCCGGTGTCGAACTGCACGTGAGCCTCACGGCTGCTGTCTTGCAACGACTACCTTCAAACAACAGGAGAAATCAAATGAAGGCCTTTCCCAGCGCCGCAATTTTCAGTGCATGCTTACTCAGCGTTGCGTTAACCGGCTGTAATTCCAGCGATGACGACGACAGCACGAGCGAATCAACAGAAACGACTACGACGTCATCGTCTTCAACGACGACTACGACCACCACATCCACGGAATATGGTACCTACAGCATTGCCGACTCCGAACAGGAAAGCTGCTACGACAATACCCTTGAAATGACCTGCTCAACCGATACCAGCTACTTTTATGGACAGGATGCGCAGAACATCGGCAGCGTGAACGCGCAGTCTTACACCGATAACGGGGATGATACCGTCACCGATAACATCACCGGCATTATGTGGACACAAAGCCCGGATTTAGACGGCATCGGTAACGACGATGGCTACATTACATCGGACGACAAGCTCTCGTCCGATAACGCCTATACCGCCTGTGAAGACCTGGAGCTGGCCGGCTATACCGACTGGCAGCTACCCAATATTAAACAGCTGTACTCGCTGATGAACTTCAAAGGCATGGACCCGGAAAACTCCGGTGATGTCACCACTTATCTGGTGCCGTTTATTGATGCAACCGTCTATGACCCTAGCACCGGTGCCATTAACACCCAGGGCGAGTACGCGGCCTTCCACTTTGCCTATGGCACCACGGACGATGAACGTATTATCGACTCGCAATACGCCACCACGTCTAAGTACTACAACGACGAAGGCACTGAGATGATGTTCGGTGTGAACTTCGCCGATGGGCGCATTAAAGGCTATACCGAAGAGTTCCTGCCGGGTCAGGATAAAACCTACTTCGTCATGTGTATGCGCAACAACACCAGTTACGCGACCAACGATTTTGAACTGACCGATGATGAAACCACCGTCACCGACAATGCCACCGGCCTAATGTGGGCGCGCGATGACAGCGGTGAAGATTACAGCACCGGCTTTGATTACACCGCGCTGGACTGGACCGACAGCGACGACAACGGCCTGTTGGTGAGCGATGAAAGCGATGATGACGAAATGCGCGGTGCCATGAGCTGGCAGGCCGCACTGGATTACGCTCAGGAAATGAACGAAGCCGAATACTTAGGCTATAGCGACTGGCGTTTACCGACCATTAAAGAGCTGCACTCCATTACCGAGTATTCAGAATCGTACGTTGGCGCAGCCATCGATACCGACTACTTCTATGCCACGCCAATCACCAACGAAAACGGTGACGAAGACTATGCCTTCTACTGGAGCAGCACCACGCACGCCACCGATGGTGCTATTTATGGCTCAGACAATGTTTACGGCGGCCAGACGGATGACTACGGCGATGCCGGCTCTTACGTTGCCTTTGGCCGGGCGCTGGGTTACGACAGTGACGGTGCCAGCGACGAAAACGATTGGGTCGATGTTCACGGTGCAGGCGCTCAGCGCAGTGAAATGAAAGAATGGGATGGCGAAGACTATTCGGGTGGTTCCGGCCCGCAGTACGATGCCGTGCGTTTCTATCACTATGTGCGTTTGGTGCGTGACGCTGAGTAATCAGTCTTTGTAAGCCAAAAGCTAAAAAGCCAGCATTTTTGTTGCTGGCTTTCCAGGTTGCCGGTAAACCCCGCCGCCGAAAAGGTATCACTTAAATGGACCGCTGCAAGTATCGTCCTGATACGCTCGACGAAAACATCCATGTTTTCGACGTCCATTTAAGTGATACCTTTTCACCGTCTCGAAGGCTGTAGCAGCTTTGTCATCAGCCTGAAAAGCCAGCACTTTCGTGCTGGCTTTCTTATGTACTTACGCCGCCTCGATCTGTGCCCGGCGTTGATAGCTCGGCATGGCCTCAATGCGTTCTTTGTGGGCCAGGATGGCCGGGTAATCATCCAGCGGGAAGCCGCCCCGTTGCGCGCGCGAATAGCACCAGTGCAGGTAGGTATCGACAATGGCCCATTGCTCGCCATACCACCAGTCAGATTCTTGCAGGCGCTTTTCAATGGCTTGCAGATGAACCGTTAGTGCGATCTTACCGCGGGCAACCACATCGTCTTTATCTTCCGCGACCGTATAGTAGGCCGGCACGCACACATGGCGCACCGACGGGTGCACAGTGCTGGAACACCACATTAAATCGGAATAATACAGCGAGCGCTGAAAGGCATCGTCGGTTTCGGGTATCAGCTTCGAGCCTTCAACCAGCGAGTTCAGATAAATAAGAATGGCCGGATTTTCGGTCAGCAGTTTGCCATCGGCAACCAGCGCCGGCACCTTGCCGTGCGGGTTAATGCTCAGATAGCGTTCTGTTTTGTGCTCACCAGAAGAAAGATCCACCCGGATAAATTCACAGTCCAGCCCCAGTTCTTTAATGGCGTTAATGGTGATGCCAGAGCAGGCACCAGGCGAGTAGTACAGCGTTAATGACATTGCATTCCCTATGAATGGTTTGCTCGGCCCACAGTAAAACATGCAGGCGCGGGTGCTCCAATATGCATTCCGTGTAAAGGTGGCAATGCCGGAAAAAAGTGCGGCTCAGTTTTGCGAATGCAGGCCAATCATATTGCCTTCGGTATCGATAACCAGAGCAATAAAGCCGTACTCACCTATGGAAAATTTGGGCTTAAAGACCTTACCGCCAGCGCCTTCAATGCGGCTCTGCTCCTGAGCGCAATCCTCGCAGCCAAAGTACACCATGGTGCTGTTACCGCCGGCCGGTACGCCTTCCATCTGTACCAGTGCGCCAGAGGCACCATATTTAGTCATCTCGGAGGGGAAGCCCATCATGATCATGCTCTGATCGCTTGGGTCGCCTAAAGGCTCCAGCCGGCTGTTAAACACCTGCTGATAAAAGTGGGCTGCTCGGTTGATGTCATCGACATAAATTTCAAACCAGGTTACCGGGTTAAATTCCATCTTCTTGCTCCTCGTATTCTGCGTTGGCAGGCCGAAAGAAAATCATAACGGTGGCCGATAGGGGTGCAGCCAAACTGCACCGCATCAATATAGCAGAGCGGGGTAAATGCGAAGGAAAGAATAGCGCCGGTGTCGTCAGCTTTTCATCTTTGCAAACATCTCGAACGGCAGCTCAAACAGCTTTACCAGATCATCAGAAGACTCTTTGCGGTTGCGTTCCAGCCAGGTGTGCAGAGTGGTGCTAATACTCAGCTGTATCGAGTTATGGAAGTAGACGTACTGAACTTCATTAAGACCAAAGCGCTCCAGCTTCTCTTGCATCTTGATTTGCGAAGCTGCGAAGAACATTTCGCCAAATATTTGCCAGCGGTGGGCTTTATATAGCGCGTTGAGCAGATCGCCACGGGCTACCCAGAAGTCGAAGAAGATTTTTATCTCTGCACTGGTATCAATGTCAGGAGCCATGTTGCAGGTAGCTTCATGAAGCTGTTCAAAGTGTTGGTTCGTGGCAAAGCGTAGAATGTCATCTACATAGTCGAAATTACGATAAAAGGTAGCGCGGCCAATTCCGGCTTTCTCACATACCTCTTTAATGCCAATTTTATCGAATTCTTTTTCGTCCATTAGCTCTAAAACCGCGTTATAGAGCGCCTCCGCCGAATGTATGACACGTTTGTCTGTGCTGTTTCGATACATATGTCTAACTTTTGTCTCGTTGCTAAGTTTTACCATTGAAAGCAATTTTAGTAAGCCCTATATTCGCCGCAATTACAATACATATGTTTCATAAGTCAATCACAAAGCGTTTTTTATAAAACGGGAGATTTTTCAAAATGGGTTATCGAATCGGCGGCAGCGTCGTCATTCTTATCGGTATTGCTTTGTTCCTGGTATTACAGGGCGCAACCAATGCATCTCAGATTCAAACGTCACTGAGCACGGTTAAGGTACTGCAGGTGACCAGTGCCGATCAGGTACAGCAGCGTAACTTTCCCGCGAAGGTCGTGGCTTCGTCTTCGGCTAACCTGGCGACCAAAGTGGGCGGCCAGGTAAAAATTATCTATGTAGAGCCGGGCGATCTGGTGAAGAAAGGCGATACCCTGCTGGAAATTGACCCCGTCGACTATCAACTGGGCTACGAGCAGGCGGAAGCTAACCTGACTCTGGCGCAGGCAACCTACAATCGCATCTACGCTTCTTTTCAGAAGGGCGTTTCCACGCAATCAGATCTGGATAACGTTAAAGCTCAGCTCGATCTGGCACAGATCGCCCTGAAGCAGGCCCGTAACAGCCTGACCGATACTAAGCTGATTGCGCCCTACGATGCCATTGTGGTGCGCGTAGACCCGGAAGAGCACGAATTCGTTTCGCCACAAACACCGCTGGTTTTTATTCAATCCCGCGAGGCCATCCTGGTTGAGTTTCAGGTGCCAAGCGACATCATCGCCACCGTGGGTGATGTAAATAACCTGCCGCCAGCGACTGTGCGTTTCGATGCCATGCCAAAGCAATCTTACCCGGCCACCATTAAAGAGTTCTCTATTGAATCAGACGCCTCAACACGCGCCTACGATGTCACCCTGCAGATTCCGTTAAACGGCGCGAACAATATTCGCCTGTTGCCGGGTATGGAAGCCACCGTAGAACTGAAAGTTGATCGCCCGGAATCGACCGGCAGCGTTGTGGTGCCAAGCCATGCCGTGTTCATGAATGGTGATCAGGCGAGCGTATGGGTAGTAAATGAAGATCACGTTGTGCGCACCAATGTCGAGTTAGGCTCGTTGCGTAACAACGGCATTGAAGTGAATGCAGGCCTGAATGCCGGTGATGTCATTGTTGTGGCAGGGGTTTACCAGCTGACCGACAACCAGATGATTAATGTTTGGGCAGGCGAATAATTCATGGTCGATGTAGCGAAGTATTTTATCGAAAAACGCGTTACCAGCTGGATGATTACTTTCATTCTGCTGGTGGGCGGCGCGGTTGCGTTTACCAACTTAGGCCGCTTGGAAGACCCGGAGTTTTCGATCAAGCAGGTGAACATTTTCACCAGCTACCCGGGCGCCACGCCAGAGCAGGTTGAAGACGAAGTGACCTACCTGTTGGAAGCAGAAATGCAAAACCTGCCGTATGTCGATCAGATTACCTCAACCAGTACCGCAGGTATGTCGGAGCTGAACGTAGAGCTGAAAGACACCATACCAGGCGACAGTCTGGGCCAAATTTGGGATGAAGTTCGTAAGAAGATCAGTGACTTGGAGCCTTACTTCCCGCCGGGTGTGGGTTCACCGTTGGTTGTTGATGACTTCAGCGATGTATACGGCATTCTGCTGGCCTTCACCGCGACCGAAGAAGGCGGCTACAGCTATGCCGAACTCGATAGCATTGTCACCGATCTTAGCAAAGAGCTGGCACTGGTAGAGGGCGTTTCCAAAGTGGCCGTGGGCGGTGATCAGACTGAAGAGATCCGCATTGAAGTGCCCACTAAAAACCTGGTCTCGATGGGTATTCCGATTGAAACCATCGCCGCTGTTTTAAGTTCACAAAACACGGTCTCCAGTTCGGGTTCGATTACCGTTGGCCAGGAATACATCCGTTTATCGCCCACCGGTGAGTTCCAGTCGGTCGATGAACTGGGCCTGTTGACCATTACCAGCGAAAACGGCAACACCGTAAAGCTGCGAGATATCGCCACCATTGAACGCACCTACAGCGAACCTGCCACGCACATCATTCAGTTCGATGGTAAACCGGCCATTACCCTGGGCGTTTCCTTCCTGCCCGGTGTAAACGTGGTGGAAGTGGGTGAGTTGGTGCGTGCCGAGCTGGAATCGCTGTCGTCCATGATTCCTCTGGGTGTTGAGTACAACCCTATTTACTTCCAGAGCGATGAAGTGGCCAACGCCGTTTCCGGCTTCCTGATGAGCCTGGTACAGGCCGTGGGCATTGTTATTGTGGTGCTGCTGGTCTTTATGGGCCTGCGTTCCGGTATTTTGATTGGCCTGATTCTGGTGATCACCATTTTCGGTACCTTCATCATTATGGATATGGCCGGAATATCGTTACAGCGCATCTCACTAGGCGGCTTAATTGTCTCGCTCGGTATGCTGGTGGATAACGCCATTGTGGTGGTTGAAGGCGTGCTCATTGGCATGAAGAAGGGTAAGACCAAGCTTCAGGCCGCAAGTGATGTGGTTAAGCAAACCAAATGGCCCTTGCTGGGTGCCACTGTGGTCGCCATTACCGCATTCGGCCCTATTGGTCTTTCGCCGGATTCCATCGGTGAGTTCGTCGGTTCGCTGTTCTGGGTGCTGTTAATCAGCCTTTTAATCAGTTGGTTCACCGCCGTTGCCTTAACGCCATTCTTCTGCGACCTGATGTTTAAAGAGGGTGCCGCTGTGGTCAGCGACGAAGAAGAAAACGACCCGTATAAAGGTTTCATCTTCACCATTTATAAAAAGCTGTTGTCTGCCGCCATGGCACACCGCTGGGTTTCTATCGTTGTGCTGGTGGGCATGTTGTTCGGCGCGTTGTGGTCATTCCAGTTTGTGAAGCAGGCATTCTTCCCGGCTTCGGCAACGCCCATGTTTTATGTTGAGCTGCGCTACCCGGAAGGTACCAGCATGGAAACAACCACGGCAAAAGCAGCCGAACTGGGCAGCTTCTTAAGTGAAGACGAGCGCGTCGAGTTTGTGGCCTCAACCATTAACTACGGCTTCTCCCGCTTTATGCTGACCTACCAGTCGGTGGAATACGGCGAGAACAATGCGCAGCTGGTGGTGCGCACCCACAACCGTGATGAAATTCCTGCGCTGCTGAACGATATCGACAGCTATCTTTCTTACGAGCAGCCGGAAGTATTCTTCATGACCCGCAGAATACAACTTGGGCCTGCCAGTGGCTCTAAACTAGAGGTTCGCTTCCAGGGTAAAGATGCAACCGTACTGCGTGAGCTGGCTGAAGAAGTTAAAGATATTTATCGCAGCAACGAATACCTTTCCGGCGTTCGTGACGATTGGAAACAGCCGGTGAAAGTACTGCAACCTGTATTCGATGTAGAAAAGGGTGCAGAGCTGGGCATTACCAAGTCAGATTTCGAAACCGCACTGCTAACGTTTGCCGAAGGGCAAACGGTAGGTGTGTATCGCGACGGAACCGACCTGCTGCCGATTAAACTGACGCTGCCAGAAACGGAACGCGATGGTGTTGATCAGCTGCAGAATATTCAGCTGTACTCCAACGGCCGTTACATCAACATTACCGAAGTGACCGATGGCTTTAATGTGGTTTGGGAAAACCCAACCATTGAACACCGCGACCGCGAGCGAACCATTACCGCCATGGCAGACCCGGCGCTGGATAGCCCGTACATTGCCGACGAGCTGTTCTTCCAGGTGAAAGATGCCATCGACGCCATTGAACTGCCAGAGGGCTATACCCTAACCCACGGCGGTGAGTACGAAAGCTCTGCAGAAGCACGCGGCAACATGGCACGCCTGGCACCGATGGGTTACATGTTTATGCTCATCATCACCATACTGCTGTTTAACTCGTTTAAAGAAGCCGCCGTCGTGTGGTTGTGTGTACCGCTGATGCTGGTGGGTATTGTGACCGGCCTGCTGGTACTGAACATACCGTTCGGCTTCATGGGCTTCATCGGCCTGCTCAGCTTAACCGGCATGGTGGTGAAAAACGGCATTGTCTTGATAGACCAGGTGAACGTTGAAATAAACGACGGCAAAGACCATTACCGCGCCATGTACGATGCCGCCATCAGCCGTTTACGACCGGTGATGATGGCCGCCGTAACCACCATTCTGGGCTTACTGCCACTGCTGGCTGACCCGTTCTTCCAGGATATGGCCGTGGTGATCAGCTTTGGTTTGGGCTTTGCCACGCTGTTGACGTTGGTCGCCGTACCGGTGTTTTACGTGACCTTCTTTAAAGCGAAACGTACGGTATAACTTGAAAGTTTTAACAGTTCTAAGATGACTACGCGATAAATGACTGCGTAATTTTATAAGCACCTTCGGGTGCTTTTTTTTGGCTGAAAGAAAGTGCTAATAACAATAAATCGTTAAGAAATTTGGCCTCAAAAAATCTGTCAGAGCTGCCGAGTTAGTACATTAGGCGGGTTCGCAGCTGTCGCTTTTTATCGGAAATTTCGTGGTTATACGACAGCTGTCGCAATTGCTGGAAATTACAAGAAATCCAAAGATTACAAGCATTAAATCATCGTTTTAAATGCGGGCTGTAATCTATTGATTTTATTGGTTTTTTATGGTTTTCGCGTATCTCCGAACATTGCGACACTTGTCGCTTTTTATGGAATATTGACATTGACAGAAAATGCCGAGGTGCTCAATATTGCTGGCCTGTAGCGGTGTTTTATTTGTCGCGTTAATTTGAAGACTACGACACGGAAGAAAGCGACGGATATCTAAGCGTTATGGCCCCTAAGTTCACCCAATAATATCAATCAATTCTAGGAGTAGTTGTGGTAGGTAATTTTCAAGACGATGACCGTGAAGAAGCAATGCGTGTTCTGTTCGAGTTATATAAAGACGATAGCGAAGGACGAGATGGTGTTGACGCACATATGGAAATTGATGGGATGGTTGTACCTTTTGAACTTAAGACAACTTCAACGGGGGCAGTGACCACAGTTAGGGATTTTGGTCCTGATCACATTCAAAAATGGAAAGACAAACATTGGCTCATTGGCTTTTTTATTAAAGGCCGAGAATTTTACCATTATGGCTCTCCCGACATGATGCAAGACTGGATTAAAAGCAAAGAGCAATATATTAAACCTGATTTCATGTTGGCAGATTTAGCATCTAGTAAGCTTTCGATTGAGGATCTGTATCAGGTAGTGGAAGAAAAACCACTCTATACATATGAGGATGCAAAGGGACTACAAAAAAAGCAGTACAAGAAGAGCAAATATATTGAGCTGCAGGATGTCCCTGGAGGCTATAGCCCAGAGAGGATGTTAGAAATTATTAAAGATAGAGCCAAATATCTTGTACAGAGAGGTAGTACTCTAAATAACCCACACATTCCTTTTACATACTTTAATGGGTGGGTTGAAATTACAGAAAATCATGCTGAAACATTACGGAGATTCGTCAGAGCATACTACGCTCAAATTCATCCTAACTGAGCGCAATAGCAACATTTTTTGCAACCTGATAGGCAACAGGCGGGGCAACAGAGTTTCCGATTTGCCCCAAAGCCTGATAAACGGCCCCTGAGAGCTTCCAGCTTTCTGGAAATCCTTGCAATAAGCCAACATCCGAAACACTTAATCTAAAATGATCGTGCTTAGCGGGAAACCCTGAAGCTTTTTCTCTGTCAGCTTGAACGCCATTTGGCCATATCAGCATATCGCCCCAAGCCTTTTGGCCTGCAGAGCTATTTAATACAGAAGTTGTATTTCTCTTACCTGTAAAAGCAGAGCGAATTGTTGGGGCTAAGCTATCAAAGCCGATATCTGGTAGTCCAAGTGCTTCCCGAACGCCCATAGTTTTTGGCTTTTCGGTAGCGAATAAGTCCTGAACATTTCTGTTTTTAGGGTTATCTAATGAGCTTTTGTCATGGGTCGGCTCTGGAATAGTAAATTTGGAAAAAGCTTTCTTTGTTTTAAAGCCAACAAAGAAAACTCGCCTTCTAATTTGCGGTACGCCATAGTCAGCTGCATGCATTTCAAATCTTACTATGTGGTAGTCGTTGAGCTGCTCCAAGATATACTTCTGGACAAACCCTTCGAACTTTGGGTTCATTAGCCCTAATACATTTTCTGCAACAAACGCTTTTGGCTTAATGGTGTTTACCGCTCTATTGAACTCGCCCCACATATTTCTTTCGTCATCTAAACCCCTTTGCTCTCCAGCGATGGAAAAGGGCTGGCAAGGAGGCCCGCCTTGGATTAGGTCAACTTTCCCCTTATATGCTTTCCAGTCGATAAGGGTTACATCTCCCTCGTCTGGGCCGCCATAAACCGCCCAACTAGGTCTATTGGCTTTGAGAGTGTCTTTGCAAATCGGTATCAGTTCGTAAGATGCAACATGCGTATAGCCCGCACGATCAAATCCGAGATCAAGACCTCCTCCTCCTGCAAATAGGCTTAGCGCTCTAATCCCGTTGGTTTCCAGTTGGGGCATTAGATCGTTTGGGTCTAATTTTGGGGTGTTAACTTCGTGAATAGCGTCATGTAGCCCCTGCTCTGCAGCGAGCTTAGCGAGTCGAGCCTCTTGCGAAATTCGTCTATATTCGGCTCTTTTTTCGTCAGTAATATCATATTCTTTTCTAGCTGAATTCTTGTATACGGACTGTTTTGCTGGCACGGGCCTACCCCAAAGCTATTCTTTTAAAATATACTGTACATAATATCAGTCAAGCTTGGAAAAGTCAGCTGTTTTTTTGAAAAGAGTTAACAAGACACCCACCCTAAATCATAGAGCCTTTTCCTTGCCTGATGAGGAGCTTGCGCTGCTTCAGCAGTCAAGCGAACGGCCAGAATTAATTTGATTTGACCCAAAACCGCCGATTTCAGGCACACTAAAACTTCAGCGCGGCTGAATTTCTCAATATTGTTTGAAAGAGTGTCTAAGTCAGCAGTGCACCAAGAAATTAACAAGACATCCACTCTAAATCATAGAGCCTTCTCCTTGCCTGATGAGGAGCTTGCGCTGCTTCAGCAGTCAAGCGAACGGCCAGAATTAATTTGATTTCACCTAAAACCGCCGATTTCAGGCACACTAAAACTTCAGCGCGGCTGAATTTCTCAATATTGTTTGAATAGTTAACAAGACACCCATCCTAAATCATAGAGCATTCTCCTTGCTTGATGAGGAGCTTGTGCTGCCTCAGCTATCAAAAAACGGCCAGAATAAATGTTGAGGAACCCAAAATCGCCGATTTCAGCCACACTAAAACTTCAGCGCGGCTGAATTTCTCAATATTGTTTGAAAGAGTGTCTAAGTCAGCAGCACACCAACGTTTGGTATTCGCTGATAGCCCAGATCAGGTAATTTCTGCTTCAGCGAATCCAACTTTCCGGCAAAGCCTTTAAAGCTTTTTTCAAAGTGCTGGGCGCTGTAAAGCCAGTTTTTAGGTTCAATGTTTAGGCGTTTTAAGATGGGCGGCAGGTTGGCGGGTATTGCGCCTCGTTTGTCTTCACGCAGGCAGCGGCCTGTCCAATCCAGCAGTTGCAAGTAATCTTCAAGTTTGAATGGCAGGCCTTCGGGCATGGGCTGGCGTGGGTTGCCAACGAATGGGAAGAGCGTTTTTGGTTGGTGGGCTTCGGTACCGTTAGTGGGTGTTGTTTTGGTTTTTTGGATGCGTTTTTGTGCAGAGGTAAATTCGGATTGTTCCGGGGTTTCGGCCATGCTGGCACGAATGGGGTTTAGATCGACATACGCCATGCAGGCCGCGAGGGCTTGTTCATCGAGCAGTGCCTGAGATTTAAAGCGCCCTTCCCAGAATCGGCCGGTGCATTGATCTTCAGTGTTGGCTTCGCGCGCGATGCCTTCGTTTAATACGCGCATGAACAAGCTGATGTCCATTAACCGGGAACGCCAGGTATCGGTGAGTTCGTTGACGACGGTCATTTCTGCATCAGTCATGGGCTCATCCCGCAAAAACCGAGCAGACAGATGATTGCCTTTGAACAGGCTTTGCCAGCGGGCATGAACCGCTTTATTGGAAAGTTGTTCGGCCTGCTGAGTGTTAATGTGCAAAACCACATGGTAGTGGTTCGACATCACGGCATAGGCGCAGACATCGATGCAGAAGACTTGGCCTAATTTGAGCATTTTCTGCTCAACCCAGCCCCGTCTGTGTTCATAACTGACTCCGGTCTGAACATCAATTCCGCATAGAAATGCACGCCGCACACAGCGTGAAATGCAGTGATAGTAGGGGGTTGCGTCGATGGATACCTGAGCACTCCTTGGCTTTGGCATAATCAATCCCTGGATAAATACAGTATGTATATGCAACCAGTTGAGTGGGCTTGAGTCAAGCCTTACGGTGGGTGTCTCCTTACTTCGCCTATATTTATTTTAATGCTGTAGTTGAAGAGCACAGAGCGTTAGCTGGTCAGTGTTTTATGCGCTACTAGATCAGCTGCAGATTCAGCATTAGATTGGTCTTAATTTAGCGAGAATATTGGGTATCAGATTAAGGGGAGTCAGAGTCATTGATATTTGGCTGATATCATGAATCTGAAAGAGAGATAATATCAAATGAAGACTACCCGTTTGACAACTGAAATTTAAATATCC
>NZ_SLZR01000019.1 GCF_004341165.1 Reinekea marinisedimentorum
GGTCGTTATCAGAAATATGTAGTGGCGATGATGTTCTCATGCGGCCATTGTACTACAATCTTTTTAATTACTTAACTTTCCGCATGGCCCACTAGCCTATCCCACAAAAAATAAAGCCAGGCCGAGCCTAACGCTGAAACGTCGCCCTGCGCGGTCACACAAAGGACCTTCAAATATCTGACCAATTGCCATGACAAAAAAGTAAATGCTCACGGTAACGGTAATGGCAACTACAAAAACGACGATGCCACCACTAAGGTTGTATATGCAACAAAATTCAGATCCATTAAGAACACCTCTACGCCGAAAGCGCTGTTCTAATCAGCCAGGCGCTATAGCCAATATAAACCAGAACCAGTAGGGCACCTTCAGCCCGGTTAATTCGCCCGTGGCGCCCTCTGAAACCGTAGCCCAGCAAAAATAGTGACAGGGTTAATAGCCCCATGACAGCCATATCCCGTGAAAGGGTTTCCGGAGCAACCGCATAGGGGTGAATCGCACCGGAAATACCGACAACGGCCAGCGTATTGAACAGGTTAGAGCCCAGCACGTTGCCCAGTGCAATATCGTGCTCTCCCTTGCGTGCAGCGATCACTGAAGAGGCCATTTCCGGCAGCGATGTGCCCACGGCAATAATGGTTAAACCGATGATCATATCGCTAACACCAAGCTGCTGAGCAATGCTAACGGCGCCCCATACCAGTATGCGGGAGGAAACGATGAGCGCTACCAGGCCAGCAATTAGCCAGAAGAGCGCGGTTTTCAGCGGCATCGGGCTTTGAGCCGTTTCAGCTTCTATCTCAATGGCCAAAGGGTCGCTCTTTTGCTGCAGACCCTGAACGATGGTCCAGGCCATTAAACCGCAGAACACCAGCAGCAACGCCAGTGCATCCAGCTGAGATAATTCAAGATCTGCCAACAGCGCAATACTGCCGACCGTGATCAGCATCAGTATCGGCAGCTCTTTGCGCAGAATTGATGAATGAACGATGATCGGGCTGATCAACGCCGTGACCCCGAGTATCAGTGCAATATTGGCGATGTTAGAGCCGTAGGCATTACCCAGTGCTATGCCAGGGTTACCGCCCAGCGCGGCCAATACCGAAACCACGATTTCCGGTGCCGAGGTGCCAAAGCCCACAATCAGCATGCCTATTAACAGGGGCGGCATCCCGAAAGTCCGTGCCGTGGCGGTTGCGCCTTCTACAAAGCGATCTGCACTCCAAACCAAAAGCCCAAGGCCTGCGATTAATGCAGTAAATGCCCATACCATTGTTGAAAGACCTTATTCAAAGTGAACCTTTACAGGCGGCCGGGACGGCCGATTTCTGTGACGGAATTTGAACGTAAAACCGTTGGTTTACAAGAGGGGCAGGGAAATAAAAAAGTAAGAGTCTGTGAGCGGGGAGTAGGGAGCAGTTATAGGATCACGGCTCCTGCAAGGCTCTTAGTCGAGGTTTGCTGGAGCTGTGAGTATTTAGGTGTCAATTAGTCGTTTTTGTTAGTTTCATAGTGGAAGTCTACATCGACTGTTGCACGGTAAACGATGTTGTTACGGCCCAGTGCGAACTCTTCTACGGTCACTTCGGCATCGTCCAGAGCGATATCGCGTACCACACCTTCACCGTAAAGCTTCAGAGTTTGTTTCAGCTCGCCTTTAGATGCTGAATCTACCTGGTCAATAACATCGAAACCTGCGTTGTAAGCTTCAGCGGCAGTGCTGTAGGAATCTGTGTAAAGCGTCGTACTTTGGGTTTTAACAGTACCGGCAGTTGCAGCGGCGCTGATAAGAAGAGCGGCAGTTAAAGCAGTAGAGAATTGAGCAATCTTTTTCATGGTTAAATCCTTAATGTGACTAACGTCATATCTGTTTGTTTAGTGATGATTAAACAGCGCTGATCAATGTGTTGAATTGAGTTCAGTTGCTGCCTCATCGGGACCACTAAAGAATGCGTCTGCTACCGCTTAACCACCAGTAAAACAATATTAATCGTTATTTTTTGGTATTTATTGAGTTGCCTGAGGCACTTTTGGTCATCTGGGGGGATGACCCACTCTACACAGATCTAATGGCTGTCAGCCATCTGAATACGGGGTCTCCGGGGGAGTTTCGAGCATGTGTTTAAAATCGGAATTTATGTTTTTTTATAAGTTTATGAGCCAAAATTTAGAATCGCTGATAAGTTTTGATAGAAACTTTAGGCTGATTCGCTGGAAATTCTCATTGAATAGAGCTCGAATGATTCGTTGAAAATAATTTAGGCTCATGTCGCCTCAGATTATGCTCCGTTTGGGTGGCATATTTTCTGCAAATTAGCCCGGTTCACAGAGGAGAAATTTAATGTCAAAACTGAAAGTCGTCATCCTGAATGGCAGTATGCAGCAACCTTCACGCACCCATGTGCTGTGTCAGGCCTTGTTTGACGAGCTTGCGGAACACCTGCCCGGCGCCGATTTGCATTGGGTAGAAATCTCACAAATTGGCCGCTCTTTGGGCGCTTGCCTACAACGCCAGGAACTGCCGCGTGAAATTGAGGCGGATTTACAGGCCATCGAAAATGCCGATTTGCTGATTGCTGCCAGCCCGGTTTACCGCGCAACCTTTACCGGTCTATTCAAGCACCTGGTCGATTTCTTGGGTATGACCGCGCTGGTCAACAAGCCGGTTCTGTTAGCGGCGACCGGTGGCAGCCCGCTGCACGGCCTGATGCTGGATCACCAAATGCGCCCGCTGTTTGCGATGATGCAGGCGCTGACCCTGCCGATTGGCGTTTATGCTACCGAGTCGGATTTTTCTGGCGATTACGAGTTAGCCAGCAGCGCGGCAAAAGACAGAGTGAAATTGGCGGTGGAAATGGCGCTGCCGAACATTTCGCGCTAAGGGCAGGGCTGCCGGCTGTGTGGCAGCACAGAGCATCTGGAATAAGAATTAGGATTCAAGGCCGAGGTAATGAGCAATTTCAAACATATCCGGCCTGCCTTCTTCATAACCGAAATAGCAGACATCCTGATAGGCTTCGCCTTCAATCTGGCCGACCACAAATTCACACTGGTGCGTTTTTGCCAGTGAGTACAGAAAGTTCAGCGGTTCTTTCAGCTTCTGTGTTTTGGAGATGCTGATCTCATAACCCACTTCATAATCACGCTGCGTTCTCGACGGTGTTTCCGTTTCAATGCCTCTGAGCACCGTTGTTACCGTGGTTTTCGGCTCGGCCCAGGCGGCCAGCTCTTTATGGATGGCACTGAAGAGATCTTCAATTTCGTCGTGTTCTGCAAAAAAGTAAACGTTCAATGGTGGGCCCTGAATTGTTGGAATTAAGTGTGGCTCATAATTATAGCGCGGTCGTGACAGGCCGGGTATCGGCCTTGTCACTGCAAATGCCGCGTCACTGAGCTGTGCTCGTCAGCCCTTGCTGACAGGCGGGAAATTCCGGTGCCAATGCTCAGCAATATCAATACGCCGGCAAAGCCAGACATCATCAAAGCCTTTCACATAATCGAGGAAGCGCTTCAGCGCCATGGCTCGTCCGGGTCGGCCAACCAGCCGGCAATGCAGGCCAATGCTGAGCATCTTAGGTGTATCCGCGCCTTCTTCACGCAGAAAATCCACGCTGTCTTTCAGGTAGTTAAAGAACTGGTCGCCGGCATTAAAGCCTTGCGGTGTGGCAAAGCGCATGTCGTTGCTGTCCAGCGTATAGGGGATGGTTAGCAATGGTTCGTCGAAGTCGTAGCACCAGTAGGGCAGATCGTCGGCGTAGGAATCGGCGTGGTATTTAAAGCCGCCTGCTTCTGCAACAAGTTGACGGGTGTAGGGGCTGTCTCTTCCGGTATACCAGCCCAGTGGCCGGCTGCCGGTGACCCGTTCATGAATGGCGATGGCTTCTTGCATCAGGGCGCGTTCCTGCTCGATGGGCATATCCTGATAGTGCAGCCACTTCAGGCCGTGGCTGGCGACCTCCCAGTCGGCATCCAGCATGGCTTGTACCGCATCCGGGTTGCGTTCTAACGCTTTGGCCACGCCATAAACAGTTACAGGAATGTCGCGTTCGGTGAACAGCCGGTGCAAGCGCCAGAACCCCGCGCGGCTGCCGTATTCGTAGATTGATTCCATGCTCATGTGGCGCTGGCCCTCATAGGCCTCGGCACCGACGATCTCAGAAAGGAACTTTTCAGAGGCGGCGTCGCCATCGAGTACGCAGTTTTCGCCACCCTCTTCATAATTGATGACGAATTGCACGGCCAGCTTTGCGCCATTAGGCCATTGCGGGTCGGGTGGGTTTGCGCCGTAGCCGATAAAGTCGCGGGTGTTTTTGCTCATCATTCAGTACCGTGAGTAACAGAGGGAATAGCAGTTATCTAATCACCCACGGCTGTGATGTACAAACCCGGGGGGTTAAATCGGGCTCGTATTTCTGTAGGAGGCTGGCTATTCAATGAGGCAGGTGAGCAGCTCTTCTTCCCAGTATTCAGATTCTTCATCGCTGATAATTTCAATACGGCTTTCAGAATATTCATCGAGCGCTGTTTCGGTAATACCATCCCGGGTTTTGTTGTAGCTGTAAATGCCTTCCGTGGTGATAAAGACCGCCTTTAAGCGTTCAACATCCGGGCTGGCGACGAACTGACGAACCTTAAATAAACTGAAGTGTTTTTCAGGCGTAAAACGCCAGCCGATGCTGACATAGCCTTCACCTTCATTGACGGCTTTGATGAAGCCGGATTCGGGGAATTTCTTTTCACTGGCCAACGGGCGCGGGTCTGCGTGGTGATGATGGTGAGCGTGGTGATTCACAATCGGCGAGCGGGTGCTGCCCTGAAGCTGTTCAGGCTCAATAACACCAAATTCGCCAAAGATGACCTCGGTGCCGGCAGCGGCTTTTTTGGCAACGTATTCGATCAGCTGTTGCTTGTCTTCAGGTTGGTATAAATCGGCCTTATTGCCCAGCACAATATCGGCAATCGCTATCTGCTGATTAAAGGTTGTGTTGGTGGTGTAGCGCGCGTCAGCAAGCCTGCGGGCATCGACCAGGGTTAAGGTTTTTTGAATATCCAGAATGCCCTGATAGTGTTCGTCGGATAAAACCTGCAACACTTCCTTGGGGTGACCTAAGCCGGTGGGCTCAATTAACAGGCGGTCGGGCCGGGCCTTTTTCAGCAATTCGTTGAGGGCTATTTGCATGGGTAAACCAGCGGCGCAGCACATGCAGCCACCGGGGACTTCGGAAATGAAAATACCGTTCGCCTCGGTTGCCTGCCCCTTCATAATGGAGCCATCTACACCGATTTCACCGAACTCATTAACCAGCACGGCCCAGCTTTCTTGCCCGGGTTTATTCTTCAGCAGGTTTAATATGGCCGTAGTTTTACCCACACCCAGAAAGCCTGTAATGATGTTGGTAGGCACTTGCGAAAGTGGTGCAGCTGTGTGATTCATTTAAACATACCCTTATCTGGTGAGGTGCCGGCGGGTTCACTCTGTGTGCAGGCGCGGTTAGTTTGCTCAGGTCTTATTAATAGGTCCGCTTTTCATGGCTTCAATGGTTGAATCGCAATGCGCGCCCGTAGCGGGTATTTCCACGCTGTTTAAAGATTGCCATGTTGCCCAACCAGTATTTTAGCTCTTATTAATCCGTATTCAGCGTAAATATCCAGGGGCTTAATCTCTGCAGCTTTTGCTGGTGGTTAAACTGCCGAAAACCGCTCAACCAGCCAGTCAACAAACACGCGCGTACGCGATGAAAGCTGTCGGTTGTGGGTCATCAGCGCCGAAACCGGCATCGGCGGTGGTGGTGTTTGCGGCAGTATTTCCAGCAGCTGTTTCTGCTGCAGCTGCTGCTCTATGCGGTAGCGCGGAACCTGAATAATGCCCAGGCCAGCCAGTGCCGCACCGGTGTACAGGTCGGCGCCGTTCACAATCAGGCTGGCGGGTAGGGTGACTTCGGTGAGTTGCTGATTCACCCGGAAATCGAGAGTTGTCTGTTCGCCGTTGCCGTGCGGGTTATAGGCGATGGCGCGGTGGTTCGCGAGTTGCTCAAGAGTTTTCGGTGTGCCGTTGGTTTCAAGGTAATCCGGGCTTGCCACCGTTACCTGGGGCATGTACGCCAATGGCCGGGCGATGAGGGTGGAATCGTGCAGGGTGCCGGCACGCAGTACACAATCGACGCCTTCGCGCACTAAGTCGATGAGCCGGTCGTCTTCTCCGATGTGCAGGCGAATGTTGGGGTAGCGGCGGGTAAAGTCCCCAAGGTAGGGGGTGACAAAGTGACTGGCCAGCGTGCCCTGCAGGTTGACCCGCAACAAGCCACTCGGGTTCTTTTCCAGAAAGGTGCGCTCGGTGTCTTCCACGTCGCTGAGTATCTGCAAACAGCGCCGGTAAAAATATTGGCCTTCCTGCGTTACCCGCACCTGCCGGGTGGTGCGCTCAAGCAGGCGGCAGTTCAGCCGGGCTTCGAGGCGCTTGATCATGTTGGTCACGGTTGCCCGGGGCATCTGCAGGTCATCAGCGGCCAGCGTAAAACTGCTGCGCTCTGCGACCCGCACAAACACCTGCATTTCCTGAAAACGATCCATGCTTGGCCTATTGTTGTTGAAAATGAAACAGTGATGATTACTTTATCGTAATTATTAATGATTAGTGAAATATTAATCTGGCCTTCCATCAATCAATCCTCTGTAAGGAAGGCTTATGAATAACGCAAAACCTGTGGCAATTGTGACCGGTGCATCACGCGGTATAGGGGCAGAAATAGCGCTGCGCCTGGCGAATGATGGCTACGCGGTGGTTGTGAACTATCAAACCAACAGCCAGCAAGCAGAACAGCTGGTGGCCGAGATTATCCGCAAGGATGGCCTGGCGTTGGCTGTACAGGCGGATGTATCTAGCCTGCCGGATGTAAAGCGGCTGTTTGAAGAAACCAAAGCGCGCCTGGGCCGCATCGACGTTCTGATCAATAATGCGGGTGTTTTGCAGGTAGTGCCGTTTGCGCAAACGTCGGCAGAGCAACTGGCGCGTACCTTTGAGATAAACACCTACGGCAGCTTTTTAACCATGCAGCAGGCCGGTGAGTATCTGCAAACGGGCGGGCGTATTATCAATGTTTCCAGTACCACACTGGCGTTGAACATGCCGGGTTACGCCCTGTACAACGGCTCTAAAGCCGCGGTGGAAGCCTTTACCCGGGTGCTCGCCAAGGAATTACGCGGCAAGGAAATTACCGTCAATGCAGTCGCCCCCGGACCCGTGGCGACGGAATTATTCCTGAAGGGTAAAACCGAGGAGCAGATTGCCCAGTTTGCCAAAATGCCTCCGCTGGAGCGATTGGGCCAACCCGAGGATATTGCGAATGTGGTGGCCTTTTTATGTTCCGAGCAGGGCGGTTGGGTGAATGGCCAGGTGCTCAGGGCGAATGGCGGGATTGGTTAAATAATCAGCCGCTGGACAAGCGAAGGTCAGCGCGTGTCTAATCTGGTCTGAATAACAGAGAGGCCGTAATGAAGCTAACGATTCGAATGGTACAGACTTCAGATGCTCAGGGTATCTTGGATATCATTAATCCTATAATTGAAGATGGGTGCTATACGGTCTTAGACCAACCCTTTACCTTGCAACAGGAAGTTGATTTCATTGATGGCTTTGATGAACGCGGGGTATTCAACATTGGTATCGATGAAAGCAGGGGTGTGATTGCTGGTTTCCAGAATGTTGAACCTTTTGCCGCCTTTACAAGTGCATTTGATCATGTCGGTATTATAGGTACCTTTGTCAGCAGAAATTACCGGCGGAAAGGTGTTGCTAGCCAATTGTTTGAAGAAACATTTAGCAGCGCCAGATTAAATGGTTATGAAAAACTGTTTGCGTACGTCAGGTCAGACAACCCCAATGCTCTTGCAATATACGAAAAGCATGGATTTAAAACTATTGGCACGGCTAAAAAACAGGCAAAAGTAAACGGTCATTATATAGATGAAGTGTTTATTGAAAAACTTCTCTAGGGCATTCGCCCCCGTTTTAATTCCCGGTACTTTTATAAAACTGCAGGCTGTAACGCCAGTACAGCATGGCCAAGCCAAACAGTGCAAAGCCAACCGCTGGGGCGATGTACATATACAAGGCCGGGAACTCTGCCATATCTGTTTTATGCAGTAAAAACTGCGATGGAAAGTAATTTACGAAGGCAAATGGCACGATGTATATCAGCAGGATTTTTATTGAAGCGTGGAAAATACTGATCGGGTAGCCGGCAAACTTTCGGGTATTCCAGTACAAAATTTGGCGCAGGTTTGAAACGCTGATAAAGGTAAAACTCAATGATGCCATCAGCAGGAAAATGGCGGCCTGAATAAGGACGCCGCCGATGATCGCCAGCGCGCAGTACGTAATATTTATTGCGCTCCAGCTAACGTTTACCTGAAATGCAGAATAGAGGAACAGTAACAGACCTAAACTGCCGTGGCCGATGGCCGCAAACCAATCAACCTTTGCCACAATAATCTGGAAAATAAGACCGCGCGGCCGCAACAGGTAGCGGTCGAATGAGCCGATTCTGACCAGCCCTTCAAAATCGCGCAGGCCGGTAAAAAACAGTATGAACAAGCCATAGGTGAAGAAAATATAGCTGTACAGAAACAGCAGCTCGTACATTTCCCAGCCGTTAATTGAACCAAAGCGCAACAGCATAAAATAGATGACGGCAATGGTAGCGCCCTCGCGCAGAAATACGGCAAGCGACACCAGAATAGCGTTCAGCTTGTACTGAAAGCGTTCTTTGATTGTCAGTACAGAGTAGTGTTTAAACAGACTCAACCATTCCATTATTCAGCCTCCCTGAACGACGATACGCTGTTTACCCATAGACCACAGCAGGTGACTGATGCCCAACATGGCGATAATCCAGAGCAGTTGCTGGGTAAAGTAGATGCCGGCTTCGGCCGGAGGAATGTCGCCCAGATACAGCCGGGTGGGAATAAAGTAAATAGCGCCAAAGGGGGTGTAGCTGACAAAGCTGGCTATTTTTTCCGGCAAAAACCAGATGGGGATGACGGCACCGGAAAGTACGGTGATCAGCACATTTTTAATGGTGGACAGGCTCCAGACATTCATGACCCAGAACGATAAAAACTGCACAATGGAACTGAGCATCCACAATACGCCAAAGCCCAGTGAAATGCTGATTAAAAACAGCAAAAACGGCAGCACACCCGCGGGTGGAAGAACATCGGTTGCGAGGCTGAAGATGATAACCGCCGGTAAGAAGTTCGATAATATCCGGAAGGTAATTTCACCCAGTGCCTCAGCCAGTAATTGCAGGCGGAAGCTGACCGGCTTCAGCAGCGTAAAAGAAATAGAGCCATCCTTAATCAGCTTAGAAACCGCCTGGTCATTAATAAAGTATGCATTCGATAAGCCCTGGCCGATGACAATGGTGGTAATGACCATGGGCAGGCTGATGCCTTCAACGCTGGCATTGCCGCCGTAGAGTGTTTGCCAGATCAGGCAGGCGATAAACAACTGAATGCAGGTGTTCAGCAAACCCAGAACGTAGTCGAATTTATACACCAGCTTGCTTAGAAAAATGGTTTTGGTGTACATCAGGTACACGCTAAAATTAAATTCCTTTTTCATAAATTTCCCGAATAATTTGCTCAATACCCTGCTCGGTAATGCTGATGTCTAAAACGGCATGCTCTGCCAGCAGCGCCTGCACCAGGTCTTTCACGGCGACCTGGTCACTGGAGAAAGAAAACTCAATCACGTGGTTTGGCTTGAGTTTTTGGCTGACGCCGGGAATGCTGTATACGCAGGCAGGGGATTCAAACTGAACAATCAGCTTTTTTTCGTTACCGAACGTGCTTTTTATACCCTCAACGGTACCGTCATAAAGTTTTCGGCCCTTGTCGATAATGATCAGCCGTTGGCAAACCTGTTCAATATCCTGCATATCGTGGGTTGTGAAGATAACGGTCACCTGCATCTCACGATTGAGGTAGCGGACAAACTCGCGGATTTTTTCTTTCGCCACCACATCCAGGCCAATGGTAGGCTCATCAAAGAACACCAGCTCGGGCTTATGCAGCAGCGAGGCGGCGATATCTGCACGCATTCTTTGGCCTAAAGAAAGTTGACGAACGGGTTGTTCGATAAAGCCCGACATATCCAGAATGTCGGTGAACTGCTCGAGTGTCTGGTTAAATTGCTGATCGGGTATCTGATAGATTTTTTGCAGTAAATAGAAGCTATCGAGCACGGGTAAATCCCACGACAGCTGAGACTTCTGCCCAAAAACGGCGCCTATTTTCGCGACATACTGCTTACGGTCTTTTTGCGGGTGAACCCCTAATGCCGTAATAGAACCCTCGGTTGGGGCCAGAATGCCGGTCAGCATCTTGATGGTCGTGGATTTGCCCGCGCCGTTAGCACCAATAAAACCAACAGCATCGCCGCGGTTAATGCGGAAGCTGATGTCAGAAACCGCCTGCTTGTATTCAAATTTCGGAACAATCAGGTTTGCCATATGGCCGAGAAACCCCTTCGGCCGCTTATTGATTTTAAACTCTTTCTTCAGGGCGCTGCATTCAATGACCGTATCCATTGTCTCGCCATATCCCTATTGTCAATTTGAGCAGGGAATGGTAACCCGAACGCAATTAGAAAATTTGATTCGGGTCACTGGCAGCTAAGACAAAAAACGACAGCGCTACACGAAAACTGCACAATACGTCGCAAAATCGGTATAAGATAGCCGCAATTAAAGGCGCCTTGCTACACTCAATTTTAGCGCTGTTAGAACAGCGGCGAATTAGAACCCGTCGTATCAGGGGTGTTACCAGAAATATGACTAAAGATTTAACAGTGCTTGCTGCTCAGAGCAGCTACGACTGTCATGCGTTTCACGAAAGCCTGAAAGGCGGTAAGTCGTCAGGCACTCTGGCCATCAGTGCCTCCGGTTTAAAATTCAACATTCAGGGCAAAACCGTCAGCCTTCCCTTTGAACGCCTGGAAATAAAGATGGGCGGTGCCAGCAACCGGCTGGTGTTCTTCAGTCATCCGGCCTTTCCCGACTGGTCTTTCTACAGCAGCGATCGCAAGGTTTTAAAAGACCCTCAGTTAAAACAGCACAATGCGCTGGCGCGGCATGTGAAGCGTGCAACCAACGTGCGTAAAAAGGCTTGGGCGGTTTTCTGGGCAGTCTGTTTATTAATTATTGCCATACCGGCGTTGCTGCTGCTTCGCATGGACATTCTCACGAAATACGTTGCCGCCAAAATACCTGCGCAATGGGAGGAAAGCCTGGGTGAGTCTGCTATGGCTCAGTACCGTATTGGGCAGCAGCTTATGCCTGAAGACGAGGCAAACGAGATTTTACAGCCGCTGCTGGAACCCTTAATGGCGAACCTCGCTTCTGATCGCTATCAGTATGAGTTTCACATCGTCAACGACAGCAGTGTTAATGCCTTTGCCTTGCCGGGCGGCCAGGTGGTGATTAATTCTGCATTGATATTAACGGCGGAGTCGGCTCCGGAATTGCTGGGTGTGGTCGCGCATGAAATCAGCCATGTGCAGGAACAGCATGGCGTGCGCAATGTCATCGGCAGTGCCGGTACTTTTCTGGTGGTCTCGGCACTGGTAGGCGATGCCAGTGGTTTAATCGCCACGCTCAGTGGTGCAGCCCCATTGCTGCTTAATCAGAGTTACTCGCGTCGCTTTGAAACCGAGGCCGATGTGAAAGGCTTCGGGCTGCTGGTCGATGCCAATATTGACCCACAGGGTTTAACCAATTTTTTCGAGCGGCTAATGCTTGAAGAGCAAAAACAATTAGAGAGCATCGACAACGAAGATGCCCGTAATGCACTGGAAGCCGTAACGGCGCTTTTATCAACGCACCCGACAAACGATGCACGTATTCAACGGTTGAATAAGTTAACCGCAGAGCTGGCATCAAACAGAGAGTTTTTGGATTTATCCAGGGAGTTTAGTCAACTGCAATCACTGGTTAAGCAGTTTGTAACTGAAAACAATGAAGAGGAATTGTTGCGTGAATAGTGAGCAAGAAGATCTGCACGAAGTTGCCCTTAAAGGACACCTATCCGGCAAAATTCGTGGTTCTCAGGCTTTTTCTTATGTCGATATCGATTTAGAGCCTGGCGAGTCACTGACAACGGAAACCGATGCTATGTCGAGCATGGATGCCGATGTTGATTTAACGGCAGCCTTTAATGGCGGTTTTTTCAGTGGTCTGGCGCGTAAGTTTTTTGGTGGTGAATCGCTGTTTATCAGTCGTTTTACCAACAATACCGATCAGTCGCGTCGCGTTACCTTTGTGCAACCAAACCCGGGGGAAATACGCTGTAAAACCCTGAACGATGAAACACTCTATTTGCAGCCGGGGGCTTATCTGGCATCCAGCGACGGTGTGAAGCTGGGGCTTTCCTGGGCGGGGTTCATTTCATTTATTTCACGCGAAGGCCTGTTCCGGTTGAAGGTCAGCGGCACGGGTGATGTGTTTTATGGCGCCTATGGCGCGTTACTGGAAAAGGAAGTAGACGGTGAGTACATCGTCGATACCAGTCACTTGGTTGCCTACGAACCGGGCGTCAGCCTGAAGCTGCAACTGGCCGGCGGCCTTTTTTCCAGCTTCTTCGGCGGCGAAGGCCTGGTCACACGAGTTGAGGGGCAGGGCAAAATTGTTGTGCAATCGCGCAGTATTTCCGGCCTGGCGGGTTGGTTAAACCCGAAGTTCTGATAAAGGATTGAACGCATGAATATTGAATTGTTACATCGCCCCGGAAACACCGCTGCCAAGGTTACCCTGCAGCCGGGCGAAACCTGTACGGCCGAGTCCGGAGCCATGATCGCCATGAGCGGTCACATGGAAATTACCACCACGACCCATAAGAAAAAATCCGGCAGCTTGTTGAAGGCTGTAAAACGCGTTTTTTCCGGTGAGTCGATTTTTCTTAACCACTTTGAGCCAACAGATAAACCGGGAGAGGTGTTCTTCGGTACCGATCTGGCCGGCGATATGATCGATTTAACGCTCGATAACGAAAACCTGATTGTGCAGAGCGGCTCTTTTCTGGCCTGTGAAGATTCCATCGATATCGGCTTTGGCTGGCAGGGTTTTAAAACCTTGTTTTCTGGTGAACGGGTGTTTTGGCTAAACCTGAAGGGTTCCGGAAAGGTGGTGCTTTCCTCATTTGGCGCTATCTACCCGGTTGAGGTGGATGGTGAATACATTGTCGATGGTGGTCATATCGTAGCCTTTAATGAAACGCTCGATTTCAGCATCAGTAAAGCCGGTAAGAGTTGGATTCACTCCTTCCTTGGCGGTGAAGGTCTAGTGTGTAAATTCAAAGGTAAGGGCACGGTCTGGTGCCAGTCTCATAATCCGGGCAGCTTCGGACCGTTGCTTACCCCTAACTTACGTGCTCGCAAAGCCTAAAGGAGAACAGCAATGACAACGGAAACTTGCGATATCGTACTCAGCGGTAAGTTAGTGAATGGAGCGGATAAAGACCAGGTACAGCAAAAACTGGGTACCTTGTTTAAAACCACCGAAGCAAAGATTGCAGAGCTGTTCACGCGTGCGCCAGTGGCGATTAAAAAATCGGTTGATGTCAGCACCGCTCAGAAGTATCAGCGCGCAATTGAAAAGGCCGGTGCTGAATGCGTTTTGAAAACACAGCAGCCCCCGGTTGCCAAAGAACAGCAGGAACCCTCATTGAGCCTGGTTCCGATGCCGGAGCAACAAGCCGAAAAAGTCGAGCCAACGGGGGTGCAGAAACCGAAGAAGCCGGGTTATGACTTTGAAATTACCGGTCAGCCCGATTACAGCTTTTTAACGGTGCAGATCCCGGCAAACGAAACGCTCAAGGTGGAAGCCTCGGCCATGGCGACCATGGACACCAACATCGAGATGAAAACCAAGCTGAAGGGTGGCTTTGGTCGATTCCTCACCGGTGAAAGCCTGTTTATAAACGATTTCACCGCCGCCAACGGCCCGGGCGAAATTGGCATAGCACCGGGCGCTCCGGGAGATTTACTGCACCAGTATCTGGATGGCAATACCATCTATCTGCAGAACTCAGCGTACGTTGCCTCAACGGCCGACGTGACGGTTGAAAGCAAGTGGCAGGGCATGGTGAAGGGGTTCTTCTCCGGTGAAAGCTTGTTTTTAATTCGCTGCAGCGGCAAGGGTGACCTCTGGTTTAACACCTACGGTGCCATTATCGAGATCGACGTTGAAGACGACTATGTCGTTGATACCGGCAATATCGTTGCTTTCACCGAAGGGCTGGAATATACCATTCGCAAGGTTGGCGGTTATAAATCGCTGTTTTTCTCCGGCGAAGGGTTAGTGTGCCGCTTCAGTGGTAAAGGCAAGGTGTGGATTCAGACCCGCAGTGCTGCGGCCTTTGTTTCCTGGGCGCACTGGTTCCGCCCGGTTAAGCGTAAATAACCCACTATTTGATGCGGCCCGTGGCGTCTGTCACTGGCTGCGTTCTTTTCATGTTCAAATTCTGCCTTTCTATCCGGCTTAATTACCCGGCTCGAATCATCAATTACCCGAGTCATCAATAAATTGTCATTTGTCTGTTCACATCAGAACGCACAGAGCCACTGCCTGACCAATACTTATGGATGCCTGTCTGAATGGGTCAGTAGCATCTATAATTAAGTCATCATTATGATCAGGACGGCTGAGCGTTGTTCGACGACAATGGATGGCACTGATAGGGCTTTAAAGGATTGACCGGGAGGTTTACTTGATTACAGACAGAGAAAAACTCATGGAGACCCGCAGGCACTGCAAGGATCTAAAACATACCGAAATAGCAGTGCAATCGCTTGATTTCAGCGGGTCAATACTGGATGTCAGCCCGGCCTGGCTGGATGCGATGGGTTACCAGCGTGAAGAAGTCATTGGCCGGCATTTTTTTGAATTTCTGGATAAGCAATCGCTGATGAAGGTCGATAGTTGCTTTCCGCGGTTAAAAGACTTTGGCTATGTAGATGCCGTGCCGTTGGGGTTGATGCGTAAAGATAAGTCCGTACTCAAGGTTACCCTAACCGGCACCTCCCTTTATGGTCCAAACGGCACTTTTATTCGTACCTTTTGCGAGCTGACACCCGCTGCGAATGAACAATAGGCGTTGGATTTCGTACGGTGAGTGAATTCAGGCGTTCACTCTTTAAATCATCATATTTAACCGTTAGTCTGAGCCTTGGGTACTTCTGAACAGTTCACTTACGCAATGGCTCTGACTCATGTCTGCTCTCAGCCTGTTCAGGCAAAGCGTATTGTTCAGAGGAACCCTCGTTGCAGATTATCGTACTGGGGTTGTTATGAAACTTGTTAGATACCTGACCATTGGTCTTATTACCTTTGTTCTGGCGGTGTATTCGCTGGTTTGGTTGTTGTCGCCTGTTGCTGTGCGCATGGCCGCTAAAAAGCCTTTGGCAGAGTACGGTTTAACGCTCAGTTCCGATTCTGTGGTGCGCCTGAACCTCTTCAATTCTACGCTTTCCGTTCAGGATTTTGTGTTGCTGCACAACGAGGCACCCACCTATTCACTGGACTGGCTGCACGTTAAGTACAGCCTGCTGAAGCTGCTGGTGAAAGAGGTGCGCATTGAAAGCGTTGAGCTGGATGGCATGTCGCTGCTGGCAAGCAATAATCAGGGCGAAGTTACGGTTGCCGGTGTGGCTGTGCCGCAGGCAACGGAGCCGGCTGTTGGCGAGCCGGTAGCAGAACAGCCCGAAGCCGAAGAAGAGGCCGGCATGGCCGTTTCGGTTAACGTGCCTGAGGTGCTGTTGCAGAACCTGCGCTTAACCTTCGAGAACCTTGGCCATGCGCACGAGCTGAAGATTAATGAGCTGCGCATTACCGATACGCTGTTTAATGAAGGTGCCCTGAGCACTGCATTGCAGCTGGATGCCCAGCTTGATGGTATGGCCATCAACCTGAGTAATCGCCTGCAGCTTGATGAGCAGGATATTCAGGCACAGGTTAACCTGCAGCTGAGCAGCCTAACGCCAGAAAGCCTGCTGTACCTGTTACCGGAAAACATCGCAGCGCTGAACTTCAGCTCCGACCTTGAACTGAGCAGCGACATTCATTTCAGTGGAAACCGCCTGAACATCCGTAATACTGATTTGGCTGTTGCTCTAGCGCAGCTTGATTTGCAGGAGCAGCAGGTGAGTGCCGGGCTGGAGACCTTTGCCTTCTCGGTGTCGAACCTGGCCGCTGAATACCACCTTGATACTGCCTTCGCCAGCGCTAATGGTGAATCGGCGATTCAGCTGGCAGGGCTTGCGGCCGATATCACGGCAACCGGCAACCCGCAGCTGACGCTTGGTTCCTTCGACAGCGGAACCATCGCTTTTGATCTGGATAGCCAGAGCCTGGCCGAAACCCTGAAGCAATTCGACATGGAATCTTACCTGACTGCGCCAGCATCGACGGAAGCGGAGGACGAACCTGTTCCTGAAACGGCTGCCAGTGCAGCTGCGACCATTAAGCCGCTCTCCATCTCCCTGCCAAAGCTGCAGTTACAAAGCCTTGGCTTGAGCCTGGAAAACCAGGGGCAAGTGCATGAGGTGCAGGTTGATGACCTGCAGATTGCCGATACCCGGCTGAATAACGATACCTTCAGCACGGCGCTGACCCTTGCCGGGCAGTTAGATGCCATTCAGGTTGGTTTGAGTAACAGCATCAGTGTGAACGCCCAGGAAATGCAGGCGCTGGTCGATCTGAACCTGAGCAACATTACACCGGAAAGCTATGGCTATCTGTTACCCGGGAATATTACTGAGCTGGGTTTCAGCTCAGACGTTCAACTCAGCAGTGAAGTGAAGCTGAATGGCGGTGTGCTCAATATAGCGGGCGCTTCTGCGGCGTTGGCTTTATCTGCACTAAATGTTCAGGAGCAGCGGCTCAGCGCCGGTTTGCAGAGCCTTTCATTCTCGCTGAGCGATGTCGCGGCAGAGTATCAGCTGGAAACGCTTGTCGCGCAGGCAACGGGTGAAGCCTCAGTGCAGCTGGCAGGGCTGAATGCAGCTATGGCAGACAGCGGTGACACCCTGATAAAGGTGGGGTCGTTCGATAGCGGCACGGTAGCGTTCGATATCAACGATCAGGATTTCTCGGCGCAGTTAAACCAGCTGACGGTGGAATCTCTGCTGGCGTCACAGGTGATGTCGGTAGACGGCATGCCGGCCATGCTGGTGATGGATTCGATCAGTGTGAAGGATGTCGCCGCCAGTAATCAGGCGGTGAGCATTGCCACTGTTGAGCTGGGTGGAGGCCGTATATCGGTGATCCGCAATGCCGCCGGTGAACTGACCACGCTGGTGGATACCGCGGCCCTTAGCCCCGCAGAAAGCCTGCCGGGTGAAGAAACCGAGCCGGAGGTGGCTGAACAGCAGAATGCAGAAACCGAATCTGCAGCGCCCGCACCGGCCATTCAGCTGGGCCAAATCCTGTTAACGGTGCCTGTTAAGATCAGCATTGAAGATCAGAGCAACCGCACGCCTTTTGCGAAAGTCTTTGAGCTTCATAAGGCTGATATCCGCTCGGTTGACAGCCGTCAGCCGGAGCTAAAAACGACCTTCGATGTCGCCTTGAAAGACGCCGACTATTTCACCCTGCAAACCGATGGCTGGGTGCAGTTGTTTACACCAGAGATCAACCTTGCAATGACCGCAACCGCCCGGGAGTTTCCGATGAATGAGGTCGCGCCCTACCTGAAGGATACGCTCGGTTTCGAGGTGAAATCCGGTCAGTTGGATGCCGACATCACCGCCGAAGTGGTGGCCGACCAGCTCGACAGCGATGTATTGCTGTTGATGCGAGGCGCTAACTTTGCCGCCAGTGAAGCGTCGGATGAGGGCAGTAACTTCATTGGCCAAACGGCGATACCGCTGAATGTCGCGCTGAACATGCTGAAAGACGGCGACGGCAATATTGAACTGAAAATACCGGTGAACGGCGACATCAACGACCCGAGTTTTGGCTTGCAGCATGTGCTGGGGCTGGTCGTGAAAAAGGTTGTGCTGGCGCAGGCAAAGAATTACTTGCTGACCACCCTGGTCCCTTATGCAAAGGTGGTTTCGGTGGCCGTTGTCGCCGGTGAGCAGGCGCTGAAAGTCCGCTTTGAAGACCTGCCCTATGCCGAGAACCAGATTGAATTACTGGCGGAACAAACAGAGTTTGCAGATCAACTGGCAACGCTGATGACCGACAAGCCTGAGTTAACCGTTAATGTCTGTGCGGTAGCCATTGCCTCGGAATCTGTAGCCGCACCGACGGCTGAAAACCCTCAGTTGGTTCTGGATGCCTCGGCAGTGGCCTCGGCGCGTGCGCAAACCTTTAAGAGCTACCTGGTGAATAATTATGCCGTGGCCTCATCCCGGTTGTTGCTTTGTTCACCGGAAATCGACAACGGCAAAGAACCACAGTCCAGAATCAAGTTCTCTGTTCTGTAGCTGTCGGCGGGCTGTTACGACAGGATGGCCTTATTTTTACCGGTCGTTTTTGCCTGATAAAGCGCTGTGTCGGCCCGTTTGAATGCACTGGCAAAGGTATCACCCATCGTGAATTCGGTGATGCCTGCGCTGAAGCTGATGTGGCCGACCGTTTCAAAGTTCATCTGATCAACAAACTCTCTCAGGTTCTCAGCCATGGCCAGCGTCTGCTCGCCGGCGGAATGCGGACATATGATCAAAAACTCTTCGCCGCCCCAGCGGCCGACATAATCGGTGCTGCGGGAATTTTGTTTCAGTATGGTGGCGAGCTTTTCCAGCACCCTATCACCGGTGTCATGACCGTAGGTATCGTTGATGGTTTTAAAGTTGTCGATATCCAGCAGCGCGATGGAAAAGCTGACATTGTAGCGCTCAAAGGTAGAAACCTGCTCCGCGGTAATCTCTTCCAGTTTTTTGCGGTTATAGAGACCGGTCAGGTGATCTTTGACTGAGAGCTCTTCAATCTGCTTTTTATCGGTAATGTCTTCAAGAATGGTCCGGTAGCCGACCTTCACACCGTCTTTGTAGATGGCATTGATATAGGTATTGAAGTGAATCTTTTTCAACGCTTTCGAATGGGTATAGGCCTCGCCTGCCCAATGATCGTGCCTGTTTTCTGCGCGCTGTACGTTTTCGATAACCTTATCGCTGGCATCGTGATGGATAATCTCGGAGTGTGGCAGGTTGATCAGTTCTTCCATTGTATAGCCAGTAGTGCGGCAGAAGGCTTCGTTGGCAAAGCTGATGATGCCGGAGGAGTTGGTTTCCAGAATCAGTACGTACTGGTTGACCATCGACTGTTGCTCGGCAATGTCGATGTTGGCTTTTTCCAGCTTTTTATTAACCTTGCGAATAGAGCGGTTGTGGTACCCAAATACCAGAATGATCAGGGCAAAGATCAGTGAGATATAGATAACCCGTTTGTAGTCGGGCTCCTGGTGGTAGCGCACAGAAATCCATTTGTTGAGAATTTCCTGATGCTCTTCTGTGCTCATGCCGGCGATGGCTTTATTGAAAATGCTGTGCAGCAGGGGCTCATCGTTGCGAACACCCACGCCCAGGCTCCAGTTTTCATCAAACTTGCCGGTGATTTTTAATTCGCCGATGAAGCCCTGTTGAATCTGGTAGCCCAATGTGGGCAGGGTGCCAATAAAACCGAACAGCTCACCGGCATAGAGTTTCTCCAATCCTTCTGTCTCGTTGTTCACCTCAATAAGCTGAATGTTTGGGTATCGGTCTTTCAGCAGGCTGGTGTAGGCGTAGCCCTTTACGGTGCCGATTTTTTTGTCGGTTATTTGAGTAATGTCGTCGATAAAGGTTTCCGAGATATCGGTCGCTATCACCAGTGGTACGGTCAGGTAGGGGTCGGTAAACAGCAGATACTCTTCACGCTCCGGTGTGCTCATGACCATTGAAAATATATCGCACTGTCTGGATTTGCCAAGCTCGAGCGATTCTAGCCAGTTATCGGCCGGCACCATTTCAATGGGGATGTTCAGCCGGTTTTCGAACAACTTAAAGTAATCAGCAGACATGCCAATGTGTTTGCCGTTTTCGTTTTTCTCAAAAGGCATCCAGTCCGGATCGATGCACATGGATATCCGGCGTTTTTCGGTCAGGTAGTCCTGTTCTTCCCGGGTCAGCGCCAGCTGGTTAAGGCCCGGTCGAACATTCATCCAGTGGCTTTTAAGTTCGGATTGCTCACCATTGGTAACCGCGTTTTGCGCCTGCTCCAGAATAGACAGCAAAGTAGCGTTGCCTTCTTTTACGGCCATTTTCAGCTGACTGCTGCGGGTTGCCATCTCATCGCCCGATTCTACGGTTTTTAAATTGCTGAGCCAGCTTCGTTGGATGTGATACTCCAGCACCGGAAGAATGCCAAAAACAGCATCAGCCTCGCCGCTCACGACGGCACGCAGCGCATCCGGGGTGGAGCTTGCCAGGTAGAGTTTCTGGTTGGGGTATTCATCGGTGATAATACCCTGCAGGGTGGAGCCTTCGGTCACCGCCAGAACCTTGTCTGCCAAACTGGTCATCGAATGGATACTGTTCTCCGTTTTTTGAACAGCAAAGCCCGATTTAAAGTTAATGATATTGGTGGCGGAGTAGTTGAGCAGGGGCTTGCGGTCCTGATGCTCTGCTACCTGCGGTAGAATATCCAGTTCACCGTTATCGAGCATATCAAAGGCCTGACTCCAGTTTTCCGGCACGATGAACTCAACCTCGATACCCAGCTTACCGGCAATCATGCGCATGTAGTCTATAAAAAAGCCGGTGGGCCGCTCTTCCGAGATAAAGCTGAATGGCGGCAGATTGGGATAGGTCATGACCTTCAGTTGTGGATTATTAACCAGCCACTGCTGCTGCTCCTGGCTGAGCGTGATGCCGTTTCTTGTTGGCGGCAGTATGGCCGAATAGTAGAACCACTTGTTGTAGATCTGCTGCTTGACTTCATCGGGGATAGCCGCAAGGCCCTTGTTCATGATTGACAGGGCTTCCGGGAAGTCATTTCTGATTGAGAAGACCAGATCGAGCCGGCTGCCCGGAACGGTATCAAGAAGGATCAGCCCGGATTCCGATATACGGTTAGCGGCCAGTAATGCGGAATGGCTGCCGATGAGGGCATCTACCTGCTCATTCAGCAGGGCATGGGTCAGTGCCGGTGATGAACTGAACGGAACTGCGACTGTGCCGGCCAGGCTTTCAATGGTCTTCTGGGTGGCCAGATCACCGGCCTGATAACCAATGCGAATGCCCTGCAGGTTTTCCGCGGATTTCAGATTCTTCGGGTTCTTGCCGGAAACAATCAGGTGCTGATAACGGGTTATATAAGGCTCGGAAAAATTAAAGTATTGCCGGCGTGAGTCATGCACTGCGCTGGAGCTTAACCCGTCTATGTCAAAGTTCATGGCCTGCCTGAGCACGTTTTGCCAGGTTCCGGTCTGCAGTTGGAAGTTGGCTCCGGTCAGGGTGTTTACCTGCTGCAGAATTTCCACATCGTAGCCGGAAACAGAGCCGTCGGTATTGGTGACGACAAACGGCATCCAGTTGCTGTCGGAGCCCAGAGTGATCACCGGATGTTCGGCTAAAAATTGTTTTTCCTGGTCGGTCAGTTTCAGCTCCGCTGCGTGCAGGGCGTGAAGTGACACTAATAACCAGATTATTAGAGTATGGAGTAGCAGTTTGTACATCTTGGAATTCTGTCTTAGCTTGGCAGGCGTCATGTTCAGTATAGGCAGCTATTTGAAGGCTGATGTGCGCGCTGATCAATTTCCTTACTTTTAAGCCAGGCATGAGCGGCCTTGCCGGTGGTTTTCAGGGCGGGTCAATTAGCGTTATCATGCCGTTGTCTTTTTCAAAGGAGTGAACAAGATGCCCGCAATTTTCTGCGTTTTGCTGTTTTGCGTTTTGGTAACGCTACCCGTGGCCGTTGTGGCCGCCCAATCTGACCTGCCGTTAATGAAAGCCCGAGAGCTGACGACTGAAGTCGATATTCGGCAATTTTCCGTGTCTGAAAAATACGATGGTGTTCGTGCGCTGTGGACCGGCCAACATTTGCTGACCCGTTCCGGCCATGTCATCGCGGCACCAGAATGGCTGACCGCCGGCCTGCCGGAGGCTACGGCTGTGGAGGGTGAGTTATGGCTTGGGCGAGGCCGGTTTGATGAGGTTTCTGCGTTGGTGCGCCGTTATGACGCATCAGATGCTGGCTGGCAGCAGGTACGCTTTATGGTGTTTGATCTGCCCTACAGTACGCTGAATTATTCACAGCGCATGGCGCAACTGGAGCAATTGCAGCAGAGCTTTATCAGCCCGGCTCTGAAGTTGGTGCCGCGTTTTACGGTTGAGGATCAGGCGGCTCTCGATGCTGCCCTGGCTAAGGTTGTGGCCGACGGAGGCGAAGGCTTGATGCTCAATCGTGTGGATGCCCTGTATCAGCCGGTTCGCAGCGGTGCGATTCTGAAATATAAACCCGAGTACGATGCCGAGGCGGAAGTCGTTGGTTATTCACCCGGTCAGGGAAAGTATGCCGGCATGATGGGCTCGCTGATTGTGCGCGATGAGCTGGGCCGCAGCTTTAAAATAGGCACCGGCTTCACCGATGCAGAGCGGGCAAGCCCGCCGGCCATTGGTGAGCGGGTGAGTTATCAGTATTCCGGTTTTACCTCTTCCGGGCTGCCGAAGTTTCCGCGTTTTTTGCGTGTTTACCGCGAGATCTGATAAAAGCTTAATCTGAGATTTCGCTCAGCGCCGAAGGACTTTATACTGAGCGCAAATATCTGTTAGCGAGTTTTCAGTGATCGACATATCCCCAACCCTGGCTTTCTTGGTAATTGGTAGTGATGGTCAGGTTGGATCATCTCTGGTTGAATTATTGGCATCGCGCGCTATTCCTTATTACCCCTTAAGCAGCGAAGCGGCGTTTAATCACGAGCAACTCACCGCCTTTCTGCAGCAGCATGGGGACGTGCGTTTTATCGTCAATACGCTCTTTGAAGAACCGGCCGAAGGCCTGGAAACAGACTATGCGCAGTGGCATGCCGTTGCCGGCACACTGGCGGAGCACGCCCATGGCCATGACCAGATACTGTTGCAGCTGTCTTCTGCCATGGTTTATTCGGGCAATACCAGCCGGGCCTATAAGGAGTCTGATCTGCCGGATGCAACCTCCGACTTCGGGCGAGCGATGCAGCAGATTGAAAGTGCCACGGCAGAAATAAATCCTAAAACCATTAGCCTGCGTGTTGGCTGGCTGTTCAGTGATCAGGTCGGTAACTTTTTAACCTATCTGGTGGGTGCTGCCATCAGTCAGGAGACGCTGAGTTTTTCCGGCAAGCTTCGCGGTTGCCCGACAGACTCTCAGGCGGTCGCCAAGGTGATTTTGGCGATGGCCGAGCAATTGGATTGCGGTGTTGATGAGCCGCCGTTGTGGGGGATATATCACTACGTCGACAGCGACGCCTGCTCTATGCATACCTTCGCCAAGACGGTGATTACCGTGGTGAAATCGATGACCGAGGTGCGGGTGGAGACGATCGGTGAGGGTGACTCTCCGGAAATGATCGATGCCGTGCTCGAGCCTGAGAACTACGAGCTTAACTGCAAGAAAATTCTTTCGACCTTTGGTATTAAGCAGCGGCCCTGGCGCCGTTCTGTCCATGAGGTGCTGAAGAAGAAGTTTTCCAGCCACTGAGTGTGCATCGGCCTTAAGTTTTAGCATTTATGACCGATGAAACAGTCACTACTTAATTTAACAGGAACAACGCTTAATGGCTGCCGATGAACTAACCCGCTTGCGACTGGCCCCCGGCCTGGCTATGAACCTGGAGGTTTTGGGTGGCGACGGGCAGCGCCACAAGGGCGTTTTTCTGGGTATGATCTCCGGTCGCTCGGTGATGATGTCGACCCCCCTCGTCGGTGAAAACAGACCGCTGCTGCTGCGAAAAGATCAGCCGGTTGTCTGCCGTTTTTTTGATCAGAAGATAGCCTGTGCCTTCCGCAGCCAGGTATTGTACCTCTGTACTACGCCGATTCACTACCTGCACCTGGCCTGGCCGACGGATGTTGAAGTGGGTCATGTACGGGTGTCTGAGCGGGTGGTTGCGAATCTGCAAATGAATGTCGTCAATCAATCTGATATCAGCTGGGACAAAAGCCATGGTGCTATTGTCGATCTTTCTATCTCCGGTGCCCGGCTCGAAACCGTGGAGCCGGTTGGCAATATAGGCGATAAGATCGTGCTGTCGGGCAGGGTTGTTGTTGGCCATGTCGCCCGCTTGGTAACCATTGAGGCCACCCTGCGCGCCGAGCTGGATAAGTTTGAACTTTCAAACAGCACGGCGGCGTACGGCATAGAATTCAATTACATTTCAGATGTCGACTTCCTGGCATTGAAGGCATTCGTCAATGGCCAGTTGGTCAAGGGCGCAGCGCGTTAGCTGCGTCTTTCTACGGCGATATCCGCCAGGCTGAGCAGGGCTTCTTTGTATTTGTTGTCGGCAAAGCCCTGTAAGGCATCTTTGGCAATTTGTGCATGTTTTTGCGCCAGAGCTTCCACATATTCAATCGATTCGTTGTTTTTAAGGATGGCCTGGACGGCTTCCAGCTGATCCAGACTGCCTTTGCGGATACAGCTGCGAATCAGTTTGGCGTCGTCATCGCTGCCATGCTCCATTGCATGAATCAACGGCAGGGTTGGCTTGCCCTCGGCCAGATCGTCGCCGACATTTTTGCCCAGAGCCTCGGCGTCTCCGCTGTAATCCAGCACGTCATCGATCAGCTGGAATGCCAGGCCGAGATTCAGGCCATAAGCCGCCAGTGCTTCAATCTGTTCAGCGGAGCAGCCGGAGATAATGCCAGAGGTTTTGGCGGAAGCCTCGAACAGGATCGCCGTTTTGCCGGTGATCACATCCATATACTGGGCTTCAGTGGTATTCGGGTTTTTCACGTTCATCAGCTGCAGGACTTCACCTTCAGCGATTTTTCGGGTGGTGCTTGCCAGGCTGTTCATGACCTCCAGATTGGCGATCTTCACCAGCAGTTCGAAAGAACGGGCGTATAGAAAGTCGCCGACCAGAACGCTGGGTGCATTGCCCCACTTTGCGTTGGCTGTCTGACGGCCACGGCGCATGTCGGAGGTATCTACTACATCATCGTGCAGCAGGGTCGCGGTGTGCAGGAACTCGATCACCGTGGCCAGTTCACAGTGGGTTTCGCTGGTCTGGCCGTTCATGCCGGCGGTCAGCAGCACCAGGGTGGGGCGCATACGCTTGCCACCGCTGGAGATGATATACTCCGCCACCTTCTCCACCATGGGGACGTGCGAGGCTAATTGCTGGTAAATGATGTTGTTGACGGTGTCGAAGTCGTCGGAAACTGTCTGAAATACGGCTTTTGAGTCCATTTTTATAGGGTTCTGTGATTGGCTATTCTGTGGATGCTAGGGAGCACTCTATTTGCTGTCAAGATGGTTAAAAAAACGGCTTGCATAGAACTGGTTGAGTCCGTATTATCTGCGCCCCGATCGAAGTGCATCATTCCCTGCCATAGGGTGCCAACAGCGTAGGCGTCGCCTTTAGAAGCAGGTAGAAATGAATATTACGGTCGGTTAATTATTTAATTTTGGAGAATTACATGTACGCTGTAATCGTATCTGGCGGTAAGCAATACCGCGTCAGCGAAGGCCAAACGGTCAAGCTGGAAAAAATTGAAGCTGAAACTGGTGCTTCAATTGATTTCGAAAAAGTATTATTAGTAGCAGATGGCGACAAGATCAATATCGGTCAGCCAACTGTTGCTGGTGCTAAAGTTACCGCTGAAATTGTTGCTCAGGGTCGTCACAAGAAAGTGAAAATCCTGAAGTTCAAGCGTCGTAAGCACCACATGAAGCAAATGGGCCACCGTCAGTGGTTCACTGAAGTTAAAATTACAGGCATTAGTGCATAACGGGAGATAAATCATGGCTCACAAGAAAGCTGGTGGTAGTACTCGCAACGGTCGTGACTCAGAAAGCAAACGTCTCGGCGTTAAAGCCTTTGGTGGTCAGACCGTTTCTGCAGGCTCTATTATTATTCGTCAACGTGGTACTCGTTTCCACGCTGGTGACAACGTAGGTATGGGCAAAGACCATACCCTGTTTGCGAAAGCAGATGGCAAGGTTGAATTCGTTGTAAAGGGTGCGGGCAACCGTAAGTACGTCAACATCGTTGCGTAATTAACACCCTGACCGAAAAGGCCTCGCTTTATAGCGGGGCTTTTTTGTTTCAGGTACTGGATAAATAAAACGTCTGTAAAGCAGACAGGCGGGCTATAGCTGGTGTTTTATTGAGCATCTCAAAAAAATACCAGCTATAGGCCGACAGACAGATAAACTTAGCGGATCAGGTAAAAGAGACAGAATATGAAGTTCGTAGATGAAGCAACAATCGCAGTTGAAGCAGGACACGGCGGCAAAGGCTGTTTGAGCTTTCGTCGCGAAAAATTCATTGCCAAAGGCGGCCCGGATGGTGGCGACGGTGGTTTTGGTGGCAGTGTTTGGGTGAGGGCAGATGAAAATGCCAACACGCTGATCGACTACCGCTACACCCGGCGCTACAAGGCCGAAAACGGCCAACAGGGTATGGGCTCTGATATGACCGGTCGCGGCGGTAAAGATATCTACCTGACCGTACCGGTGGGTACGACAGTGATTGATGTCGATACAGATGAAGTTCTGGTTGACCTCAACAAGCATGGTGATGAGTTTAAAGTAGCCGAGGGCGGAGCCCGTGGTCTGGGTAATACCCGCTTTAAATCCAGTACCAACCGCGCGCCACGTCAGACCACGCCGGGTAAAGAGGGCGAAAGCCGTAACCTGAAGTTTGAGCTGAAGGTTCTGGCCGATGTCGGTTTACTGGGGTTGCCGAATGCCGGCAAGTCTACCCTGATCCGTGCAGTCAGTGCCGCTAAGCCCAAGGTTGCAGACTATCCGTTTACCACCATGGTGCCTAATCTGGGCGTAGTGCGTGTTGATGAGATGCGTTCGTTTGTTATGGCTGATATTCCCGGCTTAATTGAAGGCGCCTCTGAAGGTGCCGGCCTGGGTATCCGCTTCCTTAAGCACCTGGTGCGTACCCGTGTGCTGCTGCATGTTGTCGATATGTTCCCGTTTGATGAAACAACACCGGCGGATAATGCGCTGGCGATTGCCAATGAGCTGGAAGCCTTCAGCCCGACGCTGGCCGAGCGTGAGCGCTGGCTGGTGCTGAACAAGATTGACCTGGTGCCGGAAGAAGAGCGCCAGCAGCGTATCGACTCCGTGATTGAGGCGTTGAACTGGCAGGGCCCGGTGCATGTTATTTCCGCCATGTCGCGTCAGGGCACTGCGGAACTGGCCGCTGACCTGATGACCTGGCTGGAAGATCGCAACGCCGCGCTGAAGGAAGACCCTGAGCTGGCTGAAGAAGATGAAGCCTTGCGTCAGCAGGTGGAATTTGAAGCCCGTGAGCGCATTGAGATGCTGGCCGCAGAGCGCAAGGCTGCTCGCGCCAAAGCCAAGGCTGATCAGGAAGATGATGATGACGATGACGACCACGATATGGAAATCATCTATCAACCTTAAATGGTGAATTTTTAGAAAAGCCTCAACCAGTAATGCTTGAGGCTTTTTTATTGCTGTCCGGTTTCTTATAAAATCCCGGTTACGAATTGAATTGAAGGAAAGACATTGGAACGCGCGCGCTTATCACTGACAAAGGGTCAACGTTGGGTCGTAAAAATAGGTTCTGCACTGCTGACGAATGATGGTGCAGGTCTGGATGTAAAGCGGATCCAGGGCTGGGTACAGCAGATGGCCGAGCTGAAGCAGGCAGGTGTTGATATTATTCTGGTCTCATCCGGTGCGGTTGCGGCCGGTATGACGCGGCTTGGCTGGTCTGAGCGCCCGGACAGTATGGAGCTGTTGCAGGCTGCCGCTGCCGTTGGGCAAACCAAGCTGGTACAAACCTATGAAGATCTGTTCCAGCCATTTGGTCTGCATACGGCACAAGTCTTGTTAACCCATGAAGATCTTTCAGACCGTAAGCGCTACCTGAACGGCCGTAATACCTTGCGTGCGCTGCAGGAAATGCCGGTCATTCCGATTGTGAACGAAAACGATACCGTGGTGACCGATGAAATCCGCTTTGGTGATAACGATACCTTGGGCGCTCTGGTGGCCAATCTGGTTGAAGCTGATGCCCTGATTCTGCTCACCGACCAGGATGGGCTGTACGATGCCGATCCGCGTTCAAACCCTGATGCGCAGTTAATTGCGACGGCCAAATCGAATGACCCCCGGTTGGTATCTGTTGCCGGCGGTGGCGGTAAGCTGGGTCGTGGCGGTATGGCGACTAAGATCCGCGCGGCCCGTTTGGCTTCCCGCTCCGGTACCGTTACCGTGATTGCCGGTGGCCGTATTGAAAATGTCTTGTCACGGCTGCGGGCTGGCGAACAGGTGGGCACGCATCTGGTGCCGGATATGGAGCCAATTACCGCACGCAAGCAATGGCTGGCCGGGCACCTGCAAATGAAGGGTGAGCTGGTGATTGATGCCGGTGCCAGCAAGGCGTTGCTGAATAAGGGTAAAAGCCTGTTGCCGGTTGGCGTTAAAGCCGTATCCGGGCGCTTCCAGCGCGGAGAGTGTGTCGCCGTGGTGGATGAATCTGGCCGTGTGATTGCTCGTGGTCTGGCCAATTACAGCGCGCTGGAGGCTTCGAAGATCTGCGGCCGCAACACCCAGCAGATTCAGCAGGTACTGGGCTATATCAGTGAACCTGAGCTGATCCACCGTGATAATCTGGTGGTTCTCTGAACGGGCGTTTGCCGGTTACCAACCTCTGAGGTGTTTGTTATGAAGCGATGTGGCTGGTGTGGTGAAGACGCTCAGTATCAGCGCTATCACGATACTGTTTGGGGTCGCCCTGAGCGTTGTGGTCGTGAACTGTTCAAGAAGCTGTGTCTCGATGGTCAGCAGGCCGGACTCAGCTGGATCACCATTCTGCGTAAGCAGGAGGCCTATGAGCGGGCGTTCTTTGATTTCGACCCGGAACAGATGGCGCTGATGACCGAGGCTGATATTGAGCAGCAAATGCAGAATACCGCCATTGTGCGTAACCGCCTTAAAATAGAGTCCCTTATTCGCAATGCCCGGGCCTATCTGAATTATGAACAGCAGGGCGATTTTGCTGAATTTATCTGGTCGTTTGTGGGTGGTGCGCCGATTGTGAATCACTGGCAGAGCCTGTCGGATGTGCCGGCACAGACGGCGGAGAGCGTGGCGATGTCTAAGGCTCTGAAGAAGCTTGGTTTTAATTTTGTGGGGCCAACCATCTGTTATGCGTTCATGCAGGCCTGTGGTCTGGTTATCGATCACCTGACGGATTGCAGCAGTTATACCGACTGTAAGCAGCTGGCGCAGGGTTTTAGCTTAACGGATTAAGGGGCAGGCAAAGACGCGCCTGACCGGCGCGTCGATAGGTTTTATCAGCTGACAAACCGGACTTCAAAAGAGCGAACCCGGCGGTTGTCTGCCGTGGTGACGCGTACTTCCAAAGCGCCAATCTGAATGGTGTCGTCCCGCTTGGGAACACGCCCGAAATGGTGCATCACGATACCGCCGATGGTGTCGAACTCTTCGTCGCTGAAATCGGTCGCAAAGTGGTCGTTAAAGTCGTCAATCGGGGTGAGCGCCTGCACGACGTAAGAGCCGTTACCGGTAGAGGAAATGTTGGTGATGGTTTCATCGTCGTGTTCGTCTTCGATTTCGCCGACAATTTCTTCCAGTACGTCTTCAATGGTCACCAAGCCGGAAATGCCGCGGTATTCATCAACGACAATGGCCATGTGATTGCGGTTCATGCGGAAATCGCGCAGCAGTACGTTAACCCGCTTGCTTTCAGGCACAAAGGTTACGTTGCGGATGATCTCTTTCACATGCCTTTGCATGGCTTCTTCGTTGAAGTCGTGCTTCAGCGTCAGGGCCAGCATGTCTTTTGCTAATAATACGCCGACGACCTCGTCCGGGCTTTCACCGAGCACGGGAAAGCGGGAATGGCCGGATTCAACGACTTTAGTAGCCCACTGCTTAACACTTTCATCGTGCTCAAGGCAGGCCATTTGTGAGCGCGGAATCATAATGTCCCGCACGTGGAGGTCAGAAACATTCATTGCGCCGTGAATAATGCGCAGTGAATCATCGTCAAGAATCTTATTTTGATGTGCTTCCTGGATGATCGCGAGCAGATCTTCTCTGTCTTTCGGCTCCCCGGTAAAAGCGTCTCCCAGTCGTTCAAGAAATGTCTTTTTACCGGGGTTTCTACTACTCGGTCGTTCGTCACTCATTGTGGTTGTGTCCTCAGTGGTCAGTTAAATATGGATCCGGAATGGCCAGTGTTGCCAGAATTTCCCGTTCCAGTTGTTCCATAATTACGGCTTCTTCATCGGTCAGGTGGTCATACCCCAACAGGTGCAGTGTGCCGTGAATTACCATATGAGCCCAGTGGTTTTCTTCGGGCTTATCTTGTTGTTGTGCTTCTTGCTGGATTATGGGGGCACAAATTACTAAATCACCCAGCAAATGGTTAATTTCTGATTCCGGAATGCCCGGAGGTGCTTCAAAGGGGAAAGACAGCACGTTGGTTGGCTTGTCTTTGCCGCGGTATTGCGCGTTCAGTTCCTGGCTTTCCGGTGCATCGACCAGACGAATGCTGACTTCTGCTTCGCTGCGGCGACCTTCAAGTGCCGCGCTGAGCCAGCGGGAAAACGCCGACTCGGCCGGCGTAGAAAAATTTTCTGCAGCGTTCTGCAGATCAAGTGTTATGTTCATTCCTGCTCTTTTGATTCGTAGGCATCGACAATGCGTTGCACCAGTGGGTGACGCACCACGTCCGCGGAGTCAAAATGGGTGAAGCTGATGCCGGGAACATCGGCGAGGACTTCCAGGGCATGGCGTAAACCGGATGACTGGCCGCGCGGCAGGTCGATCTGGGTTGGGTCGCCGGTAATAACAGCGGTCGAACCAAAGCCGATGCGGGTCAGGAACATCTTCATCTGTTCCCGGGTGGTGTTCTGGCTTTCATCCAGAATGATGAAGGAATGGCTGAGCGTTCGGCCACGCATGTACGCCAGCGGCGCTACTTCGATGACATTGCGTTCAATCAGCCGGTCGACCTTTTCAAAGCCGAGCATGTCGTAAAGCGCATCGTAAAGCGGGCGCAGGTACGGGTCGACTTTCTGGCTCAGATCGCCGGGCAGGAAGCCGAGCTTTTCACCGGCTTCGACTGCAGGTCGAACCAGCAGAATTCTGCGTACTTCATCCTGTTGCAGGGCCTGAACAGCGCAGGCCACCGCCAGATAGGTTTTACCGGTACCGGCCGGGCCTACCCCGAAATTAATGTCGTGGTTGAGTACATTATGAACATAACGCTTCTGGTTGCCGCCACGCGGACGAACGACCAGCTTAGGCGTGTGCACAACATAGAGTTTGTCGTCATGCATCTTCGGCGCAGGGCTGCTCTGGCGCAGGCTGTTGGTCTCAGAGGGCTGCAGGCTCAGATGGATGGCATCCGGCGTTAAATCGCGGCTGCCTCTGGTTTCCTGGTACAGCTGCTTCAACGCTGTTTCCGCGATGGCAATTTGCTCGGGTTCGCCCCGCACTTCAAACTGATTGCCCCGGTTATGAATGCGCACATCGAGCCGCTCGGCAATCATTTTCAGATTGTCGTTGGCCAGGCCGCACAGGGATGCAAGGCGTTGTGGGTGATCGGGTTCTAATGCGAATTTTACTGAGGAGACAATGGCGCCGGGCCTGTCTTCGACCGAAGGGTTGTTCAAATGGGGTAGTTCCTTAGATGTTTGACTCAAGAATACCCAGCATAGATGTCATGTCAAAAAGTCTTTTAGTAAAACTGGTCGATTTTCAGACAAAACAGCTATAACCGGGTGCTTCGTAGCGTTAAACCTTAATAAGCCAGGTCCGCGTTGATAATTTCACCGCGCAGGCTGTTGGCGTAGGCATCGGTGATGCGTACCTGTACAAACTTGCCGATCAGCTCGTCATCATCGCAGGTGAAGTAGGTGTTGCGGTTGTTTTCGGTACGACCATAAAGATCTTCAACATCGCGCTCGCTGCGGCCTGCCACCAGAACAATCTGGGTGGTACCCACCATGCGTCGGGCAATCTGCGCTGCCTGCTGGTTAATGCGCTGTTGCAGGATGCTCAGGCGCTGCTTTTTGGTGTCTTCGGGCAGATCACACTCGTATTCCGCCGCCGGAGTGCCCGGACGTGCGCTGAATATGAAGCTGAATGAGTGATCGAAGCCAATACGCTGAATCAGGTTCATGGTGTCTTCAAAATCCTGATCTGTTTCGCCGGGGAAGCCCACAATAAAATCGGAAGAGAAGCTGATATCCGGGCGGTTGGCGCGGATGCGCTCCATCTTTTCAATGTACTCTTCAACCTTATGGCCGCGCTTCATCGCTGCCAGAATGGTGTCAGAGCCGCTCTGTACCGGCAGGTGCAGGTGACTGACCAGCTCAGGGACTTCTTTGTAGATGTCGATCATGCTGTCGGTATATTCAACCGGGTGACTGGTGGTGAAGCGGATGCGGTCAATGCCATCAATGTGAGAGGACAGGGTAATCAGCTCTGCCAGATCGGCGATGCTGCCGTCGTGTTTTTCACCACGGTAAGCGTTGACGTTCTGCCCCAGGAAGTTAATTTCCCGAACGCCCTGTTCAGCCAGGTGCATGACCTCGGCCAGTACATCATCGAATGGTCGGCTGACTTCTTCGCCACGCGTATAAGGCACAACACAGTAAGTGCAGTATTTTGAGCAGCCTTCCATAACGGAAACGAAGGCTGAGATGCCATCACTTGAGGGTGCTGGCAGGTGATCAAACTTTTCGATCTCAGGGAAGGTGATGTCGACCATAGCAATGCGGCCATTTTTGGGGGCTGCGGCATCGGTTGCATCAATCATCTTAGGCAAACGGTGTAGGGTTTGCGGGCCGAAGATCAGGTCAACATAGGGGGCTCGCTTAGAGATAGCTTCGCCTTCCTGTGAAGCTACGCAGCCGCCGACACCGATCTTAAGGTCAGGATTCTTGTCTTTCAGTGATTTCCAGCGGCCCAGTTGATGGAACACCTTTTCCTGAGCTTTTTCACGAATGGAGCAGGTATTCAGCAGAATGACATCTGCTTCATTCTCATCATTCGTCAGCACATAACCATGGCTGTCATTCAGTAAGTCGCCCATGCGTGATGAGTCGTACTCGTTCATTTGGCAACCGTGAGTTTTGATAAAGAGTTTTTTGGTCATTGCTACTTTTAGGGTCTGAAAATATGAAGGCGCGAAATTATACCTGCGGCTGGGTAAATTCCAAACAAACTCTGTAAATATCGGTTTTAGTGTGTAGACTTACGCCGGAATTTTTGACCCCCAGTAACAGGTAGCACGCTAAAGTTTATGAAGCCAAAGAAGTCTATTTATCGCGTTATTTTTGTGAATCAGGAAAAACTGTACGAAATATACTGCAGCCAGGTTTTTCAAAGTGATATGTACGGGTTCATTGAGGTTGAAGAGCTGATTTTTGGTGAACGCAGTCAGCTGTTGGTCGACCCGGGTGAGGAGCGGCTGCAGAGCGAATTCGCCGGAGTGAAGCGTTCCTATATCCCTATGCCTTCAATCGTCCGGATTGATGAGGTTGAGAAGGAAGGGACGCCCAAAGTAACTGACTCTAAAGGATCCAATATTTCAGCCTTTCCTGGCGCTATGCCCAAGAAAACTGACTAGTCAAAACCCTATATCCGGGCCCTGAAACCTCAGGGCCACAGCTTTTTACGGCAGGCTGCTGTTTAGAAACCGCATTCAACACGTCAGCGTAACGGTTCGTTATCGTAAAAAAGTAGGGTTAAATATCGCTGCAGGCCTCGATTTTAGCGGTGTATCTGCCAGCTCACCGTTCTGGAACTATATGATGAATGGAGAATCCAACCCCTCGGGCTATAATTACTGGTGAATTCAGTTGTTATTCAGCCGATAGACCTAATGTATACAGACGTTAGTTAATCGAGATTTGGAGGTGACGTATGGTTATTGCGATTTTGGCCATTTGTGCTGGGGTGCTGTTAGCCTATTCACAGCAAAGCAACCAGGCTGCCAAGCCGGTGCCCATTAAAATTGAACGCGACGAAGACAAGCGCCGTTAATACATAATCTGTAGCTGCTCATAGGGTGGTTGATTGAGATTTGAGCAGCTTTGCTTATAATCGCGCGCCCTTTGTCTAATGAGTGAAGCGCTACAGTGAAACTTTCCTTATTGAATATTCTTGTTGTTGCCGGTCTGGCTGTGAGCCCTTTGCAGGCGCTGGCAAACAATTCTGATTCGGCAGAGCCTGTCATGGCTGCCGAAACCGTTGAGCTGCCTGAAATGGCGGCCATTGAGAATGTTCAGGAAAAGAAAGAAACCTTTTTCGCCTTCCTGGACCCGATTGTTGCCTCTGTTAATGAGCGTATTCAGGCCGAGCGAGCCTGGCTTAAGGTAGTCGAGCAAAAATTTAAGCGCAACGAAGTGCTCGACTACTGGCAGCAGTCTTTGCTGAACGAGCTGCTTGCCTACTACAAGGTCGACGAGCCAGCCGGATCATCAGCCTCCTTTGCAGAGCTCTACCGAAAGGTAGACACCATCCCCGCGTCACTGGTTTTGGCGCAGGCTGCTAACGAGAGCGCCTGGGGAACCAGCCGCTTTGCCGTGGAGGGCAATAACCTGTTCGGTCAGTGGTGCTTTGTGAAGGGGTGTGGCCTGGTGCCGTCCGGCCGTGCAACAGATGCTTCTCATGAGGTGAGGGTGTTCGATTCAGTCACCGAGTCTGTAGAGGGTTATTTCCGTAACCTGAATACCCACGATCAATACGCATCATTGCGCTCTATCCGCGCGGAATTGCGCAGGTTAACGATTCCGCTGGACAGTACATACTTAGCCTGGGGTCTGGAAGGCTACAGCAGCCGGGGTGAGCACTATATTCAGGAGTTGATCGATATGATCCAGTTTAATCGGCTGCAAACCTACGATCAGCCCGCTTTTTATGCGTTTAACGGTGTTTCTGTTCAGTTCGATTAAGTCTCTGCCGTATAAATAGCTATTTCCGGATTGGTAAATCCTTTCTGTTTCGAGTAAAACAGTGTCTCTTTTACCTGTTTGGAGTGCATTGTGTTTACCGGAATAGTTCAGAATAAAGCGAACGTTCGAGTTGAGCGATCAGAAAACCAGTTAAAAACCTTTTCAATTGAACTGACGGAAAAGCAGGAAGACGGCCTTTCCATTGGTGGCAGTATTGCTCTGAATGGCGTCTGTTTAACGGTGACTAAGGTTGAGAACTCACGCGCTTTTTTCGATGTCATGATGGAAACTCTGCGTGCAACCAACCTTGGTCAGCTGCAGGATGGTGACGCGGTAAACGTTGAGCGGGCAGCTAAGTTCGGTGATGACATTGGCGGTCATGCGGTTTCCGGCCATGTTTCATCCACCGTGAAGGTTGTTGAGATTCAGAAGCCGGAAAACAACTGCATTATCTGGTTTGAAATCTCCCCTGAGCAGCGTAAGTACCTGTTCAACAAGGGCTTTGTTAGCCTGAATGGCTGCAGTCTGACCATTGGTGAGGTTGAAGATGATCGCTTCAACATCTATCTGATCCCGGAAACATTAGCGGTAACTACCTTTGGCGAAATGGCCATTGGAACAGCGGTTAACATTGAATACGATGCCAATACTCAGGCCATTGTCGATACCCTGACCCGGATGAAGCAAGAGGGTGCGCTCTAGTGGATTTGCGTCAACCCAGCAGTGAGTTGATATTCCGGTGTGTACCGTTTGATCAGCTTGATAACCACACACTCTATGACTTATTGGCGTTAAGAACCGCAGTGTTCAGCGTTGAGCAGAATTGCGCTTATCAGGATATGGACGGTAAGGATGCGCTGGCTTGGCATCTGCTGGCTTACATCGATGGTGTCCTGGTGGGTGTAGCCAGACTGCTGATGCCCGGTGAATCTTATCCGAACGCCAGTTCCATCGGCCGGATTGCCTGCCATATCGACTATCGCGAACTGGGTGTCGGTAGAAAACTGATGGCCGAAGCCGTGCGCCTGAATGAAAAGCTGTTCCCAGGTTTTGCCATTACCATTGGTGCGCAACGCTATCTGACCCAGTTTTATAGCAAGTTCGGGTTTGAGCAGATGGGTGACGCTTATCTTGAAGATGGCATCGTTCACGTCACCATGACCCGCGAGCCTATCGATAACTGAGAATAACAATTAACGTAACCTAGCCTTTAGAGATAGCAAAAATCCGTATGAGCTTTGAGTCATTTGTCAGCAGTGTGCAGCAGCTTTTGCCCGCCGAACGCATCATTACCGATGATTTCCGCTGCTTTGCCTTAGGCGGTGACGCCAGCTGCTCGGCATTAAAGCCTAGGGCGGTATTACGCATTAACTCCGAGTTTGAGATGTCTGCGGTCATGCGGCTGGCTCGCACGCATCAGGTTTCGCTAACCTTTCGGGGTGCCGGAACCAGCCTTTCCGGTCAGGCAACCGGCGGTTCGGTGCTGATACAGCTGACGTCGGCCTGGAATGGTCACAAGGTGGAGCCGCTCGGCGAGCGGGTTCATTTGCAACCGGCGGTAACCTGTAACGAGGTGAATCGCCTGCTGGCGCCTTATGGCCGGAAGCTGGCGATGCGTGTTGAGCCACCGGCGATTGCTACGGTGGGTGGTCTGGTGGCAAACGGTGCCCTGGAAATACAGGGTGCCAGGTTGATTCTGGCTGATGGCTCCGTTGTTGATTCCAGAGATGAACAGAGCGTTGCTGATTTTCGTCTTTCGCAGGCAGAGTTGTTAGCGCAGCTGGCCGAACTGCGTCGCGAGATTGTGGCCGATGCGGAATTGGTTCAGGAAATTCAATCTGATTCTGCGCAACAGAGCAGGGCGGGTTACCGGCTCCAGGCTTTTATAGCGTATGAAGACCCGCTGGAGATTCTGTTTCAGCTGATCGCCGGCTCTGAGGGTACTTTGGGCTTTATTTCGGAGGTTGCCGTTGCAACGGTTGATTTGCCGAGGCATCAGGCTGCTGTTATCGCCGGCTTCAACCTCAAGACTGATTACCTCAACCTGGTTGGCTCCTTACAGGGCTTTGATCTTCAGCGTGCTGAAATGATTGATGCTTCGGCCATTCCAGCCTTTAAGCCGCAGCACGAGCTGCCGGTATTTGCTCAGCAGTTGAACGCCGACGGATGCCTGGCGTTTCTGGAGTTCCGGGCAGATACGGCACAGGCACTGCAAAGCGATATTGATCGGTTCACTGCCTGGCTTGCTGATTCTGATTGTGTCGGTTTTAGCGAGTTCTATCAGGGTGCGTCGGGCATCAGCCAGTGTCATTCGCTGGCGAGCTCGTTGGTGAACTCTGTTGTTGCTCAGCGCATGGCAGGCACTACCCCGATTTACCAAAGCTATGCTGTGCCTGATACCGACTTTGAGCCGGCTTTCATGCAGATAAAACAATGGCTGACCGAGTTCTGCTGCGCAGGCTCTTTAGCCTGGGGTGATGTAACGACCGGCCGAATAGGCTTTGTGGTCTGCCCATCGTTTTCCTCAGAGGCTGATAGTGAGTCCTTTGTACAGTTTCGGCAGCAGGTCGTTGCTCTGGTTCAGGCGGCCGGAGGGTGTTTGGCCGCAGACTATGGCGTTGGACGCCTAAATGCGGTGGCTATGCAGGGGATTGCCAGCAATAAAAAGAACTCGCTGCTGCGAGCGCTCAAATCGCTGTTGGACCCTGACTGTATTCTCAACCCGGGTGTGATTCTGGAGGACGAAGGTCAGCCCTTTCAGGTCAGCTTCAAGGCGACACCGGTGGTCAACGCGAAAATCGATGCCTGTACCGGCTGTGGTCTTTGTGAGTCGGTTTGTGTCGGCCGAGGGCTGGAATTTAGCGCACGCCAGAAAATTGCCGTCTATCGCGAGATCGAAACCAGAAAGGAGCAGAAGCGGGAGCTACCGAAGTACTGGGAAGATCAGTTCAAAACACTCGCACTGGACAGCTGCGTCACCACCGGTTTGTGTCAGCAGGTTTGCCCGATGGGCATCAATACTGGCCAGTTGGTTGTGTCACTGCGGGCAATCCACAACTACCGCTACCAGCGATTAGCCTGGGGTTGCGCCCGTCACTTTGCGGCGCTGTCCAGCTGGGCTCGGGGGAGTTTGCAGCTGTTAACCAGCCTGCAGCGATTGTTTGGTGCCGAGCGGGTTGAGGCGTTTTCCCGCCGCATCCGGCGTTTAACCGGTGACCGCACCCCCTTGCTTTTGTCGACGACGCCGGGCAGATCCCGCCCGGTCTATGCCCGTAACGAGCTGATCAACCTGGGTAAGGAAAACACCGTAGTCTATTGGCCGTCCTGTATCAGTCAGACGTTCGGTAAAGCATTGGCGGATGACCGCGAGAATATTCCCGCTGTTGTGCAGCGGGTGCTGAAAAAGGCTGATCTTAATGTGGTACACCCGCAGCCGACGCGAGGTTTGTGTTGCGGGCAAACGCTGGCTAAAAAAGGCTTTGAGGCAGCCGGTGAGCATATGCTAGAGGAGTTGATTGCGGCGCTGTGGGATATCTCCAGTGCCGGTCGATACCCTGTACTGGCCGACACCAGTGCCTGTTCGCTGCGGGTAAAGCAGCGGGCGCTGGAGCGGGGCATTCACCTGTACGACAGCAGTGAATTCATCGATAAATTTTTGCTTAATCGCTTAAAGTTGAACCCGGAAGAGCAACAGGTTGCCGTGCATGTTACCTGCAGTACACGCAAGCTACAGGCGGAAGCCAGCTTTTATCGGGTTCTGAACCGCTTAGCCCCAAGATGGGTTGAGCCTGAAGGTATCGATTGCTGCGGTTATTCCAATGAAAAAGGCTTTGTCTACCCCGAACTCAGTGAGCAGGCGCTAAAGGGCTTACCGGCTGAGCTGAAGGGCTGCGTCTATGGTGTATCCAACAGCCGCACCTGCGAGATAGGTCTGAGTCGCCACAGTGGCCTCACCTATTATTCGTTATTTGAGTTGCTAGACAGGCATTCAGAGGCGTTATCCGAAGCACATCGCTGAGCCTCGGATAACCGAGTGGGGCTACGCCAGAAGGGTATCTTTGATCATCGCTAACAGCTTTTTGGTGTTTTTACCGGCTTTCAGCGGTGCACTTTCATCGTCCGGCTGTTCTTTTTGGGCGGCCCGGACCAGAGCCCGCAGTTGCTGACGGTCTGTCTCCGGGTGCTCATCAATCCATTTGGCAACCGTATCTGAAGATTTCAGCATCTGCAGGCGCCACTGTTCGGCCTGGTTCTGAATGCGTTGATAATAGTCAGATGACGGGTCGAGCTTATCCAGGCAAAGCTGAATGGCATCGACATCGAGTGAGCGGATCAGCTTGCCAATGTACTGCAGGTGGCGGCGCATAGCCTCATGGCTTTTGATGCGTTTGCTCTCTTCAATAGCAGCAAGCATTTCATCGTTCAGCGGAAAGTCTGCTAAGTCGCTTGCTTTAACGTTAAGAAGCTTTTCACCTAACTCCTGAAGCTTATGCATATCGCGCTTCATTTCAGATTTGCTGACCCAGATGATTTCATCATCATCCTGGTCGAAATTGGGGTCTTTCATATCTAATTGCCTTACAGTAAAAACGCGGTTGCCAGACCAAGAAAGGTCAGGAAACCAAATACATCAGTCAGTGTAGTTAAAATAACGCTGCCGGATAATGCCGGATCAATTTTAGCGGACTTCAATATAAAGGGCAGAAGTGTTCCGGAAAGTACTGCGAGGCATATATTTACCAGAATGGCCGCCGCAATGACGAGCGCAAGCGAAAAGCTATGATACCAGATGACGGTGATGGAGCCGATGACTATTGCCCATAAGCTGCCGTTTATCAGGCCAACCCCAAGTTCACGCAGGATCATCCAGCTTAGATTGGAGCGTGTCACGTGGCCGGTAGCCATGCCGCGGATGATCAGTGTCAGTGTTTGGCTGCCGGCAATGCCGCCCATACTGGCAACCACCGGGCTGAGTACCGCCAGTGCCACGATTTCGGCAATCGACGCTTCAAAGCGGCTCATCACGGCGGCAGCAATGAAGGCGGTTGCCATGTTGATGCCGAGCCAGACAGCGCGGTCCTGGCTGCTTTTGATGGCCGGGGCGAAGACATCGTCTTCCTCATCGAGACCGGCCATACCCAGAATGCTGTGGTCGGCATTCTCAATGATGACGTCAACGACATCATCAATGGTGATACGGCCAATCAGAATGCCTTCGCCGTTGACGACCGGCGCGGAGATTAAATCCTGGCGTTCGAAGATCTGAGCAACATGCTCTTCATCGGCATAGGCATCAATGGCCTTGATGGTGGTGCTCATAATGTCGGCGATGGTGACATCCGCTGCGGTAGTCAGCAGCCTGGGCAGCGCCAGTGAGCCCTTGTAGTGAGAGTCCCTGTCCGTGACCCAAAGCATATCGAGGGAGTCTGGCAGCTCAAGCTTTCGGAGGTAGCGCAAAACGGTTTCGACCGTGACATCGGCGCGGATTGCCACCACATCAGTATTCATCAGGCCGCCGGCGGTGTCTTCCGGATAGACCAGCAGGCCTTCCACTTCGGAGCGGTCATCAGAGGGCATCAGCTGCAGAACGCGGTTGGAAACCTCCGGTGGCATCTGCTGCAGCATGTCGGCCAGGTCATCGCTTTCGATATCCTGGGTTGTTTCAACGATCTCTTCGGCCGACATCTTGCCAAGCAGTGCTTGCCGGATTTCATCGTTCAGATAGGAAAGAACGTCGCCCTGATGGATTTCATCAATGAAGCTCCACAGGAACATGCGAACCTTTGATGGGGTTGATTCCAGCAGGTGCGCCAGATCGACAACAGACAGTTCTTCGTTAAAGAGCCGATCTATCGGGACAAAGTTGCCACTGTCGAGCGCCTGCTGGACGATGGACTTATATTTATCAAATTCTGTTTCGTCGAATACTGTTTGCATCGGTTTTCCTTGCACTAACAAGGCGTCAGCTACTACTCATCTTCGTCGAACCGATTACTGATAAGCGTTTTTATGCCTTCCCAGGCACTGGCTTCGTCGGTGCCTTCGATCGTGAATGTCAGTTCAGTGCCTTTGGAAGCGGCTAGCATCATAACGGCCATAATGCTTTTGGCATCGGCCTGACGGCCTTCTTTGGCAACCTGAATGGTACTGGCATAGTGAGAGGCAGTGCCGACCAGCTTGGCAGCTGCGCGTGCATGTAATCCCAATTTATTGATGATGGTGATGTTTTCCTTTATCACGCGGAATCCTGCCCTAAGTCTCGATGCCTGATCTGTGTTGATGAATAGTGTTTGCTGAAGTCAGCATGCAGTCTTTCGGTCAGATAAACCGAGCGGTGCTGGCCACCTGTGCAGCCAATGGCCACCGTAAGATAACTGCGCTGATTTTTTTCGTATTCGGGTAGCCAGCGTGCCATGAAGTCATGAATATCCTGATACATGTCGTTCACGGTCTGTTCTTTCTGCAGGAACTCCTGCACCGGTTTATCTTTACCGGTGAACTTACGCAGGCTTTTATCCCAGTAAGGGTTGGGCAGGCAGCGCACATCGAATACCAGGTCGGTATCACGCGGCAGGCCGTGCTTGAAGCCAAAGCTCATGAACTGCAGTGCCAGGCCATTGGAGCGCTGAATCAACTTTTGTTTAATTTCTGTACGCAGGTCCTGCACCGAAAGAGAGCTGGTATCCAGCCTTAGGGTGGCGCAGGTGGCAATGGGCGCCAGCAGCTTTGTTTCGCTCTGAATCGCTTCTGCCAGTGACTGGTGGCTGTCGGTTAGCGGGTGTTTGCGGCGGGTTGCACTGAAGCGCTGCAACAGAATGGCGTCTTCAGCATCGAGGTACAGAACCTCGGCTTTAACGGTATCGCTGATATTTTCAAGAATTTCCGGCAGCGTGGCGATGCTGTCGGTGGCAATGCGGGCATCAATGCAGACGGCGGCCTGATTGCTGCTGGCCGACTGCTGCATCCACTTGACCAGCTCTGGAAGCATGGCCGGCGGGAGATTGTCGATGCAGTTAAAGCCCGCGTCTTCCAAAGTGTTAAGTACTGTCGATTTTCCGGACCCCGAGCGCCCGCTGATCACTATTAACCGAAAGTTTTTGGAAGTCATGATGTTCTCAGCCGTATGGTTGATTAGTTACCAATAAATAGATTGTACAGTTCTGTAGGTGTTTTGCAGTTCCTGATTTTAGTCAGATTTGCAGGGTCGTTAACCTGTTCAACAACGCTGGCCAAAAGTTGAAGGTGTTCGTCAGTGGCCTCTGAAGGGACAATTAAGGCAAAGATCAGATCAACTGGCGACTTATCGATAGAATCAAAATCGACCGGTTCCGGTATCTTTACCAGCGCGGCAATGGGCTCTTCAAGGCCCTCCAGGCGGCAATGAGGCACGGCAACGCCAGAGCCTATGCCAGTGCTGCCCAATCGCTCGCGTGCGATGAGCTGGTCAAAAAGTTCAAGGTCTGAAATGTTGTCGAGCGTCTGTGAAAGACGCTCGGCTAAAGTTTGAAGGATTCTTTTTTTGCTGGCGCCGAAGCTTTCCATGTAGGTCTGCTCGGCGCTTAGCACCTGACTCAATTGAATCATGGGGTTATTAATTTCCCTGTTTGTGCGCGACGTTTTTCTCTTTGCGCTTAATCAGTTGACGATCCAGTTTATCGTTCATCAGGTCAATAGCTGCATACAAGTCTTCATGTACTGCATCGGCATGAACCTGACCGCCTTTAATATTCACAGAGGCCTCTGCTTTCTGTCTTTCTTTTTCGACACTAAGTGTTACCTGAACGTTACCTATCTGATCAAAGTGTCTCTGGAGTTTTTCTAGCTTGGTAGATACATAGTTGTGGAGGGACTCTGTGACTTCAACGTGGTGACCGCTGATATTAACTTGCATAGGCTGCTCCTTTTGCAGTTTTTCTGCTGACTGACCGTTGCCGGCCAGTACTATTAAGGTGGTGAACCAGTTCACCACCCGGGCTGATGGATCTAATCAGCCGTTGATAAAACTGTCGATTACTTAGTTATAAATATTGCCGTTGCTGAGCAAAACTTCAAGGAGTCAGATGAAATTTTTTAATTTATATCAAACTCTTACGCTCATTTGAGGGAGGCAGGTTCATTGCTTCCCGGTATTTGGCAATGGTTCTTCGGGCTACCTTAATGCCCTGCTCACCGAGCAGGTTGGCGATCTTTGAGTCACTCAGCGGCTTGCGCGGGTTTTCTGCCGCAATGAGTTTTTTGATCAGTGCCCGAATGGCGGTACTGGAGCATTCACCGCCGGAATCTGTGCTTACATGGCTGCTGAAGAAGTACTTCAGCTCGAATATACCGCGCGGGGTGTGCATATATTTTTGCGTGGTCACCCGGGAAATGGTCGATTCATGCATGCTCACGGCTTCAGCAATGTCGTGCAGAACCAGTGGTTTCATTGCCTCCTCACCGTATTCAAGAAAGCCACGCTGATGCTCAACGATGGTGGTGGCTACCTTCAGCAGGGTCTCGTTGCGGCTTTGCAGGCTCTTGATAAACCATTTTGCTTCCTGCAGATGGTCTTTCAGGTAGGTGTTGTCAGAAGAGTTGTCGGCTCTTTTCACCATCGACGCATAGGAGGAGTTAACCTTCAGTTTTGGCGCAATATCCGGGTTCAGTTCAACCAGCCAGCGGTTATTCTTAATGTCTTTGGTGACAATAACGTCCGGAATAACGTATTCGGATTTGCTGGTTTCAATTGTGTTGCCCGGATGCGGGTTCAGGGTTTGAATCAGCAGGAAAACTTCGCGTAGCTCGGGTTCTTTGATTCGGGCCTTACGCATGAGCTGGGCGAAATCTTTGGTGCCCAGCAGCTCAATGTGGTTTTCAACGATCTTGACGGCGGTATCCCTGAACGGGGTCTCAGCCGGCAGTTGTCTTAATTGAATGGACAGGCAGTCTGCCAGATCGGCGGCACAAACGCCCGGTGGGTCAAACTGCTGCAAACGGTGCAGAACGGCGTTCAACTCGTCGGCTTCCAGCTCATCGTCTTCGGTCGACAGCTCTTCTTTCAGGCCGTCGTAGATGTCTTCGATGGTGCTCGATAAATAACCCTTTTCATCGACGCTTTCCAGAATGGCTTCGGCGATGACGCGGTCTTTATCAGACATCGGGGTCAGATTCAGTTGCCAGTTCAGGTGATCGATCAAGGAATCGGTCGTACCGTAGATGTTTTCCAGGTTGTAGTCATCATCGGCGGAGGGCAGGCCGTGGCTGGTCGGTGTGTGAGTGTAGATGTCATCCCAGGAGCTATCGACTGCAAGGTCGTCCGGAATGGTTTCCTGTACCGAAAGCTCTTTGGTGGCGTCGTCCGATTGACTGGACGTGCCTGGCCCATCCTGTTCAGTCTTATGGGTTTCTGTTGACTGTTGTTGCGCATCAGCAGAGGGGGTTGGCTCATCTTCCTTAACTTCAAGCATTGGATTGGTATCCAGTGCCTGCTGAATTTCCTGTTGCAGATCCAGCGTGGAAAGCTGGAGTAACTTAATAGCCTGCTGTAGCTGAGGAGTCATCGTCAGCTGCTGGCTCATTTTAAGTTGTAAGGATGTTTTCATATTTAATTAATACTCACCAGTTGCGGATGCGCGATCCACTCATATCTTCATAGTTTGAAGTTATCGCCTAAATATACCTCACGTACAGTTTTGTTGCTGAGAACTTCTTCAGCTGTGCCGTGCGCAATGATATGGCCATTGCCGACAATGTACGCTTTCTCGCAGATATCCAGGGTTTCCCGGACGTTGTGGTCGGTTATTAAAACGGCGATGCCTCGTTTTTGCAGGTGATAGATGATCTCTTTAATGTCACCTACTGAAATTGGATCGACACCGGCAAAGGGTTCGTCCAACAGAATAACTTTAGGCTCTGTTGCCAGGGCCCGGGCTATCTCGACCCGCCGGCGTTCACCGCCGGAAAGGGCCATGCCCAGGCTTTTTCGAATATGGGTAACGTGGAACTCTTGCAGTAAGTTTTCCAGCTGTTCTTTCTGCTGGGCCTTGTTCAGGTCTTTTCGGGTTTGCAGTACGGCCAGTATATTATCTTCAACGGAAAGCTTTCGGAATATGGAGGCTTCCTGTGGAAGATAACCTATGCCTTTTTTTGCCCGTGCGTGCATCGGCAGTTTGGATATGGCCTGGCCGTCAATGGTTACGGTGCCCTTATCCAGCGGTACCAGGCCGACGATCATATAGAAGCAGGTTGTCTTACCTGCACCATTCGGGCCCAGCAATCCGACAATCTGGGCTTCTTCAACGGCAATGCTGACGTCCATTACGACCGGGCGCTTCTTGTAGCTTTTTGCCAGATTATTTGCTTCGAGCAGTGCCATTTAATCTACCGTACCTGGTTGCAATAACAGTTCTGCCTGGCCCTGGCTGTTGTCTCCGGACAGTGCGCGGGCTGAATAGATCACCATTTGACCAGAGAGCGTGTCGTATTCAATTTTTTCGCCTCGGGCCTCGTTACCCGATTGCGTGATCTGGGAGTTGCCCAGCGTCACAATCAGGTTCTGCTGTGGGTAATATTCAACAGTATCACCGGTAACTTCAACTTCGTCTGCATCCAGTTCTGGTATGTCGGTAAATTGAGCGGGCTTACCAATGGCCTTCATGTAGGTCAGGTCGTTGGTTTCCGGGTCGGTAATGATAGTGACCTGATCGGCAAGAATCTGCAGCTTGCCCTGATTAATGACAACATTGCCGGTCAGTACACTGGTTCCGGTATTGGTATCCAGGGTATTGGTGTCGGCTTTACCGGTAATGGGTAAGTTCCTGTCTTCCGGTAGTGCGAATGTCAGGCTGCTGTGCAGTAAAGCGGCTACAACTACAGGCTTTACAAGGTGCTTAAATGGGGTCATAGAAAAATGTCACCTCATTCTCAAGATGAATAATCGGGCTTATTGTATCAAGATTTACGTTCATACCTACGGCGTTAATAATTTGCTTGCCCTGGGTAATCTCAACAGGTTTATCCGTGGTGACCAGATTGCCTTGCTCGGTCACCTTCATATATTCGCTTTTTACAATCGATGCTGGCGTGGTATTCAGTTGGGTGACAACAACATCGGTAAAGAACTCAATGTCCTCGTTGTCATAAACCACGGCGTTGCGGGCGGTTATCTTCCAGTCATTTTCCTGATCTTTCAGCAGTGTCACAACCGGAGCGGTGAGGATGCTTTTTCCTGAATCGTTATAGGTGGCAACAGAGCTGGCCAGTACCTTAAGGGTAGGCACTCCGGTCGCCGAGTAACGGGTGAGGTCCATGTCTGTCATGTAGACATCCGGAATTTCCTCGGGAAGTTCGAGCGCAGATTCAACCGCAGGGCCGCGGTTGCTGTTCAGCCAGATGAAGGCAGCCCCGACAATTGTTATGACCGCAACTATTAAATACTTGCGCAGGAATTCCATCAGGCAACGCCGGCTTTCAATATGTCATGCATGTGAAGGACGCCGGTAACTTTGCCTGCATCAACAACGACCAGGGAAGTAATTTTCTTTTCTTCCATAATAAACAGCGCCTGAGTGGCCAGTTGTGCAGAGCCGATGGTGCGGGGGCTGGTATGCATCACTTCGCTGATATGAGTGGTTTTGAAGTTGACGTCTTTATCGATGGCGCGGCGCAGGTCGCCATCCGTGAATACGCCCAGTAGCTGGTCGTTATTCTGGACAGTCACCATGCCGAGGCTCTTCTGGGTCATTTCCAGTAAGGCTTCAGAGATCATGGTGTCTGCGCTGACCACCGGAATGCGGTCACCGCTGTGCATGATGTCTTCGACCTTCAGCAATAGCTTGCGGCCCAGGCTGCCGCCCGGATGAGAAAAAGCAAACTGTTCGGCGGTAAAACCACGTGATTCCAGCAGTGCGATTGCCAGGGCATCGCCCATGACCAGCGCAGCCGTAGTGGAAGAGGTTGGTGCCAGGTTCAGCGGGCAGGCTTCCTGCTCGACGCCACAATAGAGGTGAACATCAGAGGACTGTGCCAGCGTGCTTTCCGGATTCCCGGACATGCCGATCAATTTTGCACCCAGCCGTTTAATCAACGGCAGCAGGGTGATAAGTTCGGGAACTTCTCCGGAATTTGATAATGCGATAACAACGTCATCCCCGGTAATCATGCCCATATCACCGTGACTGGCTTCGCCGGGGTGAACTGCAAACGCCGGGGTGCCGGTGCTGGCCAGAGTAGCAGCCAGTTTATTGCCGATATGGCCGGATTTGCCCATGCCGGTAACAACTACGCGGCCTTTACAGCTGAGGATCAATGCGCAGGCTTTTTCGAATTGATCATCGAGTTTTTCAGCCAGTGTAGTGAGCGCTTTTATTTCAAGCTTGAAGGTGCGCTTTGCAATATCGAGGACATTGGTATCGGTCATAGTTCTCTATCAGGTCGTTTGTTGAACACATTACAACGAAGTTGCTGCCTGATATGCAAGGTAGCCGTAAGCGGCGTACATTACAACAAATATCGTGCCAATTACTCTTCCTAAAGACTTTCCTCGCTTGCCCTGTACAACCAGCAGAATGAACAGCAGTGCGCTGATCGCGAGCATGAAGCTGTAATCGCGGTGCAGCAGTTCGGCTCCGAACTGCGAAGGAGCAACCAGTGCAGGAACGGCGATCACCGCCAGCATATTAAAGATGTTGGAGCCCAGAATGTTACCGATAGCGATATCGTGATGCTTTTTAATTGCGCTCATGGCAGAGGCGGCAAGCTCGGGCAGGCTGGTGCCGATGGCAATGATCGTAGCGCCAATGATGGCATCGCTGATGCCGTAGGTTGTAGCGATGCCAACAGCACCCCAAACCAGCATGCGGGCGCTGCCGACCAAGACGACCAGGCCGAGTACAAACCAGCCAAGCGCCACCGGTGTCGACATGTCGTTCGGGATTTCATCGTCGAACTCGTCTTTTTCTTCATCAGAATATTGGTTCTGAAAGTAAATCCAAGCCAGGAAGCCGGTCAGGGCGGCCAGGAGCAGCAGGCCTTCGTATATTTCCAGCTGCAGGTTAATCAGGATAAGGCCGACACCAAGCGTGACCAGCAGCATGATCAGGTTTTCATTGGTGATCAGTCGTTTGCTGATCGGAATGGGCGCGATTAAGGCCGTTGCCCCGAGCACCAGGCCGATGTTAGCTATGTTAGAGCCAATGGCATTGCCCATGGCCATATCCACGCGGCCTTCAATAGACATGAGCGTGGCAGCGATGATTTCAGGGGCGGAGGTTCCCAGAGAGACAATCGTGACACCAATAATAATGTGAGGTACGCCGAAATTGTTGGCGATGGCGGCGCTGCCAGCAACAAAGCGGTCTGCACTGAGTACCAGAAATACCAAGCCAACAATAATTGCCAATGAGAACAGGAGCATTTTTAAGCCTTATTTATATTTATGGAAAATGGCGCATTTAACTTATTTTGTCTGACAATTGCAATGGTTCAGGGCAAGGGGGCAGTTCTTAGTCGGATAGCCTTTCCGATTGAGCCCCAGTTTGCGTATAATCTCCGCCCTTTTTTAATGCATTGTTGAGAACCCCTATGACTGCTGAAGACCTGAAAAAACTAGTTGAGGCCAATTTTGCAAATGCTGCCGTTGAAGTGAGCGGTGAAGGTGCAAATTTTACTGTGAATATTGTCTCCGATGCATTTGAATCCAAAAGACCCGTTCAGCGGCAGCAAATGGTCTATGCCGTACTGAATGAATTTATCGCTTCAGGCGAGATTCACGCAGTGACGATGAATCTTAAAACCCAAACTGAAGCGGCCTGAGGAAAACTCGTTGGATAAACTATTAATTACAGGCGGTGCGACACTCAATGGTGAGGTTCGTATCTCCGGCGCTAAAAATGCTGCCCTGCCTATTCTGGCGGCTGCCCTGCTGACCAAAGAACCGGTAACCATCAGTAATCTGCCGCATTTGAACGACATTACCACCATGATCAGCCTGTTGGGCTCTATGGGTGTGTCGGTTGTACTGAATGAAGACATGAGTGTCGAAATCTGTACCGAAACCATTACCGAGCTGGAAGCCCCGTATGAGCTGGTTAAAACCATGCGCGCTTCGATCGTTGTGCTCGGGCCTTTACTGGCGCACTTCGGTAAAGCCCGCGTGTCGTTGCCCGGTGGCTGTGCGATTGGCAGTCGTCCGGTCGATCTGCATATCAAAGGTATGGAAGCGTTGGGCGCCAAGGTTGAAGTGGAAGGCGGCTATATCAACGCCTCTGTTGACGGTCGCTTAAAGGGTGCTTCTATATTTTTCGATAAGGTAACCGTACTCGGCACTGAAAACGTGATGATGGCGGCTGTGCTGGCGGAAGGTAAAACCGTTCTGGAAAACGCCGCAAAAGAACCTGAAGTCGTTGATCTGGCCAACTGCCTGATCGCCATGGGTGCCAAAATTCAGGGCGTAGGTACCGATACTATTACCATTGAAGGTGTTGAGGCCTTACATGGTTGTCATCACCCGGTAATTCCTGACCGTATTGAGGCCGGTACTTATCTGGTGGCCGGTGCCGTTGCCGGTGGCAAGGTGCGTATTAAAGAAGCGATACCAGAGCATCTGGAAGCGGTGGTAACCAAGCTGAAAGAAGCCGGGGGTATCGTTACGCAGGGTGATGACTGGATTGAGATCGATATGAATGGTCAAACCCTGAAGGCTGTGGATATTCGTACCGCGCCTTATCCGGCGTTCCCGACCGATATGCAAGCGCAGTTTACCCTGCTTAATGCGGTTGCCCGTGGTACAGGTACCGTCGAAGAAACGGTATTTGAAAACCGCTTTATGCATATCAATGAGCTCGAGCGCATGGGTGCCAAGGCTAAAATCAAGGGGAATACGGTGGTCATCGAAGGGCAGGAAACCCTTAAGGGTGCCCCCGTTATGGCGACAGACCTGCGGGCTTCCGCTTCTCTGGTGCTGGCTGGTCTGGTCGCTGAAGGTGAAACGCTGGTTGACCGCATTTACCATCTGGACCGCGGCTATGAGTGCATCGAAGAAAAGATGGCTATGCTGGGTGCCACTATTCGCCGGGTTACTAACTGATTCGTTAATTTTGAGGGCCTCAGCGGGGCCTTTCTGCTAATTTCTAAAAATGCTGTGAGCTACTATGCAACCGAGTTCCGATACCATCACCATTGCGCTTTCCAAGGGGCGCCCGTTAAAAGAAACACTGCCGCTGTTTGCTGCGGCGGGCATCGAGCCGTTGGAAGATGTGCATACCTCGCGCAAACTCATTTTTGAAACCAACCGTCCGGATGTTCGCATGATCATTATCCGCTCGTCGGATGTGCCAACCTACGTTGAGTACGGTGTGGCCGATCTGGGTGTCACCGGGAAAGACGTGCTGATGGAATACGGTGCGCAGGACATGTACGAGCTGCTTGACCTGAACGTTTCGCGTTGCAAACTGATGACTGCAAAAATCAAGGGTGAACAGTTGCCGCCGGGTAAAATCAAGGTCGCGTCCAAGTTTATTAATGTTGCGCGCCGTTACTTTGCCAATCAGGGTCGTCAGGTGGAGCTGATTAAGCTTTATGGTGGCATGGAATTGGCGCCCATCATGAACCTGGCGGATGTGATCGTAGATATTGTGGATACCGGTAATACTCTGCGAGCAAACGGGCTGGAAACGGATGAGTTTATTGCCGACATCAGTGCGCGCGTGATAGCCAGCCGTCTGGCGCTGAAAATGAAAGATGAAAAAATCAAACCTATCATTGAAATGCTGGCAAACGCCGTCAATAACAATGGTAACTAGTGAAAGATAGATAACGAAGGCTAACTATGTCTGAATTGAACCTGAAATACTTAACGCTTGGCGAAGAGGGCTTCGACCAAAATCTGGCTGATATGTTGTCATGGGAGTCTGTTTCTGACGGCGACATGCAAAAGCTGGTTGCAGATATTATTCATCGTGTTCGTAAAGAAGGCGATGCAGCGTTAATGGATTATTCGGCAAAGTTTGACCATTTTGAAGTTGAATCTATGGATGCTCTGGTGCTGGGTGCGGCAGAAATTGAAGCAGCCTTCCATCGCTTGCCGGAAGATCAGCAACAGGCTCTGCAGACTGCTGCCCAGCGTGTTGAGAGCTACCACAGCAAACAGCTTTCAAAAAGCTGGCAGTACACAGATGAGCAGGGCGTTGTGCTGGGCCAGAAAGTGACAGCAATGGATAAGGTTGGCATCTATGTGCCCGGTGGCGTTGCGCCGCTGGCTTCGTCTGTAATTATGAACGCTATGCCGGCGAAAGTTGCCGGTGTCTCAAGCATTGTGATGACAACCCCGGCACCTAAGGGTGAAGTCAGTGATTTCGTGCTGGCCGCGGCTTATGTTTCCGGTGTCACCGAATGCTTCCTGCTGGGCGGTGCACAGGCAATCGCGGCACTGGCCTATGGCACAGAAACGGTTCCCTCGGTTGACAAGATTGTCGGCCCGGGTAATGCCTTTGTTGCCACTGCAAAAGCGCAGGTGTTCGGCAAGGTTGGTATCGATATGATTGCCGGACCGAGTGAGATTCTGGTGGTGTGTGATGGTAAGACCAATCCGGACTGGGTGGCGATGGATCTGTTCTCACAGGCCGAACACTCGCACGATGCTCAGGCTATTTTGATCTCTCAGGATGGTGAATTCCTGAAACAGGTTGAAGAATCAGTAAAAAAACTGATGCCGACGATGGAGCGAGCCGACACCATACTGGAATCTCTCAACAGTCGCGGTGTGTTCATTAAAGTGGATACGCTTGAGCAGGCGATTGAACTGATCAATACCATCGCGCCGGAGCATTTGGAGCTTTCCATTGATGAGCCCGAGCAATGGCTTGATCGCATTCGCCATGCCGGTGCTATTTTCCTTGGCCGGTATACATCCGAGGCGCTCGGTGACTACTGCGCCGGCCCGAACCATGTATTGCCGACCAGTGGTACAGCGCGTTTCTTCAGCCCGTTGGGCGTTTATGACTTCCAGAAGCGCAGCTCTTTGATTGGCGCTTCTGCAGAGGCGGCTAATGAACTGGGCAAGGTTGCGTCAGTACTGGCGCGTGGTGAATTGCTGAGCGCGCACGCTCAGAGTGCGGAGTACCGAATTAATGACTGATTTTCGTGATCGACTGGAAACCGCTGTACAGCGTTGGGTGAGCAGTGATATCCGCAAGTTGAAGGCTTATCAGGTGCCGGATTCCTCCGGCATGATCAAGCTCGATGCAATGGAAAACCCTTACGTTTGGCCGCAGGCATTGCAGGAGCAGTGGTTGCAGGAGTTGTCTTCTGCACAGATCAACCGTTATCCGGATGCCGATGCCAGCGCCCTGAAAGAGCATATTTTCAGCGTGATGGATGTGCCGGAAGGCGTAGAGGTGGTTCTGGGAAATGGTTCAGATGAGCTTATTCAGCTGATCGCCATGGCGGTAAACGGCGCTGGCCGAAAGATTATGGCTCCGGAACCGAGTTTTGTGATGTATCAGATGGTCGCCAAGTTCCTGGGTATGGATTACGTTGGCATCTCACTGGATTCAGATTTTGAGATTGATCTGGAAGCGATGCTGCGCAAGATCGAGATCGAAAACCCGGCCGTGATCTTTCTGGCTCAGCCGAATAATCCAACCGGTAACCTCTGGGGCGATGAAAAGCTGCGGCGCATCCTGGAGGCGGCTAATGGTTTGGTCGTTATTGATGAAGCCTACACACCTTTTGCTGATGCCGATTACCTCGGCTGGCTGGATCATTATCCAAACCTGCTGATTATGCGAACGTTCTCCAAGGTTGGTTTGGCGGGCTTGCGTTTGGGCCTGCTGTTCGGTCATTCGCAATGGATTTCTGAAATCAATAAGCTGCGTTTGCCATACAACATCAATGTGCTGACGCAGAAGAGTACCGCTTTTGCGCTGGAACACTACGATGTTCTGCTTGAGCAGGCTCAGGAAATTGTTCGCCAGAGAGACGGGCTTGTCAGTGGTTTGAAGGCTATTGACGGCCTAACCGTTTACCCGAGTGCGGCCAATTTTGTGCTTGTCCGGTTAACAAAAGGCTCTGCCGGTGATGTTCATGAGGCGCTGAAATCGCACAATATTCTCATCAAGAAGCTGGACGGTGCGCATCCTTTGCTGGAAAACTGTCTGCGCATTAATGTGTCTACCGGTGAAGAGAATCGCCTGCTTATCGAGGCGCTATCTCAGGTAATGTCCGGCCTTTAGGCCGACTGGTTATTGCGGTTCATACTTGTCGGGCTGAAGCCCGACCTAAAAACCCCAATTAAACCGAGTTGTTTACCCGGCCTGTAGCCGGGCTACTACTGGCGATAACCCGGAGTGACCGTTATCGCCAGTCTTTCTCCTTTTCTCGATACTTCCAGCGTTTCCGGTTGTTCCGGTATCAATTGGGCAATCAGCCGGGCTACCTGGGTTCTGTTTGAAAGTGGTTGGCCATTCAGGCTGAGCAAAACATCGCCCGCCAGTATGCCTGCTTGTTCAGCGGGGCTGTCGGGTGCAACAGAAATCACAATAATTCCTTCGGCACTGCCCTGATTGCTTTCTTTTAATTCGGTGGCCGACAGTTCTCGCACATCGATGCCCAGATAGCCCCGCGAAACCATACCGTTTTCCAACAGGGTGCCGGCAACCTTTTGAACATGGCCGATAGGAATCGCAAAGCCAATACCCTGTGAGCCTCCGTTGGAGGAGTAAATAGCGGTATTCATGCCGATGACCTCTCCTTGGGCGTTAACGAGGGCGCCGCCGCTGTTCCCCGGGTTGATTGCTGCATCCGTTTGAATGAAGTCCGTCAGGCGGGTCAGGTTGGGTTGCATTCTGGCGGTGGCAGAGATTATGCCCATAGAAACCGACTGGCCGATACCAAAGGGGTTGCCAATAGTGAAGGCCAGGTCGCCTACTCGTATGGATTCGATGCTGGCGGTTCTCAGCGGCGTGGAAATGGTCAGTCCGGTTTGAAGCACGGCGATGTCCGTATCCGGGTCGATAAAGGTACGTCGTACTTCGGCCTGCGCGCCGTCACTTGCCACGACAATAATCTGCTGTGCACCTTCTACCACATGTGCATTAGTGACGATGTGGCCTTCGGTGTCTAGAATGATGCCCGAACCAAGGCTGGTTTTCTGATAGCTGCCTGGTTGTACATACTGGGAAAAGAACGGGTCGTCATCCAGTGGTGACTGGCCCAGATTGATGGTCTGGTTCGTATAGATGCTGACGGTATAGGGAAGCACGGGGGCCAGCGTGTCTGCATAGCCTGTGGCCGTGTTTGGGCCGCGGTTGTTCAATTGCTGGTTCGCGACGACCAGAACCAGCCCCAGTATCAGGCCAGCGGATAGAGCCCGCAACCAGTCGACAGTAAAAGGTTTCTTTTTCATATTGTTGTAATTAATCGGATAAGTACCGGGAGTGTAACATGGTCATCAGCCGAACAGAGCTAGCCAACTATCTGTCTTCTTTCTTAAAGGTCGATATGTATAAAGACTATTGCCCAAACGGTCTGCAGGTAGAAGGCAGTATGGAAATTGAGCGCATTGTGACGGGCGTGACCGCCAGTCAGCGGCTCATCGAGGAGGCGATTGCACACAACGCTCAGGCAATTCTTGTTCATCATGGTTATTTCTGGAAGGGGGAAAGCCCGGTGGTTACCGGTATTAAACGGACCCGGATAGCCACGTTACTAGAGCACAATATAAATCTGTTTGGCTATCACCTGCCTTTGGATGGTCATGATGAGCTTGGCAACAATGTCCTGCTGGCCAGGCAAATGGGTTGGACGGTGAGTGGTACGCTGGCAGATACTATCGGCCTTACCGGCCGTGTAGACGGTAATGAAACCGGCTTTAGCCTGAAGCGAAAGCTTTCGGAAACACTTGATTTCGATGTACTGCATATCGGCGAAGAGCAGGATGATATTGAGACCATTGCCTGGTGTACGGGTGGCGCACAGGATTATTTAGAGCAGGCCATTGATGCCGGGGTGGATGCCTTTGTTTCGGGTGAGATCAGTGAAAGAACAGTGCATCTGGCTGAAGAGAGTGGTGTCCATTATTTCTGTGCCGGTCATCATGCGACCGAGCGTTACGGTATTCAGGCTCTGGGCGAGCATTTAGCAAAAAGGTTTGGCATCGATGTGCAGTTTATTGATTTGCCAATACCGGTATAGGTTTTTTGGTTAGTCTAGGTTATTCAACAGTATCTGCTGTTCAATCAGCTGTGCAATGATCTCGCTGGTATTGTTGCTTTCAAAGTGAAGTCCAAAAGGGATGGGTGACTGATTGCCCGCGACGATGGCAATTAAGCCTGCTGCCTCTACATAAGGGCAGACAGCAAGCGCATCTTCGGCGCGGACAACTACCGCTGTATGGCCTGAGCGAAAGAGCTGCTGCTCCAGTGCAACAGCGGTTTCGATGGGGTCTTCGCAATTTAAGATGATTGAGATCGGGTTCTGGAGGTGGCGTTTCTGGCGGTCCTGCTCACTGACCATCGGCAGCTGGCTGTGTATGGTCATAGTGATGAGCCTACTTATTCACGGCCTTTTTGGTTGCGGTGCTGTCTTCAGGTTTCTTAAAGCCGTAGTTTTCTGAAAGTGTTCCTTCCTCTTCAGGGCCTTTTGCCACGTAATCCAGAGGGCGGCTTGGCTTTGCGTCGGTTTCGTCAGCGGGTGCCAGGTCTTCCAGGCTCGGCTCATTCGCCGAACTGGTCAGGCGATATTCAGGCTTAACGAATTCTTCCGCGCCCCGGGTCAGGTGATCCTGAATTTGCTTATAGCTTTCGCTGAGTTCAGATATAAGTTCAGTGGTACGGCTGAAGTGTTCAGTTACATTAATCTGGTAGGTCTGGTGTTCTTTCTTGAGCTCGTTAAGATCGCGCTTCAGCGACATGCGGTCTTTACCGCCGGTTTTCAATATCAGTTGAGTAAGCAGGCCGCCGATGATTAGCGCCACGACGATGGATGCAGAAAAAGAAAGCCAGGATAATTGCAGCATGGAGTGCTCCGCTGATGTAAATGATTGTTCGACTTATAGAGTATAGCGATTTGGTATGCCGAAGAAATATGTTAATCGCCAAACATTTATGAAGAGCTTTCATTGATTGTAACGCTTAAGCCGTTAGAATCCGCACCAGCTTTAGGAGGAGCAGTATATGACAACCCCTTGGAAACGCTATCAGGCCGACCTAAAAAGAGAAGGATTCAGCTACGATGAATCACAGGAAGCGGCTGTTAAGGCGCTTCAGGCGGTTTATGATGGGCTGGTTGCCTCCTCCGGCAGAGGCCATGCGTTGATGCGCGGTGCGCGCGGTATGTTGCGACTCAAGCAGAAAAATGTGAAAGGGCTGTATTTCTGGGGGGGCGTCGGGCGCGGTAAAACCTATCTGATGGATACGTTTTTTGATTCTTTACCGTTCCCTGAAAAGAAAAGGCTGCATTTTCATCACTTTATGAAGCTGGTTCATGAGCAACTACAGGTTCACCGGGGTAAGCCCAACCCGCTGGATATAGTTGCCACTGAATTTGCTAAAGAAGCCCGTGTTTTATGTTTCGATGAGTTTTTCGTAACTGATATTGGCGATGCCATGATACTTGCCAATTTGCTGCGAACCCTATTTGAGTCTGGCGTCACCCTTGTTGCGACGTCCAATATTGAACCGGAAAATCTGTACAAAAACGGTTTACAGCGAGGCCTGTTCTTACCGGCAATTGAATTGCTTAAGCAGAATACCACGGTGCTTAACGTTGATGGCGGTACCGATTACCGTCTGCGTACGTTAACCCAGGTGGAGATTTTTCATTCGCCTTTGGATGAAAAATCAGAAAACAATCTGATGATGTCGTTCCAGAAGCTGGTCCCGGATTTGGAGGCGGTGAAGTCTGAGGCCACCGTGGAAGTCATGAACCGGGAAATTCCGGTGCGCTTTTTAGGTGACGATGTCGCCTTATTCGACTTTAATGCTCTGTGTGACGGGCCTCGGTCGCAAAATGACTACATAGAGATTGCACGCTGTTTTCATGCCGTTCTGGTCAGTAATGTGCCGGTATTTAATGGCGGAAACGATGACGCCGCGCGCCGGTTTATCAACATGGTCGATGAGTTTTATGATCGCAATGTCAAACTGTTAATGACATCCGAGGCGGAAGTTGAGCATTTGTATAAAACGGGGAAGCTGGGTTTCGAATTTCAGCGGACCGTCAGCCGGCTTCTGGAAATGAAATCTGAAGAATATTTAGGCACAGCGCATAGGGCATAGAATTTTGTCAAACGAAAAACCTGAAAGTATTGGCGTGGTCGTCACTACCTATAACTCACCTGATTGGCTACACAAAGTTCTGGTTGGGTATGAGTGTCAAACGGACACAGATTTTAAAGTATTGATCGCTGATGATGGCTCTGATCAGTCAACAGCTGCTGTTGTAGAGCAATTCAAAAAGGCCGGTAAGCTCAATATCCAGCATTTCTGGCATGAAGACAAAGGCTTCAGGAAGACTATTATCCTTAACAAGGTGATAGCCGAAACAGATTGTGATTATCTTATTTTTACAGATGGTGACTGTATACCCCGCAACGACTTCATTGCCGTTCACCGGGCAGAGGCTGGTAAGGGAAGGTTCCTGTCGGGTGGGTATGTAAAACTTTCAATGCCTGTTTCTGAGCGAATAAGCGATGATGATATTCAGGAGCAATTGATCTTTTCCAAGAACTGGCTGGTTCGGCATGGGCAGCCAAGCTCCTTTAAGCTGAGTAAGCTGATACGTCATAAGGTGTGGGTCGCTGTTCTCAATTCAATTACTCCGACAAAAGCGACATGGAATGGCATGAACAGCTCAGGTTGGCGGCAAGACTTGCTGTCAATTAATGGTTTTGACGAGCGCATGCAATACGGCGGACTCGATCGTGAAATGGGCGAGCGTCTGCTGAACAAGGGCATTGAGTCCAAACAAATTCGCTACTCCGCCATATGTCTTCACCTGGATCATCCGCGTGGCTATTCAAAACCCGAAATATGGGAGTTCAATAACGCGCTGCGGCAGAAGGTGAAAGCGGAGAACATTTCTTGGACAGATTATGGGATAGTGAAAAGCAATGACTCATGATACGTCCGCTGATGTTGAGATTATCTTAGGCAATTCCAACAAAAAATTTTCCGGCGTTACCAGCACCATGTTGCAGGTGCTCTCTGTGCAGAGTAAGAGCGTAAATATCGCTGTGCTCGGCAAGCATCATCTACCGGACTCTGCGAATGCTGTCAGTTTTCGTCAGGCTGTTTCAATCTGTCGTAAGCCGTTGAAAAGTGGCCTTCCGCGAGTTTTTCATGCCCGGCGGAACGATGAAATGATTCAGGGCCTATTGCTGAGGCTGTTTTGTGGCTCGAAGGTGAGGCTGGTCTTCACTTCAACTGCACAGCGCCCCAAAACCTGGATAACCCGATGGTTGATGTCGAAAATGGACGGGTTACTGACAACCTGTTCGGCTGCGCATCAGTATATGACCCTTCCGGCCGATAGGGTGATTCCCCATGGTATCGATGTCGATCAAATGCGCAGTGCAGCCAATGTTCATTCGTATGAGCTTCCGGGGCTTCTAAATGTCGGTATCTTTGGTCGTGTTCGTCACCAGAAGGGTGTGGATCTTTTTGTCGAGGCGCTGATTGCACTGCTTCCATCCTATCCGGACTGGGGGGGAGTCATTGTGGGTGAGGTCACGCCTTCACAGCAGAGTTTTGTTGATGACTTAACCAGAAAGATTTCCGATGCAGGTTTGACCGATCGAGTTCGCATCCTGGGTAAAGTCGATTTTCAGGATATACCTCACTTGTTTCGCTCAGTTGATATTGTGACCAGTTTGAGTCGTAACGAAGGTTTTGGTTTGACGGTACTTGAAGCCATGAGTGTTTCGAAGCCGGTTATTGCAACCCGAGCCGGGGCGTGGCCGGATATTATTGATAGCGGTAAGGATGGTCTGTTGATCGATGTTGAAGATCTTGATCAACTCAAGGCTTCCCTGGAGCAGTTGATGCGCAGCGCGGAACAACGACAGTCAATGGGTGCATATGCGGCCAGCAAGATTGACCGGCAGTATACGATTGAGCGCGAGGCATCAGAGTTGCTCTCTTACTATCAGTCTGTCCAGCAGCGGTAAACTGCGGCCTTCAGAGCTGTTCACATCAATTAATCTTATCAATGTAAGATAAAATCAAAATAAGTTATTGACTCAAAAAAATCCCTCCCTATAATGCGCCTCCGCTGCTTAGGGAAGACCTCTGTGAAGGTTGGAGCTGAGTCAGCGGTTAGCTCGGTAAGGAATTGATTCTTAAAGAAAAAATTCAAAAAAAAGAGTTGACAAGCAAGGTTGGCGCTGTAGAATACGCCCTCCTTGAAACGGCAAGCCCAGAGCGCCTCTGCCGAGATCTTTAAAAGTATTGAATCAAGTAATTCGTGTGGGCGCTTGTGAGTCGATAAATAATCGAACACAAGCGACTGTCAAAACATTAGGTTTGATAAGAAGCGACTGTTCGAACTCAGATTTTCTGTGTTGTCTTAATAATGCAGATATAGTTTTTAAACTGAAGAGTTTGATCATGGCTCAGATTGAACGCTGGCGGTA
>NZ_SLZR01000020.1:2417-58771 GCF_004341165.1 Reinekea marinisedimentorum
TTTTTCGGGTTATATGGTCAAGTGACTAAGCGTATACGGTGGATGCCTTGGCAATCAGAGGCGATGAAGGACGTGGTAATCTGCGAAAAGCGTTGGGGAGCTGATAAACGAGCTTTGATCCAGCGATGTCCGAATGGGGAAACCCACCCAATGTAAGTTGGGTATCTTACACTGAATACATAGGTGTAAGAGGCGAACCCGGGGAACTGAAACATCTAAGTACCCGGAGGAAAAGAAATCAACCGAGATTCCCTAAGTAGTGGCGAGCGAACGGGGAACAGCCCTTAAGTGTTGTGAATGTTAGTGGAAGGTTCTGGAAAGTACCGCCATAGTGGGTGATAGCCCCGTACACGAAAGCTGATCAACATGAAATCGAGTAGGTCGGGACACGAGAAATCTTGACTGAATATGGGGGGACCATCCTCCAAGGCTAAATACTCCTGATTGACCGATAGTGAACAAGTACCGTGAGGGAAAGGCGAAAAGAACCCCTGTGAGGGGAGTGAAATAGACCCTGAAACCGTATACGTACAAGCAGTGGGAGCAGACTTGTTCTGTGACTGCGTACCTTTTGTATAATGGGTCAGCGACTTACATTTTGTAGCAAGGTTAACCGCATAGGGGAGCCGTAGGGAAACCGAGTCTTAACTGGGCGTCAAGTTGCAAGGTGTAGACCCGAAACCGAGTGATCTAGCCATGGGCAGGTTGAAGGTTGAGTAACATCAACTGGAGGACCGAACCGACTACCGTTGAAAAGTTAGCGGATGACCTGTGGCTGGGGGTGAAAGGCCAATCAAACTCGGAGATAGCTGGTTCTCCTCGAAATCTATTTAGGTAGAGCCTCGGACGAATACCACTGGGGGTAGAGCACTGTTTGGGCTAGGGGGTCATCCCGACTTACCAACCCCATGCAAACTCCGAATACCAGTGAGTACTATCCGGGAGACACACGGCGGGTGCTAACGTCCGTCGTGGAAAGGGAAACAACCCAGACCGTCAGCTAAGGTCCCAAAATCTATGTTAAGTGGGAAACGATGTGGGAAGGCTCAGACAGCTAGGAGGTTGGCTTAGAAGCAGCCATCCTTTAAAGAAAGCGTAATAGCTCACTAGTCGAGTCGGCCCGCGCGGAAGATATAACGGGGCTCAAACATAGTACCGAAGCTACGGACTTAACTTTGTTAAGTGGTAGAGGAGCGTTGTGTAAGCTGTTGAAGGTGTGTTGAGAAGCATGCTGGAGGTATCACAAGTGCGAATGCTGACATGAGTAACGATAATGCGAGTGAAAAACTCGCACGCCGAAAGATCAAGGGTTCCTGTCCAACGTTAATCGGGGCAGGGTGAGTCGGCCCCTAAGGCGAGGCTGAGAAGCGTAGTCGATGGGAAACAGGTTAATATTCCTGTACTTTATTACAGTGCGAAGGGGGGACGGAGAAGGCTAGGTTATCCACGCGTTGGTTGTCGTGGTTCAAGCGAGTAGGCCGAATGTTTAGGAAAATCCGGACATTCTTTGGCTGAGACGTGATGACGGTGTCTCTACGGAGACCGAAGTAATTGATGCCCTGCTTCCAGGAAAAGCCTCTAAGCTCCAGCTGTAATGGAACCGTACTCTAAACCGACACAGGTGATCAGGTAGAGAATACCAAGGCGCTTGAGAGAACTCGGGTGAAGGAACTAGGCAAAATGGTGCCGTAACTTCGGGAGAAGGCACGCCTTTGATGGTGATGGGCTTTACGCCTTAAGCTGTTGGAGGCCGAAGATACCAGGCCCCTGCGACTGTTTACTTAAAACACAGCACTCTGCAAACACGAAAGTGGACGTATAGGGTGTGACACCTGCCCGGTGCCGGAAGGTTAATTGATGGGGTTAGCGTAAGCGAAGCTCTTGATCGAAGCCCCGGTAAACGGCGGCCGTAACTATAACGGTCCTAAGGTAGCGAAATTCCTTGTCGGGTAAGTTCCGACCTGCACGAATGGTGTAACGATGGGGGCGCTGTCTCCACCCGAGACTCAGTGAAATTGAAATCGCTGTTAAGATGCAGTGTATCCGCGGCTAGACGGAAAGACCCCGTGAACCTTTACTATAGCTTCACACTGGACTTTGACGTTATTTGTGTAGGATAGGTGGGAGGCTTTGAAGCGTAGTCGCTAGATTACGTGGAGCCGACCTTGAAATACCACCCTGATAACGTTGAGGTTCTAACGCAGGCCTCGAAACGAGGTTGCGGACCGTGTGTGGTGGGTAGTTTGACTGGGGCGGTCTCCTCCCAAAGAGTAACGGAGGAGCACGAAGGTTGGCTAATCCTGGTCGGAAATCAGGAGGTTAGTGTAATGGCACAAGCCAGCTTGACTGCGAGACGTACAGGTCGAGCAGGTACGAAAGTAGGTCATAGTGATCCGGTGGTTCTGAATGGAAGGGCCATCGCTCAACGGATAAAAGGTACTCCGGGGATAACAGGCTGATACCGCCCAAGAGTTCACATCGACGGCGGTGTTTGGCACCTCGATGTCGGCTCATCACATCCTGGGGCTGAAGCCGGTCCCAAGGGTATGGCTGTTCGCCATTTAAAGTGGTACGCGAGCTGGGTTTAGAACGTCGTGAGACAGTTCGGTCCCTATCTGCCGTGGACGTTGGAAAATTGAGAAGAGCTGCTCCTAGTACGAGAGGACCGGAGTGGACGAACCCCTGGTGTTCCGGTTGTCATGCCAATGGCATTGCCGGGTAGCTAAGTTCGGACGGGATAACCGCTGAAAGCATCTAAGCGGGAAGCCCCCTTCAAGATAAGTTTTCCCTAGGCTTTGAGCCTTCTGAAGGGCCCAGTAAGACTAACTGGTTGATAGGCAGGGTGTGTAAGCGTTGTGAGGCGTTGAGCTAACCTGTACTAATTGCCCGTGAGGCTTGGCCATATAACGCCGAAGAAGTTTTGGCTGTGCGCAAGTAAGTTAAGACGCGTAGAATTGAGTGAGTAACAGTTGATTGAGAACGAATTCTAGTAACGAATTGAGTTGGGCGTGACGACGAAGAAGGTCACGAACGACATCAACCAGTTTGCTTGACGACGATAGAGCGTTGGAACCACCTGATCCCATACCGAACTCAGAAGTGAAACGACGTATCGCCGATGGTAGTGTGGGGTCTCCCCATGTGAGAGTAGGTCATCGTCAAGCTTCCAAAGTTAAGAAAGCCCTGCCGCACTGCGGTGGGGCTTTTTTACGTTTAGGTGTTTGAAAAGAGAGACTTGCTCTCGAGTAGGGCCATCGTCAAAGCGAAGCGTCGCACCGTTCCAAACGAATCACCTCAGCAGAGCGCTCTGCTGGGGTTTTTTATTGCCTGCGGGAATGAGAGCAAAGGGATGGTAAGGCAAAGAGCGGGCGAGACGCCCGCGGTCCAGGGTGGCGCTGTGGGGAACGCGGGCGTCTCGCCCGCAAAGTACTGCCAGAACTCACGGAAGAGCCGTGGGGCCGTTACTTTAAAGTTGAGCCCGCTAACTTCTGCTTTAGAGCATTAAATTTGACCAGTTTCTCTTCTGGGGATAGCTCTACTGGTTTACCTTCAGGAATAAGCTCAGAGGTGTCGAGCTGGGCATTAACAGCAGCTTCATCAGGGAGTTCAGGTGACGCTTTGGCATCAAGATAGCTCTGCAATACATCGGCCGCATCAATTGACCCCTGAATCTGCTCTTCATCTCCGGTCCAGTTTTCAATTCGGCTGGTCAGCTTGCTGAGCATGACGCTCACTTCATCTGCTGAAGGGTTTTTATCCTTTAACCAGTTGCCAGCGCTTTCTGCAGTAGTTGACATTGATGCCTCAAACTTTGTTAGGTATTGCTAGTGTGGCTGGGGATTATATAGGGGCGGGAACAGCAAGCGTAGTAGTAATGCTTGTCCAAAAGATCTGGGTTGTCGTCAAAATTCAGAAGCCTGCAGCAATCTCGTCTGCAGAGTCGTACAGATCTGCCATCTTTTTAAATATTGATTTCTTAATGGCTGTCTTTTCGAAATCTGAGCACTGGCACAGTTCAGGCAATTTAATCCGGTGAAGGTGCAGGCAGGGGGTTTCGGAATTGAACTCCCTGAGGTCACCTTTAATAAGTATCGGTAAAAACGGGTCTGTTGCAGTGCCGGTTCTGACCATCCGTTTTAATGCCTGACGAATCGGAATAGGCGCTGCCTTAATTGCCTGATTCTTGTATTTTACGACCAGAAATAAGCCTGTTTTTTTAATCAATGCACCCGGTACGATGAACATTCCGGTATCACGCACGGCTTCACAATCTATGCTGTTAAATGTGTCGTGGAAGGCATAAGGATTAGGCAGCACAACCATACGGTTAGATTCGCCATTGGGGAACTCTAAAGAGTAATTGGTGTATATCTGTCTGACGGTGGGAGAGTAAACGCACAGGCGAGATTCAAAGCGAGTAACGAAGCGTTTCGCCATTTCTTGTCTGGAAAAACCTTCCAGGCTCCAGATGAGGTCATTGTTTTCTTGATGAACTGCCGTCATATCATTACACCAAATGCTAGTTCGCCCATAAAGTATAATGGATGATTCGGGTTTATTTAGCGAATATTGCGTAGATTGTGTGATGATTTCACAAAAGTCCTGATACTTGATCGTTGTTAGGTGTCAGATAGTTGTCTTATTGGCAATTGTGAGTCTTGGTTGTGAGCTAAAAATCTAATTATTGACGCAATCATTTGTGTTTACAGAGTGTTATCAGGCGGGAATATGTCGGAAGTTGTTAATAACCTAATTGAATTACTAAAGTTGGAGTCGATCGGAAAGTATCGTTTTCGTGGCCACTCGCAAGACCTCGGCTATAGAAAGTTATTTGGCGGTCAGGTGATTGGTCAGGCGTTATCTGCCGCAGCTCAAACCATAACTGATCGCCCGCCTCATTCTCTGCACGCTTACTTCCTTCGACCGGGTGATGCGACTAAAAGCATCGAGTTTGAGGTGGAAAATGTTCGCGATGGCGGCTCGTTCAGTGTTCGTCGCGTTGTAGCGAGTCAGGAGGGTAAGGCCATTATAGCGATGACCGCATCATTCCAGGTTGAGGAAGAGGGGTTAGAGCATGAGGTTGCCATGCCTAATGTTCCTGGCCCGGAAGTGTTAGAACCGGAGTTAAAGATCTATCGGGAACACGCGGAAGAAATCCCGGATTACGTTCGAGATCTGTTTACTGCAGAACGCCCGATCGAATACCGCATCGTAGAAGCTCAGAACCCGTTCCGACCTCGCCATGGTATTGCCAAGCGCCATATGTGGATTAAGTCGTCCTCCCCGCTTCCGGATGACCCGCTGATACACCAGTCAATGCTGGCCTATACCTCTGACTACGGGTTCCTGGAAACCGCGTTAATGCCCCATGGCATTTCCATCATCCACCCCGGCCTGTCAATTGCCAGCCTTGACCACGCTATTTGGTTCCACCGTCCGTTCCGTCTGGATGAATGGCTGCTGTATGTCGCCGACTCACCGGCAACCAGTGGTGGTCGTGGTTATGTGCGTGGGCAAATATTTAATCAACAGGGTTTGCTGGTTGCCAGTACCACCCAGGAAGGCCTGATTCGTGTTCGGGAGCGTAAGAAGTGAGAGAAATTACCTTAGCGATAACCGGCGCTTCAGGTGCGCCTTACGCTCATCGTCTTTTACAGGTACTGCTGAATATGGAGTTCCATGTTCACCTGCTGATCTCCAAGGCTGCGCTCATGGTCGCTGCCGTTGAGCAGGGGCAGTCATGGCCGGCTAATCATGACAAACTGGCCGATTTCATCAGGGCTTCAATTTCTGACAAGGGTAAGCTCAGTCTTTACGGCCGGGATGATTGGATGAGCCCGGTTGCCAGTGGTTCCGGGGCTCCGTCCACGATGATCATTTGCCCGTGCTCAACCGGCACTCTGGCCAGCATCGCAACCGGCCAGTGCGATAATCTGATCGAACGTGGCGCAGATGTTGTGCTGAAGGAGCAGGGAAAACTGATTCTGGTGCCGCGGGAAACGCCATTAAGCGAGATCCACCTGGAAAACATGCTCAAGCTGAAAAGAGCCGGTGCCGTCATCCTGCCGGCGAGCCCGGGCTTTTATCATCAGCCGGAGCAAATCGCGGACTTGATTGATTTTGTTGTGGCAAGAATTCTGAAAAGTGCCGGCTTTGAACAGACGCTGCTGGCTGAATGGGGGCGCTGAGTTAGCGCTCTCGCAACTGCCTGATTCTATTAAGCCGTTCTTTGTCCATGGCTTCGCCAATGTCTTTGCCTTTAAGGCCCTGCGCAATAAACGGCTCAGCCGATACGTCCGCGCAAGTACCGGCCAGTGCTTTGAGCAGCGCTGCTTGCCGGTATACATTATTTTCAAACCCTGAGCGACCGCGGTAATCGGCTTCGCAGGCCATGGCAAACTGTTCCACGCGCTCCGGTTGACGGAAGGCGTTGATGTTTTTAAGCAGCTTTAGCACCGTTGCTGGCTTAAGCTTTTCAATATCGTGGCAATGGGTATGGTAGCGCGCGACATCTTCTGTTAGCTGCGCTGCCTTGACCGGCCACTTCATGCGCTTTGCGATTCCAGGAATTAGATCGGCACCTTTGCCTTCATGCCCTTTGTGAGACGGCAAAACCTCGCTTGCCGTTAAGCCTTTGCCCAGGTCATGACACAGGGCTGCCAGCAGCGTAGCAGGGTCTGACGTCATCGTGCGCGCAACCTTCAGCGCCATGAGCACGTGAATGCCGGTGTCTACCTCCGGGTGCCAGCGCATTGGCTGTGGCTTGCCAAACAGCCGGTCCAGCTCCGGAAATACCACGGCGAGTGCACCGGTTTGTTTTAAACAGAAGAAGAACTCTTCAGGGCTTTGCGATGTCAAAGCCCGGCTTATCTCCGACCACACCCTTTCTGCAACCAGATGTTCCAACTCACCACTGGTCGTCATTTCAGTCATCAGGCTCAGGGTCTGTTCATGAACGCTAAAGCCAAGGTAAGCAAAGCGAGCATAGAATCTGGCTATCCGTAATACCCTAAGTGGGTCTTCACGGAAGGCCGGTGAAACATGGCGCAACACTCGGTTTTCCAGGTCACGCCTGCCGTTGTATGGATCAATCAGTTGACCATCCTTAGATTGCGCAATGGCATTAATGGTCAGATCACGGCGAAGCAAATCATCTTCCAGTGTAACGGAAGGGTCGAAGTTGACCTCAAAACCTTTATAGCCCACGCCGGATTTCCGCTCGGTTCGGGCGAGAGCGTATTCTTCTTTGGTTTGCGGATGCAGAAAAACAGGGAAGTCTGCGCCAACCTGCTGATAGCCCTGCTCAAGAAGCTGCGCAGGCGTTGCGCCTACGACAACCCAATCCCGGTCTTTGACCTCCAGACCCAGCAATTCATCTCTGACGGCACCGCCAACTAAATAGGTTTCCATACGCCCTTCGTGAAAAAAAGATTCGCAACATTATAACTAAGTTCGCCCAGTATAGTCGTTTCCTGAAGTACCTGAGCCGGTGAACAACTGCAATAGCGGCCGCTGCGTGCGTTGTGGTGTGGCTGAAAAATAAACGCTAAGGCTTTTTATTCCTGCGCCGATAAACCAAGCAACATGGTTATTCAGGCGACCCTGAACGGAGTTTACAGATGAATATTCGCAGTCTACTTGCCATTCTAATGCTGGCCCTTTTTGTATCCGGGTGCAGCATGTGGCCATTCAACAGCAAACAGGAAAAGGTCGATGAGATCGTTTCGCAGGTACAGGAAATTAATGACAAGCTGCCGCCAATGGAGCCGATGGTCCTGCGTGTAACCGGCTATGGCGCGATTAATCCGACGACCCGCGGTGTTACTGAAGTACAGAAGCGCCTGTTGGCTATGCGCGCCTCAAAACTGGATGCCTACCGCACACTGGCTGAGCGTGTTTATGGCACTCAGATCATCGGTAACTCTACGGTTGAGAACCTGGTCGTGCAGAACGATAAATACCGCGCCTTTGTGGATGCCAAGGTGCTGGGTGCGAACGTGGTTTATCAGGAAGTCATGCCAGATGGCAGCTATGAAACCATGGTGGAAATGATCATCGATGAAGGCTTCCGTAACTGTCTGGCCTCTCAGGGGCAGGGGAAAATGAATTCCGGTTGCGCATCCGATGCGGTTCACGATTTGGACGCGTTGACCCGCAGCAGCTTGTCTTCTCAGGGCGTTGAATCGACCGGCAGCGGCCTATATTTCATCGAGTAGGCAGTACCGGCTCATGAAGGAGGGCAGGCTATGAAAAGCGTATTCAAACTATTCCTGTGGATAACATTCGGTTTCGGTCTGTTATTCAGCTCAATGGCGTACGCCTCAGATTTCCAGGTTGTCGAAGCTGAGGGGGTTGCTCCGGTTGAGTACGGCGATGAAGTCAGCGCCCGCGTTCGTGCCATGCGCAATGCCATCAAGAATGCCTCCATGCAGGTCAGTGCCAGTGTCCAAAGCAGTCAGGTGATGGAAAACGGCAATCTGACGGTTGATTACCTGCGGGTGAACAGCGCTGCTCAGGTTTCCGGTATTGAAGTCTTGTCTGAACAGAACGAGGGCGGCCTCTACAAGGTGAAGATAGAGGCGACCGTGGCACCCAGCCAGCAATGCGCCAATGTGGTTTCCAACAGTTATCACAAATCTGTGGCGATCACCGGGTTTGCTATGGAGCATCCGGAGCATTCCACTCTTGGCCGTTTAGGCTCGGTAGACCGTTCGCTGGCCGCGCTGCTGGTGAATGATCTGAATGGCCGTCAGGGTATTCGCGCACTCAGCGCGAACTACATGACCCTGTACCCGAATACGCCCAATGCACCCACGCAAATTTCCCCGCGTATGACACTAACCCGTGCCGTTTCTACCGCTAAAGATCTGGGTGTGCAGTTTATTGTTTCCGGTGTCATTCGCGACATGGCGATGGAAAACCCGGATGCCCCGCGAGCCGGCAACTGGGATAACTGGCTGAAGAAGGTTGGCATCAGTAAGGCCAAGCGCACCCGCCATTTTGTCTTTGATGTTTTCGTGCACGATGGTTATTCCGGCGCGCTGGTGTTTCAGAGCCGCTATAAAACCTACGGCTTGTGGAATGAAAAGAATCATGCCGAGGTCGGCTTCGGTACCGCTAAGTTTTTCTCTACAGACTATGGTCAGCAAGTTCGTCTGTTGATAGATCAGGCGGTGAACGACCTGCAAAAAACCGTACAGTGCCAGCCCTTTATGGCAACCATTGCACAGGTGGATGGTCAGCGGATTTATGTTTCCAGCGGCGCTGAAAGTGGCCTTCGACCGGGCGACTTCCTGTCGGTATATCGCACCAGTCAGAAGTTTAACCGCGAAGGCGACAGCTTTTGGCAGATTTCCGACACCCGCCTGGTAGCCGAAGTGAAGCAGGTACAGCCCTACTATGCCGTGGCAGAGCTCGCCATAGGTGCCGAGCGGCTTAATCTACAGGTAGAAGATATCGTCATGGCCTGGTAAGCGACCCGTTACCTAACTTTGCGCATGGCCCACTAGCGCCCATTAAAGCGGGCGCTTCAGTGTTAAGAAGTCTGACTCGTGTATTTCGCTGATGTGGCCGTTGGTATCGCAGCAGAAGCGGATGTCGCTGTCCAGGTTCATCAGTGTCAGGTAATTGCCCCAAACGTAGCCTGAATCCAGTGAGATGAAGTTTGCTTTCCGGGTCATGCCCATCAGGGCCGCCCAGTGGCCGAAAATCAGCTTGTGGCTGCGTTTGTGTGCAGGCCATTCATACCAGGGCTTCATGCCGATAGGGCCCTTATCCGGCGATTTATCGAACTTAAATTCCAGTTCACCACCCTGACCGCAGAAACGCATGCGGGTAAAGGCATTGACGATATAGCGCAGCCGCTCGTTGCCGGTGAGCTTTCCGGACCAGCTGCTGGGCTTGTTGCCATACATGGCTTTAAAAAAGTCACTGCGACTGGTTTTATCTGCCAGGCAGGTCTCCAGCTCGCGCGCACGTCGGATCGCTTTATCATCGGACCACTGCGGCGGAATGCCGGCATGGGTCATCATCAAACCGCGCGTTTCATCCTGAATCAGCATTGGCTGGCGTGCCAGCCAATCCATCAGTTCAGGGGCATCCGGGTGGTTCAGAATACCGTCAATTTCAGAGCCGGGCTTAATCTTGCCGGTATCGAAACAGGCAAGCAAGTGCAGATCGTGGTTGCCCAGAACGGTTTTCGCCGATGCAGCCAGCGAGCGAACAAACTGCAGAGAGCCAATTGAATCGGGCCCACGGCAGACTAAATCTCCGGTGAGCCAGAGCGTATCGACCGCCGGGTCAAAGTTGACGTATTCCAGCAGGCGCTCCAGCGGGTGCAAGCAGCCTTGTAAATCACCAACGGCGTAAAGCGCCATTAGGCGGCCTTATCAATCGCGTTGGCAATGTTGACGAAGGCCTCAATACCGAGCATCTCAGCACGAATACCCGGGTTAATGCCCAGTGCTTCCAGCCCGGCATCATCGATCATGCCTTTCAGGTTATTGCGCAGCGTTTTTCGCCGCTGAGCAAAGGCCGCCTTAACCACCTGAGCGAACAGCTCAAAGTTACTGGCCGTGTAGGGCAGCTCTTTACGCGGGGTTAAGCGCACAATGGCAGAGTCGACCTTCGGCGGCGGGCTAAAGGAGCCCGGCGGTACCGTAAACAGATAGCGGGCCTCACAGCGGTATTGCATCATAATGCCAAGGCGACCATAGGCGCTGTCCCCCGGGGCTGCACACAAACGCTGAACCACCTCTTTTTGCAGCATGAAGTGCATGTCTTCCACAATGTCGGAATACTCAAGCAGGTGGAACATCAGCGGTGTAGAGATGTTATACGGCAGGTTGCCCACCATGCGCAGAGGGCGACCATCGGATGCCAGCGAAGCGAAATCGAACTTCAGCGCATCGGCTTCATGAATCTGCAGGCCCTCATGGCGGAATAGCTTGGCCTTTAAAATAGGGATCAAGTCACGGTCCAGCTCGATCACATCCAGATTACCCTCCAGTGCTTCTAGCAGAGGCTCGGTAATCGCGCCCTGACCCGGGCCAATTTCGATAAGATGCTGACCCGGTTTAGGGCTAATGCTTTTAACGATCTTATCAATCACATGGTCATCATTCAGGAAGTTCTGGCCGAACCTCTTGCGCGCTTTATGTACCGGCGGATTGCCCATGCAAACTCCTTTAATTCAATTGTAATGGTGATGCTCCGCCGACCTAGAATCCGCAGAGATAGATTAGTTTGCCAGATGGACTCTCAGCAATACTCACCCGTGGGTAGGGTGAGAAAGTAACCCCAAGATTATATCACCTTATAGGAAAAATGGGGTCTGCAAAGAAGCGACCGGTAGGCGGCCAAACGCTATTCATGACTAAACCCGTGGGCTTCCCGCTTTCTTAAAAAACTGGCAAGCAGTTCACTATCTAGGTCATAATCTGATCATCCGGCTGGCTCACAACCAGATACAATAGCCGGTGCAGTTTCAAATGCGTATCAACAGGCTGCGCCATGAAGGAACAATGCCGGGCACCTGCTTGATGAATAAGTGGAGGTTACTTTGGTTTTCAGTACTGGAATTTAAAATGGATTCAAAAGTAATGAACAGCAAACCAAAATCCTTTTCATATCTTTTCTCGTATCTCTCTCAATATCGAATCAGCCTGGTGCTAACGATATTTCTGATGCTCATAGAAAGTGGCGTAAGCCTTGTAATCCCCTGGTTCGCCGGGCAGTTTGCAAAAGCTGTATTTGCGCAAGAGTTGCTCTTTGGCCTCACCACGGCTCAAGTTTTTATCGTTTGGGTTGCGTTGTTTTCAGTGCAGGCGGTTCTCCGCTACCTGTCCGTTTTCCGCTTAAACCTGATCGGCTCAAAGATACTCACCAATTTAAGTTGCCGCCTTTATGAGCATATTCAAATGCTCCCTATGGGCTATTTTATCGATAGAAAAAAAGGGGCTATTCTATCTCTGCTAAGTAACGATATAGCCATTATCAGTCATTTCTTATCCGGCATCTTAACCAGCCTGGTGCCATCGGCGCTTATCCTGATCGGTGCGGCCTTTATGATGGTGTCGATCCATTCCGTCACCGGGCTGGTCATCTTGGCATTGATCCCGTTGTTTTATGTGGTGTTGAAATTACTGGGCAAAGGCTTGGCACCCATTAGTCAGGAACTGGTTGCAAAACAAGCAGGCCAACTGGCTATTTCAAGTGAAAACATAAGCCAGATTAAACTGATAAAAACCTTTAACCGGGAAGATCACGAACTACACAAATTTAAAGCCAAAGCTGACGAGCTTTACAGGTTACGAAAGAAGCAGTTGCACCTTCAGGCGCTGCTCTCGCCGTTCATTCAGCTTATGGTTTCCTGCGGGGTTCTGGCGGTCATATTGATAACGGTCGTTAACTACCAGGCGGGTGCGCTGGGAATGTCAGATATTATTTCATTGCTTATGTATGGCTTCCTGTTTGTTCGGCCAATCAGCAACCTGGCTCACCTTTATGGCCAGGTGCAGCAAGCAAAAGGGGCTTCCCACCGCATATTGGAAACGTTAAACACTCTTCCAGAACCCGTGGATGAAGGAACAAAGAGCGTTACTATAACCGGAAGCATCACGCTAAAGGATGTCACCTTTTCATACACACCGGGGCAGGCGGTCATCCGGGGTTTGTCATTTGACATTCGCCCTGGTCAAATCGTGGTACTGCGTGGGCCAAACGGCCGAGGTAAGTCGACAATACTGCATCTGCTAATGAGGTTCATAGAGCCTCAACAGGGCACTATTTTCATGGATGGCTACAACATACACGAAATTAACCTGCGTGCACTTCGGCAACAGATTGGGCTTGTATCGCAGGAGGTCTCTCTGTATGAAGGTACTATTAACGATAATATTGCCTTTGGTTATCCACAGGCGACATCAGCCGAGATCGAAAAAGCAGCCAGAAAGGCCGGCGCACATCGCTTTATTGAACAGCTCGATAAAGGCTACATGACACCGGTTGGCGAAGAAGGCGTTAAGTTATCGGGTGGCCAGCGCCAAAAGATTGCATTGGCCAGGGCACTGATGTCCAAACCAAAAATTATGCTGTTAGATGAGCCAACCTCTATGTTCGATATGGCCAGTAGCATCCGGTTTAAAGATCAATTTGCCAGCATCCTTAAGGATATGACCGTTATCATTGCCAGTCACGACGATGAGCTGGTCAAACTGGCGGATCAAGTGCTAGAGTTTTAAGCCTAGCCATTAGGGTTGAACGTAACTACAAGAGTCGCTATGGAAGACGATATCTATCAAATTAAAGAAGGGGTTCTATTCCAGAAGGTGGATGATGAATCTGTACTGCTAGAGCCGGAAACGGGCAACTACTTTACGCTCGATTCCGTCGGCACTTATATACTGGATGTCATGACTTCTGGCGTGAATCTATCTGAAATTGTAAAGCAGGCGTGCTCTGTTTATGACGTCACTCAAGAGCAGTTCAAAACTGACTTGGAAGCTATTGTAAAAGAGATGGAGAGCCTCGGACTTCTCTCAAAAGTTTGAGCTACAAGTGATGTGGCAAAAATTTAAATCATCGGTAAAGCTCTCTCCTGCTCAGTGGAAGCAACTGCTAGAGGCATGGTTGCTTTTTATTATTTGGGATCGCCGGCTGCAAAAAAAAGCCTACGAAAGCTGGCGTAAAAACATTTCAAATGCCACTACGAATGGCCCTGGCAGTGCATCGCTTAGTGAAGTGCTCGCCATCATCAGAATTATCGAAATCGCCGGCAGGCATCATTTTGTAAAAGTGAATTGCCTGCGGCGCTGCCTAACTCAAAAACAGATGCTCACAAAGCGACAAGTGCCGGTCACCATTCATTTTGGTGTTAAGTTGACGGCCGGCAGGATAGATGCCCATTGCTGGTTGGTATGGAACGGAATCGTCATTAACGATTCCCCGGAAGTCGTGGAAAGCTATTCCGAGCTGAAGGAAATAACAGCACCTTCGCTGTCTGCTTTGCTGGCATCACCCCATTGATTCAGTATTCAATAAATTCGCCCTTATAAACAATGCGTTTGATACCAGGATTGGGTGAGAATGACATACAGCAGGTCAACGTTCAGGTGTTTGCCTGGGTCGGTAAGTATCTCGTTGAATGCCTTCAAAACCCGTGTGTTATCAATTAAACCCAAGCCCTGTAACCCTTCATGTGATAGCAGAGATATTAATTCATCTGCATTCTGCCTTACCAGGCTGGCAAAGTGCTGGTCGAAAACAACTTTAGTTTGTTTCCAGCACACTTCATCCGGTAAATGACCGTTCATGCTTCTGCGCAACAGCCACTTAGGGTACTTGCCCTGAATTAATAACTTTTCGGGAATGGCGAAACTGAATTCAATCACTTTAGGGTGAAAGAAGGGGTGGCAAACCTCAATACCATAAGCCTTTGCCAAATGTTGATAGGACCGCAGAGAGTTGTAGGTAGACGTACGATGAAGGCTCTGATAGCGGGCAAATTTAGCGGGGTTAAAACGTTTTGAATAGGGGTTAACGAAATAATCATTCTGATTAACCGAAGCAGAAGCTGCATCTACTGCCGTAGGCGTTAACCAGGCGGGCCAGTCAGATTGCGGGGTCTTTCCTCGCAGTAGGTTCGCTGTGTTCAACAAAAAGCCAGGCAGGAATGGCTTCAAAAAAAGCCGGTAAGCTGTTCTGGTAAACGAGACGTTAAGTTCCTTGCTGCTTCTAAAAACCTCGGGAACCACTTTTACATCGCCCCGCATAAATCGTGACGTATAAACAGAACTATGGCCCCAGCATATTTCATCACCGCCATTGCCGGTAAATAATGTGCTGGCACCGTGCGTATTCAGAAGTTCCAGTTCTTCAATGTATTGGGGCGCATGAACAATGCCCGGGTTGTTGAAATCCGTCGGGTATCTTTCAGAGAAAGATAAAGAACGGTTCAACTCATTAATATCAATAAAGTGAGCGCCCGCAGGTTTAATTCGATCGATCATTAGCTGAATTAAATCAGATTCATCGCAATTAGCCTTTTCAGGGTACTGATGAGATATTGTATGGAAAGGTAGGTTTCTTTCCCGGCATATCTTTGCTGTCAGATAACTAACGGATGTTGAATCCATCCCGCCGCTCATTTGGCTGAATACAGTGCCTTCAGCGTTTAGAAGGTGCTCCTCTACAGTTGCTTGTAATAAGGTCAGGAAATGATGTTCATATTCAGTGGTCTGAGCGAATCTGATTTGTGCGTTTGGGTCGACATCCCAGAATTTCTCCAGCGCTAAGCGCCCGTTTAAAATAGAAAAGCTATGCCCGGGGGGAATAGCCGTCAGCTCTTCAAACATTGGCGCGTGAGGGTCGGGTTGGCCGGCTAGCCAACAGGCTAAGCTGGATTTATTCGGCGTAAATTTAACGCCGGGTATATGTTTTAAAAGCCGCGCATCGGTTGTTACAGCAGTCAGCCCCTGAAACTGAAAAACAAATAATAAGCTGCTATTAAAAGGGGAGAGCGCACCCTGGATGCCTCCAGTTTTTGGGTCACGCACACAGTAACTGAATTGGCCTGTTAAATGATGCGCCATGTTGCCGCCCCACTTCTGATAGGCGGCGTGGATTAAATCATGTTGCGGCTTAGTACCATCTGAGTAAGCCGGAATGCTTGCGTTCTTTTCATAAAGCGATGAGTTTAGGTTTTGTTGAACACTGCCAATGGCAACAAGGCCGATGGCTTCAGTTGGAGTGTTGGTATTTTTAACAGTGCCGTTTTTTTGATCAAGCTCAAAAGCTAAACAAGCAACACCAGTCTGGTCTGCTTGGGCAATGACGGGTAAAGCCGAATCGGGTGGGCAATGAAATGCTTTACGCAGATGGTCACGAATGTTTTCTAAATTGTGCCTATTGCCAGTTAGCAAAATGAAATCTTGCATGGATTTCCCTATCGCAATCCTATTGAGTGCAGCGGCCAAGAATACTGCAGTGCTTCACAGAGTTTCAAAATTTCATCAAACTGTAAAGGCAGGAATGTACAGTTTATTGAGCTATGTAACATTCAAGTTTTAACAGGCATGGTTTAATCCGCGGCTGTTGGTTGTTTCTACAGGTTGGAATAAAAGAAACAAAGAAACGAACGCTATGTGAGTTATCGCTCAATTTTGGAGCATCGTTCAGCAAAGCATAGGAAAAACGTCGGGATATTTTACAGCTTTATAAAATATTCCACGGTGCATTAGCCTAAGTTATTGTTTTTAAAGGCTTAAAATATTCTGGATTGGTTTTTGCTTTGCGATACCTAAAATGAGCAATTAGAAGTTGCAAATCACAAAGGAAGTTAAATTCTTCACCTTGAGAGGAATGATATGAATATCAGTAAATGGACGTTAGGGAGCGTATTTTGTGCCCTGGTAATGTTTAGTTCAGGGGCTAACGCAACGCTTCTGGATTTTGAAACAACTGTAACCGGTGCCGATATGGCCGGCATTTCCGTGACCGCAATCTATACAGATGGCACCAGCGACACGGTTATTTGGAGTGCAACCGGTAGCGAGTCTGGTGGTGTTAGTGAAACTAGCTGGTCATTAACTCAGGAAGGCTCAACCCTAGGTGAGTATGATTCGTCTACAGATACCATCTACGGCCTTTGGACTTTCACCAGTGACGGAAGTGTTGAGAGTTTAATCATTGATACACTCGATACCGGTATTGTTTTCGACACGGCATTCATCGATGATTTAAGTGACGATACCAATGGCAGTGGTCAGGGGCGCATTTTCTCTGAAGTTGATGTTGATGCTTCTACTCTGCTAGAAGGTGCGTCATCCAGTTATTTTGCAGGCTACAGCGGTCTGTTTTTGGAAGAGCTGTTCACGACACTGACTCTGGATAGCCTAACTGGCGTAACCACTCTCACGTTCTGGGCTGATACCGATGCGTATGTTCCCGAGCCTTCAACGCTAATGCTTTTCGGCGCTGGCCTGTTCGGCTTAGTGGCTTCCCGTGCAAGGAGCAAAAAATGGATAGCAATGTAATGAATAGCAACGAAAAGAAGAGCAAAGAGCTGAAAGCGTACTCTTCTCCAAAGTTAGTAAAAGCAGGTAGCCTGGTAGAGCTAACCCAGGGCTTTTCCGGAAGTATTCCGGATGAGCAGGGTGGCCATACCAAACGGAATCCATTTGTTGGCTAGCTAATACTCTAAATTCAAAAGTGCGGCATGGAGGCTGCTTCTTGGCATTTTTGCTGCATTTTCCCGTATGAATCTACTTTATTCTTTGCCGCTGCATGGTGTGGCTTGTGAGCCTTATTGTCTCTTCGAAGAGCATGAGCAGCGTTACAGGCTGCGTGTTAGAGAGCAGCGGCTGCCCGCAAGGCAAAAAAGAGAGGCCGATTGGCTGCTCACCGATAAGGGCGAGCGCTATGAAACCAGAGTGGAGTTGTACACGGAAGCAAATGCCGATTTTCTGAAAATCGATTGCCAGGGTAAGGGTAGTTTTGAAATTACCGATGGCGAAATAGTAATCGACTGGGATCAGGGCGGAACAGATTCCAATCATTACTTCCAAACAATGGCGATAGCCTTGTGGCTTGAGCGTAAGCGCGTGCAGTGTGTGCATGCCAATGCGCTATCGCTCACCGGTACGAATAAAGCAATCGCTTTGCTGGCACCCAGCAGAACAGGAAAAACCACGCTTACAGTAGCGCTGGCCGGCAATGGCTTTGAAATGATGACAGACGATATGTTAGCTCTGCATCAATCAAGTGCAACTGGCAACGCACAGTGCACCGTAGAGGTTTACCCTGGCTGGCCCGAAGTGAGGCTTTGGCCAGACAGCCTGAAGGCCAGTGGGTTTAATCTGAAAAATACAGATAAAGTTCACGAGCAATTCTCTAAGGTAAAGCTGGCCGTTGAAGGCAGAGATTCTGCAAAAAAGCGTTTAGAAACAATCTACTTTTTGAACCGTGTTGAGCCGGGTGAAAAAAAATCGGATAGCGAAGTTATTAAAGATTCGGTGTGCGAAATAAAACCAATGTCTAAGTCGGTAGCGTTGGTGCAACTATTGCAAAACAGCATGTTAGGCAGCGCTTTTCAAAAAATTGGGTTGGAAGAAGAGCGGTTCCAGGCGCTGAGTAACGTAGTCAATAGCGTACAAATGAAGCAGGTAAATTTTAGATCTGGGTTTGATCATTTAGATACGGTTTGTGAAATGATCAAGCAAGATGCAAAAGGCTAACCCAGTGGTTGTGCAGCATAAGTTGCCAATAACATTCTAAGTTTTTTACGCGTTATTGGTTTGTGTTGGGTTAGTTAAACCGGGCGATCAGGTGAGGCTGCAGCAGCAGTCTGCAGTGAGTAAGCTCTGTTTAAGCAGTTTAATGGAAGAGGGTGCTTAGAATGTTAAGTAAAAATGGAATGATCAAGAATAACGTGAATAAGTTTGCCATCGTCTATCGGTTGGTCGATTTAGTTGTTATTCAGCTAGTGTTACTTCTTATTATTACCTCCTATCATCATGCGGTTTTTGGTGAAAATTACTTGTTAATCGCTCTGCTTTGTTCAATGTGTTTCATGCTATCAGCAGAGTCTTTTGCACTTTACCGTTCCTGGCGGGCAGGGTTCTTTCGACAAATCGCTTTTTATACCTTTATTTCCTGTGTTATCGCTGCCTCTTTGGTCATGGCTTATCTGTTTTTCACTAAAACGGGTACTCAATTTTCCCGAATAACGCTGGGTTTATGGTTTGTAGGAACCTATGCCTCGTTAATCGGTTGGCGCTTTGCGTTTGCTTTGTTCTTAAAGCGAATACGGGCAGCCGGCAGAAATACCCGGTCGGTCGCCATTATTGGTTTGGGCGATATTGGTGAGCAGCTCATTCATGAAATAGAAAAGAACCCATCAACGGGTTATCGAATTCAGGCCGTATTTGACGACCGTTCTGTTGAGCGAGTGAACCCATCAGTTAGCCAGCATTTGCAAGGCAGCATTAAAGAAGGCGTAGAGCGCGCCAAGCAGAATGAGTTTGAAGTTGTGTATGTGGCCCTGCCTATGAAGGCGGAAGAGCGCATTCAGGAAATTCTCTATTTACTGGGCGATACCACCGCTACTGTTCATCTGGTTCCTAATCTGTTCGTTTATTGCCTAATGAGCGCTTCTATGTCGCATGTGGGCGAAATGCAAACCATCAGCGTATTCGATAACCCAATGCAGGGTTCCAGTGCTGCACTGAAGCGCGCAGAAGACATTCTAATATCACTCATGGTGCTGTCTGTAATCGCAATTCCAATGTTGCTTATATCCATTGCCATTAAAGTTACATCTCCTGGCCCGATAATATTCAAGCAAGATCGCTATGGCTTAGGTGGCCGAAAAATTAAAGTCTGGAAGTTCCGCTCTATGACAGTGACCGATAATGGTGCCAACGTAGTGCAGGCCAAAAAAGGCGATGCCCGAATAACGCCGGTGGGCGCGTTCTTAAGAAAAACTTCATTAGATGAGCTACCGCAGTTTATCAATGTACTGAAGGGCGATATGTCTGTTGTGGGCCCGCGGCCACATGCTGTTTCGCACAACGAAAGCTACCGTAAGCAGGTAAGTTATTACATGCTGCGACACAAGGTTAAGCCAGGTATTACCGGTTGGGCCCAAGTGAACGGCTGGCGGGGTGAAACAGATACCGTAGAGAAAATGGAAATGCGTGTAGAGTACGATCTGGACTACATCAAAAACTGGTCACTATGGATGGATTTCAAAATAGTGCTTTGGACTTTTTATAAAGGGTTTGTCGGCAAGAATGTTTACTGATTCCTGTTGGTCATTGAATGCAAACTAAAGACGATACACTGCCAATATTAGCGCTTGCCTGTTGGGATGAAGAGCAATTCAAACGAAGGGTACCTTCTAATATTGAAGGCGTACTGCAACTGGCATTTCAAGAAGAAACAAAGCACTGGCGTGTTTTGCCCTTAATTCATCAAAATTTAATTAAGGCAGGTTTATTCAGCCAGTTAAGCCCTGAACTTCAAAGTAAGCTTAAAGCAACAACGCAAAAATCTGTGGCCAATAACTTGGCTATGAAAAGCCAGCTGGCCTCAGTTTTGGCTCTATTTAAAGCGAACGAAGTACCCTGTATTTTGCTGAAAGGTATGGCATTTTCCGGCTGGATTTATGACGATGCCTACCCCAGAGGTTCAAGGGATATAGACATGCTGGTAAAAGAAAAGGATTTCGAAAAAGCCAAATCCCTTCTGCAAGAAATAATGGATAGCTACACAGCCCCCGGCGCCGGGCCGCTCATTGGCCTATATGAAGAGTCATTTATACCCAAGGGTAAATCGGGTATGGCTATCGACCTGCACAAATCCATTACTTACCCGCAAGTATTCAATATTGATGAATGCCAATTGTGGCAAAGAAGCCTGGAACACCCTAATTATTGCAGTGAGTACGTCAGAGTTTTATCGAAAGAAGACAGCATCATCCACCAGGCTATTCATTGCTACCGGGATTTTGATTTCAACAGATACTCACTTGTCGATTTTCACTGCCTTAAAGAATCTCACGATGTCATCTTCGAGAGCGTTGAAGCCCGCGCCAAGGCGCTAGGCTGCTCTAAAGTGCTCTCGCTGTTTTTAGCATCCTACAGTGTATTGGAAGGCTCGGTGAAAGGCGGCATAAACAGCCAACACTCAAAAGGTGTTGATTTCAAACTAGTTGAATGGTTAATGAAGACTAAAAGGCAAACGCGAAACTCATTTGTATCGAGAGTAGTGCAGGCCATACTGCTTTACCTGTTACCCGATAACAAAAGAGGCGTTATCAGTCTGTATAATCGTTTTATCTCCAGGTCGGTTAAGGCTTATTAGTAAGGTGTTTAAGGTTAAATAGTGGAATTCCAGGCTTGAATTCACGGCCGGTGGTAACAGTCAATTGAATGGCTAAATGAATATCGTATAAATATTTGTTTTTAATTGAACATCGATTTTAAGAGTACAGATAAGGAATGAAGCGTATCCCAATCATTAATATGGAAGTTGATGTTGTAAACATCGCATCAGCCGTTAAAACCGTTTCAGACTGGTCTAAAGAAAAAGCGGGCCGCTATGTTTGTGTTTCAAATGTCCATATGTGTATGGAAGCTTTTGATTCTCAAAGTTTTAGAAGCGTAGTAAACGGCGCAGATATGGTCATCCCCGATGGCAAGCCCATATCAATAGCCCAAAAGCTATTAGGCCAAAAACAGGCGGATCAGGTGCGTGGGCAAGACATTATGAACGCACTGTGCGCACTCAGCGGCGAAGAGAACCTTAAAATAGGCTTCTACGGTGGCAGTTCCGATTCTGTTTTGAAACAGGTAGAAGGCAACCTAAAAGCCAGCTACCCGGGAATTAACATCACTTACGCTTACTCACCGCCTTTCCGGGCACTCACAGCTGACGAAGATAATGAAGTTGTAGCCACCATTAACAGCAGTGAAGTCGATGTGTTGTTTGTGGGTATTGGCTGCCCAAAACAAGAAATTTGGATGGCAGAGCACAAAGAGAAACTAAATTGTGTGATGCTGGGTGTGGGTGCCGCATTCGATTTTATCGCAGGCAACAAAAAACATGCACCGCGTTGGATTCAAAAAATTGGGTTTGAATGGCTGTTCCGTTTGCTTTCTGAACCTAAGCGCTTATGGAAGCGTTACTTCAAACATAACCCCCGTTATATTTGGTACTTTATGCAGCAATGGCTGTTTAAAAGAGCATTTGATTAGAAATTAAAAGGAGTTTGCTTTGGCTAAAGTTGCTTTAATCACCGGTGTTACAGGTCAGGATGGTTCATACCTGGCGGAATTCCTGTTGGAAAAGGGCTATGAAGTTCATGGTATTAAACGCCGGTCTTCATTATTTAACACCGAACGCGTAGATCACATCTACGAAGACCCACACATAGAGAACGCACGCTTCAAGCTACACTATGGCGATTTAACCGATACCTCAAACCTAACGCGTATTCTGCGGGAAGTTCAGCCAGATGAACTGTACAACCTGGGCGCGCAATCGCACGTAGCGGTTTCTTTTGAATCCCCTGAGTACACGGCAGATGTAGACGCAATGGGAACACTGCGTTTGCTGGAAGCCATACGCTTTTTAGGGCTGGAAAAGAAAACCCGGTTCTATCAGGCTTCTACTTCAGAGCTATACGGCTTAGTGCAGGAAATACCCCAAAAAGAAACAACACCTTTTTACCCGCGCTCGCCTTACGCCGTAGCAAAGATGTACGCCTACTGGATAACGGTAAACTACCGCGAGTCGTACGGTATTTATGCCTGTAACGGCATATTGTTTAACCACGAATCACCCCGCCGTGGTGAAACCTTTGTAACCCGTAAAATAACCCGAGGCATTGCCAATATTGCACAGGGCTTAGAGCCTTGCTTGTACCTGGGCAACATGGACTCGCTGCGGGATTGGGGCCACGCAAAAGATTATGTACGCATGCAGTGGATGATGCTGCAACAAGACCAACCAGAAGATTTCGTTATTGCCACCGGTAAGCAGATTTCCGTACGTGAATTTGTACGCATGTCTGCACAGGAAGCAGGCATCACGCTTGAGTTTTCTGGCGAAGGTGTCGATGAAATTGCCACAGTAACCGCAGTAAATAGTGAAACAGCACCAGGCGTGAGCGTAGGCGACGTAATTGTGAAAGTAGACCCACGCTACTTCCGACCAGCCGAAGTAGAAACCCTACTGGGCGACCCTGCCAAAGCTAAAGAGAAACTCGGCTGGGTACCGGAGATCACCGTTGAAGAAATGTGCGGTGAAATGGTCGCATCAGACCTTCAGGTAGCTAAGCAGCATGCATTGTTGAAAGAGCATGGTTATAAGGTTTCGGTGGCTAAAGAATGATAGTAGATACGAGATTCTAGATGCGAGATGCTAGGGGAAAGATACGAGATTTTAGATGCGAGATTTTAGATACGAGATTCTAGGGAAAGATACGAGATTCTAGATGCGAGATTCTAGCATCTAGAACCTAGCATCTAGCATCTATCTCCTCGCATCTAACTAAAAAGGAAAAGCAAGGATGCTTTACGAAAACCTGGATGTATGGAAGCGAAGCCGAGCAATGTCTGTAGCTGTTTATAAAGAGCTAGACAATTGCCGTAACTATGGCTTTAGGGATCAAATAACGCGTTCAATGTTATCGGTACCTAGCAATATTGCAGAAGGCTGCGAACGTTCTTCACTGAAAGAACGAATCCGATTTTTGGATATTGCTAAAGGATCTTTAGGTGAATTCAAAACTCAAGCAGGCATTGGAATTGATGCAGGCTTTTTGAATCCGAATATTGCAGCACAGTGGCTAGATGAATCTTCAGAGCTAGCCAAAATGCTATCAAGTTTAATTGAATCAATAAGGAGAAAGGGGTAGAGCTTTAGAGATTAGATACTAGATACGAGCTACTAGATACGAGTTACTAGATACGAGTTACTAGATACGAGTTACTAGATACGAGAGCCTAGATCTAGCACCTAGCACCTAGCACCTAGCATCTAGCATCTAGCATCTAGCATCTAGAATCTAACACCTAGCATCTGCCCTTCAACTATGAAAAAAGTATTCGTTGCTGGCCACCGCGGCATGGTTGGATCCGCCATCGTACGTCAATTGGAATCCGATCAATCAATCGAGATTGTAACCAAATCTCGCTCAGAACTGGATTTAACCAATCAGCAGGCTGTGAGTGACTTCTTTCAGCAGGAAGCGATCGATGAAGTTTACCTTGCTGCGGCGAAGGTCGGAGGCATACATGCCAACAACACCTACCCAGCCGAGTTCATCTACGAAAACCTAATGATAGAGTGCAACATTATTCACTCTGCATTCAAAAGCGGAATCACCAAGCTGCTGTTTTTAGGCTCTTCCTGTATTTACCCCAGAATGGCCGAACAGCCTATGGCGGAATCTGCCTTGTTAACGGGCACGCTGGAACCGACTAACGAGCCGTATGCCATCGCCAAGATCGCGGGCATTAAATTGTGCGAATCTTATAACCGGCAGTATGGCGTAGATTACCGAAGCGTAATGCCCACTAACCTTTACGGGCCGCACGATAACTTCCACCCGGAAAACTCCCACGTAATACCCGCCCTTATACGCCGCTTCCACGAAGCCAAGATGAATGGCGACGCTAAGGTAGTTGCCTGGGGCAGTGGTAAGCCTATGCGAGAGTTCCTGCATGTAGATGATATGGCCGCAGCTTCGGTATTCGTTATGAACCTGCCAGAAAGTACCTATCAAGAGCATACACAGCCAATGTTGAGCCACATAAATGTAGGTACGGGTGAAGACTGCACCATCCGTGAACTGGTAGAAACAGTAGCAGCCGTTACCGGCTTTAAAGGTGATATCGAGTTTGATAGCACTAAGCCAGATGGCGCACCGCGTAAACTGATGAATGTAGGTAGATTGCATTCCCTGGGTTGGCAGCACAGCTATAACCTGAGTGAGGGTTTAAAGCATGCTTATGACTGGTTTTTGGAAAACCAGGACAAGTTCCGAGAGTCTTAATATTTTCTAGCATCTAGCATCTAGCATCTAGTAACTACTTTGTGTAATAGGTAAGCATCGAGCCATATGAAAGCAGCAAATAGAGTCATTAAGAATACAGGAATATTGTACGTTCGGATGGCGATTACGGTATTCATATCTCTTTATGCAACTCGAATTTTACTGGCATCTCTTGGTGCTAATGACTTCGGTATTTTTGCTGTAATTGGTAGTGCAGTTGCGATGCTGGGTTTTCTTAATGCGAGTATGTCTTCTGCAAGTCAACGTTTTATGTCATATGCGCATGGTCAGCGAGATGAGAATAAGCAGATAGCAATCTTCAATACCAGTTTTCTGATACACATAAGTATTGGCGCTATCATGGCTTTAGTTTTGGAGCTAATTGGCCTGTTTCTATTCAGTGGGTTCCTTGATATTGACCCGGACCGTTTGGAAATTGCAAAAATAGTCTATCACTTTGTGGTGATTAGTACCTTCTTTACGATTATCTCAGTGCCTTACGATGCTGTAATTACCGCCCGTGAGAATATGCTGTTTTTTGCTATTTTAAGTACACTAGAATCACTTAGCAAACTAGCAATTGCGTTGTATGTTTCATATACATCATCTGACAAATTAGCTGTTTACGGGCTACTAATGGCCTGCATGATGGCTATTCTGTTTTTAGTGAGAGTTCTATATTGCCAATCGAAGTATTCTGAATGTCAATTTGCACCAAGAAAGTATTACTCACGCCCATTATTTATTGAAATGCTATTTTTTGGAGGGTGGTCGTTATTAGGAAGTGCATCCACAATGATTGCTTCCTACGGGCAAAGCATCGCTATAAACAAGTTCTTTGGAACTACTGTCAATTCAGCTCAAGGCATTGCATTACAATTAAACGGTCAAGTATGCGCGCTTGGCACAACCATGCTTAAAGCCTTAAACCCTATGCTTGTCAAGAGTGAAGGAAGTGGGGCGCGAGAACAAATGCTAAAGGCCTCTCTAGCTGGTAGTAAATTTGGTTTTTACCTCCTTTGCATTTTATGTGTTCCTGCGATAGTGGAGATGCCATTCATTTTATCCTTATGGCTTAAGAATGTTCCTCAGTATGCAGTCGCTTTTTGCAGCCTCTTACTTATAAGAAGTCTTGTAGAGCAGTTATTTATAACTTTATTTGAATCTATTAAGGCCGTAGGAGACATTAAGGCATTTCAAATTACATTGTCCTTCGTCTCACTCTGCCCGCTAGTTTTGTCATGCTTAGCATTTTACTATTCAGCACAACCATGGTCCCTTTACTTAATATTCATAATATTTTCTTTAGTGAGAATGGCGGTCGCATTATATTTTTGTTCAAAGAAATGCGGCCTAATCATTAGTGATTATGTAAGCTTGGTTATACTTAAATGCTTACCCATAGCCATCATTACTTTTTTTATAGACTGGTGCATAACGCTAATGTTTAACGAAGGTGTTCTAAGGCTTCTATTTATATTTCTAACTTCAAATTTAACGTTGCTAATACTAGTTTCGATTTTAGGGTTAACTCACGCGGAAAGAATTAATTTAAAGTCTCTACTGAGCAGAAGACTACCCTTAATACGCCGAAAACACTCCCAAAGTTAAAAAAGGGTAATATGAAAATAGGAATATCATCTCCAATATCAAGAGCTGAGCTTCAAAGCCTATTGAAATCGCCAATTGACGAAATACCAGTTGGAATAGGCGGGACTTCGGTAAACTTGTTGATAAAGTCTTTAGTATCTCTTGGTCATGAAGTTATTGTGTATACGTTATCCCCAGATGTTAGCCAAAATAAGGTATTAAAAAATGGGAAGCTGACAATCTATTATGGCAGCTATACGCGAAAGTTTAGATTTATAGACTTCTTTCGTAAAGAAATTCATGACTTGGAAAAAATGATAGCAGAGGATCCGCCTGATATTATTCATGCCCACTGGACATATGAATTCGCTATCGCAGCTGTTAAAGCAAATGTCCCTCATGTGATAACAGTTCGAGACTGGGCACCATTAGTCTTGAAGACTGTGCCTCCATACTATTATCGATTCCCCCGTCTGCTTATGAATAACTGGGTTTTTTCAAAAGCTAAAAACATTGTTTCTAATTCATACTATATGAGTGAATTAATATCGCAGAAGTATTCAATTAAAACTCCAATCATTCCTAACCCTATGAACGATGAACTATTAAAAATGCCGGTAGCTGAGCGGATAGGCGAAGGTAAAAAAACATATATCGTCAGTGTTAATAATGGGTTTGATGATAGAAAAAACACAAAGGAGTTGCTTCGGGCATATTCGATTATTAGCTCAAAGATTAAGGATGTTGAGCTGTATCTTGTGGGTTTTGGCTATGAAAAAGGTGGAGATGCAGAACTTTGGGCTAGGAAAAATGAATTATATAGCGAGAACATATCTTTCTTAGGGCCATTAGACTATTCAGAAGTGATGAAGGTTATAAAGGAAGCAACCATTATGATCCACCCTTCAATAGAGGAGTCATTCGGTAATGTGCTTGTAGAGGCCATGGCGCTTTCTATACCCGTTATTGCAGGGAAGTCTAGTGGAGCTGTGCCATGGGTGCTTGGGTTTGGCAGTGCTGGTGTATTAACAGATATTACTGATGCTAACCAGATAGCCGAGAAAGCAATTGAGCTGATTACTGATAAAAGTAAGTATGAGGCGTTTCAAAAGTCAGGAATGTCCCATGCTATAGCCAATTTTGAATTAACAGAAGTTGGCAAGAAACACATAGATTTGTATGAATCCATATTGCAGAAAGGCAAGAGTAATCCAGATGTCCATATTTAATATAGCTTCATTCTTCCGTCGAGCCTGGAATAAAGTAATAACAATATATTGGAATTTTATAGTTCCTCTAAGGTTGAAAGCTATCGGTGTAGAGCTTGGCAAAAATGTAACATTCTATGGGATGCCTATAGTCACTAAGGAGAAGGGCGCTCGTATTTGTATTGGAGATAATGTCACTCTGTGTTCTGACTCAAGATTTACTGCACTGGGTGTAAATCACCCAGTTATCTTAAGAGCTATGAGATCTGGTGCTTTATTGTCGATAGGAAATAACTCCGGGTTAAGTGGTACTACGGTTTGTTCAGCAGAAAAGGTTTCAATTGGTAAAGAGTGTTTGATTGGTGCAAATGTAGTTATTGCAGATACGGACTTTCACCCAATTAAACCAGAAGGTCGGCGCTACAATAATGACCCGGATGACATTCAGGTAAACCCTGTAAATATTGGTGACAACATATTCATAGGAACAAATAGCATTGTTTTGAAAGGTGCATCTATTGGAGAAAATTCAATAATAGGAGCTGGTTCTTTAGTAAGGTCAGATGTTCCAGCGAATGAAATTTGGGCGGGCCAGCCAGCAAAACTAATTGGGACGCTTGATGATCAATAGCTACTTTGCAAAGTTCGAATCATTTGTGTTCGTCAGCGGCGTCATAGTTTTTTTATTTTTAACGGAAACTACAGCCGAAAGTATTGGAATAGATTCAGTTCTTTTACCCAAGACGTTTCTGGTTGCTTTATTTTGCTTTATAGCCTTTCTTAGAAAAGGCAGCATGTATTTTTCTGCTAATAAAAGTGAATTTTACATTGTATTCGTAGGTTTTTTCTGTCTCGCCATGAGAGTTTATGCAGATGGTTACAGTGGTTTTAAGTTAGCCTTTTTCTTCATCATATTTCCTCCTTTAATATCAGCTGCAATTCGGTTTCAGTATGAGAGGCGGGCCGTTACGCTAAGAAATTTACTGATATTATTTTACTTGATAGAGTGTTTCTTAGCTATCTATGAGCGTGCAGTCCAAGATCTTCTTTTCCCCTATTTTACCCCTGAAGATATTGTTGGTTATATTGATATTCAAACATGGCAGTTCAGGAGTAACTCTTTATTAGGTCACCCGCTAAACAACGCATTAATCGTTAGTACTTTCATTGGATTTATTTTAGCATCACATAACTTATCTATCTCTTCTAAGCTCGTTTTGTCGATAATTGGCTTTCTGTCTATCCTCTCTTTCAATGCTCGTGGGGCTGCCATTATGGGGGCTTTTAATATTTCATTGTTTATATTTAACCAAGTCAGAAAGCGTAAAGGCAATCCTCTCATATTGATCAGTTTTTTAGGATTTTCGGTTGTGTTAATTCTTACACTATTCTTCTCAATAATTCACTTTGATATAGGCGGCAGGCTATTTAATTCGCAACTTATAGATGCAAGTGCTCTAGCACGTATAGACTCACTTTTTGCTCTTAAATATCTCTCACCATTTGAGCTATTTTTTGGTGACCCATCTACGTATTCATACTTGACTTATAGAATCGGCGCAGCAGGTGTCGAAAACTCTTTAATTGTAATTATTCTTAGGTTTGGTGTCGTAATTGTACTGCCACTAGTTATATGTTGGTTTGGGTGGATAGTTAGCTTAATTTCAAATAATACTAGCATTGGTAAACTTCACATAATTACTTCATTTTTTGGTGTTGGAATGATGAATAATAGTTTGTCAAGCTTCGAACCCTGGGTGATGTTCGTTCTTTGTACTTATGCATTCGTCTATTCAAAGAGGGTGAAAGGTAAATTTGAGTAGGGTTGATTAAGTTGGATTTGAATGTAGAGGCTCTATCAAAGGAAGTTTAACTTAATATAACAGAATAGTATTTTACGTATATTTATAGAGGTTATATTGCTAATGAAAATTGCAGTTTTATTAACATGCTTCAATAGGCGACTAAAAACGATTAGTTGCTTAAAATCACTATACGATGCAAAGATTCCGGCAGGTTATGAGTTTGATGTTTACTTGGTAGATGATGGTTCCACAGATGGAACTAAACAAGCCGTTACCAGTGAATTTCCTAATGTAAAAGTAATAACCGGCAGCGGTGATCTCTATTGGAATCGCGGTATGGTTCTGGCGTGGGAGAGAGCTATAGCTCATGATGATTACGACTTTTATCTCTGGCTTAATGATGATGTCATTCTATACAACAGCTCACTGGAATGCCTGATAAGAGACCATAATAGAGAACCTAATTCAATAATATGTGGAAGTGTACAGTCTGGGAAAGACAAGCAGATCACCTATGGTGGTTCAATTCCAAGCGGGCCTAAGATAGTGCCAAATGGCGAGGCTCAAAAATGTATTGAGTTTAATGGGAACGTAGTTTTAGTCCCTAAATATGTTTACCAAAATATCGGAATACTAGACTCTGTTTATATTCATGCAATTGGAGATTTTGATTATGCTATGAGGGCATATCGTAAGAATATTAGTTCGTTCGTTGCTAGTGAATATGTTGGTACCTGCGAAAGTCACGATTCTGCTCCAGCATGGTGTTTGCCCGAAACCAATATTTTTAAGCGAGTTAAATCACTTTATTCCCCACTAGGTAATTCACATCCATATTACTTTTTTATATATGAGAAAAGAAACTTTGGTATTGGCACTGCGGTTAAGCATTATGTATCAATACATTTGAGGTTACTGTTTCCTGTTGTTTGGAATTGGCGTAAAACCTCATGGTGATTTTGCATGTATAAGGGGGTAGTAATTTGAGTATTCACGATTTTATAAATAGTAACCTTAATTCTACAGATATGGATATAAGTGAAGTATCGGAGGCAATTATAGATATAGTTGATAGTGGTAAGCCTTCTATGATTGCGAGGTTCGGTTCCGTAGAAATTAAGGGCGTTCTTTACCCTATGATGCCAACTTTAATTAGAGCCATCTTTAAGAATCGTGTATTTAACTCAATGTATAATAACGCAGGTTTCTTTTCTATTTCTGATGAAGAAGTCGGGCAATTTTCATCGATTATGATAGAAGATATGAAACAATTGGATGTACTAGGATCATGGAGGTTAGAAGAAAAGCTTCTTAATAAGAACTATCCTAACGCAACGAAAGTAAAACTAAGCTATCTAGAACCTTATCTTTCTTTGAAGCCTTGGTCTCAAAGCTTAGTAGGAAAGAAAGTTCTAGTTGTGCATCCATTTAATAAAACTATCGAGCAGCAGTACTATTCAAATCGAGCTCATTTGTTCAGTGATAAGAATGTCTTGCCTGAATTTAGATCTCTGAAAGTAGTAAAGGCGGTGCAAACTATAGCGGGTACTAAGTCTGAGTTTGCTAATTGGTTTGAAGCTTTAGATTTCATGAAAAGCAGTATAGATGTGATAGATTATGATGTAGCTATATTAGGCTGCGGTGCATACGGCTTTCCTCTAGCTGCTCATATTAAGCGAATGGGCAAGACAGCAATTCACCTTGGTGGGGCAACCCAAATCCTCTTTGGTATAAAAGGGAAGCGTTGGGATAATCACCCTGTTATAAGCTCTCTCTACAATGACTATTGGGTTCGGCCTTCCAGTGAAGATATCCCCACACAGGCAGATAAAGTTGAGCAAGGCTGCTATTGGTAACAGTTTCACTAATGAAAATTTCAAAAGTGAGTGATATGAACATGAATTCTAGTAGTACTCCTTTAGTTGTCGTCGTTTTCAATAGGCCAGATCATGCGCGCGCATTACGTAGGTTGCTAGTTGATCAGGAAAGTCGTGACCTGTACGTAATAGTCGATGGGCCAAGAGGTAGTAAGGTAGGTGAACGTGCGCTTGTTGAGGAGTGCGTATCAATTTTTAAGGATTGGCCGGGGCAGGTTCAGTTTAATATTTCAGATAAAAACCTAGGATGCAAAGTTCGAATATCTACTGGGCTTGATTGGGTATTTGAAAGAACTGAGCGAGCCATCATTCTAGAAGACGATTTATCTCCCTCTCCTATGTTTTTTAAATACTGTGATGAAATGTTGGAGGCTTACGCTGATTCACCAGAGGTCATGTCTGTGTGTGGCACAAAAACTTACCCTGGAGTAATTGAACAAAGCCAGTACTTCTTTTCAACCTATAATAATTGTTGGGGATGGGCTACTTGGAGAAGAGCTTGGACTCACTATAGTGATAATTTTGGATATCTTTCGAGCTTTCAACTTATTAGAACCCTAAAAGGTATTCTGGGAAGTTATCGTGCGGGTTTTTACTGGTTTATTCTTTATCAAATGGTTGTAACCGGTAAACGGAGCTCCTGGGCATACTGCTGGATGATAACTTGCTTCTTAAAAGGCGGTCTTCACGTGTATCCTGCTTCAAACTTGGTAGTAAATAATGGCTTCGGTGCGGATTCTACTCATACATCGATTACTGAGCCCTATATGCCGCGGGTTTATGGCCGCGATCTATCATTTCCAGTTCTGTCTTCTCATGTAGAAAAGGTAGCTTTTGCTTTAGCAGATACATGGATTGAAGATAACATTTATAGTAAATCCGTTGGCGTTAGGCTGGAGTGGTTAAAGCGGCGATTGTTTAAGAATCAAGATTAAGTGCCCTATGAAAAATACTATTGCAGAATCAACGAATGTCAGGCCTGGAACCAACCCGATTATTTTTAAAGCTAGGCTGGTCTTAAACTCAATTCGTAGCTTTATGTTTATTAATTTTCGTTGTCGTTGGGTTAAAACAGAAGGAATGTTAAGAATTCCATGGTCAGTTGATGTTTGGGCTCCTCACAAAGATGTGACCTTCGGTCATAGAGTTCAGTTAGGTAAGAATAGTCTTATTCAGTGCGATATTCATTTTGCTAATGATATTTTGGTGGCTAGAAACGTTGCTTTTGTAGGGCGAGATGATCACCGGTTTGATGCTCTCGGGAGAACCATATGGGATTCTCCTAGGGGAGATAGCTATAAAACCTATGTTGAAGATGATGTTTGGATTGGGCATGGCGCAATTATTATTGCCGGCGTTAGGATTGGAAAGGGGGCTATAGTTGCCGCAGGGTCAGTTTTAACAAAAGATGTAGAGCCATATTCTATCGTAGCCGGTAACCCGGCAAGAGAGATTAAAAAGCGATTTAGTGCCGATGAAATAGTATCCCATGAAATTATGTTGGCTGATGGTCACAACAAGAAATAGCCGTTTCAATATTGTTTGAAATCTTTGTCATAACTTTTTTAGGCGATTATCGTTCATTATTTTGATTTGAGTTTGTACGTCGCTCGTAGTTTTTGGGACTAATGTCAAAATTAGACGTAAACCGTAGTCAGTTATTAGAGCTCTAATATGTATTTTGTAGAAGAGTGCTTTGATATCCAGATCTCACTACTTATCTTCGGCAGCTTAGGATCTTTGATAACATTTTATTGAGGAGTAGCTTGGAATAAAGAGTCTTTTAAAATAAATCTGAACTAATTTATCTTAAGTTAATTTTTTTGTATGGCTTGATTTCCAATCAGACAAACCAAAAAAACATGCCTATGCTTGATTCGCTCGAATTAAACTATATTAGTGAAAGTTTTGGAAGATTATGCGGAGCTATTATAAATTATTATTTCTGAGCTTTGTAATGGTTAGGTACCCATAATGGAAAACCAGTATAAAGGTTAGCAATACGGTCAATATTAGCATTATATAAATACCAAGCTCTCTACCAGAAATGTCCGTAAGTGTTAAATTATTCAGAAGCCATGGGCTTCCGCCGATATTCAATGAGATAAATAGAGAATAAACGAGAATTGGGATGTACGTAAGCCCTAGCGTGGCTAATATTTTTGGTGCGCTGATTTTAATATTTCTATTACACGAAAGAATGAATATCAAAAAAGAGCTTGCTATTGCAAAAAAGATTACTTCTGAGAACGCATGCCTAGGGTTTATAAAAAAGTAGGGTGTTGTTAAAAGGCTGTAGTAACCAGCAGAAAAAATGAAAGACTTGCCAATTAATTCCCAGGTTCTTATTTTTTTTGAGTGATAGTAAGCTAAAGCAATAACGCCAGCTGAGCCTAGCATGAAAAGTCTTATAATAGTCGGGTATTCATCTAGTGTTTGGAGTTGAATAGTTTTAATAATGATGCCGTTTAAGAATAGGATATTTATTAGAAAGAAAGTATCTTCGTTTAATATGGTCATATGCGCGAAAATTTTTTTTTGTAGTAACGAGGCAGTAATTGCGCCAATAAGCAATCCAACAGAGTTGCAAATAATATCCCAATATTGGCTATATCTATCTCCTATGGTAAGTTGAATTGATTCAATTAAGCTGCTTAATAATATGCCGAAAATAAAGTAAGTAATCAGATTTTTAGGTTTGAATCGTTTTGAACTGAGTACGCCAAAAAAACCTAAGGGGAGCATTAATAGTATGTTTTGTAAAATGTCCCGCAAATTATATTTCCAAGAAAACTCCGTTACCTGGTTAGGTTTAAATTCAAAAGGCGACAGTGTATAAACAAGAATACAAACTAAACTGTACAAAGCCCAGTACATGAAAGTCTTTTGAATTTGTTTTTCTATATTTTTTGTTTCTGTGCTCATGGATTTTTTTATGCACTAATAAATTGTTTAGGCATGGCTAAGATACTTTGCACTCTATCAGGGCTGAAGTGCTTTTCTAATAGAGATACGCCGGTGTCGAAGTCTGGCGCTCGGGATGTTAAGTTGTGGCAATCCGTTGCGATCATGCTGTTCGGGTAGCTTTCCAGCAGCTTTAAAGAGAAGGCTTTGGCTTCATCGCCAAACTTGCCGCTTAGGCTGGCGGCGGTAATCTGTACCGGGCAACCAAGGTCTAAAAAGGGATGCAGCTTTTTGGGGTGGTCGGTAAAGGTACGGTTCCTTTCCGGGTGTACGATGATGGGCAGGTAACCCTTTTGCATTAAAAACTTCACCAGGTTATCGCTGCCAAATGGCACATCGTAAGCGGGGAACTCTAACAAAAAGGTTTTTCTGCCCAGGTATTCGCCTAGCAGAGGTATCTCATCGTTATCCAGCAGGGCGATTATTTCTGGGCCAATTCTAACCTCGGCCGCTAACTTCAGGTTAATGCCAATCTTCAGGTTTTCAACAACGGCTTTAAAGGCGTTGAACTTCTTTTCCAGGTCGGTTTTATTGTTGTTGAACTTCCCTGGCTGAATATGCGGGGTTAATACCTGAGTCGAGACCCCGCTTTTTACTGCTGTGCGCAGCATACTCAGGGCCATATCCAGCGTTTTAGCGCCATCGTCTACACTCGGCAGAATATGGCTGTGAATATCAATCATTTGCCGGCCTGCACCCTTAGGAAGATGTCGCTTCGTTGCCGTAGTACTCGCCCGCGTAGTAGTGCGAGCCGTAGTAACTCATCTTCTTCGGTTCAACAACGCTCAGTACGGCACCAATGATATTGGCATTGTGGCTTTGCAACCTGTCTATCGCTTCTTTAGAGGCTTTAATGGCTGTTTCGTTCGCCTTCACGGCCAGTATGACGCCATCGACTTTGTTGGCAAGTATGCAAGAATCACTCACCGGCAGGGTAGGCGGGGCATCGATGATGATATGGCTATATTGGTTGCTTAAGGTACTCAATAGTTTGCTGAACTTTTCAGATGAAATGAGTTCCTGCGGGCTGGGTGGCTGTGAGCCACAGGTAAGAATGGTTAGGTTGCCTATTGTTGAAGTAATGCTTTCTTCTAACGGTTTGGTAGAAAGCATTAAATCGGTAAAGCCCTTTTTCTCTTTTAGCTTCAGGTAGTGGGCGATGCTGGGCTTGCGTAAATCCAGCTCCAGCAATAGGGTTTTACCCTGTTGGCTAAAGGCTGCCGCCAGGTTAATTGATAAGGTGGTTTTACCTTCCGAACCGGTCGCAGATGTCACCAGAATAGTTTTTGGTGGCGAATCGATATTAGAAAACTGCAAGCCGGTACGAATGGTATTAATGTTCTCTGAAAACGGGCTGCGCATGTTTTCCAGGTATTGCATTTGCGGCGGAGCATTGCGTTTACCCTTCTGCACTTTAGGGGAAATACCCAAAGAAGGAACGCCGAGTTTGTCTTCAATATCGGAAGGGGTTTTAAAGGTGTTATCCAGCGCATCTCTTAAGAATACGATGGCAATACCAATAAACAGGCCAATAATGCCAGATAACGCAATAATCAGCTTGGTGTTGGGTGCAAACGGTGCGTCAGGTGTGGTTGCGGAATCCAGTATTTGCACATTAGACCCGGTATATTCACTGCGCAGGTTGGCTTCTAACAGGCTCGACTGGAAGTTTTCATAAACGGTGCGGTTGTTCTCTACTTCTCTTTCCAGGCTGACCAGGGTTAAGTTTTTATCCTGTAAGCCTTGAATGTTGCGCTGTTGTTCGTTGATCAGGTTTTTGATGTTGCTTACCTGAACCTGTGCCAGCCGGTAATTCTTTTCAATGTTTTCGACCACTTTTGCAACTTCAGCATCGGTGTTCTTAATGGCACTGGCCAGTTCAGATTTTGCCTTAATCATGGTTGGGTGGCGTTCACCATACCGTTCAGAGAGTTCATTCACCTGTTGAAGTTGGCGCGCCTGAATCTGCATTCTGTCTTGTACGCTGTTGTTAGAAATAACCGCGCTGATGGAGTAAAGGTCGCTGGCATCTGCGCCCTGAATTGCAAGGTACTCTTCTTCAATAGAGCTCAGCTGGGTTTGTGCTCTTATCAGCTCGGTGTTTAGCGTTTGCAGCTGGGAATTCACCACACGTTCCTGTTGTGCGGTGTCTACCAGGCCATTTTCGGCGGTGTATTTGGTTAGGCGGTCTTCAGAATCTCTCAGTTGTTGCTCTAGTTCTTCATACTGGTCGCTCAGCCACGAGCCGGTATTTCTAAACTCGGCCAGGCGGGCATCCAGACCAAACTGGATGTAGGTTTCGGCTATGGCGTTTACTACCTCGGTAGCCAGCTCTGGGTCTTCATTGGAATAGCTAATGTTGATAATTTGGCTTTGGGTACCGCCGGAAACATTAAGGTTTGCCTGAATGCTTTTCGCAATAGCAACCCTAAGCTGATCATCAGTCGGTTCTTTCTTCTCTTCGGTCGTTTCTTCCACAGAGCCAAGCAGAGCTTTAATTTCGGTTTTAACGGTGGCGATGGTTTGCTCTACAAAACTCTTTTCTTCTGCGGCCTGTGCGGCTTGTTTTTCTTTATAGAGTGTTATCAGGTCTAGTTTATCGACAACCTTTTCAGCCACATTGCGCGAACCGATAATTTCGTACTGTGTTTCGTAAAACAGCAGCACAAGCGCGGTGGCAAGGTATTGCTCGGTATTGCTTGCGTTAGATTCCAGCGGCGAAGCCTTAACCGTGGCGGTAGCGCGGTAAACAGGCGTTGAAGAGAAGGCAACATAGCCGCCAATCAGCAGGCAAAGAAGGGTAATGGCAGCGATGCCCCAAATATTGCGTATAAGCAGGCTGATATAGGCCGAAAGATCAATCACTTCTTCCGAAGGGGTGGCTCTTATAAAGCTCTCATTGCCTGCAACCGGCTGTCTGAAGGTTTTGTCCGTTATTGGCTGGTTCATATGATTGTCCATAATTCGATAAACAGGTTTTAAAAGAAGCTTTCGCTCACAGTAATGATATCGCCAGGGCTCACAGGTTCGTTTAATGAAACCTTTTCTGATTCTTCCTGGTCATCTTCACTGATTAATCGGATGTTTTTGCGCGAGGCTCTTTCTGTAAAGCCTCCGGCCAGCGTGATTGCTTTTTCAACCGTTAGCCCCTTTCTGTAAGGGTAACTGCCCGGTTTAACCACTTCGCCATTAATATAAAAAGGCCGGTATTCTGCAATAGAGACGGTGACGTTAGGTTTCTTTAAGTAGCCATCGAGTAATAAGGACGCGATCTTTTGTTCAATTTGCAGTGTCGTTAAACCTTCAACCACAACCTGACCCAGCAGCGGTAACGAAACAGTGCCTTCGTTGCTTATCCGCGCTTCATTTACGTCTAAATCGGGCTCGTTAAATACGGTGATGGAGATGATATCGTCTGAGGATAAACGGTATTCATATTCTTCTGCTGAAGCTCCGACGGCAGCCCCAAAGCAGGAAAAAATCATAAGTGTTATCAACAAGTACTGCAGGGTGATGTTATTAACCCTATATGAAGAGAATATGTTATTCATCGTGAAAGTTAACCTACTTAAATCCATGTAAAGTCCAGTTATTCAAATTTGGTCTGCAAAGAAAGTGCCACGCTATTTGAAGTGTACGCGTACTCATCGTAGTTGGAATCCCTCTGCTGGTAGTCGTATGCCAGGCTCACTTCTAACCAGGTTGATAAAGAGTGCGTTAGGTTGATTGCGAGATCATGACTGTTATCCGTTCTGTCTGAAATCTCGTATGTATCGTACTGATATTCAATGCCAACGTTGAGTCGATGTGTAAACTCGTGACTCAGCTCTAAAGAATAAAAATTGCTGACATAGCCACTATAACCTTCCAGGGCCGATTCCTGATTCTCGCGGCCTGCGGTGAGCGTTACTGTAGAGTAAGTGTTTGGCCGCCAGATCATATCCAGCGAGTAGTAAAGGTTGGTAATTTCTGAAAAGTAATCGGCGTCGTAGTTTTTATCCTGATAACCCAGCTTAAAAACGCCGGTGGTTTTATTGGCAAGGTCCCACTCTATACCGCCTAGGTAGAGGTAATTATTACTGCTTTGATCGCTGGCGCCAGAGGTATCAATGTAGTTGTAATCGGCCAGCGTTACTTCCAGAAAAGTGCGCGTTTTTGGTGCCACTCGGTAGTAAAAAGCCGCCGTAAAGGCGTTTAGGTTTACATCCCGGTAGGTCTGGTCTGAATCGTCGAAGCGCTTTTGGCTGTATTTGTAGCTGCCAACAATCTGCCCCACGCTGTCGCTTGTTCCATACTTTAATGTTGCCGATGCACCACTTTGGTCATAAAAAACAAAGTCATCTAAGGTATTGGTCGAAGCATTGGTTGTGCCGGGCGATTCTTTATTTTGCTGGTGTGTGAGCCCCAGTTCTAAATTGATGCGCTGAGAGTGATCGTAAATAAACTCTGAGCCTATAGTGTGAAGGATGTAATTCAATTCATCGTAATCAGCGTAGGCGGTATATTCGCCTTCATAGCCTGCGGTGAGCTGGTGTTTACCAAAATATTTTAGGGCGGCAACCTCTGGCGTAAGCGATAACGAATTATCACCAACGGCAGACGATTGATTGAAAATATTGTCTTCGTGAAGGGCGGTTAAACCAATGTTATAGCCTATGTTTTGCTGATCTTGCCCGAACAGGCAAGAACTTGAAAACATAATAGAAGACGAAATAAAAGCAACGAGAGAATGCTTTTTGAAATGCCCCTGCTTTTTCCTAAAACAAGAAGTCACAACTTAATATTCCTGTTATGTAATTCCTTTACGTACAGAGTATGCCAAAAACCAATCCCGAAGCAATGCGTGCTACCGATTAGTCTGTAATTTAAACAGAGCCAGTTAACGCTTTTACAAGGTTCTTTGTTGCTGCGCCGCCATTTGATTCGCGTAGTTTAAAGCAACCTGCAGTGAGCCCGGGTTGGCTTTGCCGGTGCCGGCTAAATCGAGCGCGGTACCGTGATCAACCGAGGTACGAATAAACGGCAGCCCCAGGGTAATGTTCACCGCGTTGCCGAAGCCTTTGTACTTTAAAACGGGTAGGCCCTGGTCGTGATACATCGCCAGAACGGCATCGGCCTTTTCCAGGTAGTGCGGCTGGAACAGGGTATCGGCCGGTAATGGCCCTTGCGTTTCAATGCCTTCGTTCGCCAGCTGTTGCAGTGCCGGAATAATGGTGTCGATTTCTTCCATACCCAGGTGGCCATCTTCGCCAGCATGCGGGTTCAGCCCGGTGACCAGAATGTTGGGTTTTTCACAACCAAACTGGTTGATCAGCGAGCGGTGCAGAATGCGGCTGACACGCTTAATTTTATCGCCGGTAATGGCCGCGCTTACGTCTTTTAGCGGCAAGTGAGTGGTCACTAATGCAACGCGCAGCCCTTCGGTGGCGAGCATCATAACCACTTCTTCCGTGCGGCTGTTGTCGCGCAGGTATTCGGTATGGCCGGTAAAGGCCAGGCCGCTGTCGTTGATAATGCCTTTGTGCACCGGGCCGGTGACAATGGCCGATGCCTTGTTGCTCAGCGCCAGTTTTATCGCCTTATCCAGCATCGTTATAACGTAAGCGCCATTGGCTTTGTTCAACACGCCGGGTACAACTTCGGCTTGTAATGGAATATCCAGAACGGCCAGTGTGTTGGCTTCAACTTTAAGCTGCGCTAAATCGTCTTCTGAAACCGCGCGGATGGTAATGCCCAGCCCCAGCTGCTTTGCTCTTTCAGCAAACAGTGCCAAATTACCAATAACGGCCGTAGGCTTATCAAAGCCTTGAGCGGCCTGCATCAGTACAATATCGGGCCCAATTCCGGCGGGTTCGCCGGAAGTAATAACGATGGGGGCAGGTTTAACGGTACTCAACAAAAGACTCCGCCAGCAGTTCGGTTTTCCAGCGCTCCAGTGCTTCGGTGTAGCGTGCCTGCCCCAGTTGGGCGCGAATCTGTTGGCGAATCACATCAACGCTAACATCGCGCACTCGGCTGTCTTCAACCCGCAGAATATGGAAGCCATAAGGCGAGCGGAACACCTCAGAAACCTCGCCAACCGGGGTTGCTTTTACCTCATCGGAAAACTCAGCAACGTAGGCATCCAGCGTGCTCCAGTCGAGCAGACCACCGCGGCCTTTGGTGCCTTCATCCTGGCTGTATTCATCGGCAAGGTCTGCCATCGATTCACCGGCCAGAATCTTTTCGCGCAGCTCTGTAAGCAGGCTTTGCGCCGCCTGTTCGTCAAAAACGATATCGGTTTGAATCAGAATATGACGGATCGCAAACTCTTCAACGTTGATCGATTGGGCTTCGGTTTTATCCACCAGTTGTGCCATATGCAGCGCGCCGTTCTTTTCAATCAACACGGCTTCTTTATCTTTCAGTACCGGAACCAGCGTACGGAAAATAGAGGGGACTTCCTCCAGTTGGCGAAGGCCCAAATCGCGTGCGTCTTCTTCGCTGAGCAGGGGCGTGCCGGCATTCACTTTTTTCAGCAGGGCATTGGCCTGTTCTTTTTCGGTCAGCTCAAAGCGCTTGTAAGCCAATTGGTATTCGGTTTCGGTGAATGACTGACCGGATTGGGTCGCCATAAAGCGATCAATCTCGGCATCGGAAACGTAAACCTGACGGGCAACCAGCTTTTGCTGCAGTTCATTCAGTGTCAGCTCGGTTGTGATCTGTTTGCGAACATCCGCTTCTGCCAGGCCATTGGCCTTCATGGCCTGGTAAAACTGAGCCGTGGTGAGTTTTTGTCGCTTGGCGATGTTGCTGATGGCGGCATCGATTTTCTGGTCAGAAATGGTGATTTTACCTTTTTCCGCCAGCTGCATTTGCAGTGATTCCAGAATCAGTGCATCCAGAATCTGCTGTTGCAGAACGTCGTCCGCGGGCATGCGTCGTGCTGCAGCCTTGTACTGATCTTTAATGTAGGCAGTGCGCTGATCCAGCTCCTGCTGAGTGACGATGTCATCGTTAACAACAACAATGATGCGATCGAGCGGTTTGGCAACAGCCAGCGCGCCGGTAATTAAAAGGCTGCTTACTAAAGCAGCTTTGAGCAGGGACAGTTTTGTCATGTTTTTTATATCTGTTATTGGTAGTTAAAGAGTCTGCCTGTGTATCCGAAGTCCAGGCGGTTCAATATAGATTCAATGCTGCTACCGGTATCGGTACCGATGCCCTTCAGCGTAACCTCAACATAATAGCTTGTGTCGGTGCTGGTTGGGTAAAGTGCATTGCTTTCATCGTCATCTGAGGCGGTTTCCAATGTCGCGAAGCGGAAGCTCCAGCAGCAGTTGTCGTATTCCAGTCCGTACAGCAGTTTGGAAAACTGGTACTGATCCAGGCCGATGTCTTCCGCTTCTTTCTCTACGCTGGCATAGCCGATGACCGCAATATTCTGCCAAACGGGCAGGTAAAAGCCGGCGGAAAGGTAGTCGAATACGGTTTCGTAATCTTCATCGTCTTCATCATCTTCCTCTTCGCGCAGGGCTTCAAAATAGGCGAAGCCGTTGCCGGAAGGGTTGTAATGGGCAGAGGCTGAGTAGCTTTCGAAGTCGTCCCAGTCGTGGTAAACCTCGGCAGAGGCTTTAAAGGTCCAGTCGGTGCCGGGTGTGTAGGTTAGGTCGAGATTCCAGTCGCTGTATTCCGGGCTCCAGTCATCATCAACGTCATCTACCCCGTCTTCGGTTAGGCGCTCCTGAGCCAGCATTATGCCCTTGCTGAAGGTGGCGCTGAACAGATCGGTGTCTCGGCTATCCGGTCGGTATTTGTAGGTCAGGCTGCCGGAAAGCCGGCTCATATCGCCCACCCGGTCGTAACCGGAAAAGCGGCTGGCGGTAAACAGGTTAAAGCTGGTTGATTCATCACTGTCGAGTATCGGGCCATCCTGATCGGTCAGTGGCGCATAGGCATAGTAGAGCCGCGGTGACACCGTATTGATGCCGCTGATCAGATTGAAGCCGGTATCAAAGCTGGTGCGCCAGGCATACTGCGAAACTGAGCTGCCGCCGTATTCCTCTTCTAAGTCAAAGCCTTCATCGTTGCTCATGTCATAGCCGGTGGCAAACATCTCCAGATTCGGCTTGAAGTAAAAGCCGCGATCCGCCTTGTAGGTTCGGTACAGCTGCAGCGAGCCATGGGCGCGGTAGGCGTTGGTGGCGTAATCGAGATCGTCACCACTCAGGTCATCGATCTGGGCATCGGAGAGCTCGCGGGTGAAGTAACCGGCGCGGAATTTCTCTTGCGTGCTGAACCCCAGCAGCGTTGTCTTCGGCTTGAAGGTCAGTGCCAGCTCCGGTGCGCGCATGTAGTCGTAATCGTCTGCATCGGCATCGCTGGTTTCTTCGTATTCTTCCTGCGTTTCATAGAGCAGGGTGCTGCTGAAAATGCCTTTGCTGGTGCTCAGCTTAGTGCTGTAGGTTTCAAAGTCTTCGGTGCTATCGTCAACCGGGCGGGTGTAGTCGAAGGCAAGGGTATTGTTAAAGCCTGCCAGCTTCTTTTTCAGGTCGAAAGAAAGCTCCTGCTCGTCAACTTCATCCGAGCCCCGGTAATAGGTGGAATCAAAGTAGACGTCGCTCACCCATTTGGTGCTGAAATCGTAGCTGATGTCGCCGGGCAGTGTGCCCGTTTGCTCATGCGAGACGCCCCAGCGGTCGCTGCTGTCTTCGCCATCGATCACCTGATAGGCAATCTGATTGGTGGCGCTGTGGTTCTCGGTTAAAAAACGGAATTCGTTATCGAGAACTGTACCGTCATCTGCGGTGATGATCGGGGTGACCGTGTCATCATAGTTGGGTGCCAGGTGAATATAATACGGCAAGCTGTTGGCGCTACCAAAGGTTGGCGTTAACAGGCCGGTTCTTGGCCGGTCATCCAGCGGGAAGGCGATATAGGGCGTATATAAAACCGGAACGTTCTGTACTTCAATGCGGGCATTCCAGGCCGTGGCCATTCCCTCTTCGTTATCCACCGTCAGCTTGGAGGCTTTGATGTTCCAGGCATTGGAAGAAGGTACGCAGCGAGTAAAGGTAATTTGCCTTGCCTTGTAGGTGTCCTGATCGGTGCGTTCCATTTCATTGGCTTCGCCGTGAATATCTTGCTCGTACAGGACAAACTGAGCCTCTTTGATCAGCGAGTAGTAGGTTTCCAGGTTGACCTCGGCATCGTTACCGCTAATGCCTTCATTTTCTGTCCGCATCACCACGTTGCCCTGCAGGTCACCTTTGCGGGTGGTAGTCGAGTAAAAGACTTCATCGGCAGCAAGGGTGCCTTGCGCGGAGTGAATATTCACATCGCCGGTTAGGGTATGGTTTAGCTCTTTGTCACTGACGCTCTGGTTAAACGTAAAGTAGGTTTGCTGGGCAGGCAGGTCTGCCGGAACAGCAACCACAGGTGCAACAAAGCTGCCGCCGCAATAGGGCGCGATATTGGCTTTTTCTGCATCAGACAGTGATTCCCACGCCTGCCAGTCGGTAACCGTTACAGATTCGGCAAACGCTGGCCCAAAGGCGCTAAATGTCACTAAAATGCTAAGTTGTTTGAATGATGGGTAAGGCACAAATATTCTTGTCTTAACAAAAGCTGCGATCATAGCGAAATTACTCAATAAGCGCAGTTCTTAGCGCGTAAAAATTAGATTTCTTACAAGACGGATGCAGGATAAGGGCGGGTGATGATTTACCGAGTGGCATTAACAGCATGAAGTATTGGACAGGCAAGATAATAGGCGGAGCCGTGGGCTTCTACACCGGTAACCTGGTGGGGTTGGTGCTGGGTGTTTTATTGGGCAACGCCTTCGACCGAACGGCGCAAAGGCGCTTTGGTGGTGATGTTGCTGAAGGCTCTCTGGGCGTACTGCAAACCACCTTTTTTCAGGCCACCTTTATGGTGATGGGTAAAATTGCCAAATCCGACGGCCGGGTCAGTGAAAAAGAGATTGAGTTGGCCCGCCACATAATGGCGCGAATGGCGTTGAGTGAAAATCAGCGTCTTGAGGCCATGCGCCTATTTAACGAAGGTAAGTCTCCGGATTTTTCAGCGGATGCCATTCTGGCCGATTTAGGCGAGGTTATTGGCCGGAGGGTAACGCTGGCCCAGATATTCATGGAAATTCAGCTGCTGGCGGCATACGCCGATGGTCAGTTGACGGTGAACGAGCGCGATCTGCTGCACAGCATCAGTATGCACTTGGGGATCAACCGGGTTCAGTTCGAGATTATTCATCAGCGTATTCGGGCTCAGATGCGTTTTTCGGAGCATCGCCGCAGCTCTTCCTCTTCGGCTACGCAGGCAAGCTCACTGGCAGATGCCTACAAGGTGCTGGGCGTTGAGGCGGATGTTTCCGATGCGGAACTGAAGCGCGCTTACCGGCGTTTGATGAGCCAGCACCATCCGGATAAGCTGGTGGCTAAGGGGTTGCCAGAGCAGATGATGCAGTTGGCGAAAGAGCGCACGCAGGAAATTCAGCAGGCTTATGAGCAGGTGAAGGGGGCGAGACGTTAGATGCGAGATGCGAGATGCGAGATGCGAGATGCGAGATGCGAGATGCGAGATGCGAGATGCGAGATGCGAGATACTAGAATCTAGCATCTCGCATCTAGCATCTAGTTATCTAGCATCTAGCATCTAGCATCTAGCATCTAGCATCTAGCACCTAGCCATCTAGCCATCTAGCATCTTAAAACATAGCCTTCTTGTAAATTAAATCCCAAACCCCGTGCCCAAGGCGCTGGCCGCGTTTTTCAAACTTGGTGACCGGGCGGTGCTCCGGGCGCCCCGGCTGGAAATTTCCTTGACCGGCTGTGTTTTCAAAGCCTTCAGCGGCTTCCATGACTTCCAGCATGTGCTCGGCGTAGTTTTCCCAGTCGGTCGCCATGTGGAAGGTGCCGCCCGGTTTCAGTTTGCTGCGCACCAGTTGGGCAAATTCAGCGTTGACGATGCGGCGCTTGTGGTGACGCTTTTTGTGCCACGGGTCGGGGAAGAACAGTTGCAGGGTGGCCAGGCTTTCATCTTTGATGCACTGGTTTAACACTTCAATGGCATCTTCTTTGTAACAGCGAATGTTGGGCACATTTTCGGTTTCAACGCGGTTGAGCATTCGGCCGACGCCCGGCAGGTGTACTTCAATGCCGATGAAGTCTTTTTCCGGTGCTGCAATGGCCATATCGACCAGTGAATCGCCCATACCAAAGCCGATTTCCAGTACGGTATCGGCTTCACGGCCAAAGGTTGGCTCGGCTTCTAATACGCCCTGATCGATAGTTTTGCCATAGGTTTGCCAGTTCTGCTCCAGGCTGGCCTTTTGGCTTTCGGTCATGCGTGCGGCGCGTAAAACGAAGCTTTTGATCTTTCTTGGGAATGGGGTGGTTTCAGAGGTCATTTTGAATTCTCAGGGGATTCGCAGCGATAAAATTTAAAAGCAGCCGTTAGCCAGCCGCCTATCATTAACAGCCCGCCAATAGGGGCTATGGCGCCCAGCCAGCTGGTATTGGTTAAAACAATCAACAGTAAAGCAGAACAGAACACGAGTGTGCCGGAAATCAGCAGTATTATCGGCAGCTTCATCTCCTGTTTTGCCAGGCTAAGCAGCAGAACGCCAAGGCCTTGCGTGCCCAAATAGCGGGTCGCGGTGTGCCAGGTGGCCAGTCGCTCGGCACTGACATGATCGGCTATCAGGTGTGCACCAAAGGCCCCCAGGGCGACAGATGCGGCACAAAGCAGTGCGCCCAGGGCTGCGGTTTTATGGTTCATTTGCTTGCTCATTACAACAAAAAAGCCGCATAAGCGGCTTATCAATTTATTAGCAGGTCGATGCGGATCAGAATTCGATCGTCATCACCTTTTTAACTTTGTTCATTGCATTCTTTTCCAGCTGACGAATACGTTCAGCAGAAACACCGTACTTTTCGGCCAGATCGTGCAATGTTGCCTTTTCTTCGCTCAACCAGCGCTGCTGGATAATATCGCGTGAGCGGTCGTCCAGGTCTTCCAGCGCGGTAAACAGCTGACTGTTAGCGTCATCTGTGTGGTTTGCGCGTTCAACGGTCAGTGCCGGGTCGTCATTTTCATCCTGCAGGTAATCTGAAGGGTGGAATGCAACACCGTCATCATCATCGTCGTTGAAGCCATCAAAGGCGGCATCGGAAGCGGTTAACCGGCCTTCCATGTCGTAAACCGTTTTCTTGGTTACGCCAAGCGCGTCGGCGATATCCTGAGCTTCGGTTTCGTTCAGCCAGCCAAGGCGCTTTTTAGAGCTGCGCAGGTTAAAGAACAGCTTACGCTGAGCTTTAGTGGTGGCGATCTTCACAATGCGCCAGTTGCGCAGAATGAATTCCTGAATCTCAGCTTTAATCCAGTGAACGGCGAAGGAGACCAGGCGTACACCCACTTCAGGGTTGAAGCGACGTACTGCTTTCATCAGGCCAACGTTGCCTTCCTGAATCAGGTCGCCCTGGTTCAGTCCGTAACCGGAATAGGTTTTCGCAATGTGCACAACAAAGCGAAGATGGGACATAACCAGGCGACGGGCACTGGATAGATCCTGATCATAATAGAGGCTTTCAGCTAACGCCTTTTCTTCCTCAGCACTGAGCAGCTCGAAGGTGTTTACCGTTTGAATATAGGCTTCGAGGTTCTGACCTGGTGATAATGTATCCAGTGCTAATGTCGGAACGCTATTATTTAATTTCACACTCACTCCTTATTGGATAGGGTGGTAATTTTTGCCAGCCGTCAATTATAGGCTGTAACAATCATAAGTTTAAACCCCATTTCATACCCGAACATAGTACTTAGGGGTGATGTACCGCTGTTCGACGGCGTTTCACTCATTCTTTCATGGTAAATGGCAAGAAATATGGAGACTTTTGGCTATTTAGGGTCTGTATCCCGTAAATGTCGCCATAACGCTATTCTTGCGCCTGCCAGACTCACAAGTATAGATGCGAAAAGTAATGTTCCCAGTTCGCCTGCATTTAACCAGATGGCCGGAGCACTCAGACCGTAGCCTGCCAGGAAGGGTTCCAGCACTGACTGAAAATTTACGCTGATCAGTGTCAGTAACACACAGGCTGCAATGCCGCCGAAAAGCCCGTACCACGCGCCCAGATACAGAAAGGGCCGGCGAACAAAGGCATCGGTTGCGCCCAGCAGCTTGGTGATTTCAATTTCGGATTTGCGTGACTCAACCGACAGTCGAATGGTATTGCCGACAATCAACAGCACCGCTACGGAGAGGATAATGCCGAGCAGATGAACGGTTGAGCGGGCGATATCCAGCAGGCTGTTCAGCCGGGCAATCCAGGCCAGATCAATTTGAATGTCGTTAATTTCCGGTAAATCCTGCAGCGTCAGTATCAGCGCTTCCAGATCGGCCTGATCCTGCAGGGTGGGTATCACGACCACGCTGGCGGGCAGTGGGTTGCTTTCCAGCTGCAGCTCAGTGTTTTCGCTGATGACCGGGCGGAAGCTCTGCCACGCCTGCTCTTTGCTGATGAACTCGGTTTTCAGAACCTCTGGCCGTAATGCCAGCTCGTTGGCGAGCGTGGTGCCGGCAGATTCGCTGGTGGCATCGGCCAGGTACAGCGTAATTTGGCCGCCTTCCTGCCAGTGGCTGGTTTGGCTGGCTGCGGCCTGCAGCATGATGTAAAACAGCGCTGGCAACATCAGGGCAATGGCAATCACCAGCCAGGTAAGGGCGCTGGATATTGGCTGTCGTACCAGTGTTAGAAAGGCATCGCTTGCGCATTTCAGGTGGTGGCGGGCCCAGCCGCCAATGTCGGTTTGCGGCTTGACCTGCTGACGCTTGCGGTTCGAAGTTTTTTTAGTGTTGCTCAAGATTGGCCTCCGCGACTCGCGAAAGGTGTTTCTACCAATTGACCGTTGCTGAGCGACATCACCCGGTAATTCAAACGGGCTATCAGGCCCAGGTCGTGGCTGGCAATCAGCACGGTGGTGCCCAGCTGGTTGAACTGTTCAAACAGCTCCATGATGTCTTTGGAAAGCTCCGGGTCGAGGTTGCCGGTAGGTTCATCGGCCAGGATCAGAACAGGGCGTTTCACCACCGCGCGGGCAATGCCCACACGCTGCTGTTCACCGCCGGAAAGCTGAATGGGCCGGAAGCTGACTTTGCTGAGCAGGCCGACTTTATCGAGCGCGGCGTGCACCCGGCGTTTCACATCGGCTGGTTTTTCACCGGCAATATAGAGCGGCTGAGCGACGTTATCGAACACAGAATGGTTCATCATCAGCTGGTGGTCCTGATGGATAATGCCCAGGCTGCGGCGATAGAAGGCGATGTCTTTGCGGTTGTAGTTTTTCAGCAGTGCGCCATTGACGCGTACCGAACCGGACGAGGGCTTTTCAATCGCGGTGATCAGCTTCAGCAGGGTACTTTTACCGGCGCCGGAGCGGCCGGTTAAAAACACCAGTTCGCCCTTTTCAATATGAAACGACAGGCTCGAAAGCGCTTCGTGCCCGCCATCGTAGCGTTTGCTGACTTGCTCGAATCGGATCATGGTGCCTTTAAACCAAGCATGGCATGGACAAATTCCTGAGCCGCAAAGCGGTTCAGGTCTTCAGCCTGTTCACCAACGCCAATGTAGCGCACCGGAATATCCAGTTTGTTGGCCAGCGAGAAGATAATGCCGCCTTTGGCGGTGCCATCCAGCTTGGTTAATGCCAGGCCGGTCAGCGGTGTCGCTTTGGTGAAAGCTTCGGCCTGGTTCACGGCGTTCTGGCCAGTACCGGCATCCAAGACCAGCAACACTTCGTGCGGCGCGTCCTGGTCGAATTTTTTAATTACCCGCTGAACCTTTTCCAGCTCGGTCATCAGGTTGTCTTTGTTGTGCAGACGGCCGGCGGTATCGGCAATGACAACATCTACATTTCTGGCTTTGGCTGCCTGTACCGCATCAAAAATGACCGAGGCGCTGTCGGCACCGGTATGCTGGGCAATCACCGGCACATTGTTGCGTTCGCCCCAGGTTTGCAGCTGCTCTACGGCGGCAGCACGGAAGGTATCGCCTGCGGCGAGCATCACCGAGTGGCCTTCCGACTGGAAGCGCTTGGTCATCTTGCCGATGGTGGTGGTTTTACCAACGCCATTCACGCCGACAACCAGTATGACGTACGGGCTTTTGCTGGTATCGATCACCAGCGGGGCCTCAACCGGGGTGAGAATTTCAACCATCACATCGCGCAGGGCCATCATAATGGCGTTGCCATCGGTGCCCAGTTCTTTGCGCGACAGGCGCTCAATAACGCTGTCGAGAATGGTTTTGGTCGATTCTATGCCTACATCGGAGGTCAGCAGCAGCATTTCCAGGGCGTCGAGAATGTCTTCATCGAGGGTTTTCTTACCCAGAACGGCCGTTGCCACGCCGCTGGAGAATTGCTCGCGGGTTTTGCCTAAACCGGATTTAACCCGGTCGACCCAACGCTTCTTTGAAGGCTCGGCCGGTGCTTCCGCGACGGGTTGCTCAGGCGCCGGCGCTGGCGGCTGCTCTGCGGGTGTTTGGGCTTGCGCTTCGGGCTTTTCCTGGGCTGGGGTCTTGTCTTTGCGTTTTGAAAATCCGAACATGGTGTGAAGGTGCCAATAAACAGTTAAAAAGGTCGCCTACACTAACATAGAACAGAGTCACTAAAAAACGGATGGGTCCATGTTTCATTTCAGTCGTCGTACGCTCTGGATCATTATTTACGTGACGATTCCACTGATAATTATTTTGAACAGCCTGGGGCCAGATGATTCCGACCAGCCGGATGCTCAATCGGTCAGCAGCTGGTCGCTCGATGAGGTACAGATGAGCTGTGCCGAACAGCTGTGTTCGCTGCCTTTGCCCGGCGCAGAAACGCTGCAAATCAGCGTATTGAGCGGCATGATGCCTACGACCCGGCTGGAGGTGCCTTCGGCCCTGCAGATTTCGGCCACGGCACAGGGCGGCCAGTTTATTGTGACGGTCACAACGGCGGCGAGCCGTGCAAATATTAAAACGGCGATCAGTTTTTTGCGGGAGTGGCTGCCGGAAGCCGGCAAGCAGATTGTGGTGTCAGGCAATTTGGATGGCAATACCACCGAGCTGCTGGAAAGCCTTAGCGACGGTTACATTGGCACCGGCGCTGAATACCAGCCTGGCCAGGCCTCCGGGCTGGGCGTTTTGCAAAGCCCGCCGCTGGGCAGTAGCGAGCAGTTACCCTTTTTAATGTGGGTCGAGGTACTCAAGCAGCGCCTGGCCGGTTACGATGTCACCCTTCAGTGGGATCATCGCGGCAGTGCCAGCTATGTCAGCTTTTCCAGTACACTGCATACGGAAGATTTCCGCCCGGTTGAAAACGACGAACTCGACCCGATTCTTCAGGCCTACCTGCAAACAGCGCAACAGCGTCAGCGCAGCGCCGCCCAGTTGCATCGCTACGCCGTTACCGCGGTGGCTTATGAACTACCATTCAGCTTCTTTGTTGATCAGCAGCAACGGCTGCAGGCCATCAGCTTAGATGCCGTAAACCAAGTAAGAGAAGACGCACTTGAACAGATCCAGAAAGAAAAGCGCTAGCCCGAAACAGGCTGGCAGTACACTTCGCATTGTCGGTGGCAGTCATCGCGGCCGCAAATTGCCCATTCCTGAGCTGGAGGGCTTAAGGCCCACGGCCGACCGTATACGAGAAACTCTGTTCAATTGGCTGCAGTTCGACATCAACGGTATGAAGGTGATTGATCTGTTTGCCGGAACCGGCGCCCTGGGGCTGGAGTCTCTTTCCCGCGGTGCCGCGAGCGCGGTTTTTGTTGAGCCGCAGAGTGCCGCTGCGAGTGCTATCCGCCAGTCGCTGGCAACCCTGAACCAGAGCAATGCCGAGGTGGTGGCGCAAAAAGCTGAGGTATTTCTCAACGGTTATCAGGAAACCGCAGATCTGATCTTCGTTGACCCGCCGTTTGCGCTGAATTTGTGGGATTCAATCCTTACCCAACTTCTGGCTAATGGCACCGTGGCCGAAAATGGCTATGTTTACGTTGAGTGCCCGAAAAATCAGCAGATTCAGATTCCCGATGAGCTGGAAACCATTAAAGATAAAACTGCAGGTCAGGTGCGCTTCAGGTTGCTGAAATTAACAGCTGCCTGAACGCAGTGCATGACCAGAGGTAAGTAACATGGCGATTCACACCACAATTGAGAGCAGCGTTGAACAACGCCTTGCCGATATTTTACTGAATCAGTACGAGGCTTTTCGTGAAACCCCTTGCGCCGGTGCGGCCCTGCGTCGCGAGCGTCTGCGCCGGTTAAAGCAAATGCTGGTGGAAAACAAAGACGATATCTGCAAAGCCATCGATGCCGATTTTTCGGGTCGTTCCAGCCATGAAACCCTGAGCGCAGAGTACCTGCCCAGCATCATGTCTATTAATGATGCGCTCTGGCATGTTAAAGGCTGGATGAAACCAAAGCATAAAATGGCACCCTGGATGTTTCAGCCGGCAATGGCCAAGGTGGTCGCGCAGCCGTTGGGTATTGTTGGTGTTATTGTGCCGTGGAACTACCCTCTGTACCTGGCAATCGGCCCGCTGGTCGGTGCGCTTGCGGCGGGCAATCACGCCATGATTAAGATGTCGGAATTCACCCCTCAGTTTGGTCAGCTGTTTGCCGATTTGGTGGCGCGCTATTTTCCGCAGAGCCTTATTACGGTCGTTAACGGCGAGGTTGAGGTCGCGCGGGCGTTCAGTGCGCTGCCGTTTGATCATCTGTTGTTCACCGGCTCAACGGCAGTGGGTAAGCATGTGATGCGTGCCGCCAGTGACAACCTGACACCGGTGACGCTGGAGCTGGGCGGTAAAAGCCCGGCGGTGATCGACCGCTCTATGCCCATTGCTGAAGCCGTTGAACGACTGGTCTTCCCCAAATGCCTTAACGCTGGCCAAACCTGTGTCGCGCCGGATTATGTCTTGTGTCCGGAAGAGCAGGTGGATGACTTTATTCAGCGCTATATCGCGGAAGCCAAGCGTCAGTACGGTGATATAAAACTGAATGAGGATTTCTCCTGCATTATCAACAGCTCGCAGCGCCAGCGCCTGATCGGCTATATCGATGAAGCGAAGGCGGCAGGGGCCGAGGTTTATATTGCCGGTGACTCCGAAAACCTGAACGACTACGGCAATAAGCTGCCCCCCGTCTTGCTGAAAAACGTACCGCCCCACTGCAAGGTGATGACCGAGGAGATTTTCGGCCCGATCCTGCCGGTGGTGGAGTACGGTGATTTACCCGATGTGCTGCAGTACATTAATTCCCGGCCGCACCCGCTGGCGCTCTACGTGTTTGGCTATGATGCCCGGCTTCGCCAGCTGTTTGAACACCGAACCCAGAGCGGCGCACTGCTGTTCAACGAGGCGCTGATTCATGTCGCCATGGAAAACCTGCCTTTTGGCGGTGTGGGGGCCAGTGGTATGGGGCACTATCATGGCAAGTATGGCTTCAACACCTTTTCCAAGTTCAAACCGGTGGTTTCGAAAGAGCGGATCAGTACCCTGAAGCTGATGTATCCGCCCTATAAAAGCTGGCTTTTGAACCTGCTGCTGAAGCTGATGCGCGGCTGATTTGTTTGCAGCCCGTGCTTACGGTAACATTCGCGCGCTTTTTAGTTCAGATAATGGAAAGTCAATGTCCAGAATAGTTGTATACCCAGGTACATTCGACCCTATTACCCTGGGTCATATGGATTTGATCGAGCGCGGTTTACGCCACTTCGACAAACTCATTGTTGCGGTTGCTGCCAGCCCCAAGAAAAAGCCTTTGTTCAGCCTTGAAAACCGGGTCGCCTTAGCCAAAGACGTCACCGAAGGTATGGGCAATATCGAGGTGATTGGCTTCAGCAATCTGCTGGTGGATTTCGCCCGCGAGCACGGTGCAAAGGCCATTCTGCGGGGTTTGCGGGTCGTCAGCGATTTTGAATACGAGTTTCAGCTGGCGAACATGAACCGCGTATTGGCACCTGATCTGGAAAGCCTGTTTCTAACACCTTCAGAGCAGTTTTCATTTATTTCATCCACCTTTGTTCGGGAGATCTCATTCCTGAAAGGGGATGTTTCAAAAATGGTACACCCCAAGGTGGAAGCGGCTCTGAACAAAACGTTTGCCGATTTAGGGCGATAACGCTGCGCAAGCGATAAATATTGAGGACTACAAAATGGCACTGATTATTACTGATGAATGCATTAACTGCGATGTATGCGAGCCGGAGTGCCCGAACAGCGCGATTTCTGAAGGCGACGAGATTTACGAGATTGACCCAAACCTCTGTACCGAGTGTGTTGGTCACTACGATGAGCCTCAGTGTCAGCAGGTTTGCCCGGTGGATTGTATTCCTAACGATCCGGCGCACGTCGAAAACCGTGACCAGCTGATGGAAAAATACGAGCGTATTATGGCCGCTCAGGCCTGATAGACAGCGAAAATAAGAGCCCGGCAGATGTCGGGCTTTTTTTTATCTGCTGAAAATAAACGCTACACTGATTAACTTTGCAGGGAGCAGAAGGTGGAAATAGAACTCGAACAGGCGCAAAAAATCTACGACATGCTCACCGAGTTTGTTGTGACCTACAGCTTTCAGATTCTTGGCGCGTTTATCATTATCATCATTGGCTACTGGCTGGCCAGCAAGGTAGGGAACCTTGTTGAGCGGTTGATGCTGGGTAAGAAGATCGACGTAACCCTGAGTCGTTTTACCGGCAGTATTGCCAAGATTGTGCTGCTGGTGATGGTGTTGGTGATCTCGCTGAGTAACTTGGGCATCAGCGTCACGCCCTTTGTGGCAGCCATTGGTGCACTGGGTATTGGTGCCGGTCTGGCGGTTCAGGGCATGCTCTCGAACTATGCCGCCGGTTTTACCATCATCATTACCCGGCCCTTTATTGTTGGCGATACCATCTCGCTTTTAGGGGTGACCGGCATTGTCGACTCGGTGCACCTGGGGTATGTCTTTTTGATTGATGAAGATAACGTTCGCATTCAAATTCCCAACCGCCACATCGTTGGTGAGATTATCCACAACTCTGCGAAAAACCTGCTGATTGAGCTAAAAATCGGCGTCACCTATGACTCCGACCCGGAGCAGGTCACCCGTGTGATCAAGAGCGCTGTGCAGTCGGTTGAAGGCCTGGCGGCTGACGCTTCGGTTCAGGTGGGTATTGATAACTTTGGTGACTTCTCGATTAACTTTGGCGTGCGCTTTTGGGCACCGACTGACCGGCATTTTGAGCTTAAGTATGCCGCCAACCGGGCCGTTTGGGACGCACTGCGTGAGGCGAATATTCAGATTCCATTCCCTCAGCGCGAGGTTCGTATGCTGGGTTGACTACCTGGTCAAAAATTATTTGTTGAATGCAAATTGACGTGCTAGCCTTCAGCTCCGGTTTGCAAAAAATCTACAGCCGGAGTCTCCGAATGCACGTTGAAAACGATATTAAGCTGGGTTTTAAAGATGTCATGATCCGCCCGAAGCGGTCTACTTTGAAATCCCGATCCCAGGTTTCCCTCGAACGTACCTATACCTTTCTGAACAGCGGTAAGCGCTGGACCGGCGTGCCGTTGATTGCCGCCAATATGGATACCGTGGGTACCTTTGAAGCGGCCAGGGTTTTGGCTCAGTCCAAAATTCTTACCGCCATGCACAAGCACTACAGCGTTGAGCAATGGCAGGCGTTTTTAGCTGAGCTGCCTGCCGACCAGCTGCCCTACATCATGGTCAGTACCGGTACATCCGATAATGACTATGAGCGCCTGAAGCAGATTCTCGCGCTGAATGCCGGCATTGAGTTTGTGTGCATCGATGTTGCCAACGGCTATTCACAGCACTTTGTCGACTTTCTGCGCAGGGTGCGAGGCGACTACCCGGAAATCACCATTGTTGCCGGCAATGTGGTGACCGGCGAGATGACCGAAGAACTGCTGCTTTCCGGTGCCGATATTGTAAAGGTTGGCATTGGCCCCGGTTCTGTCTGTACCACGCGGGTGAAAACCGGTGTGGGTTATCCACAGGTTTCGGCGGTGATCGAATGTGCCGATGCGGCGCATGGCTTGCGCGGTCATGTGATCTCGGACGGTGGCTGCTCCTGCCCGGGTGATGTTTCCAAGGCCTTTGGTGCCGGTGCCGATTTTGTCATGCTTGGCGGCATGCTGGCCGGGCACGATGAAAGCGGTGGTGAGCTGGTGGAAGAAGACGGCAAGCAATTCAAGCTGTTCTACGGCATGAGCTCGGATACCGCGATGGAAAAATACCACGGCGGCGTGGCCAACTATCGCGCCAGTGAAGGTAAAACCGTGAAGGTGCCTTACCGCGGGCCGATCGCCAATACGCTGCTGGATATTCAGGGCGGCGTTCGTTCAACCTGCACCTATGTGGGGGCTTCAGAGCTGAAGGAGCTTTCCAAGCGCACCACCTTTATTCGCGTTCAGGAACAGGAAAACCGGGTCTTCACCTCCTAATTTAAAGCGTACCCGGTTTGAACCGCGGGCGAGACGCCCGCGCACCCCCACTACTGTCCGGAATAATTTCATAGCAGTAATGCTCCCTGGGTTCTGGCCAGTTCCTGCACTTCTTGCCTTCGCCTTTTCTCGGTGGCATACGCTGTATCCTTACGGAGAAAAAGTCCTTCTCTTAATTCAACTAGCCAGAGTGTTAAGCTCTGGTGGGTACTCGATCTTCGGTGGGCTAAATACGCCAGCAGATAAGTAATGATGGCAGTAAAAATTTGAAGGCGAACAGCATTTTCACTACGACCAAGAAAACGCTTAATCTTTAAGTTTTGTTTCAACCATTTGAAGAACAATTCAATGCCCCATCGCTTTTTATAAAGTTCGGAAACCTCTTGCGCTGAGCGCTGGAAGTCGTTTGTTGCAATCACTAAATCCGTTGTTTTATCGGGTCGAGAGACGGTTACCCGTCTCAGGGCTGTGCCATGATAATGGTTGATTCTCCCACCACCAGGGCGACGATTCTTAAACGCAACGACCTCATCATTTAAGATGCCGTAGTCCTCATCTTTCTGAGTTAAAGATCGAGTTTTAAGCTGATTTAATCCGGCATTGTGTTTAAATCGGGTCACAAAGTAAGACTCCGCCTGATCCAGCTTAAACCACCAGTTATAGTCGTAATAACCCTTGTCGAAGACATAGGTTGCACCAGTTTCAATTGGGAGTGTTCGACCAACATTAATGTCATTGATGTTGGCCGGTGTAATGGATGCATGCATAGGGAGCGTGCTGTTAGCTTCATAAAGCATGTGAACTTTTAGGCCGTGCGTTCGATGATTATGACAGCCATGAGTCCACTCGTAGCCCAGGCC
>NZ_SLZR01000021.1 GCF_004341165.1 Reinekea marinisedimentorum
CACGGCCGTGGCAGCAACCACTGTATTGTTACGCTACTGGAGCGTAAAACCGGACTGGTCATGATAGGAAAGCTAGCTGACAAATCAACGAGATCGCTTAACAAAAAAGTTATCCGGTTAATTGCCAGAGACCCACTTAACTTTAAGACGATAACCGCGGACAACGGTACAGAATTCCATCAATACAAAATGATCGAAGCCCGATGCCAAACCAAGTTCTATTTTGCCACCCCCTATCACTCATGGGAAAGAGGTAGTAACGAAAATGTGAATGGGCTGATCCGTCAATACCTTCCGAAAACCCAGAGCATGGAAAGCCTAACTCAACAACAATGCGACGTAATAGCAAATAAATTAAATAGCCGCCCCAGGAAACGATACGACTATAAAACACCGGAGGAAATGTACTATGGAAAATAACTATCGGTGTCGCACTTCAAACTTGATACTAAGAGGCTCAAGGGCAATCGGAAAAAATGTGACGGCTTATTTTTCACAGATTCGATCAACGAAGGGCGGTAACAAATTGCTACCAACCGCAATTCAGCTGAACGCCACGGCTGCTCTGAGATACAGCGTTATTCAACGTGGTATGGTGAAATTTTTGGGCTACTGGGCGAAGCAAACAGTTACCTAACTTTACGCACGGCCCACTATGCACCTGTGCCTCAGCGGCAGCGTAAGGCTGCCGCTTAGCGGTTGAGGGTTTTTCCCAGGCAGGTTGCCACTGGCTCATTCTTTTCTGCAAGCTCCGCAAAGGGGCTGTCGTTTGTTGTTTCCAGTAACGCCAGATAACTGAAGGCGCTTTCGCTCATGGCAATAAAGTAAGACCGGTTTAACCCCCGTCGTTGCCAAACGGTTGGGAAGAACGCAGCCAGAAACAGGGCGGTATCGCCCAGGGTCTGTATTAAACCATTACGTTCTCTTTTGCTACTGGCAGACAGTGCATCGCGGTATAAAAAGGCCAGCGTTGGCAGGCTTTTGCCATCACCTTCCTGCATAAAAATCTGGTCGCTGTGGGCATAGCGTACCGCCAGGTTGACTACATAGTGCTGGCTTTTTTCGTCCAGTTTAAGTTCGATTTTTCGGCATTCGGCACGAAAATTTTGGTAGAAAAACTCAGTCATCGTCTGATCAGAAATATGCATATTGTTCACACGACAGATATCTCTTGGCTCAACAAAGAAATTACATTTTGATAATTTTTTAGCACTTGAAATTAAAAATAACAATCCCTATTTTTTTGCCCGAAGCAGGATTGGTATGAACGATGACTGTTTATAACACCTTCTTCAATAATTTTTATTCAGTTATTCATTATTGGAGAAAGCAAATGGCTTTAAAACCACTACATGATCGATTGGTTGTTCGGCAGGTCGAAGCTGAAAACACAACCGCTGGCGGTATTGTTATTCCGGATAAAGCAACTGAAAAACCGAACCAGGGCGAGGTAATCGCAGTGGGTTCCGGTCAGGTACTGAAAGACGGATCAACACGGGTTTTGGATGTCAAAGTAGGTGACCTTGTACTGTACAGTTCTTACGCAGGTAACAAAATCAAACATGCGGGAGAAGAGCTTCTTATCCTGAAAGAAAGTGATGTACTGGCAATTGTTGAAAAAGAAACCGCGAAGGAGAAAGCAGCATGAGCGCTAAAGAATTAATGTTTGCCGATGACGCCCGTCAGAAGATTTTATCTGGCGTCAATATTTTAGCCGATGCCGTAAAAGCTACCTTAGGCCCTAAAGGCCGCAATGTTATTCTGGACAAAAGCTTTGGCGCACCGCGTGTCACCAAAGACGGCGTATCTGTCGCCAAAGAAATTGAGCTGAGCGATAAGTTCCAGAACATGGGCGCGCAAATGGTGAAGGAGGTGTCTTCAAAAACGGCTGATGTCGCCGGTGATGGTACCACCACGGCCACCGTTTTGGCGCAGGCGCTGATGCGTGAAGGTCACAAAGCCATTGCTGCCGGTATGAACCCGATGGATCTGAAACGCGGTATCGATACCGTTGTCAAAGCGGCGGTGGAAGAGCTGCACGCCATCTCCAAGCCTTGTAACGATTCCAAATCTATCGGTCAGGTGGCGACGGTTTCTGCCAACTGGAATACCGACATTGGCGATATTCTTGCCGAAGCGATGGAAAAGGTCGGCCGCGACGGTGTGGTGACTGTTGAAGAAGGTAAATCACTGCAAAACGAACTGGATGTGGTGGAAGGTATGCAGTTTGACCGCGGTTACCTGTCACCGTACTTCATCAACAATCAGGAAAAGATGCAGGTGGAACTCGATAACCCGAGCATCCTGCTGGTGGATAAAAAAATCAACAACGTGCGCGAGTTGATCAGCATTCTTGAAGCCACCGCGAAAGACGGCAAGCCTTTGCTGCTGGTTGCCGAAGATGTGGAAGGCGAAGCGCTGTCGACGCTGGTGGTGAACCAGTTGCGCGGCATTATCAAGGTGGCGGCGGTGAAAGCGCCGGGCTTTGGTGATCGCCGTAAAGCCATGCTGGAAGATATTGCCATTCTGACCGGTGCGACGGTCATTAACGAAGAAGTCGGCCTGTCATTGGAAACCACCGAGCTTAGCCATTTGGGTTCCGCTAAGCGTGTGGTTATCGGGAAAGACTTCACCACCATTGTCGATGGCAGCGGCGAGAAAGCCGCTATTGAAAAACGCGTGGCGCAAATCCGTGCGGAAATTGACAAGAGCACTTCCGATTACGATAAAGAAAAGCTGCAGGAGCGCGTTGCCAAACTGGCCGGCGGTGTTGCTGTCATTAAAGTAGGCGCGGCCACCGAGGTGGAAATGAAAGAGCGCAAAGACCTGGTGGATGATGCCTTCCACGCGACCCGCGCGGCGGTTGAAGAGGGGATCGTCCCCGGTGGTGGCGTAGCGCTGGTACGCATTGCCGACAAGGTGAAAAACATGGATCTGCAATACGCTAATGAAGACCAGAAAGTGGGTGCCCGTATTGCGCTGAAGGCGATGGAAGAGCCGTTCCGTCAGATTGTGGCCAATGCCGGTGTGGAAGCCAGCGTGGTGCTCGAGCAGGTGCGAAAAGAAAGCACCGAAACCTACGGCTACAACGCGCAAACCGATGTCTATGGCGATATGTTGGAGATGGGCATTATCGACCCCGCCAAGGTGACCCGCTCAGCGCTGCAGAATGCCGGTTCCATTGCCGGGCTGTTGCTGACCACCGAAGTCATGGTGACCGACGCACCAAAGGAAGCTTCTAAGGCGCCTGCGATGCCGGATGCCGGTATGTACTAAGCCGCTCAGTACGAATGGAAATACCAAAGAGGAAGCGGATGCTTCCTCTTTGGTTGTGGATAACCCCGCCGCCGAAAAGGTATCACTTAAATGGACCGCTGCAAGTATCGTCCTGATACGCTCGACGAAAACATCCATGTTTTCGACGTCCATTTAAGTGATACCTTTTCACCGCCTCGAAGGCAGCGGTAGTTTTGTCATCAGTCTGAGAGGAAGCCGATTCCTCTTTTTTTATGGGTTTAATTCTGAATTCAGATAAGCATCCAGTATTTGGCTAATCGAGATATCCACCGCCGTCAAACCATAGCCAACGTTCCAGGCGTAAGGGTCCAGATAAACCATCTGATTTTTCTGAGCGGCCGGGGTTTGTGCGATCACCGCATTTTGCATCAGCGTCCGGGCCGCTGCTGCCTGCCCCAGGCCGGCATCCCGGTCGAGAATAAACAGCCAGTCCGGATGCACGGAAAGTATCCATTCAAATGAAACCAGCTGGCCATGATCGCTGCTTTCCGTGTTGTCTATCGCTGAAGGAATGGCTAAATCCTGATACACCCAACCCAGTCGGGAGGCCGTGTTAAACGCGTAAACCTTACCGCCTCGCACAACCAGCACTAACGCCTTGCCTCGCTCAGGGGCGATGCTTTTTACCCGGCTGACTTTCTGCTGAATGGCGGTGAGTTTGTTTATGGCCTCCGCCTCCTTATTGACTAAACGCGCAAGTGCCAGCGTCTGTTCGTGAAATTGCTGAAAGAAGCCACCGCCCCAAACCGAGGAGTCAAACACCTCGGTAATACCCGACAACTGTTTTTTAAACTTTGCCGAGCGCGGACCAATAACAATTAAATCCGGGTTGAGCGCGGCGATGGCTTCGACATCCGGTTCAAAAAAAGTCCCGATGTTTTGGTAGCTATCGTTTTGGTATTTTTGTAAATAGTCGAGTGCATATTGCTGCACCAGCCCCTGTACCGGCACACCGAGGGTATCGAGCGTATCCAGTGCGGCCAGGCTCAGGGTCGCGATCGTCTGTGGCTGCTGAACCGGCGCAGCTGCTAGCTCTGCAGCCTGCACGTTGTGGCGGGTCATCAGCAAAAGAATAAGGACGCAATGTGTTAAAAATTTATGCATGGTCAGGCTCGCTGTTTTTTCTTTTTTGCCATTACTGCGGCAGGTAGTGAAGGGTAAGGCTGTGGCTGATACGTGCCTGTGCCAGCTGATCGGGGTGGAACGGCACCGGACTGAGTTTTTTATTGGAAAACTGCCACACCGCTTTATGTTTGTTGCGCCTGTTGGCGTTCTCACTCTGGCCATGGCTGAGCAATGCAGCAACCTGCAGTCTGTCGTTCTGCCACTCGCTCAGCTGCACATAAGCGCTGCCGAACAGGATATGGGTAAAGCCATTAGAGGTGAGCTCTGCCGGCATTTCACTGTTGAGAATTCCTTCCTGGTAGTTGCCTCCGTGCAGTGGCACCCAGGCATCACCGGCCTGTTGTTTCAGTACCTTGCCCCATGCAATATCCGGCTCAATCGCCAGTTGCTGCAGCTGGGTACATGCGTCTTCCAGTGCTGAAAAAATGGTGGCTTCAGTGGCCTCATTTAATGTCAGTGAGGTGCCGAGTGCCGGGTCGCCATTCACCGGCACCTGCAACAGTTTGGCTTCAATTACCCGGTTCCAGAATTGATTAAACAGCAGGGCGCCTTTGCTTTCTGAATTGTTTTTCCGGTCCCAGCGCTGCAAAGCGGCCAGCGCCTGCTGCACGGTTTGCGAACGGTCTTCTCTGGGTAATGTCAGCAGTTCATCGAGAAAGGTTTCTGCCGCATAGTTGCGGTTATCAAAAAGTAGGGTCAGTGCCTGTTGGCTGTTGATTTTGCCGGTGCGCTGCAGCTCACCGATGCGCTTGTGAGACATCACCAGCCGTGGGTCGTAGCGTAAGCCGGCCGCGATATGCTTCCCCGCACTGTGCTCCGCTTTGTGCTGGCCGAACACGGCGGCGTAGTCGCGCTGCTCAATGCCCCATTCGGTAAATTTGTAGCTGTTATTGGTGTTGTGAATAATGCCGCGCGAAATGACGTTCGGGTAAAAATCGCTGTCGGCTTTCAGCGGTACGCCCTTGCTATCGCGAAAGCGGCTTTCATTTTTGCTGCCATCGAGCACGTTAAACGCAACAGCGTCGCCATTTATGCGGCAGCGCGCCAGCTGTTCATCACTGGCAGCCAGTACGTTACCGGCAACGCAATAGGCCACTTCGCCATAGCGGTCGGCGGCCAGCAGCTGGCAGAGAATGCCGCGATGGTTTTCAATCGCGTTAACAAAGCTCTGGCTCGAGGTGGATTTCGCGACGGCAAGAAACTGATCAATGCCTTTGGCATTTTGTTCACCGGCATTGGTGATGGCGTACCAGCCCTGTGGTTTGTTGGGGCGTTCCGGCAGGTGGTAAAGCGGGCCTAATTCAGAAAAGGCAAAGGTGAAGCATTGTGTTTCCAGATCGCCGGCTTCGGTGAGCACCTCAATGTGGATGTTTTTAAACTGTAGCGGTTTTGTTTGGCCACCCAGTTGGTAGCTGGGCTGTGCTGAATTGGGTTCCACCTGCATGCGCTGCATAACAAAGGCCGTTACCGTGACGGCATCCAGAATGGTCCAGGACACATCGGCGTTGTAACCGGTCATCGGCAGCGGGAAGCCCAAAAAGGAGCTGCCGGCCACATCGAGCTCACCGGGAATAGTCAGGTGATACTGATGCATGTAAATGCGCTGCTGATGCGGCGTTCTTTTCCAGGCTGAGTGCGGGTTGGCCAGCAGGATGGCGCTCTGGTTCTCGGTTACATCACCACCAAACGCCCAGCCGTTGCTGCCAAAACCGCCTTCAATGCCCACCGGTTGGCTGTGTGGCGATGGCGCAGTGGCGGTGGCCCGCTGGTGCTGCCAGTAGTCTGAGGTGGCGACCAGATGCGGGCCGATCTCGATCAGCTCTTTCATGATGCCGAAGCGCATGGTTGCGCGGACCACATCGTCGGTATGAAACCTCACCAGCGGCTCTTCGCTGAAGAGCTGTGATTTATCATATTCGCTGAGCTGGCTGGCGTACTCATTCAGGCCGTCCACATAGCCTTGCAGGTAGTCTCTGGCATCGTTACTCAGTTGCAGCCATGCCTGGTTGACCCAGTGCTGAGGCAGCCTCAGCCGGTACATTAAATCGGAATTCAGGTTGGTGGTAGTCAGAAACCCAATGGTCGAGCTGCGTTCTGCGCCAAAGTATTTGCTGCGTTCACCACGCAGTGCAATGGCCTGGGCAGAGAGCTCGGCCAGCCGGTCGTGCGCATGAGCATAGCCGTAGCCATAACCCAAAGCCCGATAGCTGCTGGCCTGAATATGAGGGATTTCGTGTTCTGTCCAGTGAATGGTGACATCTAAGGGGCTGGCATGCAGTGGTTGTTTCAAGCTCAGGGGGCTCCGCGGTCGCTGGCGTATTCGCGCAATAGGCGGAGTATTCTAAGAGTTGATGCTCTTTATGCAAATGATAATTATTATTGTTTGTGTGATGGCTGTGCCCAGCTGTGCAGCTTACGGCCTGGTGTTTGCCGCATAAGGGGTTACTCCAGCGGCTGAATGCTGCGGCAGAACAGCCGGTAATCCTCGCCGTAGGCATCGATGCAATACTGCAGTAACAGGCCTTCCTGCTTCATTTGGTTAAGCGCGCTTTCCATCTTCGGTGCGTACTCAAAGTGCCGGGTGTGAATGTAGGGGTAGAGCAGGGTGACATCCATTAACCCGGCGGCGGTCAGTACATCTTTGTACTCTTCGCCATCCAGGGCGGGTTCAACAGCGATGTTGCCGTGCACAAAAACATCGGTTCGGTTGTACTTCAGTTTAAGCAGGCCTTCGCGCAGGTCGGTGGAGTTTGTCAGGTTCTCCGGGGCAACCCATTGCTTCAAATTGAGGTCTGAAATAACGATGCCTCGCACATAGTCGATGCGCAGGTTCAGGCTTTCAAAACTCGACCAGCCATTGGGCAGAAACAGGTTGTCTTCCACTCTGGCATAAGCAACGGTGTTCAGTTTTATAACCGGCACGTTAATGCGCAGCTGGTCTTTAAAAAGCTTCTGATAGTCATAAATACGGGTGAACTGGCCGTCTATATCGCCAGCTTGCGCGGCCACGTTGGCGCGTTGCCCGGGGAAGTACACAACCTCCAACGGTACACCTATACGCCGGAACAGTTCGGCATAAACCCGTTTCAGCCAGTCTGAAGTTGGCGAGTTTGGGTCCTGGCTGGAATGCATTATAAACACCGGCCGGGCCTCATCTTCATTTGCCTGAACAGGGCTTAGAGCGATTGCACTCAGCAGCATCAGCACAAAACAGACTGGTTTTTTTACGCTGTTCGTCATCATGAATATGGATTATCACTACCCTATGGTCATTCATAGAGTAGATGGCTGTGGCTAATTTCGCGAACCGGGCGGCATGACATTTAAGTTGCACTATTATGAGGTGATAAACAGCGATCGCTCATCTGAAAACGGGCTTGGTGCGTATAAGTTCAAAACAGTCGAGGATGTAAAATGCAATTAGGTGTCTTCCCGTTACCGGTATTTCTGTTGCCGGGCGGCGTTACTAAACTGAGAATTTTTGAACCGCGTTACCTGCGCCTGGTGAAGGAGGCGGCCGGCGATACCGGCTTTGCACTCACGCTGTATCAACCTCAGCTGCCGTTTCAAACGTACCCGATTGGTGCCTGGGTAAAGTTTTCAGATTTCACACAGCTGGATGATGGGCTGCTGGGCGTGACGGTTGTGGCTCAGCAACTGGTCAGCCTTTCTAAACTGAATATGGAAGAGGATGAGCTGCGCATTGCGCAGGCCAGGCCAATCAGCCACTGGCCAGAGCTGGCGGTGCAGCCCGAGCATGCCGAGCGCACAGCCCATGTGTTGCGTGATGTATTCGCCGAATATGGCGAGCTTGCCGAGTTGTACCCGCAGCCGCGCTTTGGTGATGCGGCCTGGGTTTGCGGCCGCCTGCTGGAGCTGCTGCCTATACCGCTGCAGGAAAAGGTGAAGTTCTATCAGCCTGAAAGCTTTCCGGCGGCATGGCAGCTTTTGCAGAGTGTGATTACCGATGACCAGTAACCTGCAGCGCCGGCTCTACAGCGCCGCGCGTAACTCTTTCGCGGCATCCACCATGTTCTTCAGTGCCGGCAATACTTCCTGCCACTGGCGGGTTTTTAAGCCGCAATCCGGGTTGACCCACAGCCGCTCTGCTGGAATGCGCGCCTTGGCCTGATTCATCAGCTGCGCCATTTGCTCAACCGTAGGAATGTTCGGTGAGTGAATATCGTAAACGCCCGGTCCAATCTGGTTGGGGTATTCAAACTCATCAAACACATCGAGCAGTTCCATATCGGAGCGCGAGGTTTCAATGGTGATCACGTCGGCATCCATCTGCGCGATGGCTTCAATAATGTCGTTGAACTCGGAGTAGCACATGTGGGTGTGAATCTGAGTTTTATCATCAACGCCATTCGCGCTCAGGCGGAAGGCATCCACGGCCCAGTTCAGATAGTGCTGCCACTGTGATTTCCGTAATGGCAAGCCTTCGCGCAGGGCGGCTTCGTCTATCTGAATAATCTTAATACCGGCCTTTTCCAGATCTTGCACTTCATCGCGAATGGCCAGCGCCAGCTGCCGGCAGGTTTGGCTTCGGGGTTGATCATCGCGCACGAACGACCAGTTCAGAATCGTCACCGGGCCGGTGAGCATGCCCTTCATCGGTTTGTTGGTTAGCGATTGCGCATAGCGCGCCCAGTCGACAGTGATTGGCTTTGGCCGGCGAACATCGCCAAACAGGATGGGCGGCTTCACGCAGCGTGAACCATAACTCTGCACCCAACCGAAGCGGCTGAATACAAAGCCTTCCAGTTGCTCACCGAAGTACTCCACCATGTCGTTGCGCTCGGCCTCGCCGTGTACCAGAACGTCCAGGCCCAGTTCTTCCTGCTCTTTCACCGCGCGCCAGATTTCTGCCTGCATACGGGCTTCATATTCTTCGGCTGAAAGTTGCTGCTGGTTAAAGGCGCGCCGCGCCGCGCGGATTTCTGGTGTCTGCGGGAACGAGCCAATGGTGGTGGTGGGGAAGCTCGGCAATTGCAGTGCGTCGGCCTGTAACTTTGCCCTCTCAGCGAAGCTGCTCTGACGCTGGCCGTCGCTTTCGCCGATGGCTGCAACGGACTGTTCAACGGCTGCGTTGTGTACCCGCGTTGAGTGGCTGCGGCTTTCAATCGCCAGGCGGTTTTCTGCCAGCTGCTCTGCAACACTGGCGCGGCCCTGATTAATGGCGCTGGCCAGGGTATTCAGCTCGGTCAGCTTCTGGCGGGCAAAGGCCAGCCAGTTTTTAACTTCAGCATCCAGCGTTGGTTCGCTTTCCAGGCACACCGGTACATGCAGCAGCGAACAGGAGGGCGCCAGCCACAGCCGCTCTTTCAGTTGCTCTGCGACAGGCTCCAGCCAATCGAGCAGGCGGTTCAAATCGGTTTTCCAGATGTTGCGGCCATCGATCACGCCCAGCGACAGCACCTTGTGAGACGGCAGCCAGTCAATCACCTTGCAGACTTCACTGTGACCGCGCACGGCATCGATGTGCAAACCGGCCACCGGCAGCTCGCAGGCCAGGCGAAGGTTTTGTTCCAGAGTGCCAAAGTAGGTGGTTAGCAACAGCTTGGGCCGTTCAGACTTCAGTGTGTGGTAGCTGCGTTCTATTGCGGAGCGCCAGGCATCGTCGAGCTCGGTCACCAGAACCGGTTCGTCTATCTGAACCCATTCGGCCCCGGCGCTGGCCAGTTCATCCAGCAGTTGGCGGTAAACCGGCAGAAGTTTATCGAGCAGGTTCAGGCGGTTGCTGCTGTCTTTGCTTTTCGCCAGCCACAGGTAGGTAACCGGGCCAATGACAACCGGCTTGGCATGTACGCCCTGCTGCTGTGCTTCCGTAAACTGGGTCAGCAGGCGCTCTGAGTTGAGCGAAAACTCCGTATCGGCACTGACTTCCGGCACAATGTAGTGGTAGTTGGTGTCGAACCATTTGGTCATTTCACCGGCGGCGACACAGTGGCAGTCCGAATCGTGCGCGGAGCGGCCGCGGGCAATGCGGAAGTATTGATCCAGTTCGCTGCCGCCGTGCTGGCCACGTTCCGGCAGGTTGCCCAGGGTGTGGCTCATATCCAGCACCTGATCGTAAAGCGAGAAATCGCCAACCGGCACCCAATCCAAAGTGGCCTGTGTCTGCCAGTTCTGTTGGCGAAGGGTCAGCGCTGTATTTTGCAGCTCGGCAGCGTCGCTTTTGCCGTGCCAGAAATCTTCCAGTGCGAACTTCAGTTCGCGTTTTCCGCCGATGCGCGGAAAGCCTAAGTTGTGTTGTGTTGCCATGTGAGCGCTCTCAGTATTCGTTGTTGGCTGTAAGACAGAACGCAGAATAGGCAATAGTAATGATGAGTAAAAATGGTTTATTCTCATCAATCTATTAATTTAATTCATGGTTTGAAACGTGATTGAACGCATCCATTTGACCATTCTGCGGGAAATAGACCGGCGCGGCTCACTCACCGCAGCGGCTGAAAGCCTGAATCTGACCCAGTCGGCGCTGAGCCATACCATTAAAAAGCTGGAAGCCTTAAAGGGCGTGAGCCTGTGGCAGAAAGACGGCCGGAAGATCCGCCTGACCGAAGCCGGCGAGTACCTGCTGAGTCAGGCCAGCCGCGTTCTGCCGCAGCTGGAGCGCATCGATGAAGTGCTGGATCAGTTCGCCAAAAGCGAGCGCGGCAGTTTGCACATCGGTATGGAGTGTCACCCTTGCTACCAGTGGCTGCTGAAGGTGGTTGAGCCTTTTCTACAGCAATATAACGGCATCGATATCGACGTTAAGCAGCGCTTTCAGTTTGGCGGCATGGCGGCGTTGTTTAATCACGATATTGATATCCTGATCACGCCGGACCCGATCCTGAAAGACGGCATTGCCTTTGAAAAGGTGTTTCCTTACGAGCAGGTTTTACTGGTCAGTAACGCGAACCCGCTGGCGCAGAAAGCCTTCGTTGAAGCGGCCGATTTATCCGACCAAATACTCTTTACTTACCCGGTAGAAATTACCCGGCTGGATGTGTTTCAGCAGTTTTTACTACCTGCGCAGTGCCGGCCGAAGAAACATAAAACCCTGGAAGATACAGAAATTATTCTGCAGATGGTCGCCAATAATCGCGGTATTGCCACACTGCCTAAGTGGCTGGCGCAGGCCCACCAGAAAACGCTGCCCATCTCAACCGTGCGCCTGGGCAAAGAAGGCATCCATAAAAACATTCATGTGGGTTATCGGGTGCCGGATAAAGACGATATATACATTCGCGATTTTATTAAGCTGGCGCTTGGTCAGGCGCTGTAGTTGCACACAAACTGCTGAAATACTGCGAATTAATCTGCAAACAAATTGCCCGGTATTTATTTGGTTGGGAAGTGAGAGCTGACACTCAGATACCGTGGTCTGTTGTTTAAATTCTGAACTGATGGTCCTAAAGTAAAAGAACAAAATAATAATTTGGACTAACTACTGACGTCCGTAGCGGATCATGCGCATTCACTGGATTGCTCAATAGTAAAAGGTATTCAACGTGTTTCTGACTAAAAAGATTTGGCTGACAATCGGGTTGGCTGCTGGCCTGTTTCTGGTGGGTTGTGATTCCAGCTCTCTGGGGAGCAGCGAATCACTCAGCGATGGCGACGTTGCCGATCAGGTGGATAACGGTACAGAAGACAGCACCGATGAAAATACTGCTGACAACGACTCCGAAGATGACAGCAGCGCCGATGGTGATGATGGCGATATCGAGGACGCCGTCGATTATCTGGAAGGCGAAGATGTAACCTACGACGAATGTAATACCACAGCGCAGTGTCAGACGCTGTGGGGCAGCACCGCTTACGATTGTGTGAACAGTCAATCTGATACCAGCTATTGCATGTGCGCAGACGGCCTTTGTTCAGATGTCTTTGCCGACGACGATGACGACAGCAGTACAGACGATGATAATGATGAGGCATCGGAAGATCCCGGCTCGGATACAGAGACTGCCGGCACTTGTACGGTCACGGGTACGCTGGAGCAATGGCACCGTGTGGAACTGTTATGCCAGGGCTTTCAGGCGAGCGAGGCGGACGATGCCACCTTTACAGACTACCGCTTCAACGTGACCTTTAGTCAAAACGACTTAACCTATGCAGTGCCGGGGCACTTTGCGGCCGACGGTGCCGCCGCCTACACCGGTGCCGCGACCGGCGATACATGGCGGGCATACTTTGCGCCACCAACGACCGGTGAATGGCAGTACAGTGTGTCGTTCCGAACCGGCAGCAGTATTGCGGTTTCTGAAGAGCCCGGTGACGGTGTCGCTGTTGACGAGTTGGATGGACTTTCTGGCATGTTCTCGGTTGCCGATGCCAGCGCTTCAGCGACCGACCTGCGTAATCACGGTTTGCTGCGCCATGTTGCCGGTGAACACTATTTGCGATTCGCGGGTGATGGCTCGATATACATCGAGGGCGGCATGGACAGTCCGGAAAATATTTTCGGATACGACGAGTTTGATAATACCTACAAATACGATAATGCCAGCAGCTGCAAAGGCATACTGCATTCATTTGCTGAGCATGAAGATGACTGGCAAGACGGTGACCCTTCCTGGGGTGATGACGAGCGCGGTAAAAGTTTAATCGGGCTGATTAATTACATTGCCGGCCATAAGGTGAATGCAATGTATGTCATGGCCAACACCGTTAATGGAGATGGCTGCGATGCACACCCCTGGACGGAATACAATGAAAACAGCGATGTGAAAACCTTCGATATCAGCAAGTTGGATCAGTGGGAAATTGCCTTCGATCACATGACTGAAAACGGCATTATGATTCACCTGGTGACCCAGGAAACGGAAAACGACCAGGATTTAAATGGCGGTGACCTTGGGCTGGAGCGCAAGCTCTATTATCGCGAATTAATATCGCGCTTTGCGCACCACCCAGCCATTCAGTGGAACCTGGGCGAAGAGAATACCAATACCACCGCGCAACGTCAGGCGTTCGCCGAGTTCTTTAAAAGTTTCGATCCATACGGCCATCAGATCACCCTGCATACATACCCGTCTCAGCAGAGTGAATATGAAGGAATGCTGGGCGATTCAAACTTTGATGGCCTGACTATTCAGTACAGCGCCATTCCAGAAACTGATGGCCTGAACAGCAGCTATGGCGAAGGTGTTTACGGTGATGTGGTTTATTGGCATGAAGCCTCCGAAGCCGCCGGACATCGCTGGATCGTTAGCTTTACGGAAGCATCGGGCAGCAATGCACCGACACCGTATGATGAAGTCAGCGATCGTCAGCGAATTTACTGGATGTGGGCCAGTGTCATGTCTGGTGGCGCCGGCTTTGAATGGTATTTAAAGAATGATGGCTCTGGCCATGCTTACGATCTGGCGGTTGAAGACCTGCGCGAATTCGACAGCTATTGGGCGCAAAGTGGCTATCTGGTGAGCTTTTTTGCAGACACCCTGCAAGGCCAATTCGGTATGGATTTACAGGATCTCAGCCGAGATAACGATGCAACCGACACCGGAACCGATTGGGTACTGTCCGATGCCGGTAACGCTTATGTTATTTATCTGCGCGAAGGTGGGGCGACAAATATCACGCTGCCGAATGACGATACTTATCAGCTTCACTGGATGAACCCGCGCACAGGCGAATACAGCCAGACCACCAGTATCAGCGGGGCCGGAAATGTCAGTCTGAGCTACCCGGCAGATTACAGTGATGAAGATTGGGTGGTGCTCGTGGTTGCTGAAAGCTTCCTTAATGCAACGGCGGATGAAGCGACTGCAACGACCTATGCAGGCGCCGATGGCCTGGTCATTATAGAAGCGGAAAACACCCTGACCGAAGACCTGGGCGAATGGTTTGAAGATACCGCTGTTTCCGGCTACACCGGAGACGGTTATCTGGAGTTTGACGGCAATTCGGCCATCAGTGGCAACCCGAACTCACCACTGGAATATACGTTCACGGTGGACCAGAGTGGGCTCTACTATCTGCATATGCGAGCATCGAAGGAAATACTGGAAATTAATGGTGAAACCCGAACCGATGTGGCGAACGATGCTTATGTTCGTCTGGAAGGCAATTTCGATGCCGGTGATAACGTCTGTGATCAGCACGGCTGCGATGCCGATTTGGATACGCTGATGACCGATACAAAAATGTACGGTGGCAGCAACCTATCATTCAGCTGGATGTACGGCAACAGACTGGATTTAGGCGGTGATACCAACAAACGGGTTGCGGTTTACCGCCTCTATGCCGGCGAGCCATACACCTTTGTACTGTCGGGTCGCTCGCGTTACTTTAAGGTGGATCGGATTATGTTTCGCCACGAAGACTTATCAGCCTCCAGTGGCGATTACATTAGCTTGGCGGAAACCAAATAGGTTATCGGTTCAGGCGCGAATTGCCTTTCGACATGGCCGAGCGGATTTCGGCCTCGGTCACCAGGTTTAAATCGCCACTGATGGAAAGCTTCAGAACGCTCGCCGCAATGGCGAAGTCGATGCATTCCTGATCTGCAAAGTTATTCACAATGCCGTGGATTAACCCGGCACCAAAGGCATCGCCCGCCGCTACACCTTCCATCACATTGATGTTGTGGATCGGCGTTTCAAAGAACTGATCATCCTTATACAGAATGGCCATCCAGTCGCTCTGCTCCACCGAGTGGATGTTACGCAATACGCTGGCCACGGTTTTGCAGTTCGGGTATTGCTTGGTAATTTCCTTCATGCCCAGGCGGAAATCTTCAATCTGGTCGATGCCGTGCGCCAGGTTGCCATCGAACGCCTTAATGCCGAGCATGGCTTCAAAGTCTTCATCGTTGGCGATGCATACATCGACAAACGGCATGATGTCTTTCATGGCCTGCTGAGCCTGTTCCGGCGACCACATTTTGCCGCGGTAGTTGAGATCGCAGATAACGGTGATCTGGTTCTCTTTGCAGTAGCTCAGTGCCGCGCTCAGCGCCTTGGCCAGCTCGTCAGAAACCGCCGGTGTTACGCCAGAAAAGTAAAAGATGCCGACGTCTTTCATCAGCTCCGGCCAGTTGAATTCTTCGCTTTTCGCGGTCGCTACCGAACTGCCGGCACGGTCGTAAACCACGCCGGTACCGCGTGCGCCGTTACCCTTTTCAAATACATACATACCCAGACGCGGGCCGCCACGCAGAATACGGCGGGTATCCACACCGTATTTACGCAGTGTTGCCAGGGCGGCATCGCCCAGCGCGTTTTCAGGTAATTTGGTCAGGTAAGCGGCATCGTTATTGAGCAGCGCCAGCGAAACTGCTGTGTTTGCCTCGGCACCGCCGTAACCGGCTTCAAAGGTATCGGTTTGAATAACACGCTGAAAGCCAGCCGGTTTTAAACGCAGCATCATTTCGCCAAACGTTAATGTTTTCATGGGTTCTCCTTTTGCGAACAATGATTGAATGAAACACTCAGAAAGAGTGGCGAGTACAAGCGGTCGGTGCGATGGTTCTTCGTTATCTGATGCAGCCTGTTCCGGCTGCTTTTAAGAGGTGGAAAATGTAGCAGATTTGCCGGTTCATTAGGGCGGGTATTCACAATCTTTAATCAGGTGGTGAATCCAGATGGCCACGATGAGCGTACAAGGGATTGTTGAGGCTGAAAACGAACCTGAAATGAATATCTTTGTGCTCGATACCGATATAGAAACCTGCGCCCGCTACCATTGCGATCAACACGCCATAAAAATGATTCTCGAGAGCGTGCAGCTGCTTTGCACAGCACTGAACAAAAAGGGCTTTGAAACGCCCTATAAGTCGACGCATGTGAAGCACCCCTGTGTTTTGTGGGTGGAGGAGTCGTACGATAACTTTCTGTGGCTGCAGGAGCTGACGCTGGCACTGAACCGTGAATACCGTTATCGCTTCGAAAAGCCGCAGGATCATAAGTCGATTTCCGTGCTGCCGAAGATTGAAGCCTTCACCTTTGAAAGCAAAGGGCTTACCCCTTTCCCACAGGCAATGCCCGATGAATACAAGGTGCCGGGCGATGCCGTTGCCGCCTACCGCAACTTCTACAACGGCGATAAGCTGCGCTTCGCTAAATGGACCAAGCGGTCAGTGCCTGGCTGGGTGAAGGTGCCGGTGGTGTAGCCGCGAAGGGCGCCGTTTGCCAGTGTCGTCAGGCACAATTCCGGCCGTTTACTGCAAAGGCTGATTTCTGTCACAGCAGCGCCCGCCAAGGGTATTCATGCCTTGAAAATCGGGTATTATTAGCAGGTTTGTCGCTCGTACCCGCTGGTTCAAATAAGCCGGGCCTGGGGTGCTAAAATAACTTGCTCTGTTACTCAAAAGGTTAATCACGCCATGTTTTCACATCTACAGCCTCGCCCTGCAGACCCGATTCTGGGGCTTTCCGTTAAGTTCGCCGCCGACACTAACCCGAACAAGATTGACTTAGGTGCCGGTATCTACAAAGACGCAGCCGGTAATACCCCGGTTCTGGCCTGCGTTAAAGCCGCTGAACAATTCCGTGTAGATAATGAAAACACCAAGGCTTATATCAACTCAATGGGTTCAGCCCTGTTTAACGAAAAGTTCACCGAACTGATGCTGGGTGAGCACCGTGTGATTGCTGAAAAACGTATTCGCACGCTGTCTACTCCGGGCGGTACCGGCGCACTGCGTATTGCCGGTGAATTCATCAACAGCTGCAAGCCGGGCGCCACCATTTGGGTGAGCAACCCAACCTGGGCGAACCACCAGGGCGTATTCACGGCCGCTGGCTTAACGGTGAAAACCTACCCGTACTACGATTACGAAAACAACTGCCTGGATTTCAACGGCATGCTGGAAGCGCTGAAAGATGTGCCGGCCGAAGATGCCGTGCTGATTCACGCCTGCTGCCACAACCCTAGCGGTATGGATTTAAACAACGAGCAATGGCAACAGGTAGCCGAGCTGGTGAAAGAAGTGGGCTTCACGCCGGTGGTTGATATGGCCTATCAGGGCTTTGGTGATGGCCTGGAAGCCGATGCCTACGGCCTGCGTTTAATGGCAGATATCGTCGACCGCATGGTTATCTGTGGTTCCTGCTCGAAAAACTTCGGCCTGTACCGCGAGCGCATCGGTGCTTGTTCAGTCATCAGTGCCTCTGCTGCAGAAAGCGATACCGTGGGGACTATTCTGCCGGCGATTGTGCGCGTGAATTATTCCATGCCGCCAGCGCACGGTGCTGCGATTGTAGAAACCATTCTGAACTCGGCTGAACTGACACAGCAATGGTATGGCGAACTGGCCGAAATGCGCGACCGCATCAACGGCATGCGTCAGTTGCTGGTCGATAAACTGATTGAAAATGGCGTACAGCAAGACTTCAGCTTCATTACCCGCCAAAAGGGCATGTTCTCATTCCTGGGTATCAGCAAAGAGCAGGTGCAGCGCATTCAGGATGAATCGAGCATCTACATTGTTGGTTCCAGCCGAATTTCGATTGCCGGTATTTCACCGAGCAATGTCGATTACCTGGCGCAATCGATTGCGAAAGTGCTGTAAGTTTTAAGATTTTTTCTAGAAAGTAGAAGCCCGCTTTGAGTTTTCAAGCGGGCTTTTTATTGCTATTCCGGAAAACCCTCGGTCTTCTTCACATTCAAGCCTGCCTTATGCCAGCCTGTCTGCTCCGCACAAAATATTTGAGCATCGGGCATCTTAGATGGTTCTTCGTTTAATGAGCCGGCCGGTACCTTCAGGGCTTTTTTGTTTCCGCTCAAGTAGGGCAAGGCTGAACCGCACACACTGCAAAATGCTTTAGTAAAGGCGCGGGTTGGGTGTTGGTAACGGGTAATTTTATCTTCGCCCCGAATCCACTCAATGTTATCGGGCGCGGTGAATAGATTAGAAGCATGCGCTGAGCCTGTGAGTTTTCGGCATTGCTCACAATGGCAGAAAAAGAACTTGGTGAAATCGTCCTTCAGTTTAAAGGCCACGCTTGCACAGCAACAGCTGCCGGTAAGTTCTTTGGTCATGTTTAGCCTCGCACTTGGTCTGTTGGGTGATGTGTTGGGTCAACTGTATTTTGATCTGCTTTTGTTGATTGCAGCTTAAGGTACTCATCGGCCATTTTAGGGTTACTCAGGTGAACAAAATTAATATGGCTGTATTTCGGGTTCGCGCGTAACTGCTGGTATCGTTGGCGGTTGCTTTTGTGGGTTTTTATTGTCCACAGAACGATCGAGTCTTTGCTGAAAAATAATTTTTGGAATGACTCTTTGTTACCTGTACCCGGCCAGAGCTCTCGGCCACTTATTAAACGACTCAGTGCCCGTTTTACCGCCTGAAAGAGGGTTCTGCTGAAGGCGTAGTCCAGCCAGATAATGGTGTCGGCCTCGGCCCATTTGATTGGCCCGGTTCGGTTGTAATTGCCATCCAGTACCCAGCAAGGTCGAGCCAGACTTTGCTTTACAATGGCAAAGAATTCTTCATCCGCGGGCTTGCCCCAATTTGGTTGCCAATAGAGGGCATCCATTTCAATGTAGGGGTAATTCAGTTTGGCCGCTAACCTGCGGCTGAATGTCGATTTGCCGCTACCGCTGGTGCCGACTACGTTAATTTTCTTCATTACAGCCTCCTTAAATGCGATTTCACCGGCCAGTGAAGCTTACCTGGTAGACTATTGCGAAAGTGCTGTCGATTTTAAGATCGATTTATAGAAATAAGAAGCCCACGAATCGTTAAGATTAGCGGGCTATTTCTATCTTCTGCTGTTTAGCTGCAGTGAAAATTTAAACTGAAAAAACTAACCGGTTAAGAACGCGGGCGATAAGCAATTTCAATCATCGATTGGCTGTTCGCCGGTGCAAATGGCACCGTGCCGCCGGTAATCGGCTGAATATACACATGCTGCATGGTGATATATTCATTGTAGTTTTTCATCATATCGAAATCGTCCGGTGCGCCTTCAATCAGCAGGTAGTCTCCGTTATCCATTGTAAACAGCTTAAATTCCGGCAGTTCAGCCTGATAGAAGGCGAGAATTTCGTCTAATGAATCTGGCGAAGCGAAGGTGGCACCGGGCAATGCCTTTTGGCCTTCCCTGATTTCCATGCCGTCCACCAGGTGCATAATCACCTGGCTGTTGCTATAAATGGGTAAGCTAATAACGGCGAGTGTGCCTTCACTGGCTTTGGCCATCATAGCCATGGCTTGCTCCAGTTCAGCCATATCCTCTGCCTGATGTTGCATCATCTGTTCAGGCGCTATGGCTGCGTAATCGTCTTCATCGTCATCATCATTTCCAGGCTTACAGGCGTTGAGCTTTGCCTCACTTATGCCCATTCCCTGAACATTTTTGTCCATACCTTGTACAACGCAGTTTGACAGGATGTCAGGAAATTTGCCTGAATCTGCATTTTTATGCTGGCTATAACAACTGTCCATTACCTGAACAGCAATGCTTTCAAGTTTGGCAGAGCTCACGCCTAAGCACTGGGCAACAGGCTCAATCTCTTGCGCCATAGACTGCTTCATCATTGAAGACATCATGTTAAAGGTTGCCTCGTTCTGGGCTTCGCCAGCAAAACTACCTGCAGAGATTAAAAGAAGGGCGGTAACAGAGAATATAGATTTCATTTGCATTCCTTGATGTTGGGCTTCCCAGATAGCGAGGGGAGGCTTAATCTAGCTTTACCCCACGCGAAAGTAGCAACATTAACAGGGTTACAAAGTAAAGCTGTTTAGTGGTTCACACATCTGGAGATAGCCTACTCAACTAAGAGCCAACCCGCAATTGGTCCCGTTCCTCATACTCTTGAATAGCTGAGCCGAAACCCCTATGCCAGTCACGTCAGCGTCTTCGCCGATGGCTGTTAAACACCGGTTTTCATTATTTCCTGATCTATATTTCTATTTTTTTAAAGTGCTGTTCCTAAGTCGTAACGACGGTCTGAAATTTTCAGAATGACTTTTCTGGAAGCTTTTAATGTTTTTTAGGTTAAGAGTTAAATGCGCAGGTCAGTTCCGATTTATTATGGCTACTGACTCTAAAATATTCAGTGTGCTCGTTAAATATAGTGATTGAGTTAATAAATATATTTTTACTGTTAGGTGATTATCTCTCTTTAGTATCTTGTAAAAATATTTTTCAAAAAAAATAAATAACTGAATTATTTTATGAGAATTGCTGCTCAAATTAGTATTAAAAGTAGCATGGAGAGTGTGACATCTCTCGTGTTTTAAAGTAATCACACTGTCTTAGGAAATTAGAACGGCCTATGGTTCTCCGCATAATAATAAATGTTATCAATATTTATTTTTTAAAAATTATTGATACGAAACTAACTATTATTTTTTATTCTTAAGGAGAATTAGGTGAATAATTCACTATTCAATTTAACAGCAAGCTCATTACTGCTTGTGTTTTTAGCGGGTTGTTCCGTGGAGTCTGATGTAGTTGATGATATTTTATCTGATACAGAGGATACGTCTGAGCAGACGACCGATGATACAACGACCGATGATTCAACTGATGACTCTGAAGATTCAACCGATGACTCTGATGATTCAACTGATGACTCTGATGATTCAACTGACGACTCTGATGATTCAACTGATGACTCTGATGATTCAACTGACGACTCTGATGATTCAACTGACGACTCTGATGATTCAACCGATGACTCTGACGATTCAACCGATGACTCTGACGATTCAACCGACGACTCTGACGATTCAACCGATGACACGGCTTCCTCTGTCACGGGTATTTACCGTATTGACGAAAACGGCTATATCACTGAGAACGGCTCCCCCTTTGAACCTAACTGTGTAAGCTGGTTTGGTCTGGAAGGCCAGCATGAACCTAGCGATGCTGAATACAATGCCGGTGGCGCACCAATGGAGCTTTATGTAGGAAACATGTGGTGGGTCCAGGACGGCAGTGAATGGCCAGCCAACGGTACTGGTCGTACTATTGAACAGACTATCGAAGAAGCGATGGCTGAAGGTGTCAATCTGATTCGTCTGCCGATTGCACCGCAAACATTGGATGCTACCGACCCTCAAGGTGTTGGTTCTATTGGTGAGTATGCATTCAGTACTGTTTCAAGTGATTACTCATCAGACTACAGCGCTGATGAAGTTGTACTGAAAAACCACCCAGATGTAGTGCAGGAAAACTCTCGTCAGGCACTGGAAGATTTCATTACTACAGCAGATGCTTATGGCCTGAAAGTTATCATCGATATCCACTCATGCTCGAACTACATTGGCTGGCGCGCTGGTGACCTGGAAGCAACACCTCCATATGTAGATGCTGATCGTGTTGACTACGATTACACCCGTGAAGACTATGCCTGTGGTGTAGATGCTGGTGATGGTGTAACCGTACACGAGTATAACGAAGAGTTGTGGCTGGAAACATTGGCTGAAGTTGCTGGCCTGTCTGAAGAGTTAGGCGTAGACAACATCTTGGGTGTTGATATCTTCAACGAACCTTGGAACTACACTTGGTCTGAATGGAAAGATCTGGCAGAGAAAGCTTACGATACTATCAGTGCTGTAAACGACGATATGCTGATTATTGTTGAAGGTGTTGGTTCTGCACTGAAAGATGACACAGCTGTTGAACATGGTGATGAAAGCTCAGCGCCAAACTGGGGTGAAAACCTGTATGGCTTCGCAAGCGATCCATTGGATATTCCACAAGATCGTTTGATTCTGTCTCCACATACTTACGGTCCTTCTGTGTTTGTGAAAAATATATTCCTTGAACAGACTGAAGCATGTGAAGGTCTTGAAGGTGATGACGCAGGTGAAGCCGGTTGTGATATCGTGATTGATTCTGAAGCCTTGGAAGCCGCTTGGGAAGAACACTTCGGCTACCTGCGTGATGAAGGTTATGCGGTACTGGTTGGTGAATTCGGCGGAATGATTGATTGGCCAGCAGGTGCTGATGATTACTATCAAGATCTGTGGGATCACCTGAGTGACGATAATGTTGACGAGCAATGGCAGAATGCCTTGGTTGACTACATGGTTGATCAGGATATTGAAGGTTGTTACTGGTCTCTGAATCCAGAATCAGCAGATACTGGCGGTTTATATAATCATGCTTGGGAAGCTGACACCAACGAAGGTGGTTGGGGAACCTGGGAAGACTTCAACGATACTAAATTAGACATTGTGAAAAAGCTTTGGAACTAAGCTAAGAATTTAACGATAGTGTTCAATTTAAAAGGGGTATAGGTATATAAGTACTACTGCCCCGCAGTTTAACTTACAAGGCGATCCACATTAGAGATTCGCCTTTTTTGTTAGACTTCCCAATACCATTAACGGCCAATGGGTTCATTGCTCGCTTTTAGTCTCATACTTCGTTATTAGGTTGGTCTTCGGGCCCACTAGCCTGAGCATTTCAGGGGGTTGTCGGGCTAAAGCCCGACAGATGTGCTTTTGTAGGTTGGCCTTTAGGCCAACACCGGTTGCCGCTGGGTTTGTGGTTGGCATGTCGGGCTGAAGCCCGACCTACAGAAGCGATGTTTTTGTAGGTTGGCCTTTAGGCCAACACCGGTTGCCGTTGGGTTTGTGGTTGGCATGTCGGGCTGAAGCCCGACCTACAGGAGCGATGTTTTTTGTAGGTTGGCCTTTAGGCCAACACCGCTTGCCGCTGGGTTTGTGATTGGCTTGTCGGGCTGAAGCCCGACCTACAGGGGCTGAATTGCCGGTGAACTAAACGATTTTTGCTGGCGTCACAATTACGCCATCGGTATCGGCATACAGGTACTGGCCTTGTTTAAATTCCACACCACCGAATGAGAGATCATTACCGCGTTCACAACTGGTAACCGGTATCGATTTACGCGGGCAGGTGCCAATGGCATACAGTGCCACGGGAATGTCTTTAATCTGGAAGGTATCGCGAATATAGCCGTTGACGATTATGCCGGCGTAGTTGTTCTGGTGGGCGAATTTCATCAGGTTTTCTCCGACGACAGCGAAGTATTCGCGGCTCACATCCACCACCACCACCTTACCGGTGCCGTCTTCATCGCGCAGCAGCGAGATCAGCCCTGCATTGTTCTTATCCAGCTTAATGGTAACGATTTCGCCTTCGCATTTTTCGGCGCCGCCGTAGTTGTGGTAGCCCGCTTCCAGTACGTGGGTGATTTCGCTGTGTTCGTCACAAATATCGGCGGTAAAGAATGTCATGGTTGCTTCCTGTGTTGATGGGTTCAATTGGGGTTAATCGTGCGGCCAATAGCAGACTGTATGCCGCCATCAGCAATGCCGCACAGCCTTGATTGTTGGTAATATTAACGCACATAACCACATCTACATACAGGCATAGGGTAGTGAAGCCAATGAAGGTAGTCACCGGCGTTGTGGGTAACGACATTCACGTTGTCGCCAACCGCTTAATAGATTTGTCGTTACGGGCGCGAGGCTTTGATGTCTTTAACCTGGGCGTAAACACGTATTTGGAAGAGTTCTTTGATGCAGCCGTTGAAACGGGGGCTGATGTAATTCTTATCTCCTCGCTTAATGGTGAGGCAGAAGGCTGGGGCCGCGAGGTTCGGGCCATTAAATCGCGCTATAAAACACTGGACGACATCATCATGATGATTGGCGGCAACCTGGTGGTGGGCAGCGGTAATGCTGAAGATATTGAGCCGCGCTACAAGAACTATGGTTTCGATATCGTCTGTCATCAGATCGACCTGAACACCGGCCTGGATATGCTGGAAGAATTCATTAAAGAGAGAAATAACCCATGAGCCTGTTACAGGAAGAACGAGAAATCATCCTCAGTAACGAGTTTGTCGAATCCTTCGATTTCGCTGAGGTGACAGAATTCGTTAAGAACGCCAGTAAAGACCTGTTTATTTCTCACCATTTCAAGAATAAGCCCAAGGGTAAAATGCTGGTGCAGCCGCGTGGTGGATTCCCGACCTATAAGAAACAGTTTGAACTGAGCGAATTCTTCGTGAAGTCGAATGTGGATGTACTGCCACTGACCATCGATTCCAACACCCGCCTCAACGACTACGCCACAGCGCAAAAGATGCTGCGCCTGAGTGAAGAAAACGATGTCGATATGCTTAACGGCTACCCGCTGATTAACCACGGCTACCGCACCACGCGCAAAATGTTCACACACTTTAATAAGCCGGTGAGCCTGCGCCACGGTACGCCGGATGCGCGCCTTTTGATCGAAACCGCCATTGCCTCGGGCATTTTTGAGATTGAAGGCGGGCCTATTACCTACCTGTTGCCCTATTCCAAAAACTTCCCGCTCGATAAAGCCTTTTTGTACTGGAAGTATGTAGAGCGTGTGTGCGCCAACTACTCTGGCCTGAACGAGCCCATTAACCGCGAATCGTTCGGCCCGCTCACGGCGACGCTGGTACCGCCAGCCATTACTATTGTGGTTCAACTGCTGGAAATGCTGCTGTCGCTGGAAGAGGGCGTGAAGTCGTTCTCGGTATCGTTCGCGCAGCAGGGTTCCATGATGCAGGATGCCGTCACCAGTGAAGTTCTGATGAAGATGGCCCGGCACTATGCGGAAGAAATCGACTGTGGCGATGCCGCCATTAACCTGGTTTACCACCAGTGGATGGGCGCCTTCCCAACCAATAAAGACTACGCCGAGCAGCTGATTAACATGTCTACGGTGATCGCCAAGCTGGTGGGTGCCGATAAGATCATCACCAAAACCCGTGAAGAAGCTGCGGGCATCCCAACCAAGGAAGCCAACGCCAAAACCGTGGCCAACACTCAGTACACTCTGGGCATTTTGAATGGACTGCCGAAGATTGTGGACGCCGAAGAAGAAGAGATTCTGACTCTGGAAGTTCAGGCCATTATGGAAGCGGTATTCAACGACCCGGCCGATACCCTGTGGCGTAAGGTGTTCAACTGCATTAAGAACGGCATTATCGATGTGCCATTCTCGCCGCACATCATCAACCACAACAACATGATCACCATTCGCGATGCGCAGAAGAACATCCGTATCATCGATCGTGGCAATGTGCCCATTCCCGACCGTTGTTTTAAATACGAGCGCGCACAGTGCGATTTAACCAAAGATACCACCAGTATCGTTAATGACATCGTTCACGATATAGGAATTATGCAATGAGCCAGAACGTTGACAAGCAGCCCGAGCAGGCTGGCAACAAGCTGTTTATCGATGTCGGCAGTACCTACTTTAAGGTCAGCACGCCGACCAGTATTGAGCAGCACTTTCGCGATTTTAATAAGACCATTCTCGATGACCTGATGCATAAGTGCGGCAGCACGGTCGATCAGTTTGCGAAAGAAGATATCTACATCTGTTCCTCGGCGAACGGTGGTTTAAGCACGCTGTTGATCGGCATTACCAACTCGTTTTCGATCAAGTACGCCACCAACATTGCGTTTAACTCCGGCATTAACATTATCGATACCGTGCTGCTGCAGAACATTGAAGAGTACTCTATCCCCAGCGATTTGATCGATGTGGTGATCATTGTGGGTGGTACCGATTCGCACGGCAATATCTTTAACGACAGCCTGTACAACTATGTGCAGCAGCTGAATTACTCCAACATTGTCTATGTGGGTACCCAGCAGGATGCCGCCCGCGTGCAGGAGAATATTCCCGGCCTGGTGGTGCTGCCGAACATCATTGACGACCGCCTGCACATTGTGGAAGAGCACCTGAAAGAGTACCTGACCAACCTGTACCAGCAGGATATTGAAGGCAAGGAAGATATTAAGCACCTGTACGAGAAAACGGCGAATCAGATCTTCTCTACGCCTTACATCGTCAACAAGGCGCTGCCGCTGATCGATGCCTCCTTCACGGTGGCGAACCCCTTTATTCTGCTGGATATCGGCGGTGCCACCACCGACGTGCACTATTCCAAAGACCTGGTCGATGAAAACATCGTGACCGAAAACGAATACGACCGCTTAGTCTTTAAAAAGCTCGGGGTTTACAAATCGCGCCAGTCGCTGATTTTTGCCGCCAAGAATAACGAATTCGTTTACGAGCTGCTGATGCACCTGAAGGTGACGGAAAACATCTTCAACGAGCACGATGAAAAAGCGACTAAAATTTTAATGCAGCTGGCGATTTTCCTGGTGCTTTGCAAAATGTCGCATTACCGCAAGGCCTACATTACTCTGAAGTTGCTTTCGATTAACTCGATTGTGTTCACCGGTGGTATAACCAAGGTATTGTCGGTCGCCGAGGTGGAAGACATCATCGCTTTCTTCTATAAAAAGATATTGACGTCCGATCACAAGCCAACGGCCATCCTTGATACGAATTACGACATTTGGACTCTGGGTGCGAAGGAGAAAAATCTATGTCGATAAACACGGTAAGAGCTTTATTGGAAGACGCCGCGGCAACACATGGCGATAAAGTTGCGGTGAAACTGAACGAAAAGAGCATCAGCTACAGCGAGCTGCTCACCCGGGTCAATCAGGTGGCGTTCTACTTAACCGAGCTGAACCTGCCCAGCGGTGCCCGCGTGGGTATCTATTCCGATAAATGCATCGAGCAGGTGGTGGCCATTCTGGCGGTGCTTTCGACCGATACCATCTTAGTACCGCTCACCAAAATGCTGGTGGCCGAGCAGGTGGAGTACATCATCAACGATTGCGATATTCAGTGCGTGATCACCGATAAGCTGAAGCTGGAGAACATCGAAGATGTAAATTTCAAAGGCCATGTCATCAGCTATGAAAAAACCGAGCAGAACATCCCGTGCTTTGAAGAGATTTATAAGTACTACAACAAGCCGTTCCAGTGCGAAGTGAACAGCCACGATAACGCGGTGATCACCTATTCGTTTGGCTTAACCGGCACGCCCAAGGGCATTGTGATTTCGCACCGCAATCTCACTGATTCCGCCGCGGTCGTCTGCCGTTACTTAGGGTTACAGGAAGATGACGTTATTTCCGGCCTGCTGATTTTTAACCTCGATTACGGCCTGAACCAGATTTTCTGCTCGCTGTTTAAAAAGGCGACACTGGCACTGCACCGCTTTATTTTGCCGACCGATTTCTTCAATCATTTAATCGACGATAACGTCACGGTACTGGCACTGATGCCGGTGCACATTTCGCAGATATTCGATGAAGACTTAAGCCCAATTCCTAACGCCGAGCTGTTTGATAAACTGCGCATCATTACCTCATCGGGCGGTAACCTTTCGGCCAAGATGATCAAGTACAGCAAGCGCACCTTCCCCCAAGCCAACTTCTACTCGATGCATGGTTTAACTGAAGCGTTCCGCTCTACCTACCTCGACCCGGCGCAAATTCAGATTCGCCCGGATTCGATCGGTAAAGCCATTCCGGATGTTGAGCTGTATGTGGTCAATGAGCAGGGCAAAGAGTGCGCGCCGCGTGAAGTGGGCGAACTGATCCACCGCGGCGGTTACATCTATCGCGGTTACTGGAACGCGCCGGAAGAAAGCAAAGAGCGCTTTAAGTCGGTTCAAATTCTGAAAGACGTGATCAATCTGGAAGGCCAGCTGAACGATGAAATCGTGGTGGCTACCGGTGATTATGTTTATAAAGACGAGGAAGGCTACCTGTACTTTGTTTCCCGTCACGATGACATGATCAAGACCCGTGGCTTCCGTGTTTCGCCGTTCGAGATTGAATCCGTTGTTGAAAAGAACTTGCCGCAGATTAGCCAGTGCGCGGTGTTTGGTATCGATAACGAGCAGATTGAAGAAGAGATTGTGCTGGTTTATTCGGCACCGGGTGAACTCAGTGAAAAAGAAATTGAGTTTGAACTGAAGAAGCACCTGGCTTCTTACATGATTCCTTCACGCATTGTTTATAAGCGTTCTTTGCCGCTGATGCAGAGCGATAAGCACAGTGTTAATAAAGAAGCGCTGAAGCGGGAGCTGACGGCGGATTAACGACTGTTTAGTTAAACTGCTAGTGAAAGGGCTGCGCTGAAAGGTGCAGCCTTTTTTTATGCCGCAAAAACAATGTAAACCACAGGTTTCAAGCGATTGTTCAGACACCCTTTTTTGAGGCGTCGAAAAGCATGGATGCTTTTCGCCGAGCGATACATGGATGTACTCGAGCGATCTCAAAAAAGGGTGTCTGGATAATCGCGGGATTGACCACAGAATGTTCGGCAACCTAGAAATTTATTATCCAGAGTTCGTGGTTATGCCCGCGACTTTCCGGTCGCTTATTTTTAGGTCGCTGCAAGTATGTCCATATAAGCTCGGCGGGCGGGTCCATCCGCCCGACGCCTAAAAATAAGCGACCGGAAAGTCGCTACAGTATCGTGGCGAGGTTTGATTCAGAGCTTTTGAGTCATGCTCCTGACCAATAAGGGCATCTGAGGCATGGATGCCGAAGCTGAGCTCCATGGATGGATTTATGCGTCCCTTATTGGTCAGGAGCATGGCTTAAAAGCGGTGTAAAGCTCTGATGATCCAAGCATCCTTTTCGACGCCACAAAAAAGGCCACACCCATCGGTGCAGCCCTGCTCATTGAAGTAGGCTGAGTTGATCTAACCCTTAGTCTGCATCCCGTACCAGCAATGCATAGTTGAAAATACCAATATAGTCAGCGGCATTTTCAGACGCACTCAGGTCGAAGACGGTCGTCGTATCGCTTGGGTCAAACGCATACGGATAGGCTTCACCATACAAACGCTCCCACAACGCACGTGCCAGTGCTGGCTGCTGCGTTGCCGCACCGGTAATGTCTTTGTAGTCGTTACGCATAGCACCCGGGCCGTGGGTATCGACAAAATCATCAACCGTCGCTGTCGCCGCGGCAGAAGAAGAGCTATCGCTTTGCGGCGCTTCACCCGGAGGCGGGCCCTGTGGCATTTCACCGTCTGGCATATCCGTACCCTGACCGGCAGGCGCACCGTCTTCCATCAGGTTAATGCCCCAGGCACGGCCAAAGGCAAAGTACAGCGCGGTATCCGGGAAGTCACCACTGGTGGTGCTGGTCCACATGTAGCTGTCTGGGCGGCTCAGGTTAAAGTAGTTGGCATCGGTTGCCGGCAGCGCGGTTTTACCGTACTGCACAATGCTCTGCAGCTCTTTGGCATCCGGCAGACGCCAATCGTTATAGCCCAGGTAATTGATGTCGTTCATCTTCTGGACCCAAGCCAGAGTATCGACCCAGGTGCGGCCCAAGCCGAAGCTGGCGTCTTTCATATGACGGGTACTGCCGTCATCGTTGACCGCACCGCTGTCCTGCTTGGTCCACATAAAGCCGGTCGCATGGTCGGTGATGGTGCCGTCGCCATTGTCTTCAAAATCGTTTACGCCATAAACGTTTTCCTGCCCGCGCACAGCACGCACGCCAGCGGGGATCGAACTGCCCTCGGCAGAGCCATCAATCAGGTAACCATCACCGTACGATTTTAAATGACCATCGGCCCAGTTAAAGCCGTAATTCTTTTCGTTCAGTTCATAGTCGTTTTGTGCCGGCATGACGGTGACCGAGCTGGTCCAGTACGAGCCGGTGTACGGGCGGTTTTCATCGTAGAAGAAATCGAAATAGTCGGTATCGATGTATGGGATGGCATTCGAAACGTCCTGCGCATCCAGGTTGCCGCCCAGGTGCGCGATTGAGAACGATTCCTTAATGGTTGGTAACCGCCAGTCGCTGTAACCGCCAACATTCAGGCTAGCCACATAGGCGATGGCATCATCGTAGGTCATCTTGTCGGCAGGCGGTGTCTTCTGCCACATCAGGCCGGTGTTGTTGTCGGTGATGGTGCCGTCGCCGTTATCGGTATAGGAAGGCTGTAAGCCCTGGTATTGCGCATCCTGACCGTACAGCGGGTCGCCCTTTTCCGGGGCTTCAATAATGTTGCCATCGGCATCGTAAAAGTCGGTTTGCATCGCGTCGGTAACCGCGAATTTAACCTTAGGTAGTTCGGCGGCAGTGTCTTCTGCAGCCATGTAGGCGCATCCGCTGGTAACGGATAGGAGCCCGATCGAGAGTGTCAAGTAAGCGAGTCGGTTGGAATTCATTGTGTACCCCTGTAATCGAGTTTTTGGCTTGAGTAGTTGCCGATTTTTTCTGTTTGGAGTCAAAAAAAGAACCCGTGTGGCTTAGGGCTCGCGGAGAAACGTCACTACCAAGCGTTCGCAACAGGCCGGTAAAAAACGCTGCTGGCCGCTGCGGGGTGAAGGATATATTTATGAGTAATAGGAATCTATAGCGGAAAAAATCAGCACATTTCTGCCGTGAATAGAGGTAACAATCGGTATTCAGCCGCAGCCGTAACGGCCGCACAAAACAAACAGGCGTAGCTGATCATTTTGGATTCTTAATCGCCGGTAGCGATACAGGGGTCTCGTAAGTAGTGGTGTGAGAGGGATATTTCAGGTGGCCGGGCTCAACTAAGGCGGCGTCTGCAAAAGAAACGTGCAGCCGCCTGCCCAATGAAATTACCTAACACTGACAAAAAATATCAGTACTTTCGTGCCACAAAATGAACGGTGCTGGTGGCGCGTTCCATAAAGGCACCTTCGCAATAGCACAAATAAAATTGCCACAGGTTTTTGAAGCGGTCATCGTACCCGTGCTGACAGATATGCGGCCAGTTTTCCATAAAACGCTGGTGCCAGTGGTTCAGCGTTCTCGCGTAATCCAGGCCAATATCGCTGATGGATTCCGTCACCATGCGGGTGTTTTTGGTCAGTCGTTCGGTTAGCAATGTTACCGAAGGCAAAAAGCCACCGGGGAAAATATAGCGCTGAATAAAATCGACATTGTTTAAGTAGTGCTTCAGGCGCTGGTCGGCAATGGTAATGGCCTGCAACAGCATTTTGCCCTGTGGCTTCAGCAGTGCATCGCATTGCTTAAAAAAGGTGTTCAGGTGCTCGTAGCCAACGGCTTCGATCATTTCCACAGACACCAGCTTATCGTATTGGCCGGTCAGCAGGCGGTAATCCTTCTTCAGAAGCGTAATTTGCTCCTGAAGACCCAAGTCTTTGATCCGAGCTTCCGCATAGGCGTGTTGAGCATCGGAAATGGTCGTCGTGGTTACCTTGCAGCCGTAGTGCTGAGCCGCGTAAATCGCTAACCCGCCCCAGCCGGTGCCAATCTCCAGCAGGTGATCCTCCGGTTGCAGCGCAAGCGCATCGCAAATGGTTTTGAACTTGTTAAGCTGGGCATCGTCGAGCGTTTGCGACTCATCTGCAAACACCGCAGATGAATAAGCCATCTCTTGATCGAGAAACTGCCCGAACAACTCGTTGCCTAAATCGTAATGCGCCAGGATGTTTTCTTTGGAACCCTGCACACTGTTGCCGCGCTTGCGGTGAAAAATCTTATTTTTTGCTGCGCTGATCCAGCTGAAATACTTTTCTACCCTGTCGGTTACCTTTTGAGCACGAACAAAAAAACGGATCACGTTGGTCAGGTTATCGGTCTGCCACTTTTCATCCATATAGGCTTCGGCGGCACCAATGCTGCCGCCGCGAATGAACTGCTGGTAAACCGCCAGATCGTTGACAACAAGGGTTGCCGTCAACGGCTCGGCATTTTCAGGTTGCCTGCCAAAGCGGAAGCGTTCGTTACCTTCAATGATGTGCAGCACACCGTTATCGATCTGAGAGAAGAAGTAATGCACCAGGGCCCGGCAGCGCAGAGTCAACCAGCTGTGGTGTTCCTTACTCAGCAGTTTAAATGTCTGTTCCATTGTCTAAACCTCGTTAGCTGTTGCCTTACTTTATCGTTGGGCTTTCAGTTTTTGTCTGGTAGGGGACAAATTTAATCTTTTTTATAAACAGGCGCAGCGCCTGTACATAAATGCCTTTTAATACCGATAGCGTCATCATCGGCTGTTGGTGCCAAACGCTTTTTAGGTTCTGGTTATTCAGTGCCAGCTTTTTCATCGCCAGTGTAGCGTCAAAGGCCACGGCACCATCGGTGCGTTTGTTTTCAATGCGAACACTCACTGCCTCGCTGTCATCCAAGGGTGGTTTGACCTGCCAGAAATACTTCATGTCTAAATCCATAAAGGGCGAGACATGAAACGATTTCTCTGTTGGCTCCGGCCTGGCCATATCCACCAGATAATAGTGCCGCTGGTTCCACGGCGTATTGCTCACCTCTACCAGCATGTGACTGCACTCGCCGGTTTCGCTGTAGCAGAACACAAAGTTCGCCGGGCTGAAGTAAAGCCCAAAGCAACGGCACTGCACCAGCAGCCTGTAACTTGCCGGTGCTTCACGCAGACCCAGCTCTTTCAACTTGTCAGTTATACGCTCGCGCAGCGTAGGCCGATCACCCTTGATGTAATCGCTTTGCTTAAACCGGATCGGTTTAAAGCGGCCGGTGCCAAACAGGCGCAGGCCATCCAGTTTGTTTTGCTCCAGCTCGTCTACATCCAGCGCCAGCATATAGAGCGGGTAGGTAAAGCTGTGGTGCTTCTGCTCGAAACGCCGGTGATTAACCTTACCACTGTAAATAACGCTTTTTAGTGCCGCTGTGGTTGCCATAAATTACCCCGTCGTTTTCAGGAAGCAGCCGAAGCGCCCGGCAACATCGACCGCGCTTTTCACGCCATCTTCATGAAAGCCGTTGTACCAGTAAGCACCGGTAAAGTGGGTGTGGTTGATGCCGCATATTTCGTTGCGCCGTTGCTGTGCTTCGATCGACTGTAAGTTAAAAACCGGATGATGGTAGGTGAAGCGGCGCAGTATTTTGCCTGGGTCGATGGCGGCATCCTGGTTCAGTGTGACGCAATAGGTTTGCTCGGTCTGCAAACCCTGCAGAATGTTCATGTTGTAGGTGACGCTGGCCGGGCGATCGCGGTCGCCATCCAGCTGATAGTTCCAGGCCGCCCAGGCGCGTTTGCTGTTGGGCAGCATGTTGCTGTCGGTATGCAACACCACGCTGTTGGCGCGGTACGGAATGGCACCCAGTACCGCTTGTTCTGTGCTACTGGCATCGGCCAGCAGGGCCAGCGCTTCATCGCTGTGGCAGGCAAAGATGACTTCATCGAAGTGTTCACTGTCGGCGTTCTCGAAATCTATGCTGACGCCGCTAGTATTGCGGGTCACAGCCTTAATGTTTGCATTCAGTTTTATCCGCTCTGCAAACGGCTGGCACAGCGGCGCAATGTACTCTTTGGAGCCACCGGGAATGACATACCACTGAGGCCGGTTTTGAATATCCAGTAAGCCGTGGTGTTGAAAAAAGCGGATGAAAAACTTCAGCTCGAAGGCTTCCATCTCTTGCAGCGATGACGACCAGATGGCTGCACCCATCGGCAGAATGTAGTGCTCGGCAAAGAAGCGGGAGAAGTTTTCCCGCGCCAGAAAACTGCCCAGCGTTTCATCGTTGCCGTCCATGCCCATGTAGTAGAGCCGTTGGCAGCTTTTGTTGAACCGAAGAATCTCGCGGATCAGGCCGATAAATTTTGGGCTCAGCAGGTTTTTACGCTGGGCAAACAGCGTATCCAGATTGTGGCCGTTGTATTCCAGGCCGGTCTGCTGATTGCTGACAGAAAAGCTCATGGTGGTCGGCTGTTTTGCAATGCCGATCTCAGCCATTAGCTTTAAAAACAGCGGGTAGGTGCGGTCGTTAAAGACAATAAAGCCGGTATCCACACTCAGCGGCTTGCCGTTATCGTCAACCTCGACCGTAGCGGTGTGACCGCCAATGTAGTCGTTCTTTTCAAAAACGCTGACCCTGTGTTTTTTTGAAAGCAAATAGGCGGCGGTTAATCCGGAGATGCCGCTGCCGATCACTGCGATGTTTTTCACGTTGCATTCCTTGCCATAATTTTGCGCCAGATAATATCTGGCAATGTGTTAAATAATTTTAGTATGAAAATAAATTTCCCGGGGAATTCAATCGTGGCCTTGCCTTTTTGCAACCCCTTAAAAGCGGCTGCGGCAGCCTGTTCACTGCTGATTAAAAACGGCATATCAAAGTCGTTCTTATCGGTCAGTGGGGTTTTCACAAAGCCCGGTCGAATCAGCGAAACATGGATGTCGTGTTTTTTCAGATCCAGCGCCATGGTTTTTGCCAGGTAGTCGAGCCCGGCCTTGGAAGCACCATAAGCCTGCGCCCGTGGGAACGGCAGGTAAGTAACACTGGAGCTGACAAACGCAATGCGCCCGCCGGTTTTTATTTTGCTGACCAGTGCCTGCAGTAGATAGCCGGTCGCAATCAGGTTGGTGGTGATCACTCGCTGGAACAGGCTGGAATCAAAACGGGTGACGTCATCGATGTATTCGCAATCACCGGCATTAAGAATGGCCAGGTCGATATCTTCTATTGGGCCGAGCGTATGCAGTACATCCTGCTGATCGGTTATGTCGAAGTTCAGTGTGCGAATGTTGCCGTTACTGCGGGCCAGCTCGGCAAGGCGCTGCTGGTTGCGGCCGCAGGCAATTACGGTGCAGCCGTTTTCGGCATACAGCAGCGCCAGGCTTTTACCCAGGCCAGAGCTGGCACCGGTAATGAGAACTTTCTTCATTTCGATGCCCGCCTCTTCACCTGTTTAACGAACGCGCCGATCACCGGAATTTGCTCGTAAAGCATGGCGCCCAAATCCAGGTAGTCGCGGTGGTAGTGCACGCGGCCATCGTGGCCTTTCAGCCGTGAGTGACCCTCAACGGTGACGGTTTTGCCGTTGTTGAGTTTGGGGTGGCGGTAGTTCATCACCCAATAGATGGCCGCTTCACGTTCGTTGAAGATGACGTCGGTAATCTCAAACCGGCATTCTTTCAGGTTGGTGTACAGGTTATGGAAGTAGCTCTGCAGATTACTGAGGCCACTGACGAAATGCATAGGGTCCTGAAACTCAACGGACTCAGCGTAGATGTCTTCAAGCAGGGTCAGGTTGTCTGTACTCAGCTGTTGGTAAGTGGTAACAAACTTGCTCAGCCAGTCTGGTTGCCCAGTCGTGGTGGAGCGGTTGTGGTTATCCATAAAGCCCTCCGAAGGGTGCTCAGAGCGTTATTAACGTTGTATGAATATACGTGGCTACCTGGCTCTGAGATCACTGGTCTATAAAGAGTAGACGCTTTATCGGATTAATGGGTGTAGCGCAGCTTCAGCTCTTCCGGGTGCGGATTAAAGTAAAACTGCTGCTGCAGATAGCTTTGTGGGTACAGCTTCAGGTAGTGCTTTATTTGCTCGATGGGCACCAGCAGTGGCACCAGCCCTTGGCGGTAGCGGTGAATCTGCTCTGCCAGAATCTGTCGCTCCTGACTGGTCAGGTAATCGCCAAAATAACCCTGCAGGTGCTGCAGCGTGTTGGTGTGCTTTTTACGCGTGGCGATAATCTTCAGCGTTGCCATGCAACCGCTGATGTATTGCTCGGCCTGTTCCTCAACTGCCAGGCTGGCATCCGCCAGGATTTGCCCAAGGCGCTTCACCGCCAGTGGGTCGTGGCTCATCAGGGTGTATTTCATGCGGCTGTGAAAATCGATCAGGCGCTTGCGGGTGATGCCGGCCTGCTTCAGCTTTAACCATTGATTGTAGGCAAAGACGCGGGCGACAAAATTTTCGCGCAGGGCGGCGTCGTTCAGCCGGCCGTTTTCTTCACAGGGCAGCAGTGGGTTGGCCTGCATGATGGCCTGGGCAAATACGCCGACGCCATCGTGCCGGCTCGATTGACCGCTGGCGGCATACACCTTAACCCGTTCCATACCGCAACTTGGGCTTTTGGCGCAGAAGATAAAGCCGCTCAGGTGTGAAACATGCTGCGCCACCTGTTCGCTGTATTCCTGCATGGGCTCGGTCACATCGTTACTGCCATCGGCCGATGAAACAATGATGTTGCCGTCGATCTCGGTCTGGCGAATGGTCGGCCGTGGCACACTCATGCCAACGGCAACTTCCGGGCAGTAAGTTTTATAGGAAACATGCTTGCCCAGCTCTTCCACACAGAAGTGCGACTTTTTAGCGCTGCCATCGTAACGCACCTTTTGCCCGGTTAAACAGGCGCTGATGCCAATCAGAATTGAGTCAGATACAGAGTCCACGGCGACCTCCCTTAATTTATTATTTGGCCCTGGCGTTGTTCCACTAGTAAATAAGCTTACCAATCGGGTTCAGCAGCTTGTTCAGGCCCTTGTTAAAGTGCATGGAATTGTTGAGCACAGTGTAGCAGAGACAGCCTTCATCGGTGACGGGGCTATGATGGTGCTCGCCGTTCAGCATGATGAAATCACCCGCAACATAGCTGCCCATATCGTCATGGAAGCTGCCATCAAGAATCAGCGTCAGCTCAAAGCCATTGTGGGTATGCTCCGGTACGCTGTTGTTGGGCAGAATCTGCAGCAGGCTGGCGCGAATGTCGCCATCATCGAGCGAAAGCCGGCTACGGGCAATGCCGCCAATGCCGCTCCACTTACCGGCGGCAACATTATTCAGCGCTGCCGGCAGTTGATAGCTGACACCGTTCACCGTCAGTGTTTTGTGCTGATAGCTGTTTGCCACGTCAATGGCATCGCTGCTGGTAATGGCATCGATCATGGCGCTCATATCCAGGCCGATCGGTTCGGCTTCGGCCAATTCAAAGTGCTGCTCGGCGTGCACCTCGTTCAACTGGGCAATGTCTGCCTGGCAGGCCGGGCACAACTCACGGTGCATGGCGATGCCGGCAGCCAGTGCGGCCGGCAGTTCGCCCTGTGTGTAGGCAACAAGGAGGTCATGGCTTGGGTGGTGCTTAATCATGGTTGTCTCCTATGTTTTGTTTCAGTTTGGCCAGCGCCAGACGCAGGCGGGATTTAACGGTGCCCAGCGGAATATTCAATTGTTCAGCCAGTTGTTCGTGGGTGAGTTCCTGAAAGTAAAAGCCCTGCACCACTTCTTTTTGTGCTTCGGGCAACTCTTGCAGGTGTTCGTTAATCAGTGTTCTGTTTTTATCTTCAGCGAGGTCGGCAACCGGGTCGTCATCGGCCTCCATCAGTGGCCAGAAGTCGTCACTGAGGCAGTCTTCCTTGCTGTTATTGATTTTGCGCAGCAGGTCGAAGGCTGCGTTACGCATCACCGTAAACACCCAGGTGGTGGGCGCGCCCTTGTCCTGATTGTAAAGGTGTGCCTTGCGCCAGACGTTAGTCATGGTTTCCTGCACGATCTCATGGGCCAGCGCCTCATTGCCGAATTTGCTGATCGCAAACTGGCGAATTTTAGGTGCAAAGAATTTAAACAGCTCAGTAAAGGCTGCTTTGCTTCGGCTGCCGGCGACATCGCTTAACCAACGAGCCAGCTGCTGATGTTCAGTTTCTGTTTTCTCAGTTTCTGTTTTCATAGCTATAGGTTTAATGCCAATTGCGTTGCTTGGCAATAAACCGATTGAATGAGCTTGCATGAATCATCGCCTCGGATCCGTTTTTTGCTGGTAGGTTTTACGCAGCAGCCGGCCGGCCGGATCACACTAATAAGGTTTTTATCGTAATTTTTAAGCGGCCGGCTCAGGCCTGCGTTCATTTCAGCTTAGATGTACTTAAAAGATCGCATTGCCAGAATGGCTGAGCTGGTCTTTGCTTGTGCTGACTCGTTCAAGGCGTTTTTACCTTTGCAAAGCAGGAGGCAGTTTATGAAACAGCTTGTTTATTCCATCAGCATTCATCAGCCACGGGATATTGTTTTTCAGAAACTCACCGACAGAGCGCTGTTCCCGCACTGGGCAACGCCCTGGGGCCCGGACATGATCTGTGAGGGCGATTGGCGGCAGGGTGGGCACGTATCCTATATCGGCCAATCCGAGGGTGGCACCAAAATGCACATTGAAACCCTGGTGCTCGATGAAATGATCCGCGCGCACCACGTGGCCATGGTGAACCCGCAGAATGTTGAAGTGCCGCTCAGCGACGACATGATGAGAAAGTGGATCGGCACCGAAGAAAGCTACTATCTCAGGGAAGAATCGCCCTCTATAACCACGCTGGAAGTCGTCATCGTGACCGATGATGCGTTTGAAGAAATGATGTCCGCCTGGCCAAAGGCTCTGCAGCTGTTTAAAGAGCTGTGCGAAGCCTGAGCTGTCTCTGATTGGAGCTCAACCGGGCCCCATCCTGAATTGCCTGCATGCTGATTGGCAGCAGGCTTGCCCCTTCGTTTTATTAATCCGCGCATTAACAGTGTTCGCATCAATTAAATGGCACGCCATTGTGAAGTTGCATCCACGAATACTGTTCGATTTATGCGCTATTCAATTTGATAACTACACTGAGTTTATAAGGAAAGTTGCAGGTTTCGCCGTTTAAGGGTGCCGGCATGCTTTTAACGTGACGTTGTTCGGATCATCAAATCTACAGAAGGAGTTCCCGATGAACCATCCATCGCGTTCACTGCGCGGCGGCCTGGCTTCGTATTCAGGTTGTTTGGCTGCGGTGATTCTGGCCATGATTGGGTCGGCGGTTCAGGCATCAGACGTTGAAGATTTACTGGATCTGTCGCTGCAGGATCTTCTCGATACCAAGGTGACATCGGTTTCCCGGCATCAGCAAAATTTGCTCAGTGCACCGGCTGCGGTCTATGTGGTGACCAGCGAAGAGATTCGCCGGCACGGCTTTACGTCGATTCCGGAAGCGCTGCGCATGGTACCGGGCCTGCATGTCGCCTCAATTGACGGCAATAAATGGATGGTCAGCAGCCGCGGACTTTCTTCCCGCTATGGCAACAAGCTGCTGGTGCTGATCGACGGCCGTTCGGTCTACATCCCTTCGTTTTCCGGTGTTTACTGGGATACGCTGGATGTCATGATGGCCGACATCGACCGCATTGAGGTTATCCGAGGCCCCGGAGCCGCGCTCTGGGGGGCGAATGCGGTAAACGGCGTTATTAATATTATTACGCTGTCAGCCGACCAGACCCAGGGCGGTCTGATCGAGGTTGCCACCGGCACCTATCTGGAGCATGAAGCCAACTTTCGCTATGGCGCTGAACTGAACGAGAACACCCACAGCCGGGTGTATGTAAAAAGCCGCGGCTACGGAGAAAACACCCTCTGGGAAGATGGCGAGGATGCCAACGACGACTGGCAGATTGCCAGTGCCGGCTTCCGTATTGATGGCACGGTTGACCACGATGACCGCTGGACGCTTCAGGGCGATGCCTATCAGGCGGATGAAAACCAGCTGATCAGTACGCTCTATGTGCCGACAACAGAAGTCGTGCAGTTTGGCGTGGAAGATGACTATGAAGCCTCCGGCTGGAATGTGCTGGGCCGCTGGGAGCATTCATTTGACGATCAGGCCAGCGCACAACTGCAGATGTACTGGGATCACACCGAGCGCGATGAAATATACATTGGCCAGCAGCACGATACCTACGATTTAGACTTCCAGCACCATGTCAGCCCCGGCAGTAAGCATTCGGTCCTTTGGGGCATGGGCTATCGCCACATTGATGCCGAATATGACAACAGCTATGTCATTCAGATGCTGCCGGAAGACCAGACGCTGGATCTGTACAGCGCCTTTGTTCAGGATGAAATCACCCTGGTGCCGGATACCCTGACCCTGACGCTGGGCACCAAACTGGAGTACAACTCGTTTACCGAATTTGAAGTACAGCCATCGGCACGCCTGCTGTGGATTCCGGCCGCGGGTAAAAGTGTGTGGGCCAGTGTTTCCCGAGCGGTACGCACGCCTTCTTTTTTAGAAGACTCCAGCGTGTTGCTCACCACGCCCACCATGACGCTTTCCAGTGGCAGCTCTTTGGAAGCAGAAGAGCTGATTGCCTATGAGCTTGGCTACCGCTATCACGGCAGTAACCGGCTGACCTTCGACGCCAGCCTGTTTTTCAATCAGTACGATAACTATGAATCCTACGAACTGGTTTCAGCGACCGAGCTCTACTATGACAACAACCTGTATGGCTACACCTACGGCGTTGAGTTTTCCACCGTCTGGCAGGCCAAGCCCTGGTGGCAGCTGAAGGCCAATTACGGCCTGGTGCAGATAGAAATGGATAAAACCGATGACAGCCTCGACTTAACGAGCGATGACAACGTTGAGGCCGCCTCGGCAGAGCACATCTGGTCGCTGCAGTCGTCGATTAACGCCGGTGCGAAATGGGAATGGGATACCTGGCTGTACTTCGTCAGTGAGATTGAAAAACCCAGCAACACCACCGATACCAGCGTAGACAGCTACATCAGCCTGAACACCCGCCTGGCGCGCAAAATTATGCCGGGCATGGAGCTTTCCATAGTCGGCAACAATCTCACCGACAGTTACCACATGGAGTACATCGGCGAACTCTATTCATCACCGACCGAGATGCAGCGCTCGGTGTACGCAAAACTTCGTTGGGAGTTTTAGCGCAATTCTATCAATGCACGGAGTATGTGGCATGTTATGAAAAGATTCGCAATCACGGTAAAAGCAGTAACACTGATCCTTCTGGTTTTTATGAGCGCCCAATTGGTTGCTCAGGATCAACTGCGTGATTACGAATTGAAAGCGGTACTGATATACAAACTCGCTAAGTTTGTAACCTGGCCGGAAGACTCCGGCACCACCTTCAACATTTGTGTTTATGGCCAGAACCCCTTTGGTGAGGCCCTGGATAAGCTAACGGGCGAGCTGGTGAACAACCAGCCGATCACCATCCGCTACCGCTCGCGCATTACCACTGATCTGAACGATTGTAATGTGCTGTTTATTGCCACCAGCGCGAACGGTCACCTTAACCGCATTTTACTGGCAACCTCCTACAGCCCTGTGCTGACGATCAGCGATATTCAGAATTTCGCCAGCTTTGGCGGCATGATTGAGCTGACCAATGCGAACCAGCAAATAGGCTTTCGTATCAATGTAAAGGCAGCAAAAGCGGTTGAGCTGAACATTGCCTCGCCGCTGCTGGAGCTGGCCACCATAGTGGGGGGGCGCTGATATGCCCGGGCTGCACAACCTCTCCGTTGCAGCGAAGATCCGTTGGATGATCGTCTCGGTTGCGGCCTTCGCGTTGCTGCTGACAACCGCAATTTCGGTTTCCGTCGAGGTGAACAATACCCGTAATGCGCTGTTAGACCGCGTACAGATACTTTCCAATGTCATCAGCACCCACGTTACCGCGGCATTGAGCTTTGGCGATGCCCAAACCGCAACCCGGCTGTTGCAATCCATGGATTTCGATGCCGATATCATCCATGCGCAAATATATGAAATAGCTGAAGATGCACAGGCGTTTGCGAGCTATGACAACCCAGACTTTAAAGCAGCACACGAAATAGACAGCAGCCATCATGACTATTCTGTGCTGGAGCCAGGTCACGACTTTACCCTGGGCCGGCTGAATCTCGCCAGCCCGATTGAATTGGATGGCGAGACCATCGGCATGCTCTGCATTGAAGTGAGCCTTGCCAGTTTATGGCTGCAAATTTTACGTTACCTGCTGTCATCGCTGGCGATACTGCTGGTGGTACTGTTCTTCGTTTACCTGCTGGCGCGAAGGCTGCAACGGCGTATTGCCGGTCCGTTTGAAAACCTGGTGCAGGGCATGAAAAACATTTCGGCCAGCAATGATTTTTCTCACCGCATTGAAAAGGGTGAGAACGATGAAGTCGGCCAGATCATTGATAACTTCAATGAAATGATCGGGCAGATAGAACGCAGTAATCTGCAGATTCAGGCGAAAAACAAAGAGGTAGAGCAGCATGCCTTTTATGATGCCCTGACTGGCCTGCCTAACCGGCGCATGCTGATGCAGCAGTTGAGCAAAGAGCTGAACCGCTGCTCGCGAACCTTTAAAACCGGTGCATTGCTGTATCTGGATCTCGATCATTTCAAGACCATTAACGACTCACTCGGCCATACCACCGGCGATATGCTTCTGAAAGAGGTTGCCCATCGGTTGCGCTCTCATCTTAGAAAGGGCGATACCCCGGCAAGGGTCGGTGGTGATGAGTTTGTGGTGATTCTCACCGATCTGGATGAGAACGTCGGTGTGGCTGCAGAAAACGCACTGTCGGTCGCCGAGGCGCTGCGTAAGCAGCTTTCGTCACCCTACGTTATTGAAGAGCGCCGCTTGCATTCTTCGCCCAGTATTGGCATTGCGCTGTTTCATCACGCCAATGACAGCGCCGATGATCTGATTAAGCAGGCTGACCTGGCCATGTATAAAGCCAAAGAAGACGGCCGTAACCTGGTGCAGTTCTTTGCAGCCGATATGCAAAAGCTGGCCTTGCGGCGTATGCATATAGAAGAGGACTTGCGCCACGCGTTGGAAAGCGACCCAAACCAGCTGGAGCTGCACTATCAGCCGCAGGTGAATCACAACGGGGAGATCTTTGGTGCAGAGGCGTTAATCCGCTGGAATCACCCAACCAATGGCCGTATCAGCCCGGAAGAGTTTATCCCGGTTGCCGAGGTGACCGGTTTGATACACCCGCTGGGCAAATGGGTGTTGAGCCATGGTTTACAGCAGCTTTCGGTGTGGCAATCGAAGGGGTTAAACACGCAACTGGCCATTAACATCAGCCCCAATCAGTTTTTGCAGGAAGGCTTTCTGGAGACAGTGACCGAGGCGGTAAAAACCTGCGGCGTAAATGCCGAGCGCTTTGAGCTGGAGATTACCGAAAGCGTGATCATGCGCGATATCGATGAAGTGGTGGAGCTGATGAAAGAGCTGAAAACTCTGGGCATCAAGTTTTCAATCGATGATTTCGGCACCGGCTATTCGTCACTGCAATACCTGACCAAGCTACCCATTTCAAAGCTGAAGATCGATAAATCGTTCATCAACGACCTGTTTACCGACCCGAACGATGCCGCCATTGTGAATACCATTATTGCCATGACCAAACACCTGGGTGTGGCGGTTATTGCCGAAGGTGTGGAAACCCTGGAGGAAGCCAACTTCCTGTTCGAAAACGGTTGCGATGCCTTTCAGGGGTATTACTACGACCGGCCCATGCCGGCCACCGATATGGAAGGCCGCCTGCTGCAGCAAAAGGCCGGCTTTACTGCAATAGAAGCCGACACCGGCGAAGCTGCCAGTGCCGGTGGGCACTAGTGGCTCAGCTTTCGATCACATCAAACCCAGCCATTTCAACGGCTTCTGTCAGCGCTTCTTTATCGGCATTGCCGGTAATTTGCGCCAGCTTGGTCTCCAGTGAAAAGCTAACACCTTCCACGCCCTTTACCTGAGTCAGTGCTTTTTCGATAGACTTCACGCAGCCGTTGCAGGTTGCCCCTTCAATTTTCAGTTCAATCATGTGTTGTTTCCTTCAGGTTGATGTTCAGACAGGCTTTTTGGGTTCCAGCGCAGCAGCAACACCGAGCTGCTGACCACGCTGACACTGGAAAACGCCATCGCCGCACCGGCAACAATAGGGCTGAGCAGGCCAAAGGCCGCCAGCGGAATACCAATGCAGTTGTAAATAAAGGCCCAGAACAGGTTCTGATAAATCTTCTGCTGGGTTTTTTGTGCAATCTGAATGGCCTCGGCCACCAGGTTAATATCCGGGCGCATCAGGGTAATGCCGGCGGTTTCCATCGCAACATCGGCACCACTGCCCATGGCGATGCTGACATCGGCCTGCGCCAGAGCCGGGGCATCGTTAATGCCATCGCCCACCATCACCACCGGGCTGGCCTTTTTCTGCAGCTGAATCACGGCCTGCGATTTATGCTCGGGCAGTAATTCGGCCATCTGGTGATCCAGCGCCAGGGTTTGCTGCACCGAGTCGGCCACGCTTTTGCGGTCGCCGGTGAGCAACCAGATTGCCCAGTTGCGCTGCTTCAGCCATTGAATCAGCCCGGCTGATTCAGCACGGATGGCATCCGAAATATCGAAGCGGGCCATCAGCTGATCATCCATGGCCACCCAAACCGGGGTGGCGTCGCCGGCCAGATGTTCAAAGTGAGGTGGTTCGAGCGTCAGGCCCTGTTCGCTGAACAGCCGCTGGTTGCCGATGATCAGCCGGTGTTGCAGCGTTGAGGCAATTACACCTCGGCCGGAGACGTTTTCGAACGTCATCTCATCGCTGCTGGCGTCGGCATCCTTGAGCGACTCGACCATGGCCCGCGCCAGTGGGTGCTGGCTTTGCTGCTGAGCCTGTTTAACCAGCGCCAGCAGGGCCGGCGTGGCTGACCAGTTTTCCAAATTCTGCACCTGTGGCGTACCCACGGTGAGGGTGCCGGTTTTATCGAAAGCGATGGTGCCGGCGCGCTGCAAAAGATGCAGCTGATTGATATCGCGCACCAGTACCCCGCGGCGGGCACCGACACCGGTAGCGGCCATAATGGCTGTTGGCGTAGCCAGCCCGAGCGCGCAAGGGCAGGCAATCACCAGCACGCTGACGGCCGCCACCACGGCGGCATCGAACGAGACCAGCCAGCTTTGCAATGCAAAGGTGAGCACCGCAATGGCGACCACCACCGGCACAAACACGGCGGAAATTTTATCGACCTGCTTCTGGATTTCCGGCTTTTGCATCTGCGCGTTGTTGACCAGTGAAACAATCTGCTTAAGGCGGAAATGCTCCGGTGATTTATGCACACGCACGCGTACGCTGCCGTCCATATTACGGGTGCCGGCCAGAACGGTATCTTCGGCCGCCTTGCTCACCGGCAGACTTTCCCCGGTCAGCATCGACTCGTTCACCGCAGTTGTGCCGGAAATAATAATGCCATCGGCAGGGACGGTATCGCCCGGCTGAATTTGAATTTCATCGCCCACCGCCAGTTGTGAAACCGGCGTCTCTATCAATTGCCCGGCCTGCCACTGTTGCGCCACCGGTGGCTGCAACGCCATCAGCTGATGAATGGCATCGCCGGCCATGTTTTTGGCGCGTGCCTCCATCCATTTACCGAGCATCACCAGGCTGATGACCACGGCCGCGGCTTCAAAGTAGAGGTGATGACTGCCCACCACCAGCCACAGGTACAGGCTGTAGCCATAGGCGGCCGATGTGCCCAGCGCCACCAGCACATCCATGTTGGCACCGCCGTTTTTCAGCGCGTGGTAAGCGCCTTTATAGAAGCGGGCACCCAGCCAAAACTGCACCGGCGTGGTCAGTGCAAACTGCAACCAGCCGGGCAGCATCCACGGCAGCCCGATCATGCTGGCGACCATGCCGATGACCATAGGTAAGCTCAGCGCAAGGCCGATCAGCGCCTGCTGCAACAGTTGCGTGTGTGAATCCTGATGGGTCTTTTCGGCGCTGCTGGCTTTAACCACGGGGTAGTTGATGGCGGCCAGGCGCTCCTGAATCTGTGCCTGCGAGCAGACGCCTTCGGTCCATTCAACCTGAATCTGACTGGTCGCCGGGTTGGCCGAAACCGAGACAACGCCGGGCATACGCCGCAGCGCTTTTTCTATGCGCGCGGTACAGGCGGCACAGGTGACATTGGCAACATTCATCTGCGCGCGGCTGGTTTCGGTACTGAAGCCTGCCTGTTCAATCCACTGGGCAACCTCGGCCAGTTGCCGGTTGGAATCGACACGCAGATCGAGCGTTTCCAGCGCCAGGTTCACGCTGGCCTGCTCCACGCCGGGCCGTTTACTGAGGGATTTTTCCAGCCGGTTAACGCAGGCTGCGCAGGTCAAGCCGTTCACCGGGATAATAACGTGGCTGCTCAAGGGGGAGCCTCCTGCTTAACAGTTAATCGCCTTCAGCATGTCATTTAGAGCCGCTCTAACGTCAAGGGCTTTAAACAGCGTTTACATAAAATGCTTGGCAAATTATTTTAAGGGCACCTCTAATAACTCTGATATGTCTCTGCGGAGTCTAAAAAGCTCAGCGGCAAGGCGACGATGAAAAATCATAGTTATTCTATCTTTTGAAATCGTCAACGCAGTCGATGGGCTTTTTAGGACCGCCCTTTGGGGCCTTCAGGAAAAACATCTGTCGTTGTTGCGATTCTTGCAAAGGTCTCGACATTCGCTGCGAACCGCGCCTAGTCAGCTGTTTTTCCTGAAGGCCAGAGATATATCAGAGTTATTAGAGGTGCCCTTAAATAAATCAGCCCCGTTTGAGCATCAGTTTGGTAAACTGCAGGCAACCCACAGGAATCTGCATGATCACTAAAAGCTACAGAAAATTAATCTCTATTTTCGCCAGCGCTGTAATGTTCAGCGTGATGCTTTTGCCTGTTTCCAGCTTCAGCAATGCCGGCGAGCCGCTGACGGCCTGCGCCGATCAGATGGCGCATGTCACTGTGATGCAACCCCAAGCTGCCGACCAGACGATGCCTGTGGTCGCAGGTTGCGATGCAGATCTCAGCTGTGACGCTGGTCAGTGCCCGCAGGCCTCCTGTTGTGTGGTGTCCATTGCCCTGCCGGCCACCTTCAGTTTTAACCTGCTGCCGCCGGCGGCAACGCAATTGACCGTGCTCGCTGTTTTTGGGGTGTCTGCGCCCCGGGAGCTTTGGCAACGCCCTCCTATCGCCTGAAACGCGCCCTTCTTTTAAATACGTTAATTAACAATTCGTTTCAGGAGTTTTTATGAATTCATTCCGTCTGATGCTGGTTGCCGGCATTCAAATTTTTGTTTTTGCCATGGCCGAAAGCATAACCGTTTATAAATCGCCCACCTGCGGCTGCTGTTCACAGTGGGTCTCTATTATGGAAGAGGCCGGGCATGAGGTGACCGTGCATCACAGTGACAGTCTTCAGAGCATTAAGGATGATCTGGGCTTACCGCCTCAGCTGGCTTCGTGCCACTCTGCGGTCATTAATGGCTATGTTTTTGAAGGCCATATCCCGGAAGCAGATATCCTTTCGTTTCTTGAAAACCCACCGCAGGGCGCCAGGGGCTTAGCGGTGCCGGGCATGCCAGCGCGTTCGCCGGGTATGGCGCGACCGGGGCAATCTTATAAAGATTTCAACGTTATCGCCTTTCACGAAGACAACCGCTTCACGCTGTACCGGAAGTATTAACCATGCGCATAGCATGGCTGATGCTTCCGCTGCTCTGCGCGGCTGTTTGGGCCAGTGACGCGCAGCTGGAATACGGGCGAGAGCTGTTTTTAACCTCCGGCGGCTATGGTTGTGCCGTTTGTCACGGCCCGGTGGCTGACGGTGCCGGCCAGGCCGGTGGTTACATTCGCGGTGCCTCGCTGGAATCGTTGCAGCAAAGCCTGCAGCAGGTGGCACCCATGCAGCCTCTGGCCAGCCTGTTCAGTGAGCAGGATGTGAACGCACTGGCGGCCTACCTTTCGTCGCTGGCACAAACGCCGCTGCTGTCTCTGACCTTCAGTGAGGGCAGCTGGCAGGTGCAATATGAGCGCTGGCAGGCGGGGGATGTCGTCGATGTTGTGGTGTTTAACAACAGCTTCGAAAGCCTGCCGGTGAACCTGTCACCGCTGGGGATCGAGCCTTTTCAACTCGCGCCGTTGGAACGGCAAGCGAAAACCGGCCAGGTGACCGATTTAGCGCAGAACCTGGCGCACCTGAAGGCAAGGTTCTCGTTACTGGAGTAACCCTGCTCAGGCGGTTGCCGATTGTTCGGCACCGCCTGCTATTCAAGACCGGCTGTTGGCAGCAATGGCGTATTGCGGCACCGGCTGACCGGCGCTTCTTTATCGAAGAAGATGGAAAGCTCGGCCACCTGAATGCCAAATTTTTTCATTTTGGTGCGGTTAAACAGGCGGTGTTCGTCGATCTGGTAAATCCAGTCGTCCAGAAACAGCTGATAGGTTTTATCGCCCACATCCACATTCAACTTGTACTGCCAGCGGAATACGCTGCCACGAATGCTGCCCTTGGCAGTGCCGACTACATCGTGCGCGGTGCCGGTGTATTGGCCTTCGGCTGTCTTCTGCAGGCGCCAGATGCGCTGATCGGTTTCACCGTCGTCGAAGTAAAAGGCTTCGTCCAGCGTGCCGGTGTTGCCGTCCCAGGAGCCGATGATGTCGACACAGAAGCGGCGCGTCACCTTGCTCTGATAATCCTCCAGAATCCCCCAGGCGGTCACCGGGCCGTTGAAGTAGGTGGCCAGATCAAACGCCGGTTGGCTTTCCGGGTAGTCACTCAGTTGGGTGGTGCAGGCGGTCAGCGTCAGGCTGAAAAAAACGATCAACAACGGCTTCATTTAAACGCCTCCCAGAAGTTTTTTGCGCATCTTCGGCTGGCTGGTTTCCGGCGACAGCCAGATGCTGACGAACATCGGTCCAAACTCCGGTTCGGCAATTTCACCGGTCAGCACGCCATTGAAATAAAAGTGGGTGCGGCCATTGGCAACGTGCATGCTCAGCGTGTCGCCTTCGGAAACATCCGGCCAGTAGTTGAGCAGCTCTTCCATGAACGGCTCAACATCGGCTTGCGGTACGCCCAGGTGTTGCCACTGCTTGTAGGTTTGCTCCACCAGATCGCTGCTTTTGATGTTTTGCAGGTAGGTGATTTCCAGCATGTACTCACCGGCGTGTGGCTGGTTGTAGCCTTCAAAACGGCCGCTGGGGGTATAAAGCCGGCTCTGATACACATTCCAGAACATGATCTTGAGCGTCGCCTCGCCCACTAGCTGAAGGTTGGCAGGCTTGTAGGCCAGGGCGTTGCCGGCCAGCACAACGGCGGCCAGCAGCAGAAGCTTACTGAAGAGATTTCGCATAATTGAATCGCCTTGCGGTACTGATCAAAACAAAGACATTAAGAAGCAGCAGCCAAACCACGCCGAGTAACAGGTAGGTTGAAAGGGTGGAAAGGCCAAAGCTGACCGCGCCGAGGCGTTCTGCCGCCAGATAACTGAGCGGCGCAAAAAGAAGACCGGAGATATGCGCAGCATAGGGCAGCCTGGCAACCCACTTCAGGCTGTGGTTGATGGTGCTGGCAAACGCCAGCCACAGGAACAGCAACCAGTAGGGTGTGGCGGTGAACTCGAACACACCGGCGAAGGTCAGCAGAACATCGGCCAGCAGGCCGATACCCGCAACCGCCGCCATCACCTTGGCTTCGTGCAGGGTGTTGTTGACGATGCACAGGTGAAAGCACAGACCAATGATTGCCAGCGGAATAAAGGCATTGCCGATTACAACCAGGCCAAGCCACAGCGCGTTAAACAGAAGGGCATTGATAATCATGGGAACATCCGCTTTAACAGGGTTGCTGTGATTACGCGGCCGGCTGCTCTTTGGATCAGCAAAAACAGAAAGAAATGCAGGCGAATGCTGTTCTAAAATTGCCTGCGATTCGGTTGGTGTATTTGTTAGCTGGTTGACTGGCTGAAGAACAGCCCGATTCTGAAATCGCCACCCAGATAATCTTTGATCTCCTGGGTGTATTCGTTTCGGTTCAGAGCCTTGGTGATGGACAGCTCGGGGTATTCGGCCAGGTTCAGCATCAGCGCCTGCTTGGCCGGGATATCCGGGTTGAAAATGATCACCGTCGGGTTCAGCAAGTCATCGCTGTTGCAAGCGCTGACCAGCGCAATGGATTCATCACTGAGCAATACAATGGTGCCCGGCGGGTATACGCCAAAGTTGCGAACGAACAGCTGAACGTAAGTGTTATCCAGCTTGCCTTTGAAGTTAGAGTAGAGGTTGGCCATCGCCGTTTTTGGGCTTTGGCTTTCTGTTTCATGGTGCGGATTGCACAGCGTATCGTATTGGTTTGCCACCTGCAGTATGCGCGTCAGGTGAGAAAGCTCTGCGTTGGTGGCAGATTCCGGATACCCCGTACCGTCCAGAAAAACATGGTGATGAGCGATCATGTTAACCACCTCTTCCGGCACAATGTTCAAATGCTCCAGCAGAAAAGCCCCTTTTTCGACATGGGTTTCCATGATCTTTTCTTCCGCCTCGGTCAGTGGCGTCTTTTTATCTGTCACAGCCGGTGGCAGCAGTGCCTTACCCACGTCATGTAAAATAGAAGCAAGCCCAACCAGGCTGATATCGCGCGCTGGCAAGCCCAGGCTTTTGGCCAGTGCCATGGTGAGAATGGTGACGTTGATGGCGTGGCTGGAAGCGGTAAATTCATTGTTGGTCAGGCTGACCAGGCTGACAACGATACTGGGTTCCTCTTCAACCTGCGCCGAAATATGCTCAATCACCTCAGAGGCATCTCTGACGGCATTGGCCGGTGCCGATTTAAGATCGCGGATGAGTGTATTCACCCGCTTCTGGGTTTCATGGTATTGCTGCTCGGTTTTAATTCTTTCGCGCCGGAAGTCTCTGGCTTTATCCAGGCTGCGCTTCTTCTCCTGCCACAGCTCTGAAAGCACCTCGTCGACTTCATCGTCACTGTCAAGCAGGGTTGCGACCTGCTCGCGCTCAGGCACTTTATTGCCCTTCTCCAGCACCGCTTTGACCACCTTCCCCGAAGATTTGTGCACGAGCACCTTAACCTTACGCAGACCCAGCTTTTTAATCTGGTCAATCTCGGCATCGTTCTTTAACGTGAATGACCGAAACAGAAAGGGGTGCTCTGTCCAATTGAGCTCCAGGTCTATGTATAAACCGGGCTGTAAATGCTCAACAGGGATGTAGGTGGATTGCGTCATAGGTGCGTTCTGTGGCCGATGTTACTTTATGTTTGTTCCATTAACAGAGTGTAGCTGTACATGGAACGCTGTGTAGTATTGTCTTGCCGTTAATCACGGCCGGCACTGCGGGTGGTGGCAAACAGCCCGGCAAAAATCAGCGCCATGCCGGCTAGCTGGTACAGGTGAATGCTCTCGCCGAGAAACAGCAGCGACAGCACCACACCAAACACCGGCAACAGATTAATCGATTGCCCGGCACGGGCCGGCCCTAACCGCGCGACGCTGGTCGAGTAAATAAGGTACGCCACTACCGACGGCATGATGCCAACATAGGCCAGGGCAAAGGCCGCATGGTAAGACCATTGCGGCGCGCCAACCGTTGTAAGCTCACCCAGATAAAAGGGCAGCAGAATGACAACACCGATCATCATTTGAATGCTCATCAGGCCATAGCGGTTTATTGCCGCCGGCATGTTTTTGATGGTCAGGGTATAAACCGCCCAGCAGATCATAGCGCTGAACACCCAGATATCGCCGGGGTTTAAGCTGAACGACAACAGCTGCTGCAGGCTGCCGTGAGAAACAATGGCAAGCACACCCATGAACGAAATAATCATGCCCAGCCACTGATTAACGCGCAGCTGCAGTTTTAAAAACAGTACACCAAACAGGCTGATCAGCAGTGGAATGAAGGCGTTCAGAATCATGGCGTTGTTGGCCGTGGTCGATTGCAAACCAACGTAGATCAGCGAGTTAAAGGCGCAGATGCCGGTGACCGAGGCCAGTAAAATACGGCGGCGGTGTTGCCGGTACAGTGGCCATTCTTTAGCCAGAATGCGCCAGGTAAAGGGCAGCAGCACCAAGCTGGCGATCACCCAGCGTAAAAAGGAAAGCGTGAGCGGCGGCACTACACCGCTGACCGAGCGGCCGACAATAAAGTTGCCGGCCCAGAACAACGGTGGCAGTGTCAGCAGAGCAATGGTGGTGAAGAGCGCTTTTAGGTTGGGTGACGAAATCGTTGCTGTCTGTTGCATGCTGAACCTTTTGTTGATTGAGCCGACCAAAGATGCCGGCATTGCGGTGCCATCCAGAGCGATGGCTACGCAGCTTATCAAAAAAAAAGGCGGCTGAAATACTCTGATAAGCCGGCCGCCCTGTATGACCCGGCAACCCGCCGGAGCATTAAGAAAACGGCTTAAGCATGGCGCTGTTGCCTTCGCTCTGGGTATAGCGCAGAAACACATTGGCGATCGGCGATAACGCCTTGCCGTTCGGCCAGACAAACGACCAGTGGCTGGGAATGGGCATGTCTTTAACATCGAGTTTAACCGTGCCTTCATCGCCACCAAAGCTCAGCGCGTGAGACGACAGAATGGAAAACCCAAGGTTGGCCAGCACGCAGTGCTTAATGGCCTCGTTACTTTCAATGGTCATCTTGGTTTTCAGTTCCAGCCCGTGAATTTTAAAAAACTGCTCAATAGAACGGCGCGTACCAGAGCCGGGTTCGCGGGCAATAAAGTGATGCTCGGTCAAATCTGCCAGCGTTAAATTTTGCTGGCGCGCCAGCGGATGCTCCGGTGCGCAAATGGCAATCAGCGGGTTGGGCAGAAACTCTTTGCTGCTGATATGGGCTAAATCGGGCACATGACTGAACACATAAAAATCGTCTTCGGCTTCTTCCAGGCGCGCCACCACCTGATCGCGGTTGCCCACCTTCAGCTGAATTTCAATGCCCGGGTAGCGTTCGCAAAACGGCCCCAATAAGTGCGGAATAAAATATTTAGCCGAAGTGACCACCGCCAGCTTGAGCGTGCCGCGGGTCAGGCCGCTGAGGCTGCTTAGATTGGTTTGCAGCTGTTCAATTTCGCGCAGAATTTCATTGGCCGAGTGCGTTAACAACTCGCCGGCTTCGGTAAAAACCAGCTTCTTACCGATTTGATCGTAAAGCCGTACATCGTTTTGATTGGCCAGTTTTTTCAGCTGCATAGACAGCGTGGGCTGCGTCAGGTTCAGGAATTGCGCCGCCTTGCTGATCGATTTAAAGCGATACACCGCAGAAAGAATCTCAAGCTGCCTTAATGTGCCTAAACGATTCGATTGCATGCTGTTACCCCAGATCAAAATGTATAGATTTTATTCTATAGCTTTAATAGTAATTATCTATTTTTATTTATACCTGTGTTTGTGGAGGATAAAGCCAACCCTCAACAGGCAGGTGAACAACATGCATGACCCAAACGTGATTGTACCCATTTTTAGTTCTCAACCGCTGGATCAACAATACGATCAGGCGTTTGCCTTTTTGAACGCCCGTAATGCAACGCTGCATCTGGTTGCGGTTAATAACACACCCGCGGTGATCCATGCCGACTCAGCAGAGCTGCGCGACCAGCAAGCGCAAATTCTGAAAATGGCGCAGTACCTGAAGTTTGAAACGCTCGACCGCATGGCCGTTCAGGTGCAGCAACGGTTTCCCTGTTTGCGCTTTGAATACCACGCAGGTCGCGAGCTGATGGTGCAGCAGGTTCAGCAGCTTACACACAAGCTGTCTGCCGATTTGCTGCTGTTGCCGGCGCACCTGGCAGCCAGCGACTGCGCCGAGCGTGACCAGGCCGCCAGCCTGATCAGCCAAGCCAGTGTGCCGGTGTGGGCGGTAAGCGCAGCCCAGCCCGATAGCGGTATGATTTTGGGCGCACTGGATATTCCGGTGAATAACCGCCACGCCGATCGCTTTAATCGAATCCTGGTGATTACCGCATCGCAGCTGGCCGCCGGCCAGGGGGTAGAGCTGTTGTTGCTGCACGGCTGGATGAACGGCAACGAGCAGTTTTTGAAAAAGTGGCTGCGCCTGAACGAGATGGACATCGCGCGCATCTCCCGCGCTGATAAACAACAACGGCTGTCGTACCTTAAAGACTATGCCCAGGCGGCAGAGCTGGCCGGTGCTGCAGTGCGTTGCCAGGTGAGCGCGGCCGGTTCTGCGGAGGCGTTGGCAGAGTTGTGCAATCAGCTGAGCCCGCAACTGGTTGTCGCCGGTATCTCGCAACACGGCAGCGGCACCCTGGGTGCCAATGCTCAACAGTTACTGAGCAAAGCCAACGCCGATGTGCTGCTGATCCCCGAAGCGACACAACCTGGCAATCTGTTTGCTGCCCAACGTGCAGCCGACGTAAAACTGAGGAATAAAGAAACCTAATGGTTAAAAATGAAGAACGTCTCATAAAGCAGCTGAAAAAGGTTATTCGTTTTTCCGTTCGGCTGCTCTCCATCATGATGGTTTTTGTCATCGTGATGGGCGTGGTAGATGTTGCGTGGACACTCTATGAAAAGCTGGTGGCGGCACCGAAATTTATTCTGACCATATCCGATATGCTGGCCACCTTTGGTGCTTTTATGGCGGTGCTGATCGCGATAGAGATATTCGTCAACATCACCATTTACCTGCGTGATGATGTCATTCACGTAAAAATTGTTATCGCCACCGCGCTGATGGCCATTGCCCGGAAAGTAATTATTCTCGACTTCAGCGAAATAGAGGCTGTTTATGTGTTCGCCATCGCGGCCGTAACACTGGCTATGGCGGTTGCCTATTACTTAATACACAGCCTCAACGATAAGCAGCATGAGGAAGAGCCTTAGTGGCCGAACTTTACGCATGGCCCTCTAGCTGTAATTCCAATCCCAAACCCTAAAGTGCAATAGCAGTGCTTTAGGGGTTTTGCATTATCTGAAAATAACGCACTCCGCTACGGAGTGCTTATTACACGCCCCTCGCGATATAGAATAACACTACCCACGGTGACCCTAACCCTTGAAGAGAGTCATCACATACAACAAAGCAACGAGGTATTGCGGGCTTAACGGAGCAGGCACAAAAAACACAGCTTGCCAGCAAACAGAGAGCGGTTGGTGAAACCAACCCAGTGTTTCTACGGTTTGCTATCTGTCGCTTTTTGCGGAAATTTCGTGGTTTTACGACAGCTGTCGCAATTGCTGGAAATTACAAGAAATCCGAAGATTACAAGCATTAAAACATTGTTTTAAGTATGGGCTGTAATCTGTTGATTTTATTGGTTTTTAGGGTTATCGCGTATCTCCGAACATTGCGACACATGTCGCTTTTTATGGAATATTGACATTGACAGAAAATGCCGAGGTGCTCAATATGACTGGTCTGTAGCGGCGTTTTATATGTCGCGTTAATTTGAAAACTACGACACGGAAGAAAGCGACAGGTGTCGTAGAACAAACTGTTGAACATGCCCGAGCGGAGCTCGGAGGTGCCCCATCCTAAACTCTTTCCTTGAAACTGGATGTCCAAGGGTCTTCACCTTTTACGGTGGGTTAATGTTTCAGAGTTAGTCCACCCAGATAGAACATTATCGCGGTTTTGTAGCGTGTCTCACTTCTAAATCC
>NZ_SLZR01000022.1 GCF_004341165.1 Reinekea marinisedimentorum
ACGAGCAAATGTATAACTGAGGAGCCCGGTGCGGTAGTTCCGCACGCCGGGATCTGTATGGGGGCGGTTCGGGTAACTGGCCGTCCTATCATGACCGTGTAGAGTATGAAAGAAATCTATAGGGATTTAATAGTTATCATTGTAGCTGCAATAAGCACTTTGATTTGGATGTTTGGATTTGGAAAAATTCACTACTTGCTATACATCGCAGTTGGTGCACCGGAGCAACCTACTAAATGGCTACATTTAATGTTACTTGCCCAATCCTGCTTAATGGGTTTTCTTCCTAGCATGGCAGTAGGCGGAATTATGCAATCATTAAGGTCTTTTTGGGTTTATGTTATAGCTGTGTTTTCGTGCGTACTTTTTGTTACAGCCTTCATGAATCCAAATGCTGTTTTAGGTCGGCTTTCAAGTTCTGGTTTTTGGTACTTTATTTTAGGTGGTTTGCTGGGTGGCGCTTTGCCACAGCTATGGCTAACTGCACGTAACAAAACGCTGTAGCAATACGGCTTTAGATACACCGCTTCGCGGCAGGCCGTAGGACTCGCATACGCTCGCCGCTAAGCTTGGCGTTAGGTTTTTCTTATGAGTAACCCCTTACAAGCTCTTAAAATTGATTATTGGTATAAAGCAGTCCTTGTAATATGTACCGCTCTACTAATTATTTGCCTGACAGTTCCATTACAAGGTGTCAGTAATCCTATTGCATCGTTGATTTGTATTGGCGGAATTTTTATTGGCTTGGGAGAGTGGATAAATCATCCACTGCAAACCAGTGTCGGAAATGGTTTTCAGATAACCGGTCACCCAAGGCGTTTTAACTTCCTTGGTTCTGTTTTCGTTTTGATCGGCCTAGGGTTAGTAGGTTACGGTGTATATTCTATTGTACCTTAAACCTAACAAACCAAGGCTACTCAGGCCACAACTCCGCTCCGCGGTTGGCCTTGGACTCAAACACGCTATGCGCGTTTTTGCCGTAGCTTAGGAACGTTAGCTCAAGGAAGTGGATAGCTAAATATGAACTCAAGTGATAGTAAGCTTCTAAAGAAAGTTAGCCAATTAGAGCGTAAGTTAGAGAGTGGGATTAGTGAAACTGAGAGAGAAGGATATGTACCCAATAAGTACGGAACATATGACTCACTACTTCTCAGGAATAAACTATTTGAAATGTATTCTGAATTAGTTAATAAGCATCCGTCCGAAGAATACTTTCAGTATCTGCAAGCTAGTTCTTATTGGCGAGCAAAATCCTATGCAGAAGCTCTGAAAATTTATGACCAGGTAATATTAGCAAATGGACTCTATAGAGTAGCCTCTTTGAAAATGCAATCCTGCATTTTGTTTGAAATGGAAGAGTTCGAAGTGGCAGAAGAAAAATATGAACTCTATAAACAAGAAGCCAGAGCTGCAGGTGAAAATGTGTGGCGAGAAAAAGTAAGTGATCTATATCCTGACAGCTAGCAAGCGCAGGCTGTCGGGCTAACGCGCGCCGCTTAGCTTTGCATTAATGCATGGAAATGAACCAGTGGAAATAAAACTCTTTTGGTCTGAATCCTCCGGGAAGACTATACCAGTTTGCCAAACTGATGTTTTTAGCGAAGACGGAACCGATATCTTAGGATGCCTGTTAATGGATGACGGTGGCCTTCCAGAAGAAAGTACTTTCAAATGGGTTGAAGAAGGGTTAATTAGAGTTAGTGCAGTTTTATCTAAAAGTGAGGACTCTCAAGATTGGAATCGAGAATCATGGGGTGCAATTATTAGCTCTACTAATGTTCAGGTTTATTCGCTCTTAGATAAATCGTGTAGCGTACTTTTAGATATCAACACTTTCAATACTGCGTTACAAGAGTGGCAAGGCTTTATTGAATCCAAAGAACGGACTAAAGAAGTAAAGCATGTTGTTTCTCACTAAAGCATTTAATAAGCGCAGTCTGGTATGGGCGAATTTTCCGCTAGCGCTACAAATTTAGGAAAGCTGCAGGCGTTATGGCTAAGGTCTAATTAAGATGTTAATTATCTTTAAAGTCGTAGTTGGTTTTTTGATTCTTTCAACTCTCTATTGGTTTTATCTCTGCAAAAAAATGTATGGCATGCTTGGAACCCGCCATGAGAGTGTATACGAGGAACTAGGAAAACCGACATTATTTCTAAATAATACGATTGAAAATGGACGTAAGTTTAATCGTTTCCTGTTTAAGCGCGAATGGTTAAGTCTCGATGATGTGGAATTGGAAAAGCATGGGGGGTTTATGTATTTCTATTTCTTTGTGCATGGCGCCATATTTGTTTTTCTAATCGTAGGAAATTTCTTTGGGTGGTTTAAGCCTTAGTATCAAGTTTGAATTGAGACACCTCTAGCTAACTTAACCAGAGGTGTTTACGCCAAGGCACAACAACCCACGAAAGACATGGAAATATTCAACTTGGAATTTCTTTTACTGGCATTTGTCATCCATATAGTAGGTTCCTCAATATGTATGTGGTTGGCTACAAAGTTTAGTTTTGTTGATTTAGAGCTTAAGCAAGTAGCTGTAATTGTTATCACCGTAAGCCTATTAGGTTTACTGCCTTATGTAGGCTTCATTCTATGCACAATACTTTTCATTGTATTAGTCATGCGGTTATCGGGTTGTTCCGCATTTGATGCAGCGGCTGTCGGTATATTCACAAATATTTTTGTGTTTTCTGTAGTGGCGATAACAGCTCTTTCTTTGGTTTCGTGAGCTCAACAAGCCAAGCTGTAATGGCCTAAAACGGTTTATCAGCGAATGCCGGGCCTGGGGAAAACCGCGACATCGGCACTGTTATTACCGGTGTGTAAAGAATCAAACTTCCTCTCTGACTATATTGCCAGCTTATCTTTCAGTATATATGATTCGTATATAGATCATATATTAGGGGTTGGCTGTGGGTATTGTTAAAATTGGCGACGAACTGCATGGGGAAATTCGTAAGGCGAGCACAGTGATGGTTCGCTCTATCAACGCCCAGGCTGAGTATTGGATAAAGATTGGCATGCTTGCCGAGGCAAACCCGACGATGTCTTTTTCAGACATTATGCGCGACCAAATGAAGTTGGCCGACGTTGACGTAAGGAAGGCTGTCGGTGGCTAGCGTAAAATTGAAAAGCTCTGAAGAATTGAGCGTAATGCGTGAGTCTGGTCGGCTTCTGGCCATGGTTTTTGATTACCTAGATCGCTCTATCGGCGTTGGCATCTCAACCATGGAGATCAACAACCTGGCGGAACGGTACATTACCGAAGAGCTGAACGCCCGGCCGGCGAGTAAAGGCCAGTATGGGTATCAATATGTTCTGAATAGCTCTGTAAACCGCGTTGTATGCCACGGCATTCCTTCAACCACACAAATGCTGAAATCCGGTGACATCATCAATGTTGATATCACACTAGAGCAGGGCGGTTTTATCGCTGATTCCAGCAAAATGTACATGATCGGTAACGTCACTCCAACCGCTAAGCGTTTGGTTGAAAAAACCTATGAGGCTATGTGGGAAGGAATACGGTGTGTAAAGCCCGGCGCGACCCTTGGTGATATTGGCCATGCCATTCAAAGCCATGCCCAGAAGCATGGCTACTCTGTTGTTCGCGAATATTGCGGGCATGGTATTGGGCGAGAAATGCATGAAGAGCCACAGGTGCTTCATTATGGTCAGGCAGGTAAAGGTTTAGCTTTGAAGGAAGGGATGGTGTTTACCATCGAACCGATGATTAATCAGGGTAAGGCCAAGGTTAAGCTGAAAAAGGATGGCTGGACCGTTGTTACCAGCGATAAGAAATTATCTGCGCAGTGGGAGCATACCATCGCCGTTACTTCCGATGGTTACGAGGTGCTGACGCTTCGGGCCGAAGAACGAACTTAACAGGCTGACAGGCATATCAAAAGGTGAACCTAAAACACAATAACTAGTGGGCCAATTTAGGGCATTGAGCCAAACTTTTTGGTCTATATCGTTATGGCTTTTTTTAATTTGTGTCGGCCTAAAGGCCGACCTACAGGTTGGCTAAATGTGCCGGTTTAATTGGGGTTTGTAGGTCGGGCTTTAGCCCGACAAGTATAAAACTCAATAACTAGTCGGCCAAGTTAGGGCATTGAGCCAAACTTTTTGTCTATATCGTTGTGACTCATTTTAATTTGTGTCGGCCTAAAGGCCGACCTACAGGTTGGCTAAATGTGCCGGTTTCGTTAGGGTTTGTAAGTTGGGCTTTAGCCCGACAAGTATAAAACTCAATAACTAGTCGGCCAAGTTAGGGTATTGAGCCAAACTTTTTGGTCTATATCGTTATGGCTTGTTTTGATTTGTGTCGGCCTAAAGGCCGACCTACAGGTTGGCTAAATGTGCCGGTTTAATTGGGGTTTGTAGGTCGGGCTTTAGCCCGACAATAGCACTCAAATAAACGAAAAACGGAGCCTGCCGGGGCTCCGTTTTTTTGTGCCTAAATAGACCGTAAATGAAACACCTGCTCATCATCCGCAATCGCATCCAGCACGGCTTGTGACGGGGCAGTTTCCAAATCCAGAATATTGTATGCAATGTTATCGCGGCTCTTGTTGAGCATATCCACCACGTTCAGGTTTTGCTCCGCCAGCAGGTTCAGTACATGGCTGAGTACCTTGGGTACGTTCTGGTTGGCAAAACATAGGCGGTGCGCGGTGGTTCGTTCCAGTTCGCAGTTAGGAAAGTTCACCGAGTTGCGAATGTTGCCATGCTCAATAAACTCCACGAGCTGCTGTGCACCCATGATCGCGCAGTTGGCTTCCGCTTCCGAGGTGCTGGCGCCAATGTGTGGCATGGCCAGAACATCGGTACGGTTGATCAGCCCCGGTTCCGGGAAGTCGGTGACGTAACAGGCAACGGTGCCGGCATCCAGTGCTTCAATCATATCGGCGCTGTTCACAATACTGCCGCGGGCAAAGTTGAGCACGCGGGCACCCTGTTTCAGGGTGGCGAGCGTGTCTTTGTTGAGCAGGTTTTGCGTAGCGGGAATGGCCGGCACATGCAGGGTGACATAATCGGAACGGCCCAGCAGCTGCTGAATGTTTTCGGCTTTTTGCACCTGTGAAGGTAGGCGCCAGGCTGCGTCTACGGAAATGGCCGGGTCAAAGCCAATCACGTTCATGCCCATATTCAGCGCCATGTTGGCAACGTTAGAGCCAATCGCGCCCAGGCCAATGACGCCCAGTGTTTTGCCCATCAGCTCCTGACCTTTGAACTGCTTCTTCTGCGCTTCCATCATTGGGCCCATCTCATCAGAGCTGATGTTGGCCATGCCAGCAGCGAAGTTCATTCCGGCATAGATGCCCCGTGATGACAGCAGTAGCCCGGCCATCACCAGTTCTTTAACCGCATTGGCATTCGCACCGGGGCTGTTAAATACCACGATGCCCTGTTCGGTGCAGCGCTGAACCGGCACATTATTGACGCCGGCACCGGCGCGGGCGATGGCTTTTAACCCTTTGGGGAATTCCAGTTCGTGCAGGCTGGCACTGCGCAGCAGAATGCCATCGGGCTCGGCAATTTCGCTGGCCACTTCGTAGCGGTCACGCGGGAACTGATCCAGCCCTTCAATGGCAATGGTGTTATAGGTTCTGATTTTATACATGAGTCTTTCCTGTAGCTTTACCGGCGTGTCCCCGGCATTTTTGTTTTTGTTGGGTACAGTAAAAAAGCGTTCTGTTTTCAGTGCCGCCAGCGCTGGTTCTGGCGGCTTTGTACTAAGGCGTTTTAGGCCACTTCGTTATAGGCCCACTCCAGCCATGGCAGCAGGGCTTCCAGGTCGGCGGCTTCAACCGTCGCGCCAGCCCAGATGCGCATACCGGCCGGTGCATCTTTGTAAGAGCCAATATCGAAGGCTACTTCTTCATCGGCCAGCAGTTTGATCATGGCTTTGACTTTGGCGGCGTCTAAATCGAGGCTGAAGCACACGCTGGTGTTGGAGCGGTTGGCTTCGTTTTCGGCCAGGAAGCTGATCCACGGTGTTTTCTCAACAAAGGCGCTCAATACCGCCAGGTTTTGTTCCGATTTAGTAATGGCCGCTTTGACACCACCGATTTCTTCCACCCAGTTCAGGGCATCCAGATAATCGGCCACACACAGCATGGAAGGTGTGTTGATGGTGGCACCTTCAAAGATACCTTCTATCAGCTTGCCTTTGGCTGTTAAGCGGAAGATTTTTGGCAGGGCGCGATCCGGCACGTAGCTTTCCAGGCGCTCAACGGCACGCGGTGACAGAATCAGCATGCCGTGGCCACCTTCGCCGCCCAGCACTTTTTGCCAGGAGTAGGTGATCACATCGAGTTTTTCCCATGGCATATCCATGGCGAATACCGCCGAGGTGGCATCGCAAATGGTCAGGCCAGTGCGGTCATCGGCGATCCAGTCGGCGTTATCCAGCTTAACGCCCGAGGTGGTGCCGTTCCAGGTGAACACAACGTCGTGCTCCGGGTTCGCCTGGCTCATATCCGGCAACTGGCCGTATTCAGCGGTGACGGAGGTTACGTTTTCCAGCTTCAGCTGTTTGGTGATGTCGGTGATCCAGCCCTGACCAAAGGATTCCCAGCCGAAAACATCGACCGGGCGCTGGCCCAACAGGCTCCACATCGCCATTTCCATCGCACCGGTATCGGAGCCGGGCACCACACCCACGCGGTAACCTTCAGGAAGACCAAGAACCTCAGCGGTTTTGGTGCACGCCAGAGACAATGCGGCCTTGCCAATAGCCGAGCGGTGGGAGCGTCCAAGCAGGCTCAGATCCAGCTTGGAAACATCATAGCCCGGGCGCTTGCTGCATGGTCCTGATGAAAAGTTCGGATTATTGGGTTTAACGCTTGGTTTCATCTTGGCTTTCTTCCTGTTGTAGGTTGATAACGTGATTTGCTGTTTTTGTAACTACTTATGCTAAGTGTTTGATGGGAAATTGAACACTGATGTCGGTGCTATTTTTAGCATATCTATGATGCGAATAGTGCATATATAAGTTGTGATTATTGCCTTGCTGAAAAGAACAACCCCGCACACGGCTGCGGGGTTGTTGTGGGTTTGGCAATGACCGGCTTTTCAAGGCCGGTCGCACCGGTGCAAACCGCTTACTCGTACATCGGCTGGAAGTCTTTTGCCTGCCGCGTTGCCATTTGCTCGTAGTTATCCCAGCGCAGTTGCAGCGCCTCGTTAGCCAGCGCTGTTAAGCGCTCGGCCTCCTCGGGGTGGGAGCGCAGCAGCTGCAGATACCGACCTTCATTCATCCGGTAATCCTTCAGGCTGATGCTTGGCCGCAGGCTATCCAGCGTAAACGGGTTGGTGCCGGATTTGCGCAGCAGCGGGTTGTAGCGCAGCAATGGCCAGTGGCCGCTGTGAACCGCCAGCTTTTGCTGTTTCAGGCCATCGGTCATGTTGATGCCGTGCGCAATGCAGTGGCTGTAAGCGAGGATCAGCGATGGGCCAGGGTAGGCCTCGGCCTCGCGCAGCGCCTGCAAGGTTTGCTGCGGGTTGGCACCCAGAGCGATGCGCGCGACATAAACGTTGCCGTAGGCAATGGCCTGCATGGCCAGATCCTTTTTACCGACCGGCTTGCCACCGGCCGAGAACTTGGCGACTGCACCCAATGGCGTGGCTTTAGACATCTGACCGCCGGTATTGGAGTACACCTCGGTATCCATCACCAGAATGTTGACATCACGGCCGCTGGAAAGAACGTGGTCAAGGCCGCCATAGCCGATATCGTACGCCCAGCCGTCACCCCCGATAATCCAGATGCTGCGGCGCAGCAGGTGGTCGGCAATGGATTCGAGCTGACGTGCCTGTTCGCTGTCGATCTTTTCCAGCTGTTTCTTCAGGCATTGAATGCGGCTGCGCTGCTTGCGCAGTTCCGACTCCAGTGCCTGGGGTGCGTTGAGAATTTCCTCGGCGCTGATGTTGACCAGCTGGTTTTCAATTTCCAGCAGCGATTGAGCGGCATCCTGACGGTGTTGATCCGCCGTTAAACGGAAGCCCAGGCCGAATTCCGCGTTGTCTTCAAACAGCGAGTTCGACCAGGCCGGGCCACGGCCTTCGGTGTTTACACTCCACGGTGTGGTTGGCAGGTTGCCGCCGTAAATGGAGGAACAGCCGGTGGCGTTGGCTACCATCATGCGATCACCAAACAGCGAGGAAATCAGTTTAAGGTAAGGCGTTTCACCACAACCGGCACAGGCACCGCTGAATTCAAATAGAGGCTGTAAGTACTGCGTGCCGCGAACGGTCGAGAAATCAACGCGTGAGCGATCCGGGTAGGGCAGTTTTTCAAAGAATTCGAGGTTAACCTTTTTCTCTTCCAGAACATCGAGCACCGGCACCATGTTAATGGCTTTCTTACCGTTTTCATCCACCGCCGGGCAGGCCTGCACGCAAAGCTGACAGCCGGTGCAATCTTCAGCGTACACCTGCAGGCTGTAGCGCGTTTCCGGGAAGCCTCGGGCTGTGGTTTCGCACGATTTAAACGATTCTGGCGCGCCCTGCAGTTCGCTTTCGTGATAGATCTTGGCGCGAATGGCCGCATGCGGGCAAACGAAAGAACAGTTGCCGCATTGAATGCAGGTTTCCGCGACCCACTCCGGTACTTCCTGCGCAACTAAGCGCTTCTCCCATTGGGTGGTGCCGTTTGGGTAAGTACCGTCGACCGGAATTTGACTGACCGGAATTAAATCACCAAAGCCTGCGAGCATTTTGGCGGTCACATTGCGAACAAAATCCGGCGCTTTTTCAATACGTTTGTCGGTCTGGTTTTCTTTTTGGATAACCTTGCCGGGTTCTACTTTAAACAGTTCGGCCAGGCTGGCATCCACGGCGAGAAAGTTTTGTTCAACCACCTTCTGGCCTTTCTTCGCGTAGGTCTTTTCAATGTACGCTTTGATTTTTTCGATGGCTTTGTCTTTGGGCATGATACCGGAAAGCGCAAAGAAGCAGGTTTGCATTACTGTATTAATGCGGTTGCGCATATTGGCACTGCGCGCCACTTTATAGGCATCAATGACATGCAGCTGAATGTTTTTATCAACAATCTGCTGCTGTACTTCGGTGGGCAGTTTTTCCCAAACGTCTTCAGCGCCGTAGGGCGAGTTTAGAAGTAATACGGCGTCTTGCGCGGCAACATTTAGAATGCCCGGCTGATGAATAAATTTAAACTGATGAATACCAATAAAGTTGGCAGACTGAATCAGGTACGGCAAATCAATTTTGTGTGGGCCAAAGCGTAAATGCGAGACGGTTTGCGAGCCGGATTTTTTCGAGTCATAAACAAAATAAGCCTGCGAAAAATACTCCGGGTCTTCGCCGATAATTTTAATGCTGTTTTTGTTGGCGCCCACGGTGCCATCCGAGCCTAAGCCAAAGAATAATGAGCGAACGATTTCTGACTGTTCAATAACAAAGTTTTTATCAAACGGCAGGTGCGTGAAGGTCACGTCATCTTCAATGCCCACCGTGAAGTGGTTCTTCGGTTTTTTCGCTGCAAGGTTATCGTAAACCGCTTTTACCATCGCCGGAGTAAACTCTTTTGATGATAAACCATAGCGGCCGGCAACAAACTTCGGCAACGTTTCAATCTCACCGTCGTTATAGGCTTCGGTAAAGGCGGTGACCACATCCAGATAAAGTGGCTCACCTAAACTGCCCGGCTCTTTGGTGCGATCGAGTACGGCAATTTTCTGTACGGTTTTTGGAATCGCGTTAATGAAGTGCTCTGCAGAAAACGGCCGGTACAGGTGTACTGCCAGTACGCCGAGTTTTTCGCCCTGAGCATTCAGGTAATCCACGGTTTGCTGCACGGTGGCGACGGCCGAACCCATCAGAATAATGATCTTTTCGGCATCTTCAGCGCCGTAGTAATCGTACAGGCGGTACTGACGGCCGGTTAAGCGCGCGAATTCATCCATGCTGTTCTGAACGATATCCGGTGTTTGTAGGTAGAAGCTGTTTGAGGCTTCACGGCCCTGGAAGTAAACATCCGGGTTTTGTGCGGTACCGCGAATGATTGGGTTTTCCGGTGCCAGCGCGCGGGCGCGGTGTTCGCGAACCCATTCGTCTTTGATCAGTTCACGCAGGGTGGCATCCGGGATCATTGCAATCTTGTTGACCTCGTGTGAGGTACGGAAACCATCGAAGAAGTGCACAAATGGCACTCGTGCTTGCAGTGTGCTGGCGTGAGCGATGGCGGCTAAATCGTGCGCCTGCTGCACCGAGTTGGAGGCCAGCAAGGCAAAGCCGGTGTTGCGTACCGCCATCACATCCTGATGATCACCAAAGATCGAAAGCGCCTGCGCCGCCAGCGAACGAGCAGCAACATGAAATACCGAGGCAGAAAGCTCGCCGGCAATCTTGTGCATGTTCGGGATCATCAGCATCAGGCCCTGCGATGCGGTAAAGGTGGTCGAGAGCGAGCCGGATTGCAGCGCACCGTGAACCGTTCCTGCGGCACCGCCTTCACTTTGCATTTCCATAATGCACGGGGATTGGTTCCACAGGTTTTTGCGGCCTTCGTCTTTCCACTGGTCGGCCAGCTCGGCCATGGTGGAAGACGGCGTAATCGGGTAAATAGCGCACACTTCACTGAGGCGGAAGGCGACATCGGCGGCGGCTTCATTGCCATCCATACTGGCCATAACCGGCGCTGTTTGTTGGTTTTTGCTCATGCTTTTTCCTCCACGTCGGTTCGGTCCATCAGCGAGATGGCGTGTGTCGGGCACTGTGAAATACAGGCACCGCAACCGGTACAGAGTTCATAGTTAATGCGGTAGCCGCGGCCTTTGCCGAGAATCTCAATGGCATCTTCCGGGCAGGCCCCAAAGCAGCTGTCGCACTCAAAACAGTTACCGCACGAATAGCAGCGGCTGGCTTCGTAGCGGGCTTCTTTTTCATCAAAGCCACGCAACACCTCATCGAAGCTGGCGGCGCGCTGATCGGCTGGCAGGGCTTCCTGTTCAAATGATTTTGAATCGGTTTTGTACCACAGCTGCAGTTCTTCAAACGGAATCAGTGGCGGGCTGGGTGGCTTTTGCCAGGTGCGGTCGTTCAGCCAGGCATGAATGCACTGGGCGGCCTTGCGGCCATGGCCGGTGGCGTAGGTGACCGAGCGCGTGCCCGGTGTCATGTCACCGCCGGCAAACAAACCGTTGTAGCCGGTCATGAACTGATCGTTTACCCGAATGGAGCCGTCTTCGGCAAGTTCGATATCCGGTATGTCTTTAAACAGGTCGGCCTCGATCTTCTGGCCCAATGCCAGAATTAAAGAGTCGGCCGCCAGGTATTCGAACTCGCCGGTGGGCTGCGGCTTGCCGTGTTCATCCAGCTGCATTTTTTCCACCTGAATCTGATCCTGTTCAACACCTTTAATGGTGCGCAGCCAGTTGATCTTAATGCCTTCCTGTTCGGCTTCGGTGGCTTCAAAATCGTGCGCCGGCATGTGGGCGCGGTCGCGGCGATAGATGATCAAGGCTTCTTCCGCACCCAATCGTTTGGCTGTACGGGCTGCATCCATTGCGGTATTGCCGCCGCCATAAACCGCAACACGGCGGCCGAGTAACGGCTGAGTGTCGCCGTTTTCCACATCACGCAGATAGGTCACAGCATCGAGCACCTTGCCGGCATCGCGTGAGGGAATATCCACCTGGCTGCCAATATGCGCACCAATGGCCACGAAGACGGCGTCGAAGTAGCCGTTTTTCTTTTCTTCCAGCACGTTTTCGACGCGCCGGTTCAGGTGAATTTTCACACCCAGGCGTTCAATGCGGGCGATCTCTTTATCCAGTACGTTGCGCGGCAAGCGGTACGAGGGAATGCCGAAGCGCATCATACCGCCGGGCTTTTCTGCCGCTTCGTAGATTTCCACGCTGTGGCCCTTTCTGGCCAGATGATAGGCGGCAGAAAGGCCGGCCGGCCCGGAGCCGATAATCAGTACGCGGCGCCCGGAAGGGCCACGGTCGGGTTTGAAATCCCAATTATTTTTAATGGCTTCATCACCCAGAAAACGCTCAATGGCATGCACGCGAACCGGTTCATCGGCCTGAGTCCGGTTACAGCCTACTTCACAGGGGTGGTAGCAAACCCGGCCGTGAATGGCGGGCATTGGGTTTACTTCGGTGAGCGATTGCCACGCCTTGTAGCTGTCGCCTTCCTGAACCAGGGCGATCCATTGCTGAATGTTTTCTCCGGCCGGGCAGGCGGCATTGCAGGGTGGCAGCAGATTTTTGTAACGCGGGCGCAGGTTAGACACCAAGCCAGAGCCTTTTCGGCCGATCAGATCGGGCGGCAGGGTCATATCGAACGACTTCATATGTAGATCCTTTATTTTTTTTATGGGTGGCATAGCTTTAAGGGCTATCAGAACCTAATTAAGTCGATGCTAATTTTTGGAGGGGGGCGTCTAGTTGTTGCAAGTCAAAAAGGGGGGCGGATGAGCACTGTTTGTCAGCGGATATTTACATATTGTATGACAAATACCCGCTTAGGCTTAATTCATGTCACCAACTACTGTTTGCGGGTCGAGCCGCACATCAAACCAGTTGATGCGCCAGTCCAGATGCGGGCCGGTGGATCGCCCGGTGGAACCCACCCGTGCGATCGATTGCCCCTGACTGACCTGTTCACCCGGCTCCACCAGTGCGCCGCTGAGATGAATAAAGGTAGAGCTGACACCAAAGCCGTGATCAATAATCAGTGTACCGCCGGAATAGAACATATCGGGCACCCACAGCGAGACGACACCACTGGCCGGTGCTACAACCTCGGTGCCTTCAGCGGCGGCGATATCGATACCAAAGTGCGGCGTGCGTGGCTCGCCATTGTAGTAACGCTGACTGCCGTAGACGCCGGTAATGGGGCCACGCAGCGGCCAGATAAAATCACTCAGGTAATCCATGCGTTCGGAATCGGTTGCTCTGGCCTCCCAGACCATGGCCGCATCTTTTTTCGCCCGAGCGACATTTTCCGCGCTGGGCTGCATGATTTCCCGGGCAATGCCGTTAACGTACTGAATATCGTAGTCGCGCTTGGTCAGATTGAGGGTCTCTGTTGCTGTGGAGCCATCTGCCTGCGTGACGCTCAGTTCATGCGCCAGCTCGGCATCCCGACTGAAGCCGATGACAAAATCACCTGCCGGGCTAACCCGAATGGGCTCGCCGTTGAGTTCCACTGTTGCGCCGGCTTCCGTTTTGCCGCGCAGTAAACTGCCCTGAGTGAATTCACCAGTCAGCTCCAGTGCATTGGCATGCATTGCTGCCAGTAATACAGGCAGTAACAGTTTTGCACTTAGTTTCATGTCATCCCTTAATGTGGCTTTACAGAATCAGAGTATACGACAGCGAGTGACCTTTTCTGTTCCCGGCTATTTCGGTTTGGCCGTCGCTTGAGTTTAAATCAGGGAGGCGATTTTTGCCGAAGCAAGATAAAATGCGGCCTTTGCCTGTTTAGCGGAAGCCCGTTGTTTTGAATAGTCAGCTTACCTTTACCCGAATCGAGAAGATTCTTGACCACATTCACCAGCATATTCGCGAGCCTCTGTCGCTGGAAGGCTTGGCCGAGCACAGCTGTTGGTCGCGTTGGCAGTTGCAGCGGGTATTTCAGGATTACACCGGCTTCAGCGTAGCCCAGTATGTGCGCGAAATTAAATTGAGCTGCGCGGCCGAAGCCTTGCTGGACAGTAACCGGCGCATCATGGATATCGCCATGGAGTACGGCTTTAGCTCCGAGATTACCTTTTCCCGTTCGTTTAAAAACCAGTTTCAGGTATCGCCTAAAAAGTATCGCGCGAACGGTATTCGCGAGGGCATCACAACACCATTGACGCGCCCGGTGGCAACGCATCAGCAGGTTTGTTTTCCCAGTGAGGCGCTGTATCAGGTGCGACTGGAGCGTAAAAAAACATTCCGCTTTTGTGGAACCTCGGCCGTGGTGAAAGGGCTGTTATCAGAAACTCCGGATTTTACAGCCAGTGTGCCCAAAGCCTGGCAGGCCTTTTTTAGTAAGGTGCCGGTTGAGACGGTGCTGGATGTGCCGCACGTTGCCCTGATTGATGGCTATTCAGAAGCTAACCCCGGTGAGCTGATTTACTGGACCGGGCTGGAAACGAAGCAGGCGCAGCCGTTAAGCCCGGACCTTCATTGCCAGCAAGTACCGGAGCAGGACTATGCCGTGCTGCCGTATCAGGGCCCGGTGGCTGATTTTCATAAATCCATTATCTGGTTGTTAGGCAGCTGGTTACCGGATTCCGGCTATCAGGGTGCAGAGAATGCCTTCGAGGCCGAGGTGTACTACCCGCCGTTCGACCCCTCCCATCAGCGCATTCGCGCCGAGTACTGGCTGCCGATTGTCAGCAATTAATCGTTATATTTCGCAATGTTGCACCAAATTGTTAATTTTTAGGGTAGGGTTGCCTGTATTATCCAAATAATAATGATTCTCATTATTTATTGGGGCGGATTTCCGATCCGCCATGTTAATTTGGCAGGAACCTTATGAACCCTATTTTTAGCACTGGCGTGTTCAAGCGCTCAACCGTGTCGATTGCCGTGGCATTGGCTTCATTCTCAGTCTATTCCGATGCGTTTGCAGAAGAAGTGGAAACCATTGTTGTTCAATCTGAGGGTTACCGGAACACCGCAACCAAAACTGCACTGCAACCGGAAGAAACACCTCAGGGGATAACCATCATTGAAGGTGAGGCCATTGAACAGCGCGATGCAGAGTCGCTCAGCCAGGCACTGCGTTATGCGCCGGGTGTGGTCACCGAGGTGCGCGGTGGCGCAGTGACGCTGTACGACACCTTCACCATTCGTGGCTTTGGGGTCGATAAAAGCTATTACGATGGCCTGGTGCTGAGTTACCTGAACGGCTGGAACCTGCAGGCGCAGATTGACCCAGTCGCCATTGAGCAGATTGAAGTTTTTAAAGGGCCTACGTCGGTACTCTATGGCTCGATGCCACCGGGCGGCATGGTCAACATTATTGCCAAGGCACCGGAAGATGTTGCCTCTACCGAGGTCTCTGTTGCCACCGGCTCGCACAGTCTTGTTGAGGCGTCGGTGGATTCCACCGGGCCACTGGGCGATACCGGGCTGAATTACCGCTTTATTGCCAAGGCCAGTCAGCAGGATGGGCAGGTGGATACCACGGAAGAAGAAACGCTGTTGCTGGCACCTTCTATCGATTGGCATATCAGCGATAAAACACTGGTGAACTTTAACCTTTACTATCAGAACGACCCGGAAATGGGCATGAACTCCTCCCTGCCGGCTTCGGGCATGATTTATGACAACGACGCCGGCTCGACCAGCGCTTCGACCTTTGTCGGTGATAAAAACTGGAGCGAGTTTGAGCGCGAAGTGTTTATGGCGGGTTATAAGATTAACCACGAGCTTTCCGACAGCTGGACCTTCCTGCAGAACTTCCGCTACACCGATGCCAGCCTGTCGCAGAAGAACACCTACCACCTGGCCAGTAACTTCGATGAAGAAACCGGTACGTTGGTTCGCAACATCTACAGCACGGAAGAAGAGGTTAGCGCTGTCGCCATCGATAACCAGCTCTCGGGTGTGATCATAACCGGCGACCTGGAGCACAACGTACTGCTGGGTGTGGATTACCAGAATCTGGAAGGCGATTCTGCCTACAGCGAGTATTACACCACCGATAATGCCTTCTACGAGTTCAACATCTTCAGCCCGGATAACGATCTGCTGGATACCGATACCCTGGTCGAAAGCTACGCGGCTACCGATGATATCGACGTTGAACAGTTGGGCTTCTATGTACAGGATCAGCTGCGCTGGAACCAGCTGGTGCTGATCAGCGGGGGCCGGTTCGATCACTACAAGAGCACCAGTTATTACGAAGATAACTATGCCTACACGGCAGAATCCGACGCCGAGCACAGTCAGTTCTCGTACCGCGTAGGTGCACTGTACGAGCTGAGTAACGGGCTTTCCCCATTCGTCAGTTATGCCACCAGCTTTGAGCCGGTGACCGGTGTCGATGCCGATGGTAACAGTTTCGATCCGGAGCTGGGCAGTCAGGTGGAAGCCGGTGTGAAGTATGTTTCTCTGGATGGCGGCTTGGCTGTTGCCGGCTCGGTTTTTCATATTGTGAAGAGCGATGCCTTGGTTTCCGACCCGGACAGTACCTACGGAGATCAGCTGCAGATTGGTGAGCTGGTTTCTCAGGGTGTTGAAATTGAACTGGCGGCGGCAATTACGCCGGCCTGGCAGCTGAACGCCAGCTACACCTACACCGATATGGAAATCACCGAAGATACCGACAGCGATCTTGAAGGCACCACGCCGATCTGGGTACCGGAGCACAGCTCTAACCTGTGGTCAGACTACTACATTCTGGAGGGCCTGCTCACAGGTGCACGCATCAGTGGCGGTGTTCGCTATGTGGGTGAAATGCAAATGGATGCCTACAACACCGATACCGTGCCGGGCTATACGCTGGTCGATTTCTCCATTGGCTATGATGTGCAGCGTTTCCTGCCGGGTGTTGACAGCGCCTCGCTGAATCTGGCGGTTAATAATGCCTTCAATGAAGAGTATTACAGCTGCTACGACTCGGCCAACTGCTGGTACGGCGCAGAGCGAACCGCAACGGTGAGCTTCAATGCAACCTTCTAAGTTTTAACCTGAAACCCAAACAGCCGGCAAGGTGTAACCCTGCTGGCTGTTTTTATGTAGCAGGAACGATGTGACTAAAGCACCTAACGAAGAGCTGTTTGATCAATTGATGGCGATGTGCCAATCGGTAACGCCTTACCTGAAGGGTGAGCTGGGGTGTTCGAACGATGCCATGATTCGTGCCGAGCCCGCCGATAGTGCTGTTGTTCAGCAATTGTTGGCTGCACTCAAAGCTGCCCACCCGGAGGCAGGCGAAGCCTACTGGCTCACCCGTACCTGGGATTTACTGTGTTGGCAGCCTTTGTACATCAGCATGATCGGTATTTATGGCCTGGGCTGCCTGCCGCAATTCCATGGCTTTGCGCAGCAACGCGTTGAAAGCTACATCATGGGTTTTCGCTTTCAGCAACCGGTGATGCATCAGGGGCCGAGTGCAGAGTTGATCACTCTGGCGGGTGAATATTTAACCGGCCTGTTCGGTCATTACCGGCGGGTGGTTAATGAACTGGCCCGGTGCCCGAAGGGGTTCACCCAATTACTGCTGGCCGATGCGTTGATGGCAAACCTGATGCTGCTGCAAAAACTCAAACCGGAATTCACCGGCGACAGGGTGGCAGAGCAGGCCAAAGCCTGGATGCAGGCATTCCATTTGCCGGAAAAACATCTGTCGGCATTGCAGCTGCAGAACAACGGCAACATCAAATTTGTTCGCCGCAGTTGCTGCCTTGTTTATAAAACCGAGAGCGGGCAGTTGTGCTCCGATTGCCCGCGTTTACACAGGAATGAAAAACGTGCATCGATTAACTGATATCGCAGTCGTCCGCGATGGCCGCACGGTTTTGCAAATAGATGAAATGGCGATCGCGCCTGACCGGCTGACCGTTGTGCTCGGTCACAATGGTTCCGGCAAATCGACGCTGGTGAAGCTGCTGGCGCATCAGATTGCGCCCAGCCGCGGCCAGGTCAGCTGGAAAGGGCGCGCGGTTTCGGACTATTCAAAAAAAGCCCTGGCCAGAGAAATAGCCTATTTGCCGCAAACGCTGCCGGAAGTCGCCGGGCTGAATGTTGAAGAGCTGGTGCGGCTTGGCCGGTTTCCGTGGCGAGGTACGCTGGCCCCCTGGACGGCCGACGATGAGCGCCAGATCAATGCCGCGCTGCAGCAAACCAATATGCAGACACTGGCCAAAGCTATGGCCGATGAGTTATCCGGCGGTGAACGGCAGCGCGCCTGGATCGCCATGCTGATCGCTCAGCAATCTGATTTGCTGATTCTCGATGAGCCCACCTCTGCGTTAGACGTGCAGTACCAGATTCAGGTGATGGAATTGCTCAGCAAACTCAACCGTGAAACCGGCAAGGGCATCATCATTATTCTGCACGATCTAAACCTGGCGCTGCGCTATGCACAGCACATTATCGCCTTAAAAAAGGGCCGTGTTGTGCATCACGGAGACGCTGAAACTGTCTTGACCGAGCCGAATCTGTCATCGCTGTATGACACCGAAATTCGACTGATAAAACACCCGGATCAACCCCGTAAGGTAATCGTATTATGATGAAAACACTGATCACGCCACTCTTGTTTACACTTTCTGCAGCACTGCTGGCCGCGCCGGTTCAGGTTGAAGACAGCCGGGGCAGCCATAGCTTGCCCGATGTGCCGCAAAGGGTCGCGGCACTGAACTGGGATATCGCCGAACAGGTGATTGAGCTGGGTGTAACGCCGGTGGCTATGCCGAATATCGCCGACTATACCGCCTGGGTTGCGCAACCGGCGGTGCCGGAAGGCGTCGAGGATATCGGCACACGCATGGAGCCTAACCTGGAGCGACTGGCGCAGTTGCAGCCGGATGTCATCATCATTGCGTCACCGCAAATCGATCTGGTGCCCAAGCTGGAGCAGATTGCACCGGTGTTGCTGTATCACACCTACAATGAATCGCACGATAACGCTCAGGCCGCGATTGAAAACTTCCGGCGAATGGCTGCTGCCCTGGGAAAAGAAGCTGAGGCCGAGCAGCGGCTGACCGCTATGTCGCAGCGGCTGAATGAACTGAAAGCGCAGCTAAGCGAGGCTTATCTGGGGCAGCTGCCCAGGGTCGTTGCGTTCCGTTTCGCCAGCCTGACTTCCGTTTATGTGTATGGTGATAACTCCATTCCGCAATACGCGCTGGCGCAGCTGGGCGTTGCTCCGGCCTGGCCACAACCGGCAACCCAGTGGGGCGTAACCCAAAAACGCCTGAAAGCCTTAGGCCAGTTGCCGGCTGAAACCGTTGCGCTCTATTACCAGCCGTTTGATGAAGAAGCCAAACTGCAAACTTCGAAGATCTGGCAGGCACTGCCGTTTGTTCGCAATGGCGGGGTGAACTCGGTAGCCCCGGCCTGGAACTATGGCGGCGCGATGTCGATTTTGTACAACGCTGAGGTGCTGGCCGAGGCTCTGCTGGCTGTCGCACCGGAAAAATGAAACTAATCAGTCAATCCACCGCTGGCTTATTGCTGCTTCTTGCCGCCAGCCTGATCGCCCTGCAGGCCGGTGAAAGCCTGCCGCTGGCCGATCAGATCGGCCTGCTTGATCAGCTCTGGCACGGTGTAGCAACGAACCTTAATTACAACGCCATCCTGTTTGTTGAAGGCCGTATACCGAGGTTGTTGATGGCGATGCTTGTGGGCTCGGTGTTAGGGCTGGTGGGCAGCCTGATGCAGCAGCTCACGCAAAACCCGCTGGTCTCGCCGCTTACGCTCGGTACGGCATCCGGTGCTTGGCTGGCGCTGGTGGCGGGGAGCCTTTGGTTTCCGGTGCTGGCGGCGCAATTTGCTGCGCCATTGGCGATGACCGGTGCCATGCTGGCGCTGGCGTTAACGGTATTTATCGCTGGCCTGAGTAACCTCAGCGGTTTGCCGATGGTGCTGGCGGGGCTGGCGGTCAACATCCTGTTTGGCTCCATCGCCACGGCGATGATTCTGTTAAATGATCAGTACGCGCGCGATCTGTTTATCTGGGGAGCGGGCGATCTGGAGCAAAATGGCTGGCAGTTGCTGCACTGGCTGTTGCCAAACCTGCTTCCGGCGCTGTTGATTCCGGCGATAGCGCCTCGGGTGCTGATGTTGCTGCGGCTCGGGCAGGATAACGCCGCCGCGCGTGGCTTAACCCTGTTGCCGCTGTTTTTATTGTTGCTGTGTCTCGGTTTGTGGAGCCTTTCGGCCGCCATTGCGGCGGTGGGCGTGATCAGTTTTGTGGGCTTGCTGGCACCGAATATTGCCCGCCGCCTTGGTGCGCGCCTGCCATTACAAGAGCTGTTATTCAGCAGCCTGCTCGGCGCACTGTTACTGATAGCCACCGATGCCCTGGCCATTCTCATTACCGAGCTCAGCGTTAACCTGGTGCCGACCGGCGTTGCCACTGCACTGATCGGCGCGCCGGCGCTGATTTATTTTTCCCGCAGCCGCTTAAAGGCGAAAGATAATCTGCACCTTGAATTGCCCCTCAGCCGATTCCGTTATTCTTTGTACACGCCACTACTTTTGGTGGCGTTGCTCATCGCCTTATTGCTGCTGACCACGTTGCTCACGGTGGAAACCGCGCAGCTTTCGGACTGGCGCTTACAGTGGCCATCGGATTACAGCTGGTCATTGCGCTGGCCGCGTATGCTGGTGGCCATCGCCGCTGGTGGTGGTACGGCGGTCGCCGGGGTTTTGTTGCAGCGGCTGATTTATAACCCGCTGGCCAGCCCGGATGTCATCGGCGTTTCAGCCGGAGCAACGCTGGCGCTGGTGGCTGCCAGCTTATTTTTCGGTATCAACATTCATCAGGCAGGCCCGTGGCTGGCCTTTTTGGGCAGTGCCATTGCCCTGGTCATGCTTATTGCGCTGGCGAAGCGGCAACATTTTGCGCCATCGGTGGTGGTGCTGATCGGTATTTCGATGACGGCGATGATCGAGGCGCTGGTTCACTTCGCGATGGCGCGGGCGGATGAATCGGCCTTTGCAATTCTCGCCTGGCTGGCAGGCTCAACCTATCGGGTGTCTGCGCAGTCATCGGTGTTGCTCGCCGTGGCCGTGACCGTCATCGTGGCGCTGGTCTTTATGCTGCAGCGCTGGCTGGTGCTGATTTCCGCCGGGCGGGTTTTTGCTCAGGCGCGGGGTTTATCCGTTGGGTACGCCTTTGCCACCTTACTGGGCTGTGTTGCCTTGCTGGTGGCATTGGTGACCAGCCTGATGGGGCCGGTCGCGTTTGTCGGGCTGTTGGCACCGCATATTGGTGTCATGCTGGGCGCACGCAAAGCATCGCAGCAACTTTTGGTGGCCCTATTGACCGGCGCTAACCTGATGCTGTTTGCCGATTTGTTGGGGCAGTACATTGTGTATCCGGCACAAATAGCGGCCGGCATTATCGTCGCGGTTCTTGGCGGCGCTTATTTTATATTCCTTCTCATTCGTACCCGCATGAAAAGCTGAGTCTGCGCTTGTTATTCCAATAGGTAGAGCAAAATGAGTAATTTGTTATTTGAAAATGATAATGATTCGCATTAATGTAATGGTCTGAACAGAGGGAACAGCATGAAACTAGCACAACTAAACGCCGGATTATTTTTCGGAACCGATACCGGCAACACCGAAGAAGTGGGCGAGCGTATTCAAAAAGAATTAGCCAGTCACGGAATTGAAATTGAACTCATCAACATCAATGAATCCAGCCCGGAACTGCTCGAGAGTTTCGACTTCCTGATCTTTGGCATTCCAACCTGGGATTTCGGCGGCATTCAGCAAGACTGGGAAGAACTGGAAGCTGAATTCTTATCCTGCAACTTAAGTGGAAAATTAACCGCACTGTATGGCTTGGGTGATCAGTTCGGTTACGGCGATTACTTTCTGGATGCCATGGGCTGGCTGCACGAACGCGTGCTTAAAACCGGGGCTACCGTGATCGGTGCCTGGCCAACCGAAGGCTATGAATTTACCGAATCGCTGGCGCTGAACGAAGACCGTTCTGCGTTCTGTGGCTTGGCCATTGATGAAGACCAGCAATTTGAACTGACCGATGAGCGCATTAGCAAATGGGTAACACAACTCATTGATGAATGCTCGCAACTACTCGACGAGCAAAGTGCTTAACGGCCGATAACCAGGACGCCATTCATTGAAATTTTTATGCCCACAACACCGCTCAAAATTGAGCGGTTGCCCGCAGCGTGCCATGCAGTTTTGGCAGAAAACTTTTTTCGAAAGCCGGGCATTTATCAACGCAGGCGACTGGAATAAAGCGCTGATTTATTCTGGTAACGCGCTGGAAAGCGCAGAAATTATTTTACAAAACCAACCAACACAGATGAATGCCGAACGCTACCTGCAAACCGCCATAGACTTTGCACTCGTGCTGCGTAACAGCCGTCGTCCGGCAGACCTAATCGCAATGTATTCATTGGTTGCAGACCGCATGCAACCGGTTGGCGGCAGTGCAGAAAGGTTGCAGCCGTTAAAAGATGTGTTGTTTGAACCGCTGGAGCGCGTGAATGAATGGGTGCATCAGTGGCACCAGATGAACGAACTTCGCAGCAGCCCGTTGCACTAATCAGACCGCTGTAACTGCGCCTGATTTTCCTCCCCGTACGTGTACGTCTTTGCCCGGTTGAGCAGATGCGCCTCTCATATATGGAAAATTACTTCCTATCCCTGTAGCCAAAACCGCGAATCGCCCGCGATATACTCCACCCGCTCTTAAAAGCACTCTTTATCCAAAACAATAATTCAATAACAGGAAGAGAAGCGATGGATGCCTTTGATGCCCTGGAACAGCACGGTGTTACCCGACGTACCTTTATGAAATTTTGCGCCGGTTTGGCCGCGACGATGGGAATTTCTCACGCCAGTGCGGCACAAACCGTAGCCGATGCGCTGACCAAAAAGACCCGGCCACCCGTCATTTGGATTGGCGCACAGGAGTGTACCGGTTGCACCGAATCGCTGCTGCGTTCAACGCACCCGACTATTGAGAATCTGATCCTCGATATGATCTCGCTGGAATACCACGAGGTGCTTTCCGCAGCCGCCGGCCATCAGGTGGAAGCCAATAAACATCGCGCCATTGAACAGTATCACGGCCAGTATGTGCTGGTGGTGGATGGTTCCATTCCGGTGAAAGATGGCGGCATTTACTGCATGGTAGCGGGCAAGCCGATTATCGACCACATTAAAGAAGCGGCCGAAGGCGCAGCGGCAATTATTGCCATTGGCTCCTGTTCTTCCTGGGGTGGCGTTGCCTCTATCGGGGTTAACCCTACCGATGCCCGCTCGCTGCAGGATATTCTGCCGGGTAAAACGGTCGTCAATATTCCCGGTTGCCCGCCAAACCCGCATAACTTTTTAGCCACCGTTGCGCACCTGCTGACTTACAACAAGCTGCCGGCGCTGGATGACAAAAACCGGCCGAAGTTTGCGTATGGCCGCCTGATTCATGAGCACTGTGAACGCCGCCCGCACTTCGATGCCGGCCGCTTTGCCACAGAGTTTGGCGATGACGGTCATCGCCAGGGTTATTGCCTGTACAAGCTGGGCTGTAAAGGGCCGGAAACCTACGGCAACTGTTCAACGCTGGAGTTTTGCGATGTCGGTGGTGGCATTTGGCCCGTGGGTATTGGCCACCCCTGCATCGGCTGTAATGAAAAGGATGTGGGTTTCAGTAAGGGCATTCATCAGTTGGCCAACGTGACCCTGGCGCGCCCACCAGAGATGTTGCCCGAAGTGAACAAGGCGGTGGGTAACGATGGCTCTGCCGGGGCTGCGGCCTTGCTCGGTGGCATCGGTGGCCTGTTGGCGGGTGTCAGCCTGATGACCGTTCGTGAACTCTCCCGCGCGCAAACCCGTGAAACCAGCTCTTCTGTGCCTTCCTCTATTCGAACCCTTGAGGAGGACTCGTGAAGCGTCGTGATTTTATCAAACTGGCCGGCAGCAGCGCGGTGATCGCAACCAGCGGCACTGCGGTTGAAGCGCGGCAGTCGCACCCGGCCTCGCCCGATGCCATCGGCATGCTCTATGACTCAACGCTTTGCGTTGGCTGTCAGGCCTGCGTTGTGAAGTGCAAAGAGGTCAACCATATGGCACCAAACCCGGAGGGCGAAGCCCAATGGGAAATGAACAGCCAGCTGTCGCCCTATGCATTAAACGTAATCCGCCGTTACGACAGCGGTGATGGCAGTGTGAAAGACCGCGAGCAGGATGGCTTTGCCTACATCAAGCGCCAGTGTATGCACTGCGTTGATCCAAACTGCGTGTCAGTGTGCCCGGTATCGGCGATGACCAAAGACCCGGTCACCGGCATTGTGTCTAACGACCCGGATATCTGCACCGGTTGCCGCTACTGCATGGTGGCCTGCCCGTATAATGTGCCGAAATACGAGTATCACGACCCATTCGGCCAAATCCAGAAATGCGAGCTGTGTAATCAGCCCGGTGTTGAGCGCATCAGTAACGGGCTGCTGCCCGGTTGCGTAGAGGTGTGCCCGACCGGCGCGATCATTTTTGGCAAGCGTGACGAATTGCTCGCCGAGGCGAAGCGTCGTTTGGCGATGAACGCCGGCGATACCTACAACTACCCCAGAGAAACCCTGACCGCCGGTCGTGAACACGAGAAGGCGATTCCAGAGTACTTCCCCAAGGTTTATGGCGAGCACGAAGGTGGCGGCACGCAGGTGCTGGTGCTGGCCGGGCTACCGCATGAAAAATTGGGCCTGCCGGATTTACCGGATCAATCCTATGGCGCCCGCTCCGAGACCATTCAGCACACCCTCTATCAGGGCATGATTTTGCCGTTTGCTGCGCTGATGGGGCTGACCTACCTGACCCGTAAGAATATGTTTCAGGCCGACGATGCGGCTGAAGACGATAAGGACAATCGCCAGAACAGTCACCAGAACAAGCACCAGAACAAGCACCAGAACGACAAGGGCAACGGAGGTCATCATGAGTGATCATGCCAACATTCGGCCGCTTGGCGGAAGGCTGTTAACCAAGCCGGTTATTTTCTTCAGCTTCTTTGCACTGCTCTGTGTCATCGTTATTTTTAAGCGCCTGATCCTGGGGCTTGAAGATGTCACCAACCTCAACGGCGGTTACCCTTGGGGTATCTGGATCGGCTTCGATCTGCTGGTCGGAACCGGCTTTGCCTGTGGCGGCTGGGCGCTGGCCTGGCTGGTTTATGTGTTTAACAAGGGCGAATACCATCCGCTGGTGCGCCCGGCACTGCTGGCGAGCTTGTTTGGTTATGCGCTCGGTGGGCTTTCCATCATGATGGATATGGGCCGCTGGTGGAACCTGCCGTACTTCTACATTCCCGGTTACTTCAACGCCAACTCGGTGCTGTTTGAAACCGCCGCCTGTATGACCGTTTACATCCTGGTGCTGGTGATGGAGTTCGCACCGGCCATGCTGGAACGCTTCGGGCTGAAAATACCGCTACGCGTACTGAATAAATTTCTGTTTGCGGTGATTGCGCTGGGGGCCTTATTGCCCACGATGCACCAATCTTCGATGGGGTCATTGTTCGTTTCTGCCGGGCATAAGATTCACCCGTTGTGGCAGAGCTGGGAATTCCTGCCGGTGTTCTCGCTGCTGGGTGCTTTGATTATGGGCTGCTCCATCGTCATCTTTGAAGGCGCGCTGGTCACCGCCGGCCTGAAGCAGCGGGTGCCCGACGAACGCCCGCTGATGAACCGGCTGACCGCCTTTATTCAGGTGCTGGTGGGCATGTTTATTATTCTGCGCCTGCACGCCGTCAACATCAGTCACAAGTGGGCGTATGTGTTCGAAGGGGATATCTACAGCTGGCTGTTTATTGCCGAGCTGGCGCTGATTGCCTGGCCGGTGATCTTTATTAAGCGCATCCGTAAAAATGGCCCGCTGCTGTTTATGGCGGCCGTCAGCCTGCTGGTGGGTGCGGCCATGTACCGGATCGATCTGTCGATTGTCGCCTACCACCCGGGGGATGGTTATCAGTACTTCCCGTCGATTGAAGAGGTGCTGCTTTCGTTCGGCCTGGTGGCAATCGAAATCGTTGCTTACATCCTGCTGATTAAGCTGCTGCCTATTTTACCCGGCGCGGCAACGACCAACCGTATTAATGAATTCAATCGTGCTGAACAGGGCTGAGTGGCCTGAGCGAATAAAAATAATTAAGGGATATACCCATGACTCAACGTATTACTATTGATCCAGTCACCCGCATTGAAGGCCACTTACGCATCGATTGCGAAATTGAAGATGGCAAGGTCGTCAACGCCTGGTCTTCCGGCACCATGTGGCGTGGTATGGAAGAAATCTTGAAAGGGCGCGACCCGCGAGATGCCTGGGCCTTTGTACAACGCATCTGCGGTGTTTGTACCACGGTTCACGCCATTGCTTCGGTACGCGCGGTGGAACACGCACTGAATCTGAATATACCGGTCAACGCCCAGCATATCCGTAACCTGATTGCGGCGGCGCACAGCATTCATGATCACGTAGTGCACTTTTATCAGCTTTCGGCACTGGATTGGGTGGATGTAACCTCGGCACTGCAGGCCGACCCGGCCAAATGCGCCGAAATCACCGCGCCGCTTTCAACCTGGTCGCTCAACTCCGCGCAGGAATTCACCAAGGTGAAAGCTAAGCTGCAGGGGCTGGTCGACAGCGGCCAGCTGGGTATTTTCGCCAACGGCTATTGGGGCCATAAAGAGATGAAGCTGTCGCCGGAGGTGAACCTGATTGCCGTGGCGCACTACCTGCAGGCGCTGGAGTATCAACGCAATGCCAACCGCATTGTTGCCATTCTCGGTGGTAAAACACCGCACATTCAAAACCTGGCCGTTGGCGGCGTTGCCAACCCGATTAATCTGGATGGCATCGGGGTGCTCAACCATGAGCGCCTGATGTACGTTAAATCTTTTATTGATCAGCTCGATGAGTTTATTGAGCAGGTTTATAAGGTCGATGTTGCCATTGTGGCCGCGCACTACCCGGAATGGCTCAGCATTGGCGAAGGGGTGACGAATTATCTGTCGATCCCGGATCTGCCAACCGATGGCACCGGCGGCCGCTTTCGGATGCCGGGCGGCTATATTGAAAACGGCGATCTCTCTACCTTCAAGCCGATTACCCGCCACGATGATCCGTTCCTGGTGAACGGTGTCGCCGAGAGCAGCAAGCACGCCTGGTACAAAGAAGAGGGGCCGTTCCACCCCTGGGATGGCATGACCAACCCGGACTACACCGGCTTTGAAGACGACGGCAAGTATTCCTGGGTAAAAGCGCCGACCTTCAACGGTAAACCGATGCAGGTTGGGCCGTTGGCGCAGGTGTTGTGTGGCGTTGCCGCCGGTGATGAAAGTACCACCAAACACCTGAACGATGTGTTGGCCGCCTTTGAAGCCTTAACCGGCATTCAACCGGAGATTAAACACCTGCACTCAACGCTCGGGCGTCATGCCGCACGGGCGGTGCGCTGCGGGGTACTGAAGGATGTATTGCATCAGGAATGGCAGGCGCTGGTGGATAACATCGCCACGGGCGATACCACCACCTATGTGAAGCCGGAATTCCCTGACGGTATTGTCAAGGGTGTGGGCTTCCATGAAGCGCCGCGAGGACTGCTGTCGCACTGGATTGTGATTAAAGACGGCAAGATCGAGAACTATCAGGCGGTGGTGCCCTCCACCTGGAACTCTGGCCCGCGCAACAGCAATGATGAGCTGGGGCCGTATGAGCATTCACTGATCGGTACGCCAATCGCCGACCCGGAGCGGCCGCTGGAGGTGATCCGCACCATTCACTCCTTCGACCCCTGTATGTCGTGTGCGGTGCACATTGTCGATACCCGGGGGACGGACGTCACACAGGTGAAGATTCTCTGATGAAACAGCCAGATATTCTCATCCTTGGCGTCGGCAATTTACTGCTCAGCGATGAATCTGTCGGTGTTCACATCGTCAATCAGCTGGAACGGGACTATGACTTTCCGCCCGGCGTTGAGCTGGTGGATGGCGGCACCGCAGGCATGGAGCTGCTCGATTTTATCGCCAGCCGCGAGCATGTATTGATTGTCGATGCAGTGCTCACCGGGGATGCGCCCGGTACGGTCGTTACGTTGCAAGATAACGAAGTTCCGGCGCTGTTTAATAACAAAGTCTCGCCGCATCAGCTCGGGCTCTGTGATTTGCTCGGTGCCCTGAAACTGACGGACGAATCGCCGCAGAATATTTTTCTCGTCGGTGTGGTTCCGGAATCGGTCGACCCCGGGCTGGATATGACCAGCACCGTCAGCCGTGCCGTTCCGGCAATGAAGCAAGCGCTGCTGGCGCACCTGGCGACACTGGCCGTAACGCCGCGAGCCAAAGCGGAGGCAACATGTGTATAGGTGTTCCGGTTAGGGTTATCAGCGTCAGTGAAGACGGGCTTACGGCACGGGTTTTGTCGCGCGGCGAAGAGCAGCAAATAAACCTGATGATGCTGGAAGAAACCGCCAGTATTAATGACTACCTGCTGGTGCAGGTCGGCGGTTTTGCGGTTGAAAAGATAGAGCCCGAACAGGCGCAAAAAGCATTGGCGCTGATTGCCGCCATCGAAGAGGGGGATTACCACCGTGCCGCAGAACTTTACTGAAAACCCCAGCGCGCTGATTGAGGCGACCTTTAACCAGATTCACGCAGAGCAGATGGTCGGTCTGCCCTTTATTAATGAAAGGCTCCGTGTTTCTGCCGTGGGTTTTACGCTGTTTGAAGGTGACTGGCTGGGTGTACTGCTGACCCCGTGGGCCTTAAACCTGATGCTGCTGCCCGGGCCAGACCGCCATTGGCAGGCGTTTACCGTGGGCGAGAAGATTGGCCTGAAGCTGCCATCCAACGACTATACTTTTATCGTGGGTGAGCATCAGGCGTTGGGCCAGTATCTGGCCTGCAGTGTGCGCTCACCGGTTAAAGATATTCCGGGCCAGAAAGCCGGGCTGCAACTGGCGGGAGATTTAAGCCGCCTGATGACGGCGCTTCCGGCCGTAAATGTGACTGAAGTCGATGAGTCTCGTCGCCGCCTGTTGGGTGGGATGATGAAGCAATCCGCACTGTAGGGGCTGGTTCATGTTAAATGAGGGTGGAGTGTTGTGAGTCTTTCTTCTAATGCCGAAACAACCTGTGCCCCTTCTGCAGGCCATATCCGTGTTCAGCTGGAGTTCGACCGTGACGGCGCTGTCTCGGCAGTGGCGGTTGAAAACCATCGGCCGAAAAATATAGGTGGCTTGTTCACCGGGCTTTCGCCGGAGCAAGCACTGGAGCGCATTCCGAAGCTTTTTCTTTTGTGCTCCCAGGCACAGCAGGTGGCTGCAGTGGGTGCCATTGCAAAACAAAAACAGCTTGAACCGTCCGCTCAGTTTCAGCGTGTTTGCGGCGAACGCTGCGCTCTGGAGTGGCTAAAAGAACACAGCTGGCAGCTATGGCAGATGGAGCGCGAATTATTTGGCGAGCAATTTGCGATGCAGCCCAGTTTAGATTTAACCCGGCTGTTGCTTAAACACCTGCACCAGCCCGCGCTCACGTTGGCGATGCTAAACGCCACGGAACTGCAACCGCTGGATGAAACCCTCTGGCCGGCAGTTTCGCAAAAACTTGCGCAGTTGTTTGGCATGGCTCCGGCGGAATTTCTTGCACTCAGTTGGCCGGGCTTGGTGGATTGGAGCCACAACCAATCGCCTTATGCTCAACTGCTGCAAGCGCTGTTGGCCGATGAGGTAAAAACCTTCGGTGCAAACGAGGCGTTGAGCACAACGGATGAAACCGGTGCGATGCTGCGCCAGCAGCACCCACTGTTGCAGCAGGCCAAAAAGCAATTGGGCGCGAGCATTGCCACTCGCACCCTTGCCCGGCTGCTTGAGCTGGCCTCGGTGTGCATTGAACCACATATCGCAGCAGCAAAAACGCAGGGCCGGGCAGAGGCATCACGCGGCGCTCTTAATCACAAAATAAGGTTAGATCGCCAGGGGGTTATTACTGACTATCAGCTGGATGCACCAACGGACCGTTTGTTCCGCCCGGGTGGGCTGGTTGAGCAAGCGCTGTTGGGCCAGAAGCTGCCGCAGGGCGATGTTAAATGGGTGCGCTTGCTGGTTTGGGCAATCGACCCCTGCGTCGAGTTTTCCGTTCATACAAAACACAAGAATAAGAATTAAGTTATGCACGAGATGTCTATTTGCGAAAGCCTGATCCAAGTGATTGAGGAGCAGGCAAAAACAAAAAAATTTAACCGGGTAAAAACCGTTTTTATTGAGGTGGGCCCGTTTGCCGGTATTGAAATCGACGCGCTGAAATTTTGCTTCGATATTGTTTGCCGCAACACCCTTATTGAATCCGCAAAGCTGGAGGTTCTTGAGTTGCCCGGTAAAGGCTGGTGTTTTGAATGCCAGCAAGAGGTGAATATTTCCGATCGATTCGACCCTTGCCCTATCTGCAACGGCTTTAGCGTGCAAAGCAGGGGTGGCGATGAATTAAGAATTAAAGAATTGGAGGTGTACTAATGTGTACCACATGCGGCTGCGCAGCCGGTAACGTAACCATTGAAGGGGGCGAGCGCGCCCACGATCATCATCACGACCATGACCATGACCATGACCATGACCATGACCATAACCATGAACACAATCACGCCAGTCATGAGCCGGTTGTTCACCATCATCATTACTATGGGCCGGTTCATATTCACTATCAGGCCGGGGTCGCAGAGGCGGGCCGCAGCCATTCACACGATCATGGCCACTCGCATGATCATGGGCACCGTCATTCGCACGACCCTTCCCATGAGCCTAGTCATGAGCACAGTCATCACCACGACCACGAAGCGGCCTTTAAGCCGGAACAGCAGGGCGAGGATTTGCACTTTGGTCAGGGGCCAGCGCGTGCTCATGCCCCGGGGATGACACAAAGCCGCATGGTACAGATTGAGCAAGATATTCTGGCAAAAAACGATGCCATTGCTGAGAAGAACCGTGAATTTCTCAGTGGCCGGAATATCAAAACTCTGAACCTGGTTTCAAGCCCGGGCTCCGGTAAAACCACGCTGTTAACCGAAACACTGAAGCTTCTTAATACCGACCACTGCGCGGTGATTGAAGGTGATCAGCAGACCAGTTTTGATGCCGACCGCATTCGGGAAACCGGCGCTAAAGCCATTCAGATTAATACCGGTAAGGGCTGTCACCTGGATGCGCAGATGATTGCCGAGGCTATCGGCCGCCTGATTCCGGAACAGGGCAGTACCCTGTTTATCGAAAACGTTGGCAACCTGGTTTGCCCGGCTGCATTTGATTTGGGTGAGAGCCATAAGGTGGCCATTCTTTCGGTCACCGAAGGCGAGGACAAACCGCTGAAGTACCCGGATATTTTTGCCGATGCCGACCTGATGATCCTCAATAAAATTGACCTGTTGCCGCACCTCAATTTTGATCTTGATGCCTGCGTTGCCAATGCCAAGCGTATTAATCCAAAGATTCAGCCACTGCTGGTTTCGGCCACCACGGGCGAGGGCATGCAGGCGTGGTTAGACTGGTTGGCGGAGCGATAGCTATGTGCTTAGGGGTGCCGGGAAAGGTCGTCGGAATAACCGATGCAGCAGGTTTGCTCGCCCATGTTGAGGTGAGCGGCATTAAGCGCGAGGTTAACCTGGGCTGTGTGGTCAATGGCGCAACTGATGAACTGGTGGGCAAATGGGTGCTGGTGCATGTCGGTTTTGCCATGTGCGTGATTGATGAAGCGCAGGCCAAAGAAACCCTGGCCGCACTGGAATCTATGCAGGCGCTGGAACACGAACTGGATGATTTCAGTCAGCGTAGCCACTTGGATGCTGGCAATGTTGACGCATCTGAAGGAGGCGCCTGATGCAGTATGTTGATGAGTTTCGCGATCCAACGCTCGCCAAAGCGCTGGTAGCTCAGATAGAAAAAACCCTGGCCGACGTGCCAGACGCACTTAAGCCATTGCAGGTGATGGAGGTCTGTGGCGGCCACACCCATACCCTGTTTAAGTACGGCATTTTGCAGCTGTTGCCTGATGATATTGAGTTTGTGCACGGGCCGGGCTGCCCGGTCTGCGTGTTGCCGAAATCGCGATTGGATCAATGCATTGCCATTGCCGAACAGCCCGAAACTATTTTTTGTACCTTTGGTGATGCCATGCGCGTGCCCGGGTCAAAAGGCTCTTTGCTCGATGCCAGAGCGCGCGGCTGTGATGTACGCATGGTCTATTCGCCGATGGATGCGCTGGAGCTGGCGCAAAAACACCCGGATAAACAGGTGGTCTTCTTTGCCCTCGGCTTTGAAACCACCATGCCGGCAACGGCCATGACCGTTCAGCAGGCACAGCGATTGGGGCTGACCAACTTTAAAATTTTCTGCCAGCACATCACCATCATGCCGACGCTCACCGCACTGCTGAATCAGGACGATGTGCGCATCGATGGCTTTTTGCTGCCCGGGCATTTGTCGATGATTATTGGCACCAAACCGTACCAGCCGCTGGTGGATGACTTTGCCAAGCCCTGCGTCGTTACCGGCTTTGAACCGCTCGATATGTTGCAGGCGTTGCTGATGTTGCTTGTGCAGTTCAAGGAACGCCGTTGTGAAATTGAAAACCAGTATTCGCGCGTGGTTGCTGATGATGGCAACCCTAATGCCTTGAAGGCGATGGCCGAAGTCTATAGCCGCAAACAACAGAGTGAATGGCGCGGGCTGGGCGTGATCGAAGGTTCCGGCATTGCACTGAGCGATGCCTATGCCGCCTTTGACGCCGAAGCCTATTTTCAGCCGCAACAGGTGAGTGCCTGTGACCCGGAAGGCAGCCGCTGCGGTGACGTTCTTTCCGGCCGCTGTAAACCGACCGACTGCCCGCTGTTTGGCAAGCCCTGTTCGCCGCAAAATGCAATAGGCGCGTTGATGGTTTCATCTGAAGGCGCTTGCGCTGCCTACTATCACTACCGAACTGTACCGACAGGAGAGGGCCAATGACTGACCCGGTGACTGAGAGAGTGACCCTGGCCCACGGCAGTGGCGGCCAGAGCATGCAGAAGCTGATCGATGAACTGTTCATGCGGCACTTCAAAAATGACACCCTGTGTCAGCAGGAAGATCAGGCACGGCTACCGCTTAAAGCACTCGCCGAAATGGGCGGCGAGCTGGCCTTTTCGACCGACTCCTTCGTGATTGACCCGATCGAATTTCCCGGCGGCGACATTGGCAAGCTTGCCGTCTATGGCACGGCTAATGACGTCGCCATGAGCGGCGCGAAACCGCTGTACTTGTCGTGCGGCTTTATTTTGGAAGAAGGTCTGGAGCTGGCAACGCTGGCGCGCATTGTCGTCTCGATGGCAAACGCTGCGAATGAAGCCGGCATCCAGATTGTCACCGGCGATACCAAGGTGGTGCCGAAAGGTGCGGCCGATAAAGTCTTTATTAATACCAGTGGCATAGGCGTAATCCCGCCGGGCATTCAGTGGGGGGCCAAACAGATTCAGCCGGGCGACCGCATTATTATTTCTGGCACGCTGGGCGATCACGGCGCCACCATTTTAAACCTGCGCGAAGGCCTGGGGCTGGATGGCACCATGCGCAGTGACTGTCAGCACCTGTACCCGCTGGTTGAGGCATTGCGGCCGATTGCCGGTGTACGTGCGTTGCGCGATGCAACCCGTGGCGGCGTCAATGCTGTGCTGCACGAGTTTGCCAAAAGCTCCGGCTGTGGCTTCCAGATTGATGAAGCCGCGTTACCGGTGACGCCAGAAGTGCGTGGCATCTGTGAGCTGCTGGGTCTGGAAGCGGTGAATTTCGCTAACGAAGGTAAGCTGGTGGCGGTGGTCGCCGAGCAGGCTGCTGAAGCCGCCCTGAGCGCCTTGCGCAAACTGCCCGGAGGCACGTCCGCCGCGTTGATGGGGGATGTGAACAGCAGCGGTCAGGTGACCATTAAAAATACCTTCGGTGGCAGCCGTTGGTTGGATCTGCCAACCAGCGAACCCATGCCCAGAATTTGCTGAGGTCTCACGGATGCAGGGTTTCGAGTTGCAGGTTAAGGGTAAGGTGCAGGGCGTTGGCTTTCGACCATTCGTCTGGCAACTGGCAGAGCGTCTGCAACTTAAAGGTGAGGTGTTGAACTGCGGCGAAGGTGTGATGATTCGCGTTGATCAGACGGCAAACCTGGCGCTGATCAAACAAGCACTGCAGCAACAGTTGCCGCCCTTAGCGCGTATCGATTCTATCGACGTGCGTTCTTATGATTGGCCGCAACCGCCGGCGGGCTTCAGCATTGCGGTGTCACAGTCGTCGAAGATGGATACCCAGGTGGTGCCCGATGCTGCCACCTGCCCGGAATGTTTGGCGGAACTGCTGGACAGCACCGACAGACGCCACCAATACCCCTTTATCAACTGCACACACTGCGGGCCACGCTTTACCCTTATTGAGGCGCTGCCGTATGACCGAGCCAACACGGTGATGAAAAATTTTCCGCTGTGCCCGGCGTGCGCCGCTGAATTTAAAAACCCGGCCGACCGCCGCTACCATGCCCAGCCGGTTGCCTGTGAAAACTGCGGGCCAATGGTCTGGATGGTGAATGCCGCGGGCGAAAAAATAACGGAAGATTGGCTAACGCAAACGTTAGCGGCTTTAGCACAAGGGCAAGTTGTTGCGATTAAATCGGTGGGCGGTTTTCATCTGGCATGTGATGCTACCAACGCCGCGGCCGTTCAGTTACTCAGAGAGCGCAAACGGCGTCAATACAAACCACTGGCGGTGATGGCGGCGAATATTGATGCGGTAAAACAATTCGCAGTTGTGCATGCCGGGCAACAGGCGTTACTGCAGAGCCGTATTGCCCCCATCGTGCTGCTAACGCCAAAAGCGAACAGCGACATCGCCCAAAACCTTGCGCCGAACCTGGCTGAAGTTGGAGTGATGTTACCATCGAACCCGTTGCAGCATTTGATTGCTCACTACTTTAAAAAGCCGGTGGTGATGACCTCGGGCAATGGCAGCGGCCTGCCGCCCGCGCTTGATAACAACACAGCGTTGAACCAGCTCAGTGCTATTGCCGACAGCTTCGTGCTGCACAACCGCTCCATTGTGCAGCGCTGTGATGATTCGCTGATGCGGGTCTCTGAACAGGGTCAGGTTGAGGTGCTGCGCCGCTCGCGTGGCTTAACGCCCGATGCCCTGAACCTGCCCGAAGACTTTCCCGACGCCGAAGGTTATTTAGCCTACGGTGGCGATTTGAAAAATGCCTTTGCCATCGGTAAGGGGCGGCAGATTATCGTCAGCCAGTACTTGGGTGATTTGGCGAATCTGGAAACCCAACAGCAATTTAAAGCGGCCATTGCGCACTATCTGAATTTGTATCAGTTGCCGGTACGTCAGCGCGTTGTCGATTGCCACCCCGGTTATTTCAGTCGCCAACGGGCGCTTCTGGATCATCAACACTCTGATAGCGCAGAGCAGCCAATTGTTGAGGTGCAGCACCATCACGCCCACATCGCCAGCTGTTTGGTTGAGAATGGCTGGCGGGCCGATCAGGGCCAGGTTTTGGCGCTGGCGCTCGATGGCCTCGGCTACGGTGATCATAACGAGCTTTGGGGCGGCGAACTGGTGGTTGCCGACTATCAGGGTTACCGGGTGCTGGGCGGTTTACCGGCGGTCACGTTGGTGGGCGGTGATACCGCGGCCAGACAGCCGTGGCGCAGCTTCTATGCCCACCTGCGCACCTTTATGCCACAACTTAGTGAAGCGAAACTCAACCTACTGTTGCCCGGCAAACCTCTGAAGCAGCTCGATATCTCGATGGCGCGTGGCCTGAATAGCCATAGCGTGCGTTCGGCTGGCCGTCTGTTTGATGCAGTCGCGGCCTCACTTGGCATTGCCGCTGAGCAGATTGAATATGAAGGGCAGGCAGCCTGCGAGCTGGAATCGCTCGCCAGTGCGGCTCAAAGGCGTTTGGCCACGGAGTTAACGATTCCTGTTGATGGGTTGAGCCTTAACCTTGCCGCCTTCTGGCCGGCCTGGTTACAGCACAAAGGCAGCAAAGCTGAGCGCGCCTACAATTTTCATCTGGCGTTAGCCGTTGCCCTGGCGGAACTGGTAAGGCGTGCAAAGCGCCAGACGCAAATTAATCACCTGGTGCTGACCGGCGGCGTTTTTCATAACGCGCTGCTGACCTCATTACTGAAAGCGCAGCTGGGGTCTGAATGTCAGTTGCTTGAACATCAATACTACTCTTGCGGCGATGGTGGTTTGGCTCTTGGGCAGATAGCCATCGCGCTCATTCAAAACGAAAAAACCAATAACAACAAAGCCAATAACATCAAAATTCAAAACAACAAAACCCAATAACAGTCAAAAACAAGGAAATTAAAATGAAGAAAATACTGCCTGCACTCACGCTGTTGCCAACGCTGGCCATGGCGCATACCGGGGTTGAAACGCACAGCAGTTTTATCACCGGCTTGCTGCATCCGTTAACCGGTTGGGATCATCTGGTTGCGCTGGTTCTGTTTGGTATCTTTCTGGCCACAGGTTCTGGCAAAGCAGCAGTGGCTAAGCTTTGCGTAGTTTGTTTGGCGCTGCTGCTGGGGTTTGTTGGCGGCGTTTTCTGGGTGCATGCCGCGATTGAGAATGTGGTGCTGGCGTCGCTGATCGCGCTACCACTGTGCTCAGTCATGTACCGAAAAGCGGGTGCCGTTAAAGCACTGGCCGTGATTGCTGCTGCCGTATTCAGTGCCTGCCATGGTGTCGTGCAGGGGGCAGAGGCCTTTGGCGCGTTGGTTCCTTATGCCGTGGGTACCCTGATATCGAGCCTGCTTACGATGCTTGTTGTGGCCTTGGTTGTGAAAGCATCGGGCTCACTGATTCAGCAGGGTTATAAATTTCAGTGAGCATCCGATTTGTTTGCGATGGCAGTGCGCCTGTTGGTTAGTCAGAAGAGCGCTGCGCTGCTGTTAATCGCTTCGGAACGATCCTTTTCAGGTTTCCGGTCATGGCGATAAGGACAGCGTCCTTTTTTATAAAGTGATGATGCAACGCTGCGGCGATATGAGCGGAAACCAAAAAGATTGCAGCGAAGGTGCCCAGCTCGTGCGCTGTTCTAATTTGGCTGAACAGCTGCTCATTTGCCATAAAGCTTAAATTAAACAGGCCAAAGGGTTTGGTTGGCAGGTGCGAGTACATCGCGGTTATCAGGCCGGTGACCGGCACATAAACCGCCAGAAAGTAGAGGCTGATCTGCGCCGAATTGGCGGCCAACTTCTGCAGCGGTTGCAGGTTGACAGCCGGGCGCGGATCACCGCGTAAGAAGCGTTTGACCAGCAGAATGACAGCACTGAGCAACACAACGAGACCGAGACTGGAATGGTACTGCAAGCCGGATATTTTATAGGCTTCGCTGAGGTTAAGGTTAAATTGCTGGCCGGCGATGAGCAGAGCGGCAAATCCCAGCCCCATAGCCCAGTGAAACAGGCGGTAAGACCGGCTGTAGACAGTATTCTGTTCTGTTTGCTTCAACGTGATGCTTCTCTCTTAATGTTGGTGATTTAAACCCTGTTCCGGGTTTCAGCGGGCGGGGGTTAATGGCTTCCACCGGCTACTGCTTTCGTTGTCTTTAATATTTTGCTCGATAAACCTGTACCAGGCGAACCTGACCCTGTCTTTAAGGCCGGCTCTCAGCGGCAGGTGATGTTGCTGAAAGATTGCAACGATCTGCTGGCTGCAGGTAAGCCGGGCATCAAACACCACTTCAATGCTGTTTTGAATCGGCATAAATGTAACGGAATGAATACCCAGAGCAGAATCCAGCGTCTGAGTGACATGGTTCATGTCATTCAGTGACGACCGATTCAGATAAAACGTTCGCTTAACCCAGGTTCGGCCGGGAATAGTAGCATTGCTTGCCCGATTCATGATTGATATTCCTTCCGTTTTTGCAATGGTTTATTCAGTGAGCAACGCTCAGGCTTTTAATGGCAATAGCCTTGTGCGCTGCTCCATTTGGCCTTTTGCTCTGCGTTCAGGCTGGCCTCAAACTGATCGAACAGGTCGTGATGCGTTTCCATCAGTTCGAAGTTTTCACTCATTACCGACATCATGCCCCGGTGGCTGAGTTCGCCATCGTTTTTGGTTGCTTCAGCGCGCATGAGCTCCTGCATGGCCAGGTGGCCCGACTGGATCTGTGACAGCAGTGTGATTTGCTCATCGTTCAGCTCAAGTTCGGCAGTTAGCTCCTCGACATTGAACATTTGCTGGCTGTAACCCATGCCGCCCATCATGCCGCCCTTGTTCATCATTTTGCCCATTGCGCCGTGGTGATAACCAAAGCCCCGGCCATCGTCAGCAGACGTGCTGTGACCAAAGGCGAATGCGCCTGCAATTAACCCGGCAGAAATCAGGCTTACGGCCATAATCGTTATTCTTTTCATGATCTGTTCCTCCTGTGTTTAAGAACAGCATAGGGCCTTAAGCCTTACCATGATGTTTCCGTAACCTTACCGTTTGTTAATCTTTGCCGGTAAGCTAAACCTTTATACTGGGGGCTGCGGTTAAACCATGAACCTGGCATCTTACGCCCTGTCAGACGATTAACCCGGCAATACCGCAAGCCGGATTAATCACAATTACCGCCGGATAGCGAATGAAAATACTGCTCATTGAAGACGATCAAATTTTGGCTGAGTTCATCAGTAAAGGCTTAAAGGAAGAGGGCTATACCGTTGAGCGGGTCGCCGATGGCCGGGATGCACTGTTTGTTGTGGCATCGGAGGTGTTTGATCTGATCATACTTGATCGCATGTTGCCTAATGTCGACGGCATGACCCTATTGCGAACCTTACGCGCAGCCGACAATGCAACTCCGGTGATTATCCTCAGTGCCTTAGCTGACGTTGATCAGCGTGTGGAAGGGCTGGCCGGCGGTGCGGATGATTACCTGACCAAACCCTTTGCATTTAAAGAATTACTGGCGCGAGTGCAGGTACTGCTTAAACGCCAGTCAGGCCAGGCACAGCCGGTGTCTGTGCTGGATGTCGCCAATGTGCGGCTGGACTTGCGTAAACAGAAGGTGTGGGTGGAGGGCAATGAAGTGTCTTTGCAGCCGCGTGAATTGCGGTTGCTGGAATACCTGATGCGCCATGAAGGGCAGGTGGTTTCCCGGACGATGCTGCTGGAAAACGTCTGGGATTATCACTTCGACCCGCAGACCAATGTCATCGATGTTCACATCAGTCGATTGCGGCAAAAGCTCGATACTCACAAGGGCAGCAGTTTAATTCGCACCGTACGTGGAGCCGGCTATGTCTTTGAAAGCTAATGCGGGTCTGCTGAAAAGCTCCAGCTTCCGGCATACGCTGTTGACTGCTTTTGCCATATGGCTGAGCACCTCCGTTGTTCTGATTCTGGTTTACTTTAATCTGGAAACAGCAATCTGGAACAGCATCAACCATCGGCTGGATGAACAGTCCGAAAGCATTCTTCAGCAGGCTTCAGAGCAGGCTGAGTATGACGCTCAGGCACTGATTGCTGAGATGCATGGCAGCGGTGCGATCAGCCTTCAGGTGACACCGCCTATGAGCCCGGAGATGATGTCGATGCATAACTCGCCGGCAATGCAGGAGATGCATCGCGCTATGGGGCTGGCCAGCCCTTCCCGGCAATTGCTGGGTGAAAACCAGTCTTTGGCTTCCGACCGGGGCCAGCTGGTGCTGTTGCGTAATATTGAGCTACCCGGTGGTGAAACCCTGACACTGAGTCACAATGTTGATTATCTGGCCGATATTCAGAACAGCCTGTGGCACAGCCTGGTATTTGGGTTGGTTATCACCCTGCTGATCGCAGCATTCAGTGCCGCATTGCTTACTCAGCGCAGTTTGCGCCGCATGCATCAGATCAATACTGGCTGTCATGCCATTATGGCGGGCAATCTGGATTATCGGATCCCCTATAAACACCGCGCATCAAAGTTTGATGACTACGACCGAATGGCTCAAACCATTAACCAAATGCTTGATGAGATTAATGAATTGGTGACTAAGGTGCGGCAGGTCTCAGACAACATCGCACACGATTTAAAGTCGCCCCTTGCGCGCTTGCGCACCCGCCTGGAGTCTCTCAATGGCGAGTTGGCCACGGCTGAGGTTGCAGATGGGATTCACGAGCTGGACCGGCTATTGGCCATGATTAACAGCCTGCTGGGTATCAGTCGTCTGGAGAGCGCTAACCGGAAAAGTTTCGGCCCGGTTGAACTGCAGCCATTGCTGACCGATGTTGCTGAAATGTATCAGCCGCTGTTTGAAGAAAAAGGCATTGAGTTTCAGGCTACGGTTTGTAAAGCCGCGTTAACTGCGGATAAAAACCTGCTGTTTCAGGCGCTGGTGAATGTCCTCGATAATGCCCTGAAGTTTACTCCGGAGGCCGGTCGGGTGTCGCTCATAGCTGAACAGCTGAGTGAGGGCTCGGTCAGCATTGAAATACGTGATAGCGGCCCTGGCGTGCAAAATACGGCAAAGATCCTTGAACGCTTTTACCGCGAAGATGCCGCGCGCGATGCCAGTGGCTTTGGCCTTGGGTTGAGCCTTGTACAGGCGATTGTGAAACTGCATGAAGGCCGTATTGAGCTGCAGAATGATAGCGGCCTTGTTGTGCGTCTGACGCTTCCGGTTGCCGGTGGTCGTGCTTTACGGCTCGGCTAACAGATAGATAGCCATGGCGCGGCGGTCTTCTTCGGTTAAGAACTGAGTCCCCCCGAGAATGACTTCTGCCATGCTGCCGCCGAGCACATCGCCCTGCGGGGTGATTCCGGTTTGCAATGCGTACGCCAAATCGGCGACTGTCCAGCCGTTAGCACTCAAGCTGCGGGCATCAATGGCGGGTGCGTTTTCGCCACCGGGTAACAGTGTGGTGCCGGCAAACCAGCTCTGTGTTTTCAGAGCGCCGGCCATGTTTCGGGGGGTGTGACAGGCGGCACAGTGTGCCGGGCCTTCAACGATAAACCGGCCCCGGTTGTAGTCGGCAGATTGGCCGCTGACCGGTGAAGCTGCCACCGGGGCTCCGAACAGCCGTTGCCACGGTTTTAAGCCAGCACGAATACTAAAGGGAAAGCGAATGTCGGTCGCCGGGTCTGGCGCATCGACTACCGGCACCCGTGGCAAAACGGACCACAGGTCGGCGATATCCTGATCGGAAAAGCCGCTGTAAAACTGGTAAGGAAACGCCGGGTAGTATGGGCGGCCCTGCGGTGAAATGCCCTGGCGCACGGCGGTCGCAAAATCATCAATACTCCAGCGACCAAGGCCATGTTCCGGGCTGAGCGTAATGTTCGGTGCGGCAAATACCCCAAAGGGTGATTCCAGCGCCGCGCCGCCAGCCAGGATGCCAGAGGCCTTTTCTTCGTTGGTGTGGCAGGCGATACAGCCGGACATTCTGGCCAGATAAGCGCCGCGTGCCGGGTCACCGGTTAGGGTGATGGCCGGCTGCGAGGCCTGTATTGGCATGAACATCCAGATCAGAAACGCCGCGCCTGTCGCAATAAAGAGTGCGAATACCCCCCAGGCTGAACGCACCGGGTTAGTCCTTTTCCATCCGGAATTTCTTATGGCAGCCAGAGCAGTTTTGGGTCATCTTACCGAAGACCTCCTGCGCGGGCATAGACGCCAGGGCTTCAACCGTCAGTGGCATGGTGGCAGCGGCTGGCGTACCGGGTGCGGCAGTAAGACCAAGCAGGCTGTTGACACCGCCAGCTTCGCTGCTGCCGGTATTGTCAGCCGCCTGCACCAGGCCTTTTGCGGTAATTTCCAGATCCATGGCATAGCGTTCAAACGCCGGCCAGTCCTTCCAGATAGCCAGTGTTGCTTCAGATTCAACACTCAGCGAGTTCTCCGGAAATAACCCGGTAATGTGCTTGCCCGAGGAGGCCGCGATTTTCCCGGCTTCGTTTCGAACGATATTTGCATCGTATGCGGTGTTGCCTTTCATCATTGCAGACAACGTCTTAACCGATTTTGAAAAATTCGACATTAGGTCCATACGTTCCTGAATGACACCCTCAGCACCTTCGTGTGCCAAAGTCAGGGAAGAGGTCATCAGTATGGCCGGTAGGATCAAAAAGCTTGTGATCAGTCTCATTGGCTTGTCTCCATTAACGGGAAAAACCTGAAAAGGTCTTTCACAGTAATAGCAAGAGTAGATGAATTCATTCAACTGAAAAGAAAATCAGTCACTTTTTAATTGTGTGGAAAAAATATTTTTTATCGGGTGTCACCACGCCTTCATAAATACTGTTAGCAGACCTTAATTCTATCTTCCTTCGCGGCAATGGAGGCTATTGGCTTAGCTCACCATTTTTTGCTCTGCAAAGTTACCTATTCTTAATATTTGAATAACCATGTTTGGTAGCCTGTTATTTTTTCGGCTTTTTACCGTGTCATAGATTGCCGGTATAAACTCCAGCAGTGTAATGGTGATGAATATCCAGAGCGGAACAACCTCTTCACTGATGACTTTAATAGCGAAAGCCATGGCAAGGCTTGTTCCGACAATACCGCCAAAAAACAGCCCGGGATTGTATTTTTGGGTGATGACAGTGAGCAGAATATGTTGCAGGCCGTTGATGGTTAAAAATGTTGATAAAATTAAGAAGATCGAAGCGGATATTGCCGGGCTGCTGATCACGGTTGCCAGAATGCAAAAGAACAGCCCCGTTAAGCTTAAAATAAACAACCAAAGCCGTGCACTGAGATTGGACTCATCCAGTGAGTTTTCGTAGTTCTCACTGTGAAATTTAGCGATATTCCATTCTTCCATTTCGTGAAGAAACAAAACCAGTGCCGTGAGGGCATAGAACGCATCTAAATACAGAAAACTTAACATTGAAACCTCTCGTTGAATAAATTACTTTTTGATCATTGATTGCATTGCCGGCATTAATGTAATTCTCTTAAAGGGCGCCGGGCAACGGTACCGCTATAAAATGGCACAAATGGCTTTAATTGAGACAGCTTCAGGGAACCAGGCATGAACAAAATCAGCACAGCTCTAAGTAATCGGGAGTGTTTTATTCAGGCGCTGTATATTTTACTGAAGAGGTATCAGTTTGAAGAACTAACCGTAGAGCAAGTGTCGGCTAAGTCGGGTCTTTCAAGACGCACCTTTTATCGATATTTTGAATCGAAAGATGAGCTGTTAAATGCTGCATTAGCCAACCTGATTGAAGAGTATGCCGAAGATTTAAGTGCGCAAGAAGACCTAAATATTGATAACGTCGCACGAGTATTTTTTAATTTCTGGTCCAGGCATTTGGATTTACTAAGGGTGCTGGATCGATCAGATTTACTGTTCAAATTACTGGATTCGATGAACAAGAAAATTCCGGAAATTTACCGGGCATTAAAAAATGATAAGGATGGCTACGGTGAACATCGCATGTATGTTTTGTGTTTCAGCATCGGTGGGTTCTGGAACACCCTGATACATTGGATGCGAAGTGGGGTTGTTTTAAGCCCGGAGGAATTTGCAGTGATGATGGAGAACATTGTTAACTCAGAAGCTTTGAGGCGCTCCTGAGTTTCAGTTTATAGGTAAAGCTTATTTTGTGTATGGCCCACTAGTGTAAACAGGTTTGCTCTGGCTTACTCCCCAAAAGTGGCGCTGCTTACTCAGTAATTTCCTGCCGTTAAATCGAAGATATTCGTTAGGCTCATGTTTTTGTAGGCCAGAGTTTATACTGGATGCTACCCATTATTTAATATCAATGAACGTTTAAAGACTCAGGCGCTTTCTGCGTAATGCAAGCAGTGGCACAAATGCCACCAGTAGCCAACTGATGCTGCCTGCGGATGTACTGTCGTTATTGGAATCGGAAACGCTATCTGAGTCTGTTTTAGTCGTTGTATCGGAACCGCTGTCTGAATCAGTCTCTGTAGTTGAGCTGGAGTCGCTGTCTGAGTCAGATTCTGTATTGGTGTCGGAATCGCTGTCTGAATCAGATTCTGTATTGGTGTCGGAGTCACTGTCTGTATCAGTGTCGCTATCTGATTCATAGCTAACATCATAGGCAATACCTGTTAACTCACTCGGACAGTCGACTTCCTGGTATTCAAACTTTGGGTTATCGGCCAGTGCAAACCAGTCGACAAACCAGTCGCAGCCGGCTTTCAGGTCTTCCATACCATCCTGACTGAAGACCGTTGTGCACTTATTCTGCACGCAGCTTTTTAGTGAGTCATAATCGTCATAGCCATAGGTGTATTGGCATTCGGTTAAATAGCCACCATATTGCTCTCCCAGATCATCGGTGCTCCATTGAGTGGAGCAGGCATTAAAGGCACCAACGCCCCCGCCCGGGATTAACAGATCAAACTGTGTACCATTGACGTCGTAACCTATGTTGGTGGCCATGAGAATCATTTGCTTCCCTTCAATGGCCACGGAACCCGTATCCGATTCATTGTAATAGCCAGCACCGGTGAAGGTGAGTTGATAGCAGGAGCCGCAGGTGGCGCCATCTGCTGAAACGGCAGCGTAGCCATAAGACAGTGAGTCACTGATTGCCTGCGGTGCCATGTTCCAGCAGGTATAGGCATCGCCACCGTCACAGCTGCTGGCCGTATAGTCATAGGCTGTATCCAGAGGATTCACTTCGTTGTAGAGATTACAGCTTTTGACTGGATTGCCATTGGCATTGGTATACCAGGCACAGTGCGGTTTGCAGCCATCCCAGTATCGCGTGGCATAGCCCTCGGCGGCGTAGGCGGAATGAATCGTCGTTAACAGTAGGAATACTGTGCAGCAGATTGAATTTCGATGGGTAACAATAAACGAATGTAAGCTCACTTGAGACTTCCTTGATTTGCATCGGCAGGGTCTTTGCCGGTAGAAACAGAATGTCGCAATGGTTATTGAATTTGAAAGTGATATCTATGAACGGTCAGGCAATTTTGATAAATGAATTGCCGTTTAGTTTTATTGTTTTGATGGGCCTCTGATCAGCTAAAACTGACAGCCTGAGATTAAATCAATAATTTGCTATTTTTCTGCACATTAGCCATGACACTGCTACTGTTTTATGCAAGTCTAACCTAAGGATTGCTCATTATCGTATGGTGCAGCAAGGAAAAACTCTAATGCATGTCAAGGAGTGCAGGCGTGAAAAAATTATTTATGTTCAGTTGTATTCTATTACCGCTGAACGTTTTTAGTGGTTCAATATACCAATGTAGTAATCAAAAGGGTGACACGATATTTCAAAGTACACCCTGTGCTGAAACCACTGTAAAAGTTATAAAAGAAATACCGAATCATGATACGACCGAATACACGGATGAAATGGTAAAGGCACTATCTAAACTTTCTGGCAAGTCTAAAGAAGACTTAAAGGATCCAGAAGTAAGGAAGGCTGCTGAAATATTAGCAGCTACTGATGCCGCTAAAAGCTACGCATATTCTGAAGTGTATTCTGTTTCGAGTAAGTATTGCGGAAGCGATGTAGAGAATGCACTTGAAGCATACGAGTCTCGTGCGAAGAGCATTATTTCATTAGGTGAGTATTATTATCAGGTAGGAATTCAAGGGGAGATAAAGGGTGAAAGTATTGGGGCTTCAGGTAAGGAATTGAAGGATTCACTTAATGGTCTGATAGGTGATCTGGACCAAAAATATAGCTCTGCTAATGAAACATCCTTAGGTTCGATGTGTCGTGATGCTCTGAGAGACATAAAATCATTGACTATGATGTATGGAGACTAGCAAGCGGTTGTGATTAAAATACACTGTTTCTAACAGCAGCTTTCTAAACGCAGTTTCTTCCAGCTTCGACGCAGTTTGACTACCTGATTCATAAGTGCCCCTTTTCGCGCTTGGAAGTAACAATTGAAATTAGTTCTGTCGGCCTAAAGGCCGGACCTACAAGGGCCGCTGGGCATTGCAGGTCGGGACTTTAGCCCGACGGTTGTAGAACTTAATTGTCCAGCTGTGGTGTGGCTTGGCAGCCTGTATTGCAAGTGCCCCAATTTGAAGCTACCTACCACTGCACAGCTCCAAAGCTAAACGATAGGTTATATGTTTGTGAGCGCGTATTATCAGTAAATCAAATTAACCATTCGGAGTGACGTTAGGAATGGAAATATTAGTTAGAAAAGCACAGGCAAAAGATGCCTTTCGACTTGCAGAACTGAATTTCCTTTTTAATGAAGTAAAGGTCTCTGTTAAATCCTTAATTGAGTCGCTGGAAACAAACAAGTCTGAACATGTATTTGTGGCCTTGATAGACGAGGAGCTTGTTGGGTTTGCTACCATCGATATTCACTACTCATTTTGCTATGAGTTCCCGAATGCTGAAATCACGGAGCTTTATATCATTGAAAGTGGCAGAGGTAAGGGCGCTGCTACAAAGCTGGTTAATGAAGTAATTAATTTCAGTAAAAGCTTAGGCGCTGACGAAATCCATTTACGAGCAAATTCATCAAATTTGGCGGCGAATAAGTTTTATAACCACATTGGATTGAAGCTGGGAAATACTAATACATATTACTCAGTTTAGTCAGTTAATAATAAGTGAAGCCCGGATTAAGTGAACGCCCCATGTTAGTGAGCGACGTTAACTAAAACAGATGCACAACGAACTATTAGAGCGCTAATCTTATGATCCAACTCGTAATCTTTGACCTCGGAGAAACGTTGATTTCTTACCAAGGTGTTCCGCTAAACTGGAGCAGTCACTATAGAAGCGCAATAAATAGGGCGTTAGACAACATGGCCTTGAGCGCTGACGGTGATCAGTTACTGCTTGCTACCTCAATCTTAAGTTTCTACAACACGCGTACCTCACCCCGCCAATTCGAAGTCAGTGAGAGCGAGGTGATCTCTAAAGTGGCTAGTGTGTTTAATGCTGATGATGCCGAATTTGAAGCTCAGTTTTTTGGTTATTTTCAGCGTAAAGCTTATCCTGAGCCAAGCGCCGAAGCGACGTTATCAAAGCTCAAGAGCTGCGGTGTTAAGCTATCCGTGCTTTCTGATGTGCCATATGGAATGCCGAAGCAAATGCTTCTTGATGATCTTGGTTCATTGAAACAATGGTTTGACGATGTTAGCAGCTCCTGTGAGGTCGGCTTTCGAAAGCCACATCCTGTTGGTTTGCTTAACCAAATCAGGAAGCATGGAGTATCAATAAGTACAACTGCATTCGTTGGCAATGAAGCCAAAGACATTGAGTGTGCTTTAAATGCGGGTGTAAGGAGTATCTTGTTGGACATAACTGGTGAGAAACAGTTCGGTCAAGACTACTCCATTAAAACGCTCGATGAACTATTAAGCATCGTACTTTAACTAGCGATTGTGTTAGAAAGGTGCGGCTCTGAATAGTAGTTTTCTAAATACGTTTCAGTCCAGGTTCGACTGAGCCTGGAGGTCGGAATCAGAATTGCCCCAAAGCAACGGATATACCACTGTTCAACTTTCCGATTAATCCGATCTTTGTTGTTTGTGATATGCAGACCCGAGGGTCCGTACTATTAACAAGGAATTGCTTTAACTCCTATTGCTAAGATTTTGAATTTAGGCAATATTAGGTGAAATTTTAAACAATATAAAAAGTAATGTAAGGACCCGGCTTTACCGGCTCGGTCCGTACATTGCACTGTTATGAGGAGAATGAACTCATTGTCTAAGTTCGACGATTTACCTCTACATGACGGTGTAATAAGGTATATAGACTTGTCTTGGTCAGACTTCAAAATCGATATTTTGCTATCGGCCTTCCTACGATCTGGGCAGAATGCCAAGCCTTGCAAGCTGAGTTTTTACGGGGTTGCTAATTTTGAAGCTCCACATAAGTCGCCTTGGGGTGAGTCAGCTAGCATTAGTAACGCTCGCGAGGTTGCTGGGGGATTTGAAGTCGAGATGCAGAGCGGCGACGTTTTGCTAATTGAAGCTGAAGGTTTCGACTTTATCGGGGCAAGATCATTAGTTTCTGCTTCGCGCCAACTAACCTCAAACGGAAACGTTAGGCAAATATGAAGATTACTGAGCAGCAACTCATTAGAGCAATTTACTCCGTATGGGACTTTCAGCAGGCTCTATCTGCTTTAACTTTCTTACTTGAAGGCTGTGATTTTAATGAGAGCTACAGCAAAGTGGACCTCCGTCGCTTCAGATGTTACGAGTCAACCCTTATTGTTTCTATGGCAAGACCATTTGAAACAACTAGAGGTGGTACAACAATTGGCCTAAGAGCATTAGGCATAAGTTTATCAAAAGACCAAAAGGATCTAGTTGAAAGGATACTTGATCTGAGGAGAAAAATAATTGCTCATTCTTCTGAAGAGGAGATGCATTTTAGGGCAAGCACTTTTACCATTTTAGATGATGAATATAATCTACCGCATTTTCAGTTTAATGAAGGCCTACACCTAAACGAACAAGAACTACTAAAGCTAGAGCTATTTTTGAGAGAGCTAAGACAGAAGATGGCGACGTTTTTCTTTAAAGTCGCTCAAGAACAGCCTGAGATGATTCAAAAATATAAAGAACCTGAATCTTTTAAGGTGGAGAAAAATGGGATTGCCTAATCGGGTCAAAATTTTCGCTACGCTGCAATGTTCCTCGTGCTACGGACGTTTATCCCAGTTTTCTAACATCGTTTAGTCAAACGCGTTTTTGTCCAGGTTCGACTGAGCCAGGATGGCTAAGTTATCAATGCCCCAAGACGTGACATATAACACTGTTCATTTTCAGGTTTGTTTCGCTGGCTTTAGTTAGTGGAGCGCCAGCGATATTATCGAAGTTGTTCTTTGACCTATTTAAGACTCAAACTGATACTCTACCGTGATCGGATTTTTACCTCGACCACAGCGCATCCCCCATTCACCGCACTCCTTCTCGACTGCGTTTTTTAACCGCCGAAAACAATCATCTAAATTAAAACCATCAGAATCGATATCTTTACCGGTTATAGAGATAACGCCATTAAAATGCTTATTGTGAGCCAGGCCTCGGCCTTCATTACCTTCACGTTCAGCTAGCTCCAATGCAGTAAATTCCACGTAGCGTAGGAGGTCTCCGATATATTCGCTATCTGTGGCTATGGTGATTGGGCTGTAGCCTTCATTGGGTATGGTTACTTGTAGGCTAGGTTGGTGCTCTTCTTCGAAGGTTAAGTCGAGAGTGTCGAGATTGATTTCAGCTATAAGCTCTTGGAACCCACTTGCATTAAAACGAAAATGCACATTTCTACCAATCTTAAGTGGTTCACTATGATTGCCGAATGCAAGCTTGTGGGCAGCTAAATCTAAAGTATCTACAATACAAAAGTTATCGAGTTGAACGATCAGAGCAATTCGCTCTTTTGTATTTACAACAAAACAAAACTCATCCGCTAAAAACAGATAATGACTCTTGACCAAATTAGCAAAACCAGTATTCAGTTCAGCTATGATATTCCCCGTTTTGGCATTTAGGCGGTATAATTTACTTGAAGATAGCACTAAGACCGTTTCTTCATTTTCTTTTTGTATGCTATCGACTTGATGCGGAAACACCTGTGACCAAATCAATGAGCCACCGGAAGTTGATAGGCAGCGAAGCTCACCATTTGAGGTTTGCTGTGACTTTCGTTCCATCGTCCAATTCATAATTAGGTTGTCCTGTACCTCAACAACCCAATCAAACAAATGCATTAATGGTTTGTTACGGGCTCCTATGAAAGACCATTGCTCCTCCCAATTTAAGTCATAATAACTAAAGCAATCCTTGCCTTCACCGATTAACGCACGGCTAGAAAAAATCCCGTTTCTGAAAATACGAAAATTTGGTGGAAATCGTGGATCGCCTGCTGCTCTGAAAGGAGATACCGATTGTTTATCTAAGTTGGCATAAAGATGAGTCGTATTAGGTGTGGTTTTGTCTAAAAATACGTTATGGCGTTTGTTTAGTCTCGAAAGCCAAAAAAAGGCGTGCTTTGCGGCCGTTGAGAGGCTTTCAAACTGAGGAGGTGCTCCTTTGAATAACACCTTACCATCATTAATACTTGCCTCTGTAACCGGAATGCTTGCTTCTGCATAAACAGATATGGCCTGACCGTCAAAATCAATTTGACCTTCTGAACTCCAGTCACCTGAGTAAACCAATCGCATATGATTTTGCTTACTAATATCGAATAAATTACCTTTCGCATCGGAAATTTGAAGTGATCCAGTCTTATAATTAGGCCGCAATGCTGCAATTCTATGTTTTGTTATCCTCATACCTAACCACTTTTACCTTCAATAGTCTGAGTGTCGCCCGTTACAGGTGAGCTTCGAGCTTCCAATAATATTGCTTCAATTCGAGCACATTTAAATCATTAACATACTTGGAATTTTAGTGTTTTGTACAATGGTTGGTCAAAACTGTTTATGTCCAGCTTCGACGCAGCCCCAGGTAGCCTGAATCATAAGTGCCCCAAAACGATTTACTTCAGGGTGATTCGAGGCTCAGTTCATATCAATAGTATGTAGCGTTTTCTTTACCGTCTTATCTATTGACCATTACTCCTGCATTGCTTCCGTTAAAATAATGAGTTGTGTCACTTAATTACTGTTGAGTTGCAGTAAAACTAGAGGAAATCCCAGCATATACCGCACGACGGGTAAAAATCGGAAACGGCTTGAGAAGTGAATATTAGGTTAAAGCGCAAAGTCCATGTCAACACTGGGCTAGTGGAGCGGTCATTTTCCTGTATATACTGCACGAGCGGCTTTTGATGGGTATGAAAAATCAGTAAATCGCTCTGAGAGAGCCTAAATACAGGGTCTACAAAGGGATGTGTGGTAAAAGTAAAACCTGTATATACCGCACTGGGAAAAGCCGCTTATGCGGTTAATTAAACTGTTAGCTCAAGGAATTGGATAGCTAAATATGAACTCAAGTGATAGTAAGCTTCTAAAGAAAGTTAGCCAATTAGAGCGTAAGTTAGAGAGTGGGATTAGTGAAACTGAGAGAGAAGGATATGTACCCAATAAGTACGGAACATATGACTCACTACTTCTCAGGAATAAACTATTTGAAATGTATTCCGAATTAGTTAATAAGCATCCGTCCGAAGAATACTTTCAGTATCTGCAAGCTAGTTCTTATTGGCGAGCAAAATCCTATGCAGAAGCTCTGAAAATTTATGACCAGGTAATATTAGCAAATGGACTCTATAGAGTAGCCTCTTTGAAAATGCAATCCTGCATTTTGTTTGAAATAGAAGAGTTCGAAGTGGCAGAAGAAAAATATGAACTCTATAAACAAGAAGCCAGAGCTGCAGGTGAAAATGTGTGGCGAGAAAAAGTAAGTGATCTATATCCTGGCAGCTAACAAGCGTAGGCTGTCGGAAAAATTACACGCTGCGCGCACAATCTCCCGCAGCTCCGAACGTTAGAGCGCCGAAATTAAGGATTAATCTATGACCAAAGCTTTGAATATTATCGGATTCATACTATTGGTTGCTTCAATCTTCGTGTTTGGATTGAAAAGTATGGCGGCCGAGATGGGTATTGCAGTAGCGGCTAGTGGAGTGTTCTTGGCATTCGCTAATTTGGACAAATTCTCTGAGTTCAAAGGGGCCGGATTTGAAGCTAAACTTCGCGAGGCTGTCGACGAAGCAAATGCAACCATTGAAAATCTAAAGTCAGTCGCTGCCCCATTGTTGACCACTACAATAGATTTGCTGGCTAAAGACGGAAGATTGTGCGGAGATTCGGCCTTCGATAAAAATCATGCTCTATATGATAAGTTGATTGCTTTGCAGGCGGATATTGATATTTCAGATTTCTCCCTTGAGAAAGCACAATCCCAATATTTAAATATTCACGCATGGGACATGATCTCAGATTTGGCATCTGACATTGAGCGTGCTGGCAAAGAGAAATTTACGGTGGAGGTCAGGGAAACGCTGGGCAGTCATAGCTTTGATGAGCCGCCAAGTTTAGAAAAATTCTTGTCGTTGCTGGACGAGGTTGAACTGCAGGATAAAGAGGGGCAGAAGCTTGAGAGAATCAGGCAGTACTACCAGACCTATAAGCTCTAACAAGCAGGCAGGGCGAAGCCAAAAAGCGGTGCGCCTGCTTCGACCGTTAGTTTCATGGTGGCTGCTATGTCTTTGAATATAATTAGAGCAGTAGGTTTGATAATAGCTGCCATAGCAATGCTATACATTACCTCCTGTGCTGAGTTGTATCCCTATAAGGAAGTCCAAAAATATCAGTCCTCAAGAGGAATTGTTGACCTGGTAAGAACCGAACAGTTTGAAGGACGT
>NZ_SLZR01000023.1 GCF_004341165.1 Reinekea marinisedimentorum
AATGCCAGTGAATCTGGCAGATTGGTTGGAATGAATAAATTTATGGAAGCTTGTGGGTTAGGCTGCGGAAAGTTGGTTAATCTACAGGCTCGTTAGATTACAAAACGAGGAATTTATGGAAGATAATGGAATATATGGTTCCGCTGCATTGTTTGAGTCACTTATTGACGATGTGGGTAATAACTTTAAGGTATTGGAGTCAAATAAGAAATCACAAACATACAGGCGAAATGCAATAAGAGCAGTGTTTGGATTTATAGAGGGTGTTAGCACTGTATTGCTAAACGAAGTAATCATAAAGAGACGAAAAATATCTAATAAACTGTCTAGTAAAGAAATTAAGGTACTTGATGGGTCTGAAACAGACCTAGTGCAGCGCTTAAAGAAATCATTTACATCTTATACTAAATTACATGGTTTTAATTTTACTTTAAATACTTCAAGCTCAGGGTATGATGACTTCAAGAAAGCCAAGCAAATTCGTAATAACCTAACGCACCCAAAGAGATATCGTGATATTGAAATATCAGAAAGTGATATGTCAATAATTGCTGGCGGGTACTTGTGGGTTAAGTCTGAGTTTATGCGTATTATGCAAGAAATGATTAACTTTAATTTACAAAAAATGCAGCCAGAAGATCGCGAAGCGTTTAATAAGCTATTGAGCAATGAAAATCAAAACTAACAATTGCATGCACTCGGACAATGAAAAGCACTGCTCTTCGTTGCTATGCTTTTGCTGCCGGTGATGCAAAGCGTTTAGATTTAGGAGGAATTGTGCCAGTAACGATCCAAGAAAAATTAAGCTGGGTTCCTATTCAGATAGAGATACTTTATAACCAAGAGATTCTTGGCGTAGGCACAGCATTTTTTTATTTCTTAGAAGATAGTAGTTTTCTAGTTACCAATTGGCACAACGTCAGCGGACGAAGGCCGGATAGCTTGACGATAATTCACAAAGAAGCTGCGATTCCAAATAAACTCAGATTGTTTTATCCACAAAACAAAAACGGATCTGACGAATTGCCTGAAGGGGACTCATTTGTAGGATGGAATGCCGTAGAATTAGATCTTTATGAGAATGACGAACCTATTTGGTATGAGCACCCAAAACACAAACAAAAGGTCGATGTTGTAGCAATCAAGCTTGGTATAGATGGTACTAGAATTTATTCTGCCAATGCAGAAGAACTCGATTTTACGAAAATCACCTTGCGTCCAAGTTTAGATGTTTTTGTTTTGGGCTACCCTCGAGGGTTAACTGGTGGCGCAAGGTTTCCAGTATGGAAGAGAGGTAGCATAGCCTCGGAGCCCGCAATTGACTTAGACGGACTTCCTAAATTTTATATCGATACGGCAACCAGAGAGGGAATGTCTGGTTCCCCAGTTTATGTACAGCATCCAGTTTATGTACAGCATAATGGTTACTGTGTCCCCGAAGGCGGTAGCGGTACCAAAGACGCAATAATCGGTGAAGCCAGAAGGTTTGCTGGAATATACTCTGGTAGAGTAGGCGATGATACTTTTAAGGCTCAGCTAGGCATTGTTTGGAAGGAGTCAGCCATTACTGAAATAATATCAGGCCGCATCAAGGGAAAGTCATCATTTGAAATCTAACAAATTGCTCCATTTGACGCAGCGGTCTACACTCCTTTTTGTGCATCGCCTACGGCCATTGTTGCACAAAAATCCACTACAACCGCCGCGCAAATGAGCAAAGCGTTAGAATTGTTCTGAGTTAAACATTTATGTCCTACTATTACGATCTTCCTGAGGATCAGAAAACCATTTCAAAAGCTGAGTTGAAGTCCAGACCAGAGAGATTTCAAATCGAGGTAATGAGAACCTGGTTTTTCCAGCGTTACCAAGATCCTGTTCATGAATGTCCCTACGACGGAAGAGAGGGCGGATATCAGTATATTCATGGTGGACCTTATGAAGCTGGCGAAGAGCTTTTTGATGAATTTGGTGAATTTATCGATGAGGAGATCATTGAAAAATTAGCAAGTGAGCTTGAAGATGAATGTATTGAATGGTCTGGAATTTCACAGCCAGACGATTATGACGACTACCTTTTTGATATTGCTGGTAGTGTCGCAGACCCTTATAAAGATCTCTTAGCATCAATTGAGAATCTGCGCTCTATGATCTCAATGGAGCTTGATGACAGTCATCAACAAACACTGTTTAAGATGGTTTTCACCAGCACAATTACATCTATGGAGGCTTTTCTATCAGAGTATTTCATAGGTAAAATTGAGCGAGAACCTTACTCCCTTCGTAAATTTGTAGAAACGAATACAGATTTCAAAAAAGAGAAGTTTTCACTATCTGAAATATTTGATAGAAGAGAAAATATTGATAAATATGCCAAAGAATATTTAGTTGATCTGCTTTGGCACAACTTACCAAAGATACGCCCTATTTATAAGAAGGCGTTGAATATAGAGTTCCCAGAGTCAATTGAGAATCTTGTCAAAGCCACCCACATGCGACATGATTTAGTTCACAGAGCTGGCAAATCAAAAGAAGGCAATACAATTACATTGCACAAAAAAGATGTCGTTGATTTGATCGATGAAGTAGAGAAATTTGCTAAGCATATTGAGCAAGCTGGAACACCAGAATTCTAACTACTGGTTCCAGGTGACGCCTACGGCGTACCCGTACCGGGCGCTCCAAGGGTTGATAGTTCGGTATTTCTACCGTCGTTCAGCCAAACTCGTTTATGTCCAGCTCCGACGCAGCATGGCAACCTGACTCATAAGTGCCCCATTGCGATTTATATAACGCTGTTCTGAAAAAACCTCTTTCGCAGGGAGTTATGATAGTTTGGCATCTGATAGTGATAGAAGGAATTTTGAAGAAAAGGATATTAGTAGAGTGAGCAATTTATCAATTAATTCCTATTTATTAATACAGCTAAATGGCAAACAGAGCGCGCAGAATGCTGGCATATATTGCATGAGTGTGAGCCTGACCTAGAGTATTTGCCTGGTAATAAAATACTCTGGCTTTTCTCAGGTTAAAACCGGGTCTGAGTCTCGTTCAATAATCTTTGTGCTTTGAACATGTTGCAGAGCGTCGGATGTGTTTCCATCTAACCGCTCGGTAAAGAACTTCCCAATTTTTTCGCCCAGCTGCTTCGGAAAAGCTTCAATACTCGTCAACGGCGGTGAAGTATGTTCACAGGCGGCGCTGTTGCCGTACCCCATTATGGCGATGTCCTTTCCGGGCACAAGGCCAAATTCACGGCAAGCAGTCATGGTGCCTATCGCGATGTCATCGGTGGTACAAACAATAGAGGTTGGTCTGGGCTCGGTTTTAAGCAGCTTTAAAGCGGTGCGGTAGCCATCGTCAATATTCAGACCAGACTCAACCAACCAGCGTGGGTAAAATGGTATGCCGCTGTCTTTTAAAGCCTGAACATAGCCTTCAGTTCGTAGCTGCGCGTAGTTATAACGCGACTTTGTGCTGATGAAGGCAATTTGCCGGTGGCCGCGCCCTACCTGGCGGATCACCGCGCTGTAAATGGCCTGCTCATGATCAACATCGACCCAGGTATGCTTGGTTTCTTTTTCGGTGCGCCCATAGGTCACAAACGGAAAGTTGTGCTGCAGCGCAAACTCTACTCTGGGGTCATTCGAGTGAGTTCTCAAAATCAGCAAGGCATCGACAAGCCCACGCTGGAACATTTTTCGGTAACTCACCACGTCATCGTCGCTGGCGCTGGTTTTTTGCGTGGTTACCAGAAGCTGTAAGCCAGATTTTTCCAGCTCAATAACCAGCGACCCCAGCATAGTTGAGTAAAAAGGCTCAATAAACGCGCCGTTATCCAGTGGTGGTGGCAAGACCACTCCAACTGCATTCGACTTGCCTTGTTTTAGCCGTTGAGCAACGGGATTAGGAATGTAGCCAATTTCTTCGGCGCGTTTTTGCACGCGTTCTCTCGTTTCAAATGAAACGTCGGGGTAATCATTTAGTGCTCGGGAAACAGTGGACTTCGATAAGTTCAGATCCTTGGCCAGCTGAGTAATCGACATATCAGATTCATGTTTTTAATAAGTAGGAACTTACGACTCTATCACTGCAGAAAGTTGAAGTGCAATTTTCGCCCGCCTTGCAAAGTACAGGTAAGTCTTATTTTGGTGCGACTCGCCTCATTTTGGGGAGCCGAATTAGTGCATTTTTGAAATTGAGTGCTTTATGTACCACCGAAACCGGTTTTGTATTTCACCGGAACCGGTTTCGGTGATTGGCATTTGGGTTGCAAATAGAGACTTAGGATGCCTGTTATAGGCGATAACTGTGAAATACACATAGAAATTCTGAGGGTTGCCATGAAAACGTTAAACATCAAGAGTTTGAAAGAGCTCGCCATGAAGAGCAAAAAGTCTACCGGAACCCGTCTGCTGGGTGCGTTGATGGGAGGCGCATTGGCGATCTCGTCTGCTGTGCCAGGCATGGCATTCGCGGCCAGTTCGGAGCCGGTTGTTGTCGCCTCGAAAATCGACGGTGAAGGTGCGCTTTTGGGTAATATTTTGGTGCTGATGCTTGAGAAAGCGAACATCCCATATGTTGATAAAGTTCAAATGGGTGCAACCAATGTTGTTCGTCAGGCTCTGCTAGCGGGCGAGATCGACATCTACCCAGAATACACTGGCAATGTGGCCTTCATGATGAATGACCCGGTTAATCCGGCCTGGAAAAACTGGCAGCAGGGTTACGACCTGGCTAAAAAGCTGGATTTCGATGCGAACAAATTGGTTTGGCTGCAGCCATCACCGGCTAATAACACCTGGGCGATTGCTGTACGTGAAGACGTAGCTGATAAATACAAGCTGAGCTCGCTTTCTGACTTACCTTCCGCTCTAGACAGCGGCATGAAGTTCAAAATTGCCACCAGCGCCGAGTTTGTTGAGCGTGCCGATGCGCTGCCGAGCTTTGAAAACACTTACGACTTTAAACTGACTCAAGATCAAATTCTGGCATTCCCGGGTGGTGATACTACGGTCTTTATTAAGTCGGCAGCCGAGAACAACTCTGGTGTGAACGCAGCGGTTGTTTATGGTACCGACGGTTCGGTTTCGGCACTGGGTCTTAAAGTTCTGGATGATCCAAATGGTGCGCAACCAGTGTATGCACCGGCGCCGGTTGTTCGCGCCAGCGTTCTGGAAAGCCACCCTGAAATTGCTGAGCTGCTGGACCCGGTATTCGACACGCTGACGACAGAAACCCTTCAGAACTTGAATGGCGCTGTCAGCATTGATGGTATCGATGCCAAAACCGTTGCTCGTGAGTACCTGACCAGCAAGGGCTTCCTGTAATGAAACGCGTTAATGCGGTACAGCTGACGTTGACTGTTCTTGTGTGGGGCGCATTGTTCGTCCTGCCACTAATGGGCATGGCACCAAACCGCATTCTTACACCCAAGGGCCTTTCTTTGTGGTCTGATATTGGCGGCACGCCTTTGGTGGTGATGCTGATATTGGGTGTTTTGTTAACCCTGTCTGTGTTGCTACCAGCCAAGCTTTCGGCACAGGCCAAAAAGCTCAGCAATGGCCTGATCTATTTCTTCAGCGCGGCGATAGTGGCTTACCTTTTCTGGCTGGCGGGTGATTTTGCCGCCTCGCAAGTTGAGCTATCTGCACGGGTGCGTTGCTCGTTCGGCGCGGGCTTTTGGGCGCTGCTGCTGCTGTGGCTTATGTCCATTGAAGCGGTGCGTCCACTGGCGAAAACGCCGCTCGTGAGCACGCTGATGGCGGTGATCTTTTGGCTGCCGCTTATGGTGCTGGTTTCGCAATCGCACTTTCAGTATCTGTCGCTGTTTATTGAATACCGAGCCAACAAGAGCGCCTTCGACAACGCCTTTTTTGTGCATAGCCAAATTGTGCTGATTACTCTAGTGCTGACCATTGTGATTGGGCTCTGGCTGGGCATTCGCAGCTATCGTAGCCCGCGTTTTGGTCGCGCCTGCTTGAGTACGCTAAGTATTCTGCAAACCGTGCCGTCCATCGCGCTGTTTGGCTTGCTGCTGGCACCGTTGTCTTACCTCACCAAGAAGTTGCCGTTTTTATCGGAGTTAGGTATCAGCGGCATTGGTATGACCCCGGCTATTATTGCGCTGTTGCTTTATTCATTGCTGCCCATGGTGCGCTCAACTCAAACGGGGCTTAAGCAGGTTTCGCCACTGATGTTAGAGGCCGCCTACGGCATGGGCATGAGCCGCTTTCAGTGCCTGTGGAAAGTGCATTTTCGCCTGGCGTTGCCGGTCATTCTTTCGGGCTTGCGCATTACCACGGTGCAGGCCATTGGCCTGACCATGGTGGCCGCGCTGATTGGTGCCGGAGGCTTCGGTGCCATCATGTTTCGCGGGCTGTCGGGCAGTGCAATTGATTTGGTGCTGCTGGGTGTGATCCCGGTGGTCATCATGGCTGCCGCGGCCGATACCTTTTTCAAAATGTTGGTTCACCTGACCGAACCGTCGCCAAAATCTGAAGCGGCAACGCTCGCACAAGGAGGCTAAAACCAATGATCGAATTTCAAAATGTCAGCAAGAGTTATCACGGAAAAGCGGTGATTGAGAATCTTTCTTTGCACCTGGAGAAAGGCAAAATCACCGTGATTATCGGCTCTTCAGGTTCCGGTAAATCGACCACGTTAAAAATGATTAACCGCCTGGAAGAGCACAACGCCGGCAAGATTCTGTTTGCCGGTGAAGAGATTGCCAGTATCCCGGTTGAGCAACTGCGTTGTCGTATGGGTTATGCCATTCAGTCGAACGGCTTATTCCCGCATTGGAGCGTGGCTGAGAACATTGCCTGCGTGCCAAACCTTCTTAAGTGGGATAAGCAGAAAATTGCCAGGCGAGTCGATGAACTGTTAGAAGTTCTGGACTTGTCGCCAGAGCAATATCGGGATCGTATGCCGCACCAGCTCTCGGGTGGACAGCAGCAGCGTGTTGGCGTAGCCCGCGCCATGGCTGCTGACCCGGAAATACTGCTCATGGATGAACCCTTTGGTGCGCTCGACCCGGTGACACGGGCCAGTATGCAAAAAGAAGTTCGCCGCATTCATCGCCTGTACGGTAAAACCATTCTGGTCATTACTCATGACATCGACGAAGCGCTGTATTTGGCCGATCACCTGATTCTTATGGATAAAGGCGCCATTGTTCAGCAGGGCGCGCCGATGGAAATTTTAACCCAGCCCGCTAACGACTTTGTGCGCGACTTTATTGGTCGCAGCGACATCGGCTTAAAGATGCTGTCGCTGCAAACCGTTGAAAGCCATATGGTGCCGGGTGAGTATCGAGCCGGCTGCGGCGTGATCTCCAGCGATATTGCGTTAAACGAAGCGCTGTCACGTTTTATTTCTGAACAGAGCGATGTGCTGAATGTGACCGGCGCCGATGACGTGCACTTAGGGCTGGTCACCTTTAGCGGTCTGCTGAAAATACCAGCACTGCAAAGCCAAATGGGAAGAGGGGCCTGATATGTCTACACAGGCAATAAAGGCGCGCGCTAACCAAGCCATATGGTTGTTTCTGGGTTTGCTGGTGGCCTTCAGTGTGGGTATGCCGCATCTGGAGACAGTTTTTCATGCGCTGTTTCCTAAGCTGGCACGGCCGGTTTATCTGCAAACCAGCTTTGTTGATTTGCTGTTTTCACACATTTGGCTGGTGGTGGTTTCCAGCGTGATTTCGGTGTTGATCGGTGTGGGCGTTGCGCTGTTCGTAACACGGCCAGCCGGTGTTGCCTTCCGGCCGCTGGTAGAAACCGTGGTGGCCATTTGCCAAACCTTTCCTCCGGTCGCGGTGTTGGCTATTGCTGCACCTTTAATTGGCATGGGTTCGTCTCCGGCACTAATCGCGCTGGTGCTCTACGGGTTGTTACCGGTCGTTCAGAGTAGTATCGCCGGGTTAACCAGTGTGAACCCAGCGGTGCTTGAAGCGGCCAAAGGGTTGGGCATGTCACCCTTCGACCGGTTACGCCGTGTTGAACTGCCGTTGGCGTTACCGGTGATATTAGCTGGTATCCGTATTTCGGTGACCATTAACATTGGCACCGCGGCCATTGCCTCGTCAGTTGGCGCAAAAACTCTGGGTACGCCCATCATCATTGGCCTTTCCGGTTTTAACACAGCCTATGTGATTCAGGGCGCAATAGTTGTGGGGTTACTGGCGATTACTACCGACATGCTGTTTGAACTGCTCCAGCAACGTTTGGAACGTTCCGTTAATAATACTGAGAAGAATTAATATGCAAGATACGAAAATCTATGACCAGCTTTTGCTCGGTCATGTGGTTCTGCACGACTGCGAAATACCCAAAGGGTATGTTGCCATTCACGGTGGGCTGGTTGCAGACGTTGGTGATGCTACCAGCGGTCACCCCGAAGCCAGTGTAGTTGAAGACTTTGGCAGCAACTTTTTGCTGCCGGGCTGTATTGATGCGCAAACGCACAGCCGCAGTCAGAAAGATAACGAAGATTTCATTTGGTCGACACGCACCGCTGCGGCAGGTGGTGTGACGACCATTGTCGATATGCCTTACGATGCAGGTTTACTTATTTGCAATGCAGAGCGTTTTAACCAGAAAAAACAGCAAGCCGCCGAGCAGGCTCGCGTCGATTTTGCCCTGTACGGTACCGCGCACCCGGAAGAAGGCAGCACTAAGCTGGCCGAGCTAGCTGAGGCCGGCGCCATTGGTTATAAGTTTTCAACCTTTGGCACCGACCCGGACCGCTTCCCGCGAATTCCGCCATACCAGATGCATGACTGCTTTAAAACCGTTGCCGAGTTAGGACTGGTTTGCGGCGTGCATAATGAAGACGATGAAAGCGTCAAACACCTTATTGAACAGGTGAAAGCGCAGGGCAAAAGGGACTACCAGTCGCATACGCTTTCGCGGCCTAAATACACCGAAAACCTCGCAATTGCACAGGTTTATGAGCTGGGGGCCGACACCGGCTGCCGGGCGCACATTGTGCACTGCTCCAACAAGCGCGGCATCGATATTTGTAAAAGCTTTCAGGATCAGGGCTTTGAAAGCACCACCGAGGTTTGCCTGCATTACTTCACCCTGTGTGAGGAAGAAGACGTGGCACGCCTAGTGGGCAAAGGCAAAGTTAACCCGCCTATTCGTGACGGAGCTGAACGCGAAGCACTTTGGCAGCACCTTGATCAGGGCAATATTACCGCTGTTTCGACCGATCATGTCAGCTGGTCTGAAGACCGTAAAAACAAACCCAACATGTTTGAAAACGCCTCTGGCGCAACCGGCCTGGAGCTGCTGCTAACGCTGATGCTGACCGGTGCTGAAGCTCGCGACATTGCCTTCCATAAAGTCGTAAAAGCACTGAGCTGGAATGTGGCGCGTCTGTTTAAGCTCGATAACTGCAAAGGCGCACTGGAAGTTGGCAAAGACGCCGATATCGCCGTGGTTCGTCGTGAACCTTATCAATATAAAGCCACCTCCAGCGGGCACAGCTTTACCGACTGGTCACCCTACGATGGCCGCACGGTGAACTATCGCGTCAGCAAAACCATGCTGCGCGGTCAGTGGATTTTCGATGGCAAAGATGTGTTAGCTGAGCCCGGCAGCGGCCAGTTTGTTTCACCGCTTACCAAGAGGGCCAACTAATGAACCCTACTTACCCAAATAAACAACGATTTTGGGATTGGACCATGGCGTTAGCTGAAATCTCAGAACCCGGTGTACCTTACACGCGGCGCTCGTTCAGCCCGCTCTTTATGGAAGGGCGACGCTGGTTAGAACAGCAAATGCAGGCGCTGGGCTTAACTACTTCGGTCGATGCGGCCGGTAACCTTATTGGTCGTCTGGAAGGCACCGACCCAAACGCTAAGACCATTATGATTGGCTCGCACAGCGACACCGTGCCCAGCGGTGGCCGCTTTGACGGCATCGCCGGTGTAATTGCCGGGTTGGAGTGCATTGCCAGCTGGAAAGATGCCGGTAAGCAGCTGCGTCACTCGGTTGAGATTGTTGATTACTTGGCTGAAGAACCCAGCGAATGGGGCATCTCCTGCGTGGGCAGCCGTGGCATTACCGGTTTTTTAACGCCTGAGCTGCTGGCAACGGAACACCCAGACACCAAAGAGCTGCTCAGCAGTGCGTTAAAACGTGTGGGCGGTGACGGTGAGCAACTGTATAAGCGCGAAGACGTTGCCGCCGCATTTGAACTGCACATCGAGCAAGGCACCGTGCTTGAAACCGAGCGGTTGGATGTCGGCATTGTCAGCGGCATTGTTGGCATTTTACGCCTCAACATTCTGTTTGAAGGCGCAGCCGGGCACGCCGGAACCACGCCGATGGATATTCGCCGCGATGCCTCGGTTGCTGCCGCTCGCACTAACTACCTAGCCAGCGAGGCAGCGACTCGCATCTGGAAAGACAGCGGCTACTACCTGACCGCAACCTGCGGGCAAACCTTTATTCACCCGAACGCCAGTAATGTAGTACCGGGTAAAGCAGAGCTGGTGTTCGACATCCGCTCTGACGACAAAGCCACCATGGAAGCCTTTGCCAGCGAACTTAAACGCATCGCCGAAGAGTCTGCCGAGCTTGCCAACGTCGAGGTCACCGAGTTTCAGCGCATGACCGACACCTACCCGGTGAGAGCCGATACCCAACTGATGGCAAACATTCGCAGCGCCTGTGATACGCACAACATAAAAGCACGGGAAATGCCCAGTGGCGCGGGTCACGATGCCGCATTTCTTGCTCATATCGCACCCATGGCCATGGTGTTTGTGCCAAGTAAAGAGGGTGTGAGCCACCGTCCCGATGAGTGGACAACAGCCGAACAATTTGAAAAAGGCATCGCCGCGTTAATCACGGCTGTTGAGTCTTTTGATCAACTTAATTAAATGAATTTTTGGAGGGGAAAATAATGGGTCGCATTCTGACACTGAAAGATGTGGATTTTGCAATTAAAGGTGGATCAATTTACGCCTGTGGCGGCGGCGGTTGGGCCGAGCACGGTCGCATGCTGGGCACAGCGGCGGTCAGCGCTGGTCAGCCAGAACTGGTAAGCATGGACGAAGTGGACGATGACGCCTGGATAGCCACGGCAGCCGCCATTGGTGCACCGGGTGAAAGCACCAACTGGCAAATGCTGGGTATGGATTACGTGAAAGCCACCGATTTGCTGCAAAAAGAGCTGGGCGCACCTCTGTATGGTTTAATTATTGGTCAGAACGGTATGTCTTCTACGCTGAACGCCTGGTTGCCCAGCGCCGTTTTAGGCACCAAAGTGATTGATGCCGTGGGCGACTTGCGCGCTCACCCAACCGGTGACATGGGTTCACTGGGCTTGGCTTCTTCAACTGAACAAATGATTCAGACGGCTGTTGGCGGTCACCGTGAAAGCAACTCTTACATTGAGCTTTGCACACGCGGCGCAACGGCCAAGGTGTCGCCGGTACTGCGTAAAGCGGCCGATATGTCGGGTGGATTTATTGCCAGCTGCCGAAACCCGATTCGCGGCAGCTACGTTAAACGCCATGCTGCACTGGGTGGTATTTCTATCGCACTGGGTCTGGGCGAAACCGTTGCTGCTAACGAAGGCCGTGGTGCCACGGCGCTGCTCGATGCGATCTGCGATTACAGCCAGGGCAATATTCTGGCCTCTGGGGTGGTCAGTAAGCGTGACATTGTTTATACCGATCAGGCCTTCGATGTAGGTACTATTGAGCTGAAGACCGATAAAGGCACCGTTGTACTGCATGTCATGAACGAATACATGGCCGTCGACACCAAAGAAGGCGAGCGCCTTGCCACTTACCCAGATGTCATCACCACGCTCGATAAAGAAGGTGCTCCGGTCAGTGTTGGTCGTGTAAAAGAAGGTATGACGCTGCACGTATTGCATGTGCCAATGGATAACATTCCACTGTCCAGCTCGGTAAAAGACCCTGAGGTTTACCCGATTGTAGAAGAAACACTAGGCATTAACCTAAGCGACTATGCCTTAAAAAATACCGGTGCCTAAAGCAGAGTTCAGGGAGAAAACCATGACAACCAATAAAGACCGTAAAGAATTTGCCGTCACTTCCGGCACCGAGCTTCGCTGCCCGAGCTGGCGGGAAGAAGGCCTGCTGCGCCTTTTGGAAAATGTACTGTCGGTGGGTGAAGACCCGTCACGTTTGGTGGTGTATGCCGCGTTAGGCCGTGCTGCTCGCGACTGGGATGCGCACGATGAAATCGTCGCTGGCTTAAAGCGCCTTAAGGCTAATGAAACCTTGGTGATCCAGTCTGGCAAGCCGATTGGTGTGTTAAAAACCCACGCCAAAGCGCCCAAGGTGATTATGGCTAACTGTAACCTGGTGGGTCAGTGGGCGAAGGCTGAAATCTTTTATGAGCTTGAAAAGAAAGGCCTCACTTGCTGGGGTGGCTTAACGGCCGGTGCCTGGCAGTACATTGGTAGCCAAGGTGTGATTCAGGGCACTTATGAAATTTTCTGCCGTATTGCCGAGCAAAACTTTAATAGCGATCTTGCCGGCCGCTTTATTTTAACAGCTGGCCTGGGCGGTATGGGTGGCTCACAGCCGCTGGCGGGTGTGATGGCCAAAGCGGCTATTTTGGTGGTCGAGATTGATCCGGAGCGCATCGCCAAGCGTATCGATAACGGTTACCTGCAACACAGCGTAACCGATTTAGACGAAGCCCTGGCGCTGATTGATAACGCCCGAGCCAAAGGCGAAGCCGTTTCGGTGGGTCTGGTTGGCAACGCCGCCGAGGTTTACCCGGAAATTCTGCGCCGCGGCATTGTGCCGGATATTGTGACCGACCAAACATCAGCGCACGATCTGGTGTATGGCTACATTCCTAAGGGTTACACTGTTGCGCAGGCCAAATCGCTGCGCGGTGTCGATAACGAGCGCCTGATGAAAGACGGTATTGAATCGATTGCTGAGCATGTTGATGCCATGCTGGCCTTCCAGAAAAAAGGCAGTGTGGTGTTCGATAACGGCAACCTGATTCGAACTCAGGCAGAAAAAGGCGGCATCGCCAACGCCTTCGATATTCCGGTATTCACTGAAGCCTTCCTGCGACCGCTGTTCTCGCGTGCCATTGGCCCGTTCCGCTGGATGAGTTTGGCCAACTGCCCGGAAGACATCGCGAAAATTGATGCCTACATTCTTGAAGCCTTCCCAGAGAACAAAATTGTGACCAATTGGGTCCGTCTAGCTAAAGAAAACGTACCGTTCGAAGGCTTACCGGCGCGCATTGCCTGGTTGGGTCATGGTGAACGTACCTCATTGGCGGTTTCTGTGAACAAGATGGTCGCCAGTGGCGAACTGTCTGGCCCGGTCGCGTTCAGCCGTGATCACCTGGATGCCGGTGCCATGGCACACCCGAATATCATGACGGAAAACATGCGCGATGGCTCCGATGTAATCGCCGACTGGCCATTGATTAATGCCATGGCCATGTGCTCATCGCAAGCCGATCTGGTCACCATTCACTCGGGCGGTGGTGGTTATGCCGGTTACATGACCAGCTCCGGTGTAACCGTAGTGGCCGATGGTACTGAGGCGGCTGAAGAACGCCTGACGCTGTCGTTAACGAACGATACCAGCCTGGGTGTGATGCGTTATGCCGATGCCGGTTATGAAGAAGCGTTGGATGAAGCGGCTATCAAGGGCATTGATTACATTGATTTGCACAATGAGTAAATTTTCAGAAATACCCACCGAGCAACCGGCGCTGCCAAAATTGGTTTTAGACCCGGCGTCGCTATCTCTCGCACCGGAGCTGATATATCAGGTTGCCCATGAACAGGTTGATATTGAAATGGCCGAGCGGGCGTTAGCCAAAGTGCGACAGGGCCATGAGGTTGTTTTACAGGCCATGCGCAACCATCAGTCCATTTACGGGCTGACTGTAGGCGTGGGTTGGAACAAAGACAAACCGGTGTTCTCTGATAAACAGTCTTGCTTTGAAAGCCAAATGATTCACTCGCAGCAACATAATTTGTATAGCCTACGGGCGCATGCGGCAGGTGTGGGCAAACCGTTGTCAGAAAGTACGGTTCGCGCGGCCATGCTGATTCGGCTGAACATGATGCTCATTGGAGCCTCGGGTGTTCAGCCTGCTGTGGTGGAGCTGCTGTGCAAGTTTTTGCAAAAAGGCATCACACCGGTTGTGCCGGGCAAAGGCTCGGTAGGCAAGGCCGACATCACCCAAAACGCCCACATTGGCTTGGCTCTGGCAGGCGAATGGGACGTGATGTATCAAAATCAGTGTATGTCTGCGTTAGAGGCGATGGAACTGACCGGTCTCGCGCCGGTGGAGCTGGTGGGTAAAGACTTTTTGGCGCTCGTTAGCAGTAACAACATTACCGCCGCCCGATTTGCGCTGGCGCTGTCCGATGTATCGCTGCTGATTAAACGGCTTGAGGTGATCTTCCCACTGGCGCTGGAAGCCATGAATGGTAACTTAACGCCGTTCCTCGACGCGGTCACCTCGGCGCGGCCATACCCGGGCATGCGCCAGGTGTCGCAAACCATGTGCCGAGTACTTGAAGGCAGTGACTTGTGGAAGCCCGACCCTAACCGGCAACTGCAAGACTCGCTCTCATTGCGCGATATTGCTTACACCATGGGCCAACTGGTGATTCTTACCCAACAGGCTGAAACCGCCTTGCTGACGCACCTGAACCATTCCGACGATAACCCGCTGGTGGTTATTGGTGAATCTGAAACGTCTACCGCGTTGGATGAGATTTATCAGGTTCGAAATGAGCAGGGTGAACTGCTGGGTGCGATCTTCCCTTCTGCTAATTACGACGGTCAGCCACTGGCGGTGACCATCGAGCACTTGCTGGCGGCGCTGGCCCGTATTTCAAACATACTGGCCATGCAACTGGTGCGAACCGGCTCGCCTGCGCAAACGGGATTGCCTAAGTTTCTCAGCCACCCGGAAAATACCGGGCATGCCTTTGGCGCACTGCAAAAACCGATGCTGGCACTCGATAAAGAGAATCAAATTCTGGCGCAGCCGGTGTCTCTGGGTCATGCAGTGATGGCCGGTGGTGTTGAAGATGTCACCAGCTTTGGCATGTTGGCGACTGAGCACCTGGAACTGATTCTTGTCAACCTGTATGAGATGGCTTCTTTGCATTTATTGCATATGACGCAGGCCATCGATTTGCGCGAAGGCTTTGTGATGAGCACGATAACTAAGCAATTGCATGCGGCGTATCGTGAGCAAGTGAGCATGGTGAAGAGCGATCGGGTTTTCACGAAAGACATTGAGCTGGGTGTTAGCTTTTTACAAGTTTGGTTCCCTGATCATGATTGATTGATGCGGAAGTAATGATCAAAGTAATAAAAGGGGGGCGTTTGTGCCCCCTTTTTTAGTTCTTAAAAAACTGAAGATAAGAATTTTTTTAAACGCGGGGGCTCAGGCGATTCAAAAGCCTTTTCAGGCTTATCGTCTACCAACAGCTGGTCATCTTCCATAAACATAATTCGGCCGGCGACTTTGGCAGCAAAGACTATTTCGTGGGTAACCACAATCATGGCAGAACTGGTTTAAGGTATCTTCAAGGCAGAATCAGTAGCCTATTTTCAGAAGGCGATCCGTAGGTTAAAGGGCAAAGGCTGTGATGCAATTATTCTTGGATGTGCAGAAATACTATTAATTTTTGATGATTCAAGTTCAGCACTCCCAACATTAAACTCAAATCGTCTGTTGGCAGAGGTTGCGATTAGGTCGGCAACAGAACATAAAGCAGTGTCTAGCAAGTAGCGACATCAGATAAGCTGATGAACTAAACCCTCCGAGAATAGATAATTCGGCACTTCTATCTTCGTTCGGCCAACCTCGTTTATGTCCAGTTTCGACGTAGCTCAGCAGCTTGAATCATATCTGCCCCGAAATAACGCATCTATCACTGTTCTAGTTTGTGTCTAATCTAGTAATTCTGTCGTTCCTATATTCTGCTCTGCGGGCTCTCGTTATTGCCCAGAAATGATAACAAATGGTCACCTGACCTCTAATGCTGACAGTTTTGCAATGAGAGCCAGTCCTCAGTCGTGTCATTTTTGTATCCATAATGTATGCGAATTTCAAATGACTTAGGAATGAAACTGTGAGAACTTATTTGTTAAATTGCTTTTCATAATCAAGAATTTTTCTTAATGAGGTTAATATGAATGTGATGTTTTCAAGAATGAATATGGTTCTACTTTGTTTGGTAGTCTGCTTGATTTTCGCTATGCCAACTAAAGCATTTGCGGACTATTTCTCTTTGTTAAGAAAATCTACGGCTATAGACGCGGCTGAGTATATTGAAGATAACCTCGTAAATAGGATTGGTATATATTGGATCCCTGGTGCAGGAAGCCATAGACAAGCCGACGTTATCCGTATTCATAAGACTTGGATTGAACCATCCCGAACCGGTGGCAACTACCATGTGAAAATTTTATTTGAGCACATTTATCACGCTCCTAATTTCTCAGTGGACGAAGAAGGAAACGTATTAGCGAATGTTAAATTTTATCAGGTACCTCGCTCAATACTGCCACTGGAGTCATCAGATTTGCGTGACCGTAGAATTGATCTTGCATTCCTCTATCTTTATGAGAACGGTAGTTTTACGCGTCTTGCAGAATTAATTGGAAAAGGAATTGAAGAAGGCCGAAATAGTAATTTTGTATTGTCAGAGGATGTGTTAAGTCATTTTTATCAATTTACCTATAAAGCTTTTTGTGGCGCATCATCGTGTGATTTACCGCAAACTGTGTCTGTAGCACCTAATAGCGATGAATGGGGGTGGGAGGAACACAGTGTAGTGTTTAATAGCCCACTAATAATCCCGCCAAACTTGAGTTATCCATCTTTTAATTGTCAAAAAGCCGGTACACCTGTAGAGCACGCGATTTGTGATTCCGATCTAATATCAAAGTTAGATAGAGAATTGGCTGATAGATATACGATTTATAAGGTCTTTGTTCCGTATGGGGAGGACTATTTTGCAGAAGAAGTTAAAGCGGACCAGATAGAGTGGGTAGCGTCAAGATCTGAATGTGTTGACGATGAAGCAGTTGCACTAGATTGTTTAGCTGAAAAGTACATAAATCGTATTAACGAGCTGAAGTTGCATCCAAACCCAAGATTGCTTTGACGCTGTCAATGCTTGTAGACATAGAGGTTATTTTTCAAAAAATGGATTTCTAACAGGTTTTCAATTGATGTTCAGCTAAACACGAAACTGTCCAAAAGCAATTTAGGGCCTACCTCAACCCGTTACATCTGCAACAGCCCGAGAATTTCTAATTGTCATTAAATTTAAAGTGATTTTGCGAGAGCTTAGTGTCAGTTGTATTTGATGTTTCGAACGTCGTTAGCGTGTTTTTTCTGATGTTTTAATTATCGGCTGTAAGGAGATTTCAGAGGGGTGCTAATGCAGATCTTTGAATCGGGGCTTAAAAAAGCTCTCAGAAGCTCTACGGAGCTCCTGAGTTGCAGCTTATGGTGGTAAAAGTCGCAGCTTATGGTGTCCAAGTCGCAGCTTATGCGCACACCCACACACTGTGGGTGTGCGCATAAGCTGCGACTTTCTTTTCAGGTTCGACGGGGAGTTAGGTTTTAACTTCCACCATAAGCTGCGACTAAATTTACGCCATAAGGTGGGATTCTCTTACCAAAACTGCACATAAGGTGCGATTTTCTCATTAGCCGTGGATTTTGAAGTGCAAAGTGTTAGTTTTGGTCAAATAAAGTCTAGAGAATGATCGCATTCTCAAGTTGTAACTAACATTGAGCCACTAAAAGGAGGTCCAACCCCGCCTTAAAATGGCGACATCACTTTCCGACAAAGGCAGCGCTGGCAACGCAAGGTGCCGCTCGAAACCCTTAAAGCCGACCACAACAATCCCTGACTCTTTGTTCTTGATGCAAATCCTCGTTGGAACCATTAAGCCCAGTATCTCATCAACGTAAGCATTGCTAATGTCTTCATACTCACCATACCTTTTCACAAGGCATCTGCTGGCTTTTAGCTCACAAACACTAGCTTTCAAAGCCCGATACTCACGAATATCCATATCGTTTTGGCTGGCAGCACGCAGATAACCGTTCAGACTCTTATATTTCTTTTGACGGTGCCTATTCATAAAAGTACCTCTAAGACGGAACCAACAACCTAAATCCTGCCATTAAAAGGGTCTGATTCATACTCATCAATAAAGTACACTCAAATGTGATCAAAACATGAGGTGCTGGTCTAATATTCGCCCGCCATCATAACGTTGCCAAACACACTTACTTCTTCGTTTGTCCGGTAATTGTTGACCACTACAGGGGGAGTCAGCAGGGCCAGAAGTTAAAAAGATACCATTTTAGTTGCGTGCATACGATGCTGGTGAAAATACATGTTTTGAGTCACAGATCACGGCAACAAAGACAATAACGACTAATTAAAAATGACAACGTTAAGGACTAAAAACTGTGAGTAATCTCAACGGGCAGCAGAAAACGCAGCAGAATCTCGATGCCTTTAGGTCTTGGGTTGCAACTCAGCCTGATTCTGCCTCCAAGCAAATCATCTTCAGAGGCCAACTAGGCAGAGGTGAAATAGCCAAAGCTATTGGGTGCGGTAAATCTTCATTGACTCAAAACCCAGTCCTAAACCAAGAGCTGGCAAACCTAAAGACAGAACTACGCAATAAAGGGGTTGCTGAACCGCAGGCAATTCAGAAACATTATCATAACCCTTGCCAACAACCCGCCTATTCATCAGCTAAACATTAATTGACCAATGCCAAGTTGAGTGATCAGATCAGTCAAAGGTCACCCAGTTTCTCCTTTTAGATGCCAAATAGCCTGCTGCAGACAAATCTAACGTTCTAATGTCTAGATCAATTAATAACGGCTGATGGATGCGTTTAGCACGCCTAATAGAATTAGAGATAAGAATTTATCTCTGATCCAGTTCAGCTAATACTCTAAGAATAGCCGAGTCGCGGGCCTTCGCTCTACTCACCCAGGGTTCTTTTCCAATCTCCTGGCAGTCTTCACCTGACTTCAGGCGGAACACCCAAGATTTTGAGTAACTAAATTTTCCCCTATACACTGACTCTAGATCTGAATGTTTCTCCCATGGAGGATATTCCCAATTATCCCAAGCACCAGGAACTCCAAGTCTCATTAATAGATCAACCTTAGGGCGTCGCCCATATGGTCGATCTTCATCAAATAGAAACTTGGTTTTAGATCCAAAAATTAGTTGTGGCTCACAAGGTGTTAAAGAAGAGTGGACTGCTGTCAATGGGTTTATATTGTTACCTAGCCTGAACATCGGTAGAACAAAGCATTTGTCTAACGTATCACTGTTTAATAGTTCATTCTTAAGTACTTCAAGAGAGGAATTTTGAAAGTAACAATTACCATCCAGGGGTAGGACCCAGTTATAGTCATTGCGATATTTTCGTATAACGAAGTTTCGCGCGCCATTGTTATTCATAGCATAAATAATTTTTTTTCTATTTTTTGCTACACTTTCTATTTGATCAATCCGTTCTATATCATTAGCTAAGGATCGTGAGTAAGCAGAAGGCTTGGCTAGTCGATTAACTAATAACTCGTCTTCGCTTATAGATACTTTCTTGTATTCAGAAAGTGAAAATGGTATCTCGACATATTCTGCATCAAACTCTCTTAGAAGTTCTAAAACTTCATTCCTTTCTGATAAATTAAAAATCCTATTTACAATAAAAACTTTTTTAAAGCATTTTTCTGTAGGTTCATTTTCCAATAGAAATCTCAGATTATCGACTGTTTGTCCAGAATTATGACGGGGGGGTAAGGAATTACCAATTATGCGAGCTAAAAGAAATTTCATTGAAAACCCACTTTACGTTTGATGGAAATTAAATAGGATAATGGTGCTATTATTTTAAAAAGTTCGCTTATGGGACCTCACAAGAAAGAGTGTTTGATTCCAAAACATACCCCCTTTCCTGTGCGACATTGTATGCTTGAGTAAGACTGTATCGAGCCATATGTAAAAGATCTAACAGTCGACATGGCTTATTACTGACTACAAGTTTAGCTATCTCGTGTGCATCTAGTTCGGGGTAGTAGCTGCTAAATATCTCAATATTGTTAGTTATAGTTATCAACGTCATATCAAACTCACTGATCTGATAATTAGATATTCGATCATCAGCACTATGAATTCGATACATAAAGTTAGCTTCAGGGAAGTATTTAATTCTATTTTGTAAGTTTTTCTTATATCTATTGTTAAGTATACTTACACCAAATGACCAATCTTGCCATTTGCGTATCTCCGAATGATAGTGCTCACTACAATCGGATAGATCCGCCTTTCGGAATACTATGCTTGTTTGAATGTGATGTTTGTTCAAAGCATCTCTTTCAGAAATTGGATAAGAGCCAATTGTTAAGCCTTCAAACTCACCAAACATCTGGACCGCTGAATAGCAAAATGCATAGTTAGGATTGGAATGTAAGAACTCAATTGCGTTAAGGATATAGGGTGTTTTGCTCCCTTTCTCTACTGTCAATCTGTCATCAGAATCCAATACTTGAATATACTTAAACTTGCATAAATTTAATCCGATGTTCCTACTTTTTTGAACTCCAAGGTTGCATTTATTTATGATTAACTTGGTGACATCGGCATACTTCCTCACTATAAATTCTAGTGATTTTTTAGTTTTCCGTTTGAATGAAGAATCGTCTACGATTATAATTTCAAACTCACATGTTAGATTCTGCTGAACTATTGAGTCGACTAACTCAACGAGCATATTGCCACGGTTGTAATTTGTAATAACGAAAGAAATACTAAAATCCACTCTGAAATACCTATCGGTTAACTGCTACAAATTCGAGGACATCTGATCTAAAGTAAGTATGTTTTTTAACCTGATCATGCTCACTATATTTGGAGATTGTAAACCTAATATCACCCCACTTTTGAAAGGTGTTATAGAGGAAGCTAATTAGCTCCTCTGTTTTGAACTCTGCTTCATCTTCAAATTTTAAGGTTGCACCTTCCTTTGTTTTTCTTTCAATATTTGAAAATACTCTAAACAACGTGCCGCCTCCTTTATTTGTGCTCTTTTCCACATCTTTAATTAGGCGGCGTGCAATAGATTTAGGGAGGAAATGTAAAACATCTATGCATAACGTGATGTCGTGACCATCATAAAATTGAAAATCCGATAAGTCACACTCTATTAGATTTAGATTAGGTAGTAATTCTTTTGGTACGCTACTCTTAAATATACTCTTATCGACTAAGTCAACGGCATCAACATTATATCCGCTTCGAAGAGCATCTATAGTGTACTTCCCATTTCCGTACCCGAGGTCGAGAACTCTGCTTCTTGGTATTGATGACTTAAGGTCAAAGTATTTTTCTGAAAGTGCCCCAGAAAGATTTTCATACTCTGGAACCTTGCTACCAAAAACTTTTTCATAGTGTGCTCTTATCATTTCTCGGCTGCGAACAATTGTCGTCATAGTGTGAACCTAACTTCTTTTCCATCATTGTTTGCTGATTCAAGCATTGCATAAGAAAAAAGATTTACATTTTTATGCTTGCCTATCGTGCTAAGGTGTTCTTTGCCTTCTAGCCAATGATTCATTAAAGACTTGTTAGAGTCTGAGTGAAAAAGTCCAGTGTAAGTATCTAAGGTTACAGGAGATTTATGTTTGGTAATCTCACAATTGGATCTTTGCAGTATGTCGGCTCTAGCATCGATTCTATCAATATTTTTACCTTGGAGAACGGGAACGTCGTAACACTTAATATTCATTGAATGTAACACGCTTAATTGGACTTCAACATCGACGGAAGACGTCCTACCGTTTTTATTGTATTGGCCCTCTGGAAAATCACCCCATGTTCTTATAGATGGAGTTGTTTGCTCTAACGAAACTGTACCAATTGTGACAATCTTTCTGCTCTTTTTTTTCATTAGTTTATAGCTACAGACGATGTCAGTTTCACCCATTTCATTTAGGCTTTCGTCAATAAGGGGCTCTTCATCATTTACAGCTTTTGACGAGGACTTAGCTATTCGAGCTGACTGATCTATAGGGTGTGCGCTGAATGAACGAACCGCCAGTTCAAGTTCTTCATCTATTAGCAGCTTGTTAAGCTCTAGGAATTGAGTAACTAGATCCAAATAGTGGTAGCCGCCATGCATTACCATCCCGTACCCATACTTATACGGGTGGTCTTCTCTCTCACTATATTCTCTCAGTCTATTGTGAACCCCCCCCGCGTGTCTGAAGTGTAATGAGGAGATCGGTGCATCATTATTTATCATTAAATCTCGAATAGAGTTAAGCGCATTGAAGTTATAAATCTCATGATATCTACTTAGAGTCATAACAGAGTGCCTTTCTGGTGAGCTGAACTTGGATATGGTGTCTATTAGCTCTTTATAGTTATACTTCAATCCTGTGCAGTCGAAACGTCCAGATGAAAATGGTGCAATCAGAGGCTTTTCAGTGAGAGTCTGGATGTCATTTTGTATGCAATATAAAAGATAACCTTCGTGGGCCCTTACTTCGGTTGCAATGTATACTTTTAGCTCCCCGTAAAGTGCAGTTATTTGATTAATTGCGGTTGCAGTCAGGTCTTCATTAAAAAAATTATTTTGCACAGTGAACTCATCGTCACTGAAAAAGAACTCTAATGACGGCTTAATTGAGAGTGAATCAATTGAATTGGATATATTACGCTTTTGACTTTCTAAATCGATTATCGAGTAGCCATTTAAGTCACCCGAATGGATTCTACTTTCGATTAGTGGCATGTATTTATTTATTACAATTTCATCCATTCCAATTACCAGCAAATGCATGATTTCTCCTTAATTAGTTTCTGTTTGCTTTCTTGCAAGCAAGTTCAGCTTGCAAGATCCCTGTGTAATATAAGACCTTAAACAGCCCGATTTTTTTTGTAATTGCTTATCTCATTCATAGAATAAAACCTAATAACAGAAGCCCGTAGTCGTTTGCTCGATATCCTGCTAAAAGAGATCCACCCACTTGAAAATCCTCTCTTGTTCTATCGCTGCTATTAATTAGCGTCTATATACCATCTATAGATTAATGAGCTTTGAGGCGCGTTATCCAAACTAATGGTTCTGCCGTAGCCTTGACTCCAGCGCAATACCGCAAGAAAACTTACTTGAAGCTGGGCCCTTATAGAGGTTTTTTTTACTAGTGCTAGTGCTAAAGACCTCAATATAAAGGTTAAAAGACAGTTGTTACTTAAGTATTATTTTATTGTCTGAACATAACTATTTTTATAATTAATTCCATTTAACTACATGTCGAAGTACCCGATCAATTTTACTTTTTAAATTTTATGAATCACCTCTATAAAAATAAACGAAAATTACTTTAAAAGTGATTGAGATCATCTAAATATAAAATATGGAGATTTTGTATTACAAAATACAATAGGATGATTTAGTCGAACTTAAAATAAATAAAAAGGATGCTTAATGCTATTTTTAGACGGCTTTATTAGTAAGGTAAAAGATCTTATTGACCCTTATTCCGATAGTGGCATCGTTCCAGCAAGTGGAGTAATACGTTATCTTCTAGATCACACTGTAAAGCTTCGATCAATAATAATCTTAAGTATACTTCTCACTATTGTAACCGCTTCGGTAGAAGTTTACCTTGTTCAATACGCAGGTAGATTGATTGACATTCTTTCAGAAGCATCACCTCTTGAAGTCTGGATGGAAAGCAAAGGTGACTTGCTGTGGGCTTCATTCTTTATACTGCTACTAAGGCCGATTTCTCATTTCGCTAGGAACCTTATCAATCTAATTTCATTTCAGTGCAACTCAACTTCTACATTTAGGTGGAGTGCTTATCAATATACTTTAAAGCAACCAATTTGTTGGTTTCAAAAAGATATGACAGGTAGGGTTGCTTCTAGGCTATTTAGTGTTGGAAATTATGCAACAGATATTATATTCCATAGCTTGAATGTTGGTGCGTTTGCTCTAGTGTATTTAGTCGGAATTATTATAATGCTTGGCTCAATAACTCCAACATTAACTATACCTATTATTTTATGGTTCGTTTTTTATATTTGGCTTTTGGTTTATACGATTCCACGTGCAATTAAAACCAATTTGGATTTTCAGAATGCGAAGTCAAGCCTTATGGGTAGATTAGTTGATCGGATAGCAAATATCGAAACTGTAGCATTCTTTTGCTCTATTAAAGAGTCGTCTCAAGACTATAAAAATCAATTAGAAGAAGTTCGTGATGCACTCTTTGTTGCAAAGAGTGTTCAGCTATTTTTAAAGACGATGTTCGTATTGCTTGAAGGATGTATGTTGGTGGGGTTTGTTGGGTATGGAATTTGGCTATGGTCTCAAGGGCTAGCTAGTATCGGGATGGTTGGCGTGTCCTTGGCACTAAGCTTTAGAATTTCTTCGCTGGCCGAAATGGTTTTTGATGCAGTATGGATAGTATTTGAGAGAGTTGGGAGTTTAAAAGAGGCTTTAGCAACAATTTCTCAACCTCTTGAGATTGAAGATGCTCCTAACGCGGACCGCCTTAAAGTTAATGGGGCGGCTATTAGCCTTAATAATGTGTCCCATAAATATGGGCTAGGTTCGAAAGGAGGTGGCGTTAATAATCTTTCATTATCAATATCGGCTAAAGAAAAAATCGCAATAGTTGGTAGGTCTGGAGCTGGAAAATCAACGCTAATAAATATAATAATGAGAGTTTTTGATGCGGAAAGTGGGACGGTACATATTGATAATCAAGACATAACGTCCGTTACTCAGGAGAGTCTACGAGATTCTTTTTCTGTTGTGAGTCAGCAAACAAACTTACTAAATAGCTCAGTTTTGTACAACATAACGTTAGGTAAAAGCTCCTACTCATTAGAAGACATCGTTCTAGCAGCAAAAAAAGCAAAAGCGCACGATTTTATAATGGAATTGAAAGATGCTAAGGGTAGAGTTGGCTATGAAGCGCATATTGGTGAGAGAGGGGTAAAACTCTCAGGAGGTCAACGTCAAAGGCTTGCGCTGGCCCGGGCACTTTTTAAGGATTCTAAAATTTTAATATTAGATGAAGCCACTAGTGCATTAGACAGTGAAGTAGAGTTCGAGATTCAAGAGGCATTAAAGGCGGCCATGTTAGATAAGACAGTAATAGCTATAGCCCACAGGTTATCAACAATTACTCAGATGGACAGAATAATAGTTATGGATAAAGGAAATATTGTTGAGCAAGGGACTCACCAATCGCTTCTGTCTCAGGACAGTCTTTACTCTAAGTATTGGCTTAGACAAACTGGTGGGTTTGACATATTAGAGGACAACCCGTCAGTTGGTAAAAACGGAACGTATGTAGCTAATGACTTAGTTGCAAACTAATAAATACGGGTGGCTACTTTCTCGGTTAGATTGTCTAGACTATTTGCCGGGAAATTATGTGACGTAAATTGATTAATCTGGTTTTGTGTATTTGAGGTCCGTAATATATATGAAAGCACTATTGGCTAGAATCATCGGAAATTCTCTCCCCCCGAGACATAGCCCCACCCAAGCATTTAGAAATTTAAAATATATTTTAGAAAATGAAGTAGGAAATTCTTTTTTTGATAAGGTTTATATCGTAAATCGAATATTTGATGAGGTAGAGCGCTCCAAAATTATTGGCTTGCTTAGTGAGACTGGCTCGAATTACCTGGAGATACCATTTAATATCGAAGACTACAGGTCTATATCAATCATTGATGACATAGAATGGGTTGAAAGGCAAGTGGCACTGAACGGGTATTCTAAGACGATGCAGGATTACCCAGAGAAAATTAGGTTAATTGAGGAAGTTGCAAAGAACAGAAGTAAGATAGTCTATGCTATGAACAATAATGGCGCACGGAATTTTGTGCTAAACCAGTACATCCGCAAATACACATGGACAATGCCACTTGATGGGAACTGTTTTTTTACCCGGGAAGCTCTAGCTCTACTGGAAAATGAACTAATGGAGTTTAAGCATACTGAGAACTGTGTTGTTTTGCCTATGTACAGGCTGGGAGAATCATTAGATCCTTTGGTCGCTAGTCCACAAGATTTGAAGCCTTGCGAACCTCAGGTGATTTTTGGGTGTAATGCAGCATGCACATTTGATGAAAGACGGCCTTACGGGAGGCGCCCTAAAGTAGATTTACTAAAGAGACTTTCTGTCCCCGGGCCTTGGGATCATTGGGAGGACATGCCTTGGGAGATTCCAACCAATACAGATGAAAACCTGAAAGGTAGGTTCTATAGGTCTAACTCATGGGTCTTTAGGCTTCGGTCGGGCGATGATTCCCAAGAAGTTGGCTCAAACTCTAGTCTATCAAGGGTAGACGCAAGAAATAATGCTATCTTACATGCAATTAAAAGGCTCGATGAAAATGTGAGCACAGTCTGTTTGTGAAAGGTTTTTAGGTCTTAGGTTTAATGCTCTACTAAGTTCCTATCATTACTCTTTATAGAATAGAAGAGTATGGATAGGGGCTAACCCGATGAATATTATTCTCTCATTGACCTAAAAGCAAAAGGCTTTTTGTGAGGTAATTTGATCCTCACATTTTAGTAACGGAGTTATTAGATTAAAAGATCTATTTAACCTCACAAAGTTCATTATTGGAGAAGACGTTTTCTAGGAATGCATGGGTGCTAAATTTGAGTAACCGTTTTCTATTAGATCCTCCTAAAAAGAAAGGCACAGTCGGCTTAATTCGTGTGGAATAATATATCTAAAGATCAATTGCCCCTATAGATTGTACCGCTTTAATTTATTTATAAGGTAAATTATCAGTACCCTTGAAAATAAAAATTAAATTTAAAATCAGTGTTGCTGACATTGATATATCACTGAATAGAATGAGGTTATCTAAATATACAATATCATGGAAGCTTACTAACCATCATGTTAGCTAGATTTTTTTGTCATTGATAGCCTTCAATAGGTGACTTACAAAGTACTTTATTAATCTGAAAGCTTAGCCAAATAATTTTCTTGTATCAGAGAGGTTAAGCTTAAGTATAGAAATCGAATTGTGATTTTCTACAAACAACTAAAAATTACTAGGAAGTGAAGCAATGTTTAGAAAAGTTAGGCTGGAAGCAACACCAATATGCCAATTAAACTGTCCGTCATGTTCAACTGCAAAAGGCCAGAACACAAAGTTTCTTGGTAAGGGTTTTTTATCAGCAATGGATTTCCAAAGATTTGTGAGCCTTAATCCAGAGTTAGAATTTATCGAGTTGTCAAACTATGGAGAAATATTCTTAAACAGAGATTTATCTGAAATAGTTTCAATAGCACACTCCAATGGCGTTAAGTTAACTGCTATGAATGGCGTGAATTTAAATAGCGTAAAAGGGGGTATCTTAGAGGATTTGGTAAAGTATGGATTTTCGGAAATGCTGGTTTCTATTGACGGAGCAAGTAATGAAACTTATGAGATCTACAGGCGTAGAGGAAACTTTGATAAAGTTATTGAAAACATTAAGAAAATAAACTTCTATAAGACGAAGTATAATAGTCAATTTCCTATGTTGCATTGGCAGTTTGTAGTGTTCGGTCATAATGAGCATGAATTACCGTTGGCTAAGAAAATGGCTAAAGACTTAGACATGAACTTTATTCCTAAAAAATCTTGGGATGAGGTTTTCTCACCAATAAAAAATCCACAGTTTGTTAGAGAGCAAACCAATTGGCAATATGCTACAAGGACTGAAGAAGCAGAACTGAATAAGATGGATGAGAAGTACTATGCTTGCCGGCAGCTCTGGAGCAACCCGCAAATTAATTGGGATGGTCGAGTATTGGGGTGTTGCTGCAATATTTGGAATGATTTTGGGGTAAATGCATTTACTGCTCCTTTGAATGAGATTTTGAAGGGTGGAAATATTGGGTATGCAAGGGATATGCTCACCGGTAAAGCTCCTTCAAAAAGAGAAATACCTTGTTATAATTGTAAGAAGTATAAACTAATGGAAAAGACAGGGTCATACCTTGAAGTGTAAGTGACAAGACGGTGTGCAATAAATTGAGATCTGAAATCAGCTCTTCAATACGCCCGCTGCTTTCCATTTCTTTAAGAATTTCCGTTAACTCCGGTATCAGCTGTGCATTCTTAGTATGCAGGTAGTGAAACAACTTATGCGTAACAACAGTAGGGGTTAGCGGGTGAATGCCTTTGTCACCATATTTAAGTTCATCGAACCGTAGTTGCCGGAATACAACAACATCGGTCTGGCCGGTAGTAAGTGAATGAAGTAATAGCTCTTCAGTATCTGCCGGGAAGGTATCCATCCCCTGTGTGGACCCTGTAATTAATTCTGTGTAACTGCAGAGTTTATAAGTAATCTATCAGGCGCTCTTCAAATTCAATCATGAACCGATTGAGCGCCGCTTTCCAATTTCGTATCGGCATTGACCATTTTTTCGATGCATCCATGATCGCCAGATAGACGTTAGCGTTCACTCCAGACCGTCATTGACCCATCAAGCCAATGGCGATCTCAACGGACTTGCAGCAAACTTTTCTTTCCAAACCCGTGGCGTCAGCTCAATCACATCTTTCGCCGGATGACGGCTAACTCGTTGCAATACATCCGTCAGATAAACACTCGGATCAATGTCATGCAGCCTACAGGTGCTGATCAAACTCTGGCTGATGCCAACGTGTTCCGCACCCAGTTCTGTCCAACAAAGTCGAGTCAGCCAGGGAGAATTTCACTCCCAAGCTGCTCACAGAACCGTACGTGACAGTCTCCCGTCATACGGCTCCTCATCACACATTTGATGCACGTAGTATTTCCCAATGCGCAAACTGCTTTGGATTCGCTTTCCTGAGGAAGTTGAGCCGATGCTCAGCCTCTCTTATCGAGATCCGGTACTTATTGCAGGCCCATTTGATAAAGCGTGACTGGAAAGCACTCCAGATCCGGTAGCTGAAGTTTCGATACCAAAATTTCCCATAGTAGTTAATTCAGCCACGCAATACAGCATTGTTCCGCTTTGCTAACACCTTGATGCTTGCTTCTGTAGAACGATGAACCTTCCATGCCTTGATCGTTTGCGTGATCTTTTTCATCGCTTTCATCGCAGCGCCCGGTGCACAAGCTCGGTACAGTTCGCCTTTGTAGTTCCTCTTGGTTCGAACTTTGAAGTCGTATCCCAAGAATGTAAAGCAATGCTTCACGTTCCGTCGTGGAAACGTATCAATGTAGACCACGTTGGATTTGACCTCATTAATACTCAAACCAACTTCTTTCATCCGCTCCCTGATTTGATCTTTCAAGCGAACCGCTTCGCTCATGCGAGAACAGTGACAAACAATGTCATCGGCATAACGTTCAAATGGTGTGTACGGGTTTTCCCTGCACATCCACTGATCAAACGCATAATGCAGAAAGAGATTCGCAAGCAACGGAGAGATAACTCCCCCTTGCGGCGTCCCTTGTTGTCTCTCTTGAAGCTCTCCCGAGTTCAGCTTCATCGGTGCCAGCAACCATCGCTTGTAATACAAGGTGACCCAGGCTGGAACTTTATGGTGTTTTAACGCTTTCATAATAAGGTCATGGTCAACATGATCAAAGAACGCTTTAATATCAACCTCCAGCACCCAACCTTTTCGCCGGCAGTGATACTCGCATTGAGCAAGAGCATCGTGGGCTGGTCGATCTGGACGATAGCCAAAGGAGCTGTTATGGAATAACGGCTCCAGTATCTTTTCCAGATAGATTTTCACGACGCCTTGCGCCACGCGATCACTTACCGTTGGTATGCCTAATGTTCGTTCGCTGCCGTCCGCTTTCGGGATGCGTTTTTCTCGTACCGGCGGCGGAAAGTAACTACCTGAACTCAGGCGATTCCAGATCTTGTACAGGTTACGATCCCGCTGTTCATCAAACTGCGTAATGGTCTGACCATCGCACCCAGGTGCACCTTTGTTCTGGCGCATCTCTTGATACGCTTGCCAAACCAACGCTTTGGGAATTCCAAATGTTTTGCCCTGTTCCAAACATCATCCTCTTTTGAGTTGTGTCAGGTTCAGTTCGGTGATGCAGACCCCTTCGCTCCCATTCCATTACAGAATGCTCATCACTACTACGAGCCTGTCCGCCCCTGCATTCCAATGCGTGCCGAATGTAGGTTCTCACGTTCCCTAAACTGGCCTGTCTTGAGCTCTCGCTGCCTTAACACCGGATGCCATGTTGTCAGTAAACAGGCAGCCACAACACTCATCAGAGAGGGGCTATGCACTCTCTTTTTGACATAAGCTCAGATTTCGATGCTTCTTCGTACAGTTCACTTGCGTTCGACTTCTCAAGACTCACGTGACGGTAGTATCCCAGCCTTTTTCTGAAACGCTCACCACCAATCTCCTTAGAAACCAGCAGCATCAGGTTGTTTGATCAGTAGTCCTGCAACCCCTGACCGGAGGGCCTACCTCCATCCAATTTAGAGCATGTATTGACTATGCTGCGACTTTTACGTTTTCGTCATAGTTTCTACTTCGTGACACACATAGCCAGTTCTTCTTGCCCATTGGGATCGGCCGGATTTCTCGTTCCAGATGATTGGTATCCATCGCCACATCGGGGCTTTCCAAAAACACCTTCAGTTGGCGTGTGCGGTTCAAGGCGTAGTTTAAACCTTTCATCCAGGTATCATCCGGCAGTAAATCCGAGCGTTGCTTTTGTTCTTCGCAGAAGGCAAAAAATGCATCGACTATCGGCTTGCTGTGCTCGGCTCGATACCTCAGTTTCTTCTCAGTGCTTAGGTTTTTACGCTTGATCTCTTTTTCATGCCGATAGAGCTTGGCGATGAGCTCGAGCGCTTCGCTGACTGCCTGTTCTTCTTCGGCTTCGGCCTTGAGTAATTGTCGGCGCATGTGCACCCAACATTGGGCGTTGATCACTCTCTCTGACTTGGCTTCGTAACTGCTGTAGGCGGCATAGCCGTCCGTTAATAAGGTGCCTTCCCACACTTTATCCAATAAGTTCTGGATGTGCGCCATCCCTCGACTTTTCGAGAACGTGAACACAACTTCATCCTGCTCGCCGAATATCAGCCAGAAGTATGCCTGTTTCATTTTGCCGGGCTGTTTGCCTGCCCCAGGCTGACGCGTGGCTTTGATCGGGGTCTCATCCATAGCCAAGACTTTGCTTTCCAGCACATGGATGAGCTGTTCTACAACAATGGGGCGCAGTAACTCAATGGCCCGTTGAGTAATGTTGGTTAAGGTGGCTCGACTCGGCTGTATGTCCGCAGCCGTTAGCTGCTGATGCTGCCGGTGCAGCGGTAAGTATTACTGATACTTGTTCACCAGCAAGCCCACGGCAAAGCTGACATCGGCAATGGAGCTTTCAAAGACCATGTCCGGCAACGGTGCGGTGATTAATTGCGAGCTGTCTTTACGCTTAACGATCTGACGCTTGGTCACCACCACTTCATAAGCGCTGGTTTTCTGTACGATGTGGCTGACTTCTTTGTAGCCAACCACTTCATACTGGTCGGCATCACCGCCTTTGAGTTCATAGGCCTCAATGATGACCTCACGCACAGGCACGTTCTCATCAAAACGTAAACCGGTGGCATTGATTTCTGAACCCGTGCGTTTTTTGGGGGCTTTGCCACGACTCGATGTTTTTTGATCATCACCTTTATCACAGGAGGGTGTTGCATCTTCCTTCGACGGTTCGGCGGGTTCCGCTGGTAATGGGCCAGGCAAATCCGCCAGTTCATTTTGCTCGGGTGTGAAGCCAGTGCAGCGTTCGCTTTTAGCGCCAAACAGCTCTCGCTTTAAGGCCCGGTTTTCAGCTTCAACGATACGGTTATGCGAACGAAGGGCTTCGACTTCAGCACGCAGCTTTTCGACCTCACTCGGGTGGAGTAAGTCGTCGGTGATCGGTGCGGTTTTTGAAGCGGAAGTCGTTGGGTTCATGGCCGTGGATTATACCACGACTGGCCTTAACGATTGGCTTGATAGCGCTTATATTGGCGATATTTTTCAACTTTAATTCCCGCCAAGATGTGCTGCAAATCGACAGCATTGAGCGATTGCTTGCCAATAGGGTTTTCAGCGTAATTGAACTGCCCCTGGATAAGTCGCTTACTCCAAATGCAATAGCCCGTCGATTCAAAGTAAAGCACTTTCATTTGAGTTTTACGGCGATTGATAAACACATAATAGCCATTAAGCGGATCCTCCTGCAGTTGCCGCTTGACCTAACCCAGTAAACCGCGATACGACTTACGCATATCAGCGGGTTTGGTATAGAGCCAGATGGGTGACCGACTATTGGGCGTGAACACGATTAGCCCCGGCTCAATGTAAGTTCAACACCATCGCCTAAAGCCAGCGTGATATGCCATTTATCAGAACCGGGTGAGATAGATCTCAGATCCACAAAGTCAGACTGACTCCGTTCGTTGCGGTCAACCTGCGAAGTAGGAAAGCGTTGTTTCCATTTGCAAAAACTGGTGTAGGCGATTTGGTTTTGCTCACAAAACTTCGCGGCGGAAAGGCCGGAATGTTGTTGAGCTTCAACTAAAGATTGCCATTGTTCAGAAGATTTACGCCGATAAAGTTGGGACATAAAAAGGATTCCTGTGATTGGTTAAAAACAGGATCCAGTGTAAGGTGGTGTGATTAGCTGGTGAATGACGGCGTGGAATGAACGCTTACTTTATAGCTCCCTGCCTCAGCAGATTTACCAGCGATAATTTCATATCCTATGCCTGAAGCTACTCCCATCAGTTCCGCTGCATCTTTCTTGTCTTTCACATTTTGAGAGTCGATCATATGTTCACCTTTTACTTCGATCATGACATAAGATCCGTCTTCTTTTTTAATTAGGAAGTCAGGATAATAACTGCGAACGCGCTGAGTATCTGAATCAACGTAGTGGATAACAAAGTCACTTTGGCCATGAGTTAGCATGCCGGTAAACCATATCTTGTTGACCTTTTCATCGTGGAGCATATCTTAGAAATACTGGCGCTCAGGGTTAGAGTCAAAGCAATGGTCACTGACGTGAAAACTCTTATTTGCGACATCAGAAACCTGGTCACTAGTTTTTCTTATGATCTTATCTTTAGATGCAGTTACGGGGTAATAGCCCGGATCAATTGGCGGCTCTTTTACCAACTCTACTTCGAATTCCTCGGTAAAGCTTTCGAACTCAATATCGTACATTGCTTTAAACAGGCGTGGAATTATTTGGTCATATAGTACTTCGCTAAATTGGTTAACGAGCTCTAGAATGCCCTTACACCATACGTCACAGCCTCGACAAAATTGCCGACAGCACACCGGAAATTCCAACGCTGGAAGAAGTTGTCGGCCATCGGCCGCCCACATCGGTTAACCCGGAAAACCCGTTCCTTTCCACCAGCTCGCTTTCCGAGCTGATTAAAATCCGCAACGAAGCCGAAGCGCGTGAAGCTGAAAAACTGGCCAGCATAGAGCGCATTAAACCGGTTAATGAAATCATCGTCACACCTGAGCAGCCCGATTTTCTGGACGAAGATTTAAGCTCGACAGAAGAAGTGGCTGCCACCGAGCCTTCAGAAGCAGAGCGCCCAGCACAGGAACAAGCAGCACCGGAACAGACAGATGCCGAGCCGGAAACTCTCGAGCTGCCAAATATTGAGCAACCCGACCCGGAACGCATCGTTACCAGCCTGGCCTCTGCATTCGACACCAGGAAAGAGCAGGCAGTAAAAGAGCAGGTTGCCCTGTTTGAAGCCGAATTGCGCGACCGACTGGAGCTGGACTTCCGCGAACTGGTACGTAACTGGTACCGCGAACACCATATGGCCATTCCGGAAGCCTTTATTAGTCGCGATCAAAATTAACCACGCCAGCTATTAAAAAGCCCATACAAAGCCTGACCTTAGCAGGCCAAAGCTGTATAATCGCTCTTATGCCTGCGCCAGCCGCACCTATTGACGACTAGCTCGAATTAACAAAAAGCAGAGACTGAACCCTCATGGAAAAAACCTATCAGCCGAATCAGATTGAAACCAAGCATTATCAGACGTGGGAGCAAAACAACTATTTCCGCCCGAGCGGAAACGGTGACCCCTACTGCATTATAATTCCGCCACCGAATGTCACCGGCAGTCTGCACATGGGGCACGCATTCCAGCAGACCATTATGGATGCACTAACCCGCTACCACCGCATGATGGGCCACGACACCCTCTGGCAGCCCGGTACCGACCACGCTGGCATCGCAACACAAATGGTTGTTGAGCGTCTGCTTTCTGCTGAAGGTAAAACCCGCCACGATCTTGGCCGCGAAACCTTTATCGATCGCGTTTGGGAATGGAAAAACCAATCCGGCGGTACAATTACTAACCAGATGCGTCGACTGGGCGATTCGGTGGACTGGGAACGCGAACGCTTCACTATGGATGAGGGCCTGAGTGAAGCTGTACGTGAAGTCTTTGTTCAACTGTATGACGATGGCTTGCTGTACCGCGGTAAGCGACTGGTGAACTGGGATCCTAAATTCCACACCGCCATTTCAGACCTTGAAGTAGAAAACCACGAAGAACAGGGCAACCTGTGGCACTTCCGCTATCCGCTGGCCGATGGCGAAACCACCTCCGATGGCAAAGATTATTTAGTTGTAGCAACGACCCGTCCGGAAACTATGCTTGGTGACTCCGCCGTCGCCGTCCATCCGGAAGATGAGCGCTACACCTCGTTAGTTGGCAAGTTTGTAGACCTGCCATTAGTTGGTCGCCGCATTCCTATCGTTGCTGACGATTACGTTGATATGGACTTCGGTACTGGCTGCGTAAAAATCACCCCTGCGCACGACTTTAACGACTACGAGTTAGGCAAGCGTCATGGCGCACAGCTGATCAACATTTTCGACCAGAGCGCTGCTGTACTAGAAACCGCTCAGGGTTTCGATTACGAAGGCAAGCCATTAGAAAGCTTCGACGGCTCATTACCAGAAGGTTATGCCGGCCTGGACCGTTACGATGCACGTAAGAAGATCATCGCAGATTTCGAAGAAGCTGGCTTATTCGATTCCATAAAAGACCACACACTAATGGTGCCACGCGGTGACCGCTCTGGCGCTGTTGTTGAGCCTTGGTTGACTGACCAATGGTATGTGGCTGCTACGAAAATGGCACAGCCTGCAATCGACGCCGTAAAAGATGGCCGAATCGAATTTGTACCAAAGATGTTCGAAAACGAATACTGGCGCTGGATGGACAACATCCAGGACTGGTGTATTTCCCGTCAGCTCTGGTGGGGCCACCAGATTCCGGCATGGTATGACGCCAGCGGCAAGGTTTACGTTGGCCGCAGCGAAGAAGAAGTACGCGAAAAGCACAACCTGGGTGCCGATGTAGAACTGACGCGAGACGAAGACGTACTGGACACCTGGTTCAGCTCCGCGCTGTGGACATTCTCTACGCTGGGTTGGCCGCATGATATGGAAATGGTGCATCGTTTCCACCCAACTGACGTCCTGGTTACCGGTTTCGACATTATCTTCTTCTGGGTGGCGCGCATGATTATGATGACCATGCACTTCATCAAAGATGAGAACGGCGAACCGCAAATCCCTTTCAAAAAGATTTATATGACCGGCCTGATTCGCGATGAGCACGGCGCGAAAATGTCCAAGTCTAAGGGTAACGTACTTGACCCAATTGATTTAATTGACGGCATTGACCTGGACAGCCTGGTAGCCAAACGCACCAGCGGTATGATGCAACCTAAGCTGGCCGCCAAGGTTGAAAAAAATACCCGTAAATCCTTCCCGGAAGGCTTTACCGAGTCTGGCACCGATGCCCTACGCTTCACACTGACTTCACTGGCTTCTCTGTCACTCGATATTAACTTCGACGTAAAACGCTTAGAAGGCTACCGTAACTTCTGTAACAAGCTGTGGAATGCTTCACGCCTGGTACATATGAACACCTTTGAAGCCATTGAAGGCTCAGATGAGTTCGGTGCACCTTTAGATTGCGGTCAGAACGGCGGTGAAGTTGAGCTTTCTTTAGCCGACAAGTGGATTCAATCGCGTTTGCAGGTATTAATTGGCGAAGTCCACAAACACTACGCCCAGTACCGCTTCGACCTGATGAGCCAGGCACTCTACTCCTTCATTTGGGACGAATACTGTTCCTGGTACTTAGAGCTTTCCAAGCCGGTATTCTGGAACGAAAGCAGCACCGAAGTGCAACTGCGCGGCACCCGTAAAACGGTTGTGTCTGTGCTGGAAACACTGCTGCGATTAATTCACCCAATCACACCGTTTATCTCCGAAGAGATCTGGCAGAGCCTGAAGCCGGTTTCTGGCTGTGCTGGCGATTCCATTATGCTTGAAGCCTTCCCGGTGGCCGATGAAAGCATGATCGATGAGAAAGCCGAAGCTGATCTTGAGTGGGTTAAGGGTGCGATTCAGGGCATTCGTAACATTCGCGGCGAAATGAACATTGCACCGGGTAAACCGCTGAATGTTCTGCTGCAAAACGGTGATGCCGAAGACAAGCGGCGCTATAAAGAAAACGAAACCTTCTCAAAACAGCTGGCCAAGCTTGAAAGCATTACCTGGCTTAACGAAGGCGATGAAGTACCACCAAGCTCAACGGCACTGGTTGGTCACCTGAAAGTTCTGGTACCAATGGCAGGCTTAATTGATGTCGACGCTGAAAAAGCCCGTATCAATAAAGATGTTGAGAAAACCGAGAAAGAACTGGCCCGTGTAGATGGTAAGCTGAACAACGAAAAATTCGTTAGTAAAGCGCCAGAAGCCGTTATCGCTAAAGAGCGCGAAAAAGCAGAAGCCCTGAAAAGCAAACTGACTGATTTGAAAGCTCAAATCGAACAGTTAGACGCACTCTAATAGTTCACAGCAGTAACAAAAGAGGAACGTCAAATGGCGTTCCTTTTTTTGCCTGACTGATCCACCCTGAAATAAGTTGCCACTAATAACGACGGCGGCGCAAGCTATGAAAAGATTTGTTATTGGATTTTTGCTCTGCTTTTTTCCGTTCTGCTTCGCGACGTTTTTTAGCCTCTAATCGAAAGCGTTCTTCCTTTGCTTTTTTCATGAAAAAAATAATTTTCAGCAACAGAATAACGGCTAACATTACAGCGAAAAACAGCAGTATCATTTGCACCTCTAACGATGCGCCACCACTATTCATGTAGCGAGCCATCCCCTGAATGCGCTCCGTTTGATCAAGCTGCGGTAATGGTAAAAATAAGCTATTAAAACTCAAGTTTCGGAGTTCAAATTCAGCCAAAAAATCCGCCTAATACCCTAATTTAAAGGGAGGGCGGCCTTTAAAATGGTAAACTTTAATCACCACAAAGAAAGAACCAAAGAAAAGGCCGATATGAATACTGACACACCCTCCAAACGTTTGCCAACCCTGATCAGCGAGTTCTTCACATCACCGTCCGAATGCTTCGATAATATCTTCTCCGAAAGCTGGAAGTCTTTAAATATGAACCATCACATTCGTCGATCTGGGTTCACTAAGCGATCTGGCCTTGGCATCAGCGAAGCCGTGTTCCTGCTGCTTATCTGGAAGTGGATCAACGTCAACTCCATCTGCATGTTTGCGCGCCAGTCATTAGGTTGCTTTGCCAATGCGTCCAAGGATGTTATGTATGATTTGCTCAAACGACCCGATGTTAATTGGCGTAAGTTCAACCTATTGGTCGCGGCTCAAATCCATAAATCGCCCGCCATCAAGCATAGCCAAACCCGAACGTTTGTTCTGGATGATTCAGTGAAAACGCGGCGTGGTAAAAAATGGAGGGCGTGTCCTGCCACTTTGATCATACCGAAGGTCGGCATGTCATGGGCGAGCAGGTCTTAACGCTTGGGCTGGCCACAGAAGAAGAATTTTTACCTTTGGACTCCAATATCTTCATCAGCCAATCAAAAGCACAGGGGCTTAATCAGCCCTTTTCGGATCAACGCAGCGTTGTCGCCAAACGCTATCAAGACGCAGTAGCAAACGATAAGCCATCAATGGCGGAAGGCATGATCCAGCGTGCCCAAAACCAAGGTATCCAAGCAGACTACCTCGTAGCTGATGCGTGGTTTGGTACCAAGCGTATGGTGGATGTCGCGATCAGCCAAGGGCTAACTGGCATATTTCGCATGAAAAAGGGCCAGCAAAAGTTTACTGCCCAGCTGATCCATGACAGCTATCAGCAACAAGATCTCAACTTGAAAGAGAGGTACCATAAAATCGTCAAGTCGCAGTGGCGCAAAGTTGCCGGACTCCCGTGGAAAGCCTGCAGCATTAAAGCGGAGATGGATCTGAACACCGATCAAGGGCAACCTGCGCGAAAGGTGGGTGTTAAACTCTTGTTCGTACGAGGATTAAAAACAAAGGAAGGCCAGACGCCGGGACGCAAAGATTGGGCGGTATTTTTAACGACGGATGCCACCATGAGCATGAGTAAAATGTTGGAAGTGTACGCATTACGTTGGAGCATTGAAGTGTACTTCAAGGAGGCGAAGCAACACTTAGGCTTTCTGAAAGAACAAACGGTAAGCTTTGCCTCACACATAGCCTCCATTCACTTAACGGCGATCCGTTATCTGGTTTTAGTGCATGCGAAAAACAAGAGTAAGAGCGCCAACCCAGCGAGTGTCAGGCGTCAGATTAACGATCAAATGAATCTACTGAGCATGGCAGGTCGACTCTGGCAGATGTTCAGAACGGTGATACAGGGGGCGCTCAATGAGCTGTCAGCTGAGTTTGATGTGATGGGCGTTCTTAAAAAAAATCGATGAAAAGATCGAAGCATTTTTTGTTCAAGCGCTCCAGTTAGATACGTTCACTATGAAGCAAGAGCACTGTGTCGAAACTTAGCTGAAATGAACTCCGAAACTTGAGTTATAAAAAAGGATCTTGGCGTCAACCTCCAACTGCTGAGCAATCGAAAGAAGACTGCTCTGGTTGACGCCTTAACGAGACGTTTACTGATTACGTCACCAGTATTCTGAATGAAGACGGCACCGTGATCGCAAACATCGATTACAACGACGATGGCAAAGCCATCTTATCGGAACTGAACGACAACGCCGAACGCGTGGAAGTGAGTTATTCCGATACCGAAGATAAAGCCAGCGTGAAGTTTTATCGAGATTACGACGTGGATGCGTATCGGGAAGAAGAATACAGCTACGGCAAATATCGAGGTGTTTATAAACTCACGCAAAAAGAAATCACCGTGTGTGATGACTGTGAACTCTCAATCGAGACGTGGGAGTTTAACGACGACGAACTGTTGGAACGTCACACCAGCCCGGCCGGCATCATCACCGAATACAGCTACGACGATGAGGATCGCAAGATCAGTCAAACGAATGCGGTCGGTACCGCAGAAGAGCAAACCACAACCTATACGTGGAACGACACACACAACCAAATTGAAACGATCACGACGCCAACGGAAGTCACGAGCTACACGTTTGATGACGATGGCAACCGATTAACCACCACCATTACGCCAGTGCAGTAACGGAAGAAAGATGCAACTTATGCGATTTACCAATAACCGTCAACCCATGCAGATGAAAGGTATCGCACTGGCGATGTCTTTGTGCATTCTGGGTCAGGCTGAAGCCAGCCGTCAAACCAGCTACACCTATAACGATTACGATCAGGTCACATCCGTTGATGGGCCTCGAACGGATGTGAGTGATGTCACAACCTATACCTATGACAGTGCAACGGCGGAATTACTGACGGTCACGAATGCCTTAGGTCATACAACAACCTACAGCAATTATACCAACGGAGGCCTGGCACAAACGATCACCACACCAAGTGGCGCCGTCACCGATGTTGAATACCGCTGGGATGGACAGATTAGCTCGCAAACCGTGACCAGTGATGCCGGAACGCAAACCACGGAATACACCTATGATAACAATGGGAACTTAACGGCCGTTGTGATGCCAGATGGTAGCGAGCTGTTCTATGAGTACGACGGTGCACAGCGACTCGTGGCGATGAGTAATGGTTTGGGTGAGCGTATTGAGTATACGTTAGATACCGCAGGCAATATCGTCGCCCAATCGATCCAAGACAGTGCCGCGACCATTTACAGCCAGCACTCGCAAGTGTTTGATGACCTGATGCGTTTACGTGAGCAGGTCGGCGGAACGGATTATCAAACCACACAACTGGATTACGATGCGGATGGTCGGAATACCAGTGTGACAGACCCGAAACAAAATCCAGCCACCGAGTACAGCTACGATAACCTCAATCAGCTGACGGACATCGTTGACAGTGCTTATGGCACAACCACCATGACCTATAACGACCATGGTCTGATTGAGACAGTAACCGACCCTCGTGGCTTAACCACGACCTATACCTATAATGGTTATGGTGAAATCGAAAGCATTGTGAGTCCAGATACCGGTACGACCACCTTTGAGCACGATGATGCCGGCAACGTCACCAGCCGCACCAATGCAAACGCGACAACCATTAACTACAGTTACGATGCTCTAAACCGACTGACGGAGCAGAGCTACCCTGACGATCCGACGCGTAATATCTTGTTTGAATACGACGATACCGGTACCGGCATAAATGGCAGCGCAAACTACGGTATTGGCCAGCTGACCCAGGTGACGTATTACGGCGGCCAGATTGATTACCAGTATGATCAACTGGGCCGTTTAATTGCGGAACAGCGCAGCATTGACGGCATCGCCTATGTGACCGAGTACGGTTACAACGAAGCCGGCCAACTGACCACCTTAACCTATCCATCTGGTCGGCTGGTTAATTACAGCTATGACACACAAGGTCGATTAGCAGGCATTACCACACAAGACGACGCCAGTGCTGAGAGCGACGTTGTTGTCTCTGAGATCAGTTACCTGCCGTTTGGCCCAATCAGTACGTTTACCTATGGCAACGGTGTCGTTCAGACCTACGACTATGATCTGGACTATCGACTGACCAGCATGGCCAGCGAGGTCAATGACTGGGCTTATTACTATGACCTGAACAGTAATATCGAGTCGATCATCGACAGCAGTGACAGCGATGGCTCGCAAACGTTTGAATATGATGAACTCAATCGACTCATATACGCTAACGGCCCCTATGGAGAATACACCTACAGTTATGTATGAGGTGGGTAACCGAACGCAGCGTACGGTAACGGATGCAAGCAGTGTAGTGACAACGGAAGACTATACTTATGCAGCGGATGCGAACCAGCTTACCAATATTGATGTGGATGAGGATGGCGTGACGACGGATAACCGTCAGTTTGCTTACAGTGAAAGTGGACAGTTGCTGTTGGACATCAACAACGAGCGCACCATTGACATCGCGTACAATGAAGATGACCGGCCCGAACAAGCGGATATCTACACCACCGAGACCCGTACAGAAACGTATCAATATAACCCGATGGGGCAGCGAATTGCATACACCTCTGAAGGTGATACGTATCACTTGCATTACGATGCGCAAGGTAATCGGATAGCAGAGACGGATGGCAGTGGCAGTGTCCAAAACGAATACATCTACTTGGGGGCGTTGAAGGTTGCTGTCATCACTTCAGGTTCTGCCGGATCACGTACTGTGGGAACGGTAAGCCCTATGGAAATTGATATCGAAGATGATGGGGTGCTCACCGGAGATTGGACTGCATCAACTTCGGTATCAGGTTATGAAGGGGGCAATTATTTATATTCTCACGCGAATAGGGTGTCTGTCATTGAGTCAGGTAATGTAATTGACAACCTCGATCTGGAGGCTTCGTCTACTAGTAACTGGAATAGCTCTGTCAGCGTGAGTGGCTTCGTTGGTAGTAATTATCAGTATGCTGCAAAAGGTGATGGGAGTCAGCAGTTTACGTGGCTGCTTAGTGATTACACTGGTACTTATGAACTGCTTGTGAATTTTACTTCTCATGGAAACCGAGCCAGCAATGCGCCCTATACTATTTACCATGTAGGCGGGAGCACCACTGTAGAGGTTAACCAGACAACAAATGGCGGAAGCTGGGTAAGCCTTGGGGCTTATGATTTGGACGAAAATAGTTCCATCGTTCTATCTAATAACGCCGATGGTTACGTCATTGCAGATGGCATAATGGTCGTCAACGAGCTTGAACTTGAGTATCCAATAGCCAATTGGCCAATCACCATTGCCGAAAGTGGCACTTATAACCTCTATGCCAACTGGACGTCGAATAGTAATCGGGCGAGCAACGCTGTCTATACTGTCAGTAGTGGCGACAATCACTATATAGTGGAAAAAAACCAGCAAGTCGATGGTGGCGAATGGCAATTGCTGGGTGAGTACACGTTAAGCAGTGAGAATAGTAATAGTATTAGTTTAATCGCTGGTGCAGATACTGACGGTTATGTTATTGCGGATGCTGTAAAAGTCGAGCTCGTCGAAGCGGTTCAAACATCGGAGCTTGCAGGTATGTTTTTTATCCATAACGATCACATTGGCACACCGAAGATCGTTACAGATGAAAGCCAAGCGGTCGTTTGGGAGGTGTCGACGAAACCGTTTGGGGAAGTGGATGTGGTAACGGAACTGATGGAGTTTAACGCTCGGTTCCAGGGGCAATATGCCGATGGTGAGACTGGGTATGTTTACAACTACTATCGGGATTACGACCCATCAATCGGGCGGTATATCCAGAGTGATCCGATAGGGCTACAGGGTGGGTTGAATACTTATGGGTATGTTGGTGGGAATCCTATAAACTTTTTTGATTTATTCGGGCTAGAAGTTACAGGTGGCTGGGCGAAGGAGCCGAGTATTTCTTTTACTGCCGGTCTGCGGCGCAATCGAGATACGTGTTATGACGGACATTTAGGAGGTTGTTACTGGTCAGGTACAGATTATGGCTTAGGTGTAGAAATTTATATGCAGCTTCGTTTAGTTGTATCTGACTGGGTTCTAGTATGTTCAGATACTGAAACCTGTGAAAACTGGACCGTAGAGGGGAATGGCTTTTTCGACTACAGAGACATTACAGTTACCAATGCAAATCCTGTACTAGCTTGTGGAGCGGCTAAGGGGGCGGGAGCAATCAAAGTTCTGCCTTATACTTGCCCAATACTACCAGTTGTGGATTTCTATAGTTCATATAGTGCTTATAAAGAAGAAATGCTGGCGGCGGCAAAAGCATATGTCGAACGATTAAGTCCCGAGCAAAGAGCCGAGTTATGCAGACTAAAGCGTAAGTTAAATGGCGGGGGTTAGTAAATCTCATGGATTACCAGAAGTATCTTAGAGTTGCTGTTTTTATAGGTTGTATCGTGTTTCTATACATCCTAGTTTTCAACTATGGATCAGTTGAGGTTGTAAATACCTCCAACACAGAAGAGCTGTACCTAAGTGAGTTAGTTGAACAATGTAACTCGCTTAAGCGCGGCTCTTCACTAAACGTGGTACAGTCCAAAATTACAGCTCGTAACAAGGAGTTGACCTTTAGAGGGGATAGCCAAACGCAGGTTATTTATTGGATATCAAAGAAGCCTGATAGCGATGTTAAACCTGATGACAGCTTTTGCTATGTTGAGTTTGATTCTGAAGGTAGGTTAACTGAGGCTAAAATGAAATAGGCATCAGCCTATGTATTAGGCTTTAGTCTGAATTATCGACTGTTAGTTTACAGATAGAAGTTCCCAAGTAGTTTGCATTATCACCAGCACGGCATGCACACCTAATCAAATTCGGTGTGCACGTTTCACCAGTAGGGCATGCATTTGGGTGCAGCGCCTACAATTGCGGACGCTGGCTTAAATGCATACTCGTACTGTTCCAGTGTGCAGGCTGAATCTGAAAAAGTGTGCATGGGATTATGGTGGAAGTGCAAACTTAGAGGATGCTCAGGTAAGAAATAACTAAGAAAGTTTCTTATCTAAACCAGAAATAAGAAAGAAATTTATTATACCAGCATTCTATTAGATATCGTTGTGCTGCATGACAAATGTCGTGTTGCGGCTAATCGGTATTTTCTTCTGTGCCGATCAATTCCTGAATTTTTCCAGAAAATAGCTCTTTGAACTTTTCTAATCTGCTGGGTAGTTGATCTAAGTGTCCCATGCGACATTTTTGGTCTACCAATTCCCGTACCTTCGCCTAACTGGGATTTACCAAATTAATTTATAGTAATAAGGATTCTTATGTCTCAAGGGCTATTTTTTGCAATTTGGTATGTGGTTGCTCTTGTGGTTTTAATGTATTTGAACACAAGACTAATAAGAAACGTAAAGTCAGAATATAAAGGGTTATGGCATGGATTATTATTGGTCAAACCCGAGCGGCTTAATGAAAAAGGGCTTCGATTAAGGCGCATCGCCATCCTATTTATATTTATATATTTGATAGGTGGAGTCCTTGTATTAAGAACTATCTACTGAACGTTTGTTCTGAATTAGATATTACCTGCATATTCACCAGTATCATGTGCACACCTAATCAAATTCGGTGTGCACGTTTCACCAGTGGCGCCTGAATTTGGGTGCAGCAGTTGCAGTCAGATAGAAAAAGGAACAAACTTGGTCACACTCAGGCGCTTATGCTTGGGTCAGTATGTTGTATCGAAAATTGAAAGCGGTGTTGATTTATATTTCTCGGATTTAACTCCGAGGTGCATTACTGTTTAGCTTATAATGCCAATTTTCAACCATCGATAATCTGGCTAGATAATTAAGACTGTAGAAAAGGAATCATATTTAGCGATAGCTATAATAAAAATCTAAAGGAGGTAGATTTATGCTTACACTGAATCGTAAATTAGGTGAATTAATCCATATCAATGATTCAACGTCAATTGAAGTATCCCGTATCAGCGCTAACTCAGTCAGGCTAACAATATATGCACCTGACTCTGTTAGCATCGTTCGACAAGAGTTACTTGAGAGAATTCAGAAGGGTGACAAAGCCCCTGAATCTGGTCGTATAATTTCGATATCTCATTCTTCAGACATCTAGAGTCAGGTGCTGTCATTTGAAATCTGAGTAAGCCTCGCTTTTAACAGCCTAAGCGTTGTGCTATTTGACTGTCAGAGGTTATGTTAAGCGCTTCAATTGGGAGGTCGCTCATTGAGATTTGAAAGTCACAAAAGTTATCTTTTCGGCTAATTGTCTGGGGTAGCATGAAGGCAGCTCCATGGCCTTTGATGTCATACACGACTTTATAGTATGCGCTTGGAACTGAGTGGGGCTCATCTGCACCAGGCAGTTTTAGTTCGGAATTTTCAAAGGTTGGTCCTGTAATAACCCACAGTGAATCCCGGAAACTTACTGCGTTCCTTACGGAGTCCTCTAATGCTTTCCAAGGTCCTTGGTTTAGATCTCTATCCTGGGGTGTAATATTCGAGAGGTAGTTAGCTTCGTACCAATATTTACTCCCGGCAAATGTGGCTAAAGGCGCTTGGTGGCCGCGATCTGATTGTAGGTTGGATGAACTCGCTCCTTTGTAGTCATCTGGCTCTAAGGTCATGTCTGGGCTTAATGCTGGATTATTGTTCCAGTCCCGCCCTGGTGATACCCCGAAATTAGTTGAATCCACCTCATAAGCGACCCAATCAGCTAGTTTAGTGTTCGGATTCATAGAAAGGGCATAAATATGCCCAAAAAACTCAGTATTATTTGTGGCGCTCACCGGGCACCCTAGAGGGCAGTGAACAGATACGCTAGTGCCTGCAATTGATGTAGAGGCCAGTAGAGCTGAGAGCGCGGTCTTAGTATCAAGTTTGAAGTGCGACACCGATAGTTATTTTCCATAGTACATTTCCTCCGGTGTTTTGTAGTCGTATCTTTTCCTGGGGCGGCTAT
>NZ_SLZR01000024.1 GCF_004341165.1 Reinekea marinisedimentorum
TACCGCCAGCGTTCAATCTGAGCCATGATCAAACTCTTCAGTTTAAAAACTATATCTGCATTATTAAGACAACACAGAAAATCTGAGTTCGAACATTCGCTTCTTATCAAACCTAATGTTTTGACAGTCGCTTGTGTTCGATTATTTATCGACTCACAAGCGCCCACACGAATTACTTCTAAATTATTTGTTTTAAAGATCTCGACAGCGGCGCTTTAGGCTTGTCGTTTAAGAGGCGCGTATTCTACAGCGATTCTCCTCAGTGTCAACCGTTATTTTGAATTTTTTCTTTTAAAATCAGTCACTTACAAACTTTAAAAGGATCCAGAACTTCGGCCTTCCCTGCTACTGCGTGAGCAGCAAGGAGCGCGTATACTACGCTCTTTTTTAACTCTGTCAACCAATCTTTTTAGCTTTCTTATTCATAAAATCAACACCCGGTTCATTTTATGAAAAGCACCAATCGATTGGCCTACCCCATCTGCCCCAGCAGCGAGGAGCGCGCATATTAAGGATATTTCGAATCCCGTCAACACCTTTTTCAATAAAACCCGGAAGTATTATGTTGCGCTGCGCTTTTGTACCGGGTTCCGTGATGTCAACGATCTATAGATGCGTTCAGCCAATAACAAGAACAGCAGCGCGCCATAAACCAGGACTTCATCAATAGTCCCACGAGACTGCATCCAAAGGTGAACCAGAGCACCGAATGCCGCAACATAAACGAAGCGGTGTATCACCAACCACCATTTTTTAAGCCTTTTAATGACAGCCTTTGGCGATGTAATCGCCAAAACCATCAATACCAACCAAACCGCCATACCTATATAGATAAATGGACGACTGATCAGATCTTCCACCAGCAGTTGCCAATCAAACTGAATCCAACCCGATACATAGATCGCCAAATGCAGACTTGCATAGTAGAAGGAATAAAGCCCGAGCATCCGTCGGTACCGCGCAAGACGCTTAACCTTGAGCCGACGCAACGGCGAACAGGCCAGAGTGATAAGCAAAAACCTGAGAGACCACTCCCCAGTTTCAGCCAGCAAGACCTCAACAGGATCGATCCCCAAAGAGCGCGGATTGATAAAATACACTAACAGCAGATACAGGGATGGACTGGCACATGCAATAAACACCAGCCACCAGCTCAACTTTCTGTTCATGATCAAATATATTCAGACAGGTTCATATCTTTGTAGAGGTCGGCCACCTCTGTATAGCCGTTAAACATTTGCGTCGGGATACGTTCAATCTTACCACCGGCACCGATTCGGCGTTCTCTGGCCTGACTCCAGCGCGGGTGTGGCTGACCGGGGTTCACATTACTGTAGAAGCCATACTCCCTCGGATTTGCCAGATTCCAGGTAGTGGCGGGCTGCTCTTCGGTAAACCTGATACGAACGATGGATTTGATACTCTTAAAGCCATATTTCCAAGGCACCACCAACCTGATCGGCGCACCGTTTTGAGCAGGAACGGGTTCGCCGTACATGCCGACAGCCATAAAGGCTAAAGGATGCATGGCCTCATCGATACGTAAACCTTCGATATAAGGCCATTCGATCGTTGAAAATCGACCTTTCTGGCCACGGAGCTCTTCTGGCCGAACAATGGACTCAAAGGCGACATACTTTGCTTTACTGGTCGGCTGAAAGGATGCCAAAAGGGTCTTCAGTTCAATACCCGTCCAGGGAATGACCATCGACCAGGCTTCCACACAGCGCAGCCGATAGATTCGCTCTTCCAGTGAGCGGCTGCTGATCAGATCTTCAAGGGAGAGTTTACCCGGCTTTTCGCACTCGCCGCTTACTTCGATTTCCCAGGGGTACGGATTAAACTCGTGCGCATAGCGGGATGGGTCTTCTTTGGCGGTACCGAACTCGTAAAAGTTGTTGTAGCTCTTGGCATCGTAGGCGTCGGTAATCGGGTCATCTGCCTTCACACTGCGATAGACAGTAGAGCGAACCTTCTTATCCAGCCAGGCCGGCGGTGGCACATTCTGATCTGCAGAGAATGCCACCTTTGGAGCCGATGCCGCGATGGCAGCAAGCCCCAAGCCTTTCATTATTTGCCTTCGGTTCAGAAAGGCTTCTTTAGGTGTAACGTTCTGTTCTTTTTCTGAAAATCGGTAAGACATTTTGGCCGGCTCCAAGCAATTCGGTTGTACCAGCTCTGACCATCCAATCAGGCAGAAGTTTCTGTTTTTTGTTTTTTGAGTTTAACGAAACGCCACAACTCCATAACCGGACCATGCAGCGCGTAGGTAAAGGCAAAGCCGAACAGAACCCGTGCAGGGTCCAGCGCGACCAATGCAAAAACCAAGACAATGGCCAATAATGCAAAGAACGGAACCCGCCGCTGAGCACTGATATCCTTAAAGGAAAAGTAGCGCACCGGGCTGACCATCATAATCCCGATCAAAGGAGTCAGTATAACCATCAGCCAGGAAAGCTGATCACCACTGATACCGAACTTCTCCATCGACCAGATGGTTGACCAAATAACAGCGGCACCGGCCGGGCTGGCCAGGCCAATAAAGTACTTCTTATCGACCTTGCCTATTTGGGTATTAAAACGCGCCAACCGCAATGCCGCACCAGCCACGTAGATGAAGGCCGCGATCCAACCGACCTTATCGAGCCCCTGCAATGACCATTGAAATGCCAGCAAAGCCGGAGCCAGACCAAAGGCCATAACATCCGACATGCTGTCGTACTGGGCTCCGAATTCTGACTGAGTATGAGTCATACGAGCGACGCGCCCATCGGCACCGTCCAGCAATTGGGCAACAAAAATGGCGACACAGGCGGAAATGAAATTTCCATTCATTGACGCAATTATCGAGAAAAAACCGGCAAATAAGGCACTGGTCGTCAGCAGATTAGGAATCAGATAAACGCCACGTCGGGTAGAGCTTTCTATCGGTTCAGCACTAGCGGGTTCACTTTTGTGCAGCGGTTCAATACTCATTGAGATGCTTCCTGATGAAGGGCTTGCGCCGTTTTCCAAAATGCATTGACTAACGGATCCTGAAGGCGGCGGTTCAATACGCATATGCCGACATCGAAGGGCTGTAACGGTCTTTCGACATCCAGAACCCGGATTTTATCTTTCAGCGGGCTGTTTTCGATCACCAGGCGTGGTACCACACCCACACCTAAGCCCAGCCCCACCATGGCAACTATAGCCTCATGGCCGGCAACCTGTGCGTAAATATTCGGTTTAATGCTCTGACTGCGGAACCACTGATCCAGACGCTTTCTCGCCAGGCCGAATTCAGCCATTACAAAGGGCACCTGCCCCCAGGGCACCGGTGCCTGCGTCAACAACGCATCAACCGGGCCATCGCTGTTTGGTACGATAAATTCCAGCGGCGTATGCACCAGTGATTTAAACAAGAGCGGGTTGGGCAGTTGATCCGGCAATGGGGCAACGGCCAAGTCGGCCTCATCGTCCATTACCTTTTGAATGGCCTGAGCGGCATCTCCGGTTTCCAGGATTACCTCAATATTCGGGAACTCACGTCGAAAGATGGTGAGCAGATCCGACATAAAGGAATAGGTCGCTGTCACTGAACAATACAGGCGAATCTGGCCGGTTAATTCGACAGGGTTATTCTTAAGGCGGTGCTTTAGATCCTGCCAGTGGGCCAACGTCGCCTCGGCAAATTCACGGAACTGCCGGCCTGCCTGAGTGAGTACAACGGTGCGGTTGTCACGCTCGAACAGTGTCGCTCCCAGTTCATCTTCCAGGCGCGCAATGCTGCGGCTCAAAGTCGACGGGCTCACATGCATGGCTTCGGATGTTTTGCCGTAATGCAGCGTCTGAGATAGATGTATAAACTGGCGTAAAGCTCGTAGATCCATAAGAGTCCTCCTGAAGGCCCCAGATTATGGCACGATCGCCTTAATGTTGCAGCATTTGCAACGCTATTTCCCCTTTTAATCAAATCAGGTTGAAAACACGAAACTGCGCCAGAGCCCGCAACGGCAGGGGTGTAATCCAAACGTTACGCTTACTCACTTTTCGCAACACTTGGTTGCCAACAATTCATTTTAAGCAATAAGGCTCATTCGCTAGACTGCACTCCAACCGTGGCAGGTGCCACTCCCTTATTTTGAAAGGTAACGACATGAGCAACTATTTCAACACCCTGAATTTACGTGAGCAACTGGCTCAATTAGGACAATGCCGCTTTATGGATCGCAGCGAATTCGCTGATGAATGTGAAGCACTGAAAGGCAAGAAAGTTGTCATCGTAGGTTGTGGCGCTCAGGGCCTGAACCAGGGTCTGAATATGCGCGACTCCGGTCTGGATGTTTCATACGCTCTGCGTCAGGCGGCGATTGATGAAAAGCGTCAGTCTTTCAAAAATGCTTCAGAGAACGGCTTTAACGTTGGTTCTTATGAAGACCTAATTCCAACTGCTGACCTGGTTGTTAACCTGACACCGGACAAGCAGCACACTAACGTCGTCAGCACGGTTATGCCGCTGATGAAAGAAGGCGCGGCTCTGGGTTACTCACACGGCTTCAACATTGTTGAAGAAGGCCTGCAGGTTCGTAAAGACCTGACCGTTGTTATGGTTGCACCGAAGTGCCCGGGTACTGAGGTTCGTGAAGAGTACAAGCGTGGCTTCGGCGTTCCGACTCTGATTGCTGTTCACCCTGAAAACGATCCACAAGGCGAAGGTCTGGCCATTGCTAAAGCCTGGGCGGCAGCGACTGGCGGTCACCGTGCCGGCTGCCTGCAGAGCTCATTCGTTGCTGAAGTTAAATCGGATCTGATGGGCGAGCAAACCATTCTGTGTGGCATGCTGCAGGCCGGTTCTATTCTGTGCTTCGACAAGATGGTTGCTGATGGTATTGATGCAACCTATGCAGCTAAGCTGGTTCAGTACGGATGGGAAACCATCACCGAAGCGCTGAAGCTGGGCGGCATCACCAACATGATGGATCGTCTGGACAACCCTTCCAAGCTGCGTGCATTCGAACTTTCAGAAGAACTGAAAGTCATCATGCGTCCACTGTTCCGCAAGCACCAGGATGACATCATCAGCGGTCACTTCTCTGCAACTATGATGGCTGACTGGGCAGCAAATGATAAAGACCTGCTGGGCTGGCGTGAAGAAACCGGCGAAACGGCCTTTGAAAAAGCCGCTCCGGTTGAGAACGACCTGGATGAGCAGGAATACTTCGATAACGGTATCCTGATGGTTGCCATGGTTAAATCCGGTGTTGAACTGGCATTCGAAACCATGGTTGAGAGCGGCATTATCGAAGAGAGTGCTTATTACGAGTCTCTGCATGAGCTGCCATTGATTGCCAACACCATTGCCCGTAAGAAGCTGTACGAAATGAACGTGGTCATCAGTGACACCGCAGAATACGGCAACTACCTGTTCGCCAACGCTGCTGTGCCTCTGCTGGCTGAAACCATAATGCCTAAAGTCACTACCGAGGTGATTGGTAAAGGCCTGGATGTTAAATCTAATTCTGTGGATAACGTAGCACTGGTGAGTGCCAATGAAGCCATCCGTAACCACCCGATTGAATACATCGGTGAAGAGCTGCGCGGCTACATGACTGACATGAAGCGTATCGTTGAAGTGTCTTAATTAAGCGCTCCGCAAGCGCAATAGAGCCCGCCAGAGTGCGGGCTTTTTAATGCCTGAAGCTTTCGCTACTTATTCAGCAAACGCTCATTGGCTCGGGAAAGCTGCTGCGCCATGGTTTCCATCGTGGCGATGACCAGATCTGGACGGGTTTCAATTAACGAGCGGAAATTTTCGTAAGATACCTTAACTGCCGTGCAAGGCCCATCTGCAACAACCGTTGCAGTGCGGTGCGTTTTCAACAGCATGGCCTGCAAACCGAGAATCTCGTTTTCCCGCGCGACACCAACCACCTTTCCATCGACCAGCACCCTGGCTCGACCCTCGATCAGGGTATAGACCGAATCAGCAATCACGCCCTGCGAGATAATGGCCTCGCCATCCTGAAAGAATTCGAATCCGGGCACCGGGTCTGCGCTTAAGCCGGCACTGAATGCGGCCAGCTCGAGCATGAGATCACTAAACCCAAAGATAAACTCAGGCTGGTTTGCAGCGGGTATATCCGACCAGAGCCAGACCTCCAGCTCCAATGGTGACTCCTGAACCCAGCGGAACAGACTGCCGGGGTAGGCCAGCCAGCAATCGCCGGGTTCAAGCGCCAGCAGGCATTCATCCCCCCGGAATAACGACAGGCTGCCACCCAATACCCGCACCAGAGCCCACTGCTCAATCGGCAACGCTTCCAGAGAATTCTCGGCCACCGAATAGGATTGCGAAGCGATACCGTCAAGGCCGTTCAATGCAAAAAGCTGGCGTGCCTGCGCTCGCAGCAGCCAATTCTCGGGGAGCTGGGTATCTAAAATCATGTTACTGCCTTTCTAAAAAAACGGATCTGAGCCGGTTACAGTATGGATTGCCGCAACTAATCTCAAACCTATTGATCAAATAATTCTAATCTTGATTATGGTTCAGTTACGGGTAATTACCATGCATATTCAAATTGGCTTGCCGTGCACCGCGGAGCCCTGGTGTGACATTGCCGCCTGGGCCATTCTGATAATCGCCGTGGTGTTAATAGCCGGCCTGATCGTGGCGGTGATTCGGGAAGTGAGAGCAAACAGAAAATAAAAAAGGGCTCAACATGAGCCCTTGATAGCGGTCACCTTCAGGTGGGTTTTAAAGGCTTAACACCTTATCACCGCGGGCAACACCGGAAACACCGGTGCGGGCCACTTCCAGAATGGTCGTGCCGGCCAGCGCTTCAATAAAGGCGTCCAGCTTGCCTTCATCGCCGGTCACCATAATGGTGTAGGTCAGCGGCGAAACATCGATAATTTGTGCGCGGAAAATATCTGCGCTGCGTTTCACCTCTTCGCGCTGGGCGCCGGTTGCCCGAACCTTCACCAGCATCAGGCCGCGCTCAACGTGCTCGCCATCGGAAAGATCAACCACCTTAACCACCTCAACCAGCTTATTCAGCTGTTTGGTGATTTGCTCGATGACCTGCTCATCGCCGCGGGTAACCAGCGTTAATCGCGACAGTGATTCATCATCGGTAGGGGCAACGTTCAAAGAGTCGATGTTGTAGCCACGCTGAGCGAACAGACCCACCAAACGGGCAAGTGCACCAGACTCATTTTCCATTAGAACTGAAAGAATATGTCTCATTAGGTACGCTCCGTTTTGCTCAAGAACATGTCACACATAGAACCATTAGGCACCTGCATCGGGTACACGTGTTCTTCCGGATCAATCCGTACGTCAATGAATACAACGCGATCTCTGATCTCCATTGCTTCCTTCAGTTTGTCTTCCAGCTCTTCAGCCTTATTCACCACAATACCGACGTGGCCATAGCTTTCAGCCAGTTTGGCGAAATCTGGCAGGGAGTCGAGATAGGAGTGCGAATAACGCGATTCGTAGTTCATGTCCTGCCACTGGCGAACCATGCCCAGGTAGCCGTTGTTCAGACACAGAATCTTCACCGGCAAACCATACTGCTTACAGGTGGACAGCTCCTGAATATTCATCTGAATAGAGCCTTCACCGGTCACACAGAAAACGTGATCCTCCGGAAAGTTCAGCTGCACGCCCATGGCCGCCGGCAAACCGAAGCCCATAGTCCCCAGGCCACCGGAGTTAATCCAGCGGTTTGGCTTATCGAACTTGTAGTACTGAGCGGCGAACATCTGATGCTGGCCAACATCGGAACAAACGTAAGCGTCACCCTGAGTGACCTTATGCAGCGTTTCGATGACATATTGAGGCTTCATCTTTTCAGAATCATCGGTACGGTAACGGCCACCGTGGCGCGCGCGCCACTGTTCAATCTGCTGCCACCACTGGTCGATCGCTTCATCATCCATCGACTGGCTGGACTGCTCTATCTGCTCAATCATTTCAGTCAAAACAGAACGGACCGGGCCTACGATCGGCAGATCGGCCATCACGGTTTTGGAGATTGACGTTGGGTCGATATCGATGTGAATCAGCTTGGCGTCCGGGCAGAACTTGCTGGTGTTGTTGGTGCAGCGGTCGTCCAGGCGTGCGCCGATACAAACAATGACATCGGCATTGTGCATCGCCATGTTGGATTCATAGCTGCCGTGCATACCCAGCATACCGATGAACTGCGGGTCGGTACCCGGAAAGCCACCCAAGCCCATCAGGGTGTTGGTGACCGGCAAGTTCAGCGCTTTCGCAAACTTGGTGAGTTGCTCAGAGGCCTTACCAAGAATGACCCCGCCACCGGCATAAACCACCGGCTTCTTGGCTTGCATGATCATGTTCACGGCTTTTCGGATCTGACCGCTGTGCCCTTTCTTAACCGGGTTGTAAGAACGCATCTTGACGCGATCCGGATAAGCGTAAGGGAATTTTTCGTTCGGCATGGTCATGTCTTTGGGTATATCGATCACAACCGGACCGGGACGACCACTTTCAGCGATGTAGAACGCCTTTTTGATCATCGCGGGGATGTCTGCTGGGTTTTTAACCTGCATGTTGTGCTTAACCACCGGACGTGACAGACCCACCATGTCGGTTTCCTGGAAGGCATCACCGCCGATCAGGTGGCTCATTACCTGGCCAGTAATACAGACCATTGGAATTGAATCCATGTACGCCGTTGCAATGCCGGTAATGGCGTTGGTGGCACCCGGGCCGGAGGTCACCAGGACAACACCGGCTTTGCCGGTCGCTCGCGCGTAAGCATCGGCCATGTGCGTTGCAGCCTGCTCGTGACGAACAAGAATATGTTTGATTTTCGATTGTTGATGCAATGCATCGTAGATATGCAGTACCGAACCGCCGGGGTAGCCGTAGACGTACTCAACACCTTCGTCGTGTAAAGCACGACACAACATTTCGCCACCAGACAGCATTTCTGGCTGTTGCGCAGATTTAGACATTTTTATAAGACCTTTGCTTGAGTTCAGGAACGCGTCGCTTTAAAAGCTTATCTTCAGCCTGTATTCGAATGTTTGGCCCGGTAAGGCCAGACACCAACACAACCGACCGTTCAGGGGATTCTCCCGCTGACTCCGACGCCGATATTGCTGCCCGAGACTACTTAGTTGCATGGACTGGTCGAAAAGACCAGAGTTCATCAGGCATTTTACGCTCTGGTTAAAGAATGTCCAGTTGTTATCCAGTGTTTTATTTTTTGATATGAGGTTTTTTAAATGCTGTGGCAAAACCCGGCTTACAATTGGGTAGTTTCATTATTTCTGTTCGAGAACTCGCGGTGCTCAGACACCCTCACAGAAATAATGAAACTACCCAATCGCAATCCTGACCGCCTGAAATCCCTTATATACTGCCGGTAATATTGGATAGATTTACGACTGAACTAAAGAAGCCCTGTAGGTCGGCCTTTAGGCCGACATTGTCGGGCTAAAGCCCGACCTACACTACCCGATTCAAGCCTTGCGGAAATCAATCTGCTCCCCATCCATATAAGCCTCAATCTTATCGCCGTGCGCAAAGTCACCGCGCAACAGGGCTTCAGCCAACGGATTTTCGAGCTTGCGCTGAATGGCCCGCTTTAACGGGCGCGCACCGTAAACAGGGTCAAAGCCAGCTTCACTGATGCTATCCATCACCGCCGAGCTGATCTCCAGCCCCATATCCATCTCTTCAAGCCGCTCATGCAGCTGCCCCATCTGGATTTCCGCAATGCCACGAATTTGATCGGAAGCCAGTGGGTGGAAGACAACCACCTCATCCAGGCGGTTGATAAATTCCGGGCGGAAGAATGAGCTGACGACATCCATCACCGCCAGCTTCATTTCATCATAATCGTCCTGGCCGGCCTGGGTTTGTATCTGGTCGGAGCCGAGGTTGGATGTCATGACAATGACGGTATTGCGGAAATCAACTGTTCTGCCCTGGCCATCGGTCAGGCGTCCGTCTTCCAGCACCTGCAGCAAAATATTGAAGACATCGGCGTGGGCCTTTTCCACCTCATCGAGCAGCACCACCGAATAAGGGCGGCGACGCACGGCTTCGGTCAGATAACCGCCCTCTTCATAACCAACATAACCCGGAGGCGCGCCGATCAGGCGGGCAACCGAGTGCTTTTCCATAAACTCTGACATATCAATACGCACCATGGCATCGACAGTATCAAACAGAAAGTGCGCCAGCGTTTTACACAACTCGGTCTTACCCACACCGGTTGGGCCAAGGAACAGAAATGAGCCGTTCGGCCGTTTGGGGTCAGACAGGCCCGATCGCGAGCGGCGAATCGCATTGGACACAGCGGCTACGGCCTCGTTCTGACCGATCAGCCGGGCATGCAGTACCGTTTCCATAGCCAATAGTTTTTCACGCTCACCCTCGAGCATTTTTTCAATCGGGATACCGGTCCAGCGGGAAATGACTCTGGCAATGGATTCATCCGTCACTTTATTCTGCAACAGCTTCATGTCCATCATTTCAGCCTGACTGGCCATATCGAGCTGGCGTTCCAGTTCCGGAATTTTGCCGTACTGCAGCTCAGACATGCCGGTTAAATCACCGGCGCGACGGGCCGCTTCCAGCTCAACCCGGGCCTGTTCGAGCTGCTCTTTGACATGCTGCGAGCCCTGCACGGCAGCCTTTTCACTGACCCAGACCTCTTCAAGATCGGTATATTCACGCTCTGCCAGATCGATGGCTTGTTCAAGCTTGGAGAGTGTCGCGTTCGCGGATGCGCTGTTTTCTTTCTTCAGTGCTTCAGCCTCTATCTTCAGCTGAATTAGGCGCCGTTCAAGAATATCCATCGACTCGGGCTTGGAATCGATCTCCATGCGAATGCGGCTGGCGGCTTCATCGATCAGGTCGATGGCTTTATCCGGCAGCTTACGGTCAGAAATGTAGCGCTGTGAAAACTTAACCGCCGCAATAATGGCACCATCGGTAATCATAACCCCGTGATGCACTTCATAGCGCTCTTTCAGCCCCCGCAGGATAGCAACACTGTCTTCTTCGTTCGGCTCGGAAACAAACACCTTCTGGAAGCGGCGCTCCAGCGCACCGTCTTTTTCAATGTACTGGCGGTATTCATCCAGTGTGGTCGCGCCGACGCAGTGCAGTTCGCCGCGCGCCAGCGCCGGCTTGAGCATGTTACCGGCGTCCATTGCGCCATCGGTTTTGCCGGCGCCGACCATGGTATGCAGCTCATCGATAAACAGTATGATCTGCCCTTCCTGCTTGGCCAGCTCATTGAGCACCGCTTTCAGGCGCTCTTCAAATTCACCGCGATACTTGGCTCCGGCCAGTAATGCACCCAAATCCAACGAAAGCACACGCTTGTTCTTCAGCCCTTCAGGCACCTCGCCATTGATGATGCGCTGGGCCAGCCCCTCAACAATGGCTGTTTTACCGACGCCGGGCTCACCAATGAGCACCGGGTTGTTCTTGCGACGGCGCTGCAGAACCTGAATGGTGCGGCGAATTTCATCATCACGCCCAATCACCGGGTCGAGCTTGCCCAGCTCGGCACGCTCGGTGAGATCCACGGTGTATTTATCGAGTGACTGACGGGTTTCTTCCGCCTCGGCGCTGCTGACCGGCTGGCCGTTGCGCACCAGATCAATGGCGGCCAGCAGGGTTTCTTCAGTTACACCGCACTGGGTCAGTAAACTGCCCACTCTGGAACGGTCTTTGAGCATGGCGAGCAGCACCAGCTCGCTGGAAATAAACTGATCTTTGCGCTGCTGTGAAAGCTTATCCGCGCGGTTGAGCACACGACCCAGATCGTTGGACATATGCACATCGTCATCAGCACCGCTGATCTTGGGTACGGCATTGAGCAGTTTTTCAGCGCTGTCACGCAGTTCAAACAGGCGCGCGCCGGCATTTTGCAACAGTGTAGCGACGGAGGCGTTCTTTTGGTTTAGAAGTGCCAGCAGCAGGTGAACCGGCTCAATAAAGCTGTTGTCATTCCCTAACGCGACGGATTGAGCATCGGAAAGCGCCAATTGCAGGCTACTGGTTAATCGATCAATACGCATGTTACTACCTCGAAATCTGATCTTTTACTGAGAAAAATCGGGATATGCCCGGTGAATCAAGTTCCTTTTATTTCACTGTTTGCTGCGACCCTCTTTATCCACGTCAGATTTAAAGTACCCGTCGCCTATTCAGTCAACCAAATAAGATTGGCCATGCGACCGGTTTGACCATCACGCCGATACGAGTAAAAACGCTCAGCCTGAGCATACGAGCATAGCCCGGATAAATGAACCGTCCGCACACCCAAATGTGTCAGCTGAGCCAGGGCCAAGCCGGGCAAATCACAGGAATACTTACCCGGCACCTGGCGCGGTATAAAGAATGTCTGATGATCGACCCAACCGGCGAAGGCATTGTAGACGTCTTCACCGACTTCGAAATAAGGCTGAGAAATCGCCGGACCGATGCCACAACTGACGGACGACGGATCATCGAACCGCTTCAGCGTTTCCGCCAGAATACCATCCGCCAGGCCACGCCAGCCGGCATGAGCGATGGCAACCTTTTGACCATCCTGCTGCCAGAAAAACACCGGCAGGCAATCGGCAGTCATCACGCAGCAGGCCTGATTTGGCTCTGTGGAGTAGCTGCCATCCTGCCCGCAGCCAGGGTCGGCCTCGGCTACCGGCACAACCGTGGTGCTGTGGGTTTGATTCAGCCAACAAATGTTCGGCTGCCCCTTCAGCAGGGCGTTTAACCGCGCCCGGTTAGCCTCGACATTCTCTGCAGCATCGCCAGCATGACGGCCCAGGTTCATGCTGTTAAATGGCTCAGCACTGACGCCTTCAAGCCGGTCAGACCAACCGGCACAGACGCCCTCTGGCAATGGCCAGTCAGCGTACTGAAAACTCAAAAGTCGTCTCCGGAGCCGAACAGTTCAAGCTCATCCTGCATCACTTCCAGCAGCTGCTGAAAATCTTCGGGCAGGTCGACTTCCCAATCCATCATTTCCTGAGTGGCCGGATGAATCAGCTCCAGATAACCGGCATGCAGTGCCTGGCGTCTGAACCCCTTCAGGCACTCCATCACTTCCGGAGAAACCCCCTTCGGCAAACGCGAACGGCCGGCATACAGCGGGTCACCCACCAGCGGGTAGCCGATGTGCGAAAGGTGCACACGAATCTGATGGGTACGGCCGGTCTCCAGCTTACAGCGAACCAGCGTGTGATTACGGAAGCGCTGCTCAACCCGATAGTGCGTTACCGAATCGCGGCCCATACCTTCCGGCGCGACCGCCATCTTGGTGCGATGCTTGGGGTGCCGGTCAATGGGGGCATCGACCACACCGCCGCCGGTCATAATACCCATGCACACGGCCAGGTATTCCCGGCCCATGCTTCGGTCCTGCAACTGCGCAGACAAACTGGTCTGTGCCGGCAGGTTGCGAGCGACCACCATCAAACCGGTGGTGTCCTTATCAAGCCGGTGAACAATGCCGGCGCGCGGTACCGAGGCCAGCTCCGGGAAGCGGTACAGCAAGCCGTTAAGCACCGTTCCGGAAGGTGTGCCGGCGCCTGGATGAACCACCAGCCCGGCAGGCTTGTTGATGACGATGATGTCGTCATCCTGGTAGACCACATCGAGCTCAACAGGCTCGGCCTCCCATCGCTCTTCAGCCTGCAGAACGGCATCCAGCAGCAGTGTTTCCCCCCCAACGAGCTTATCTTTGGTTTTTTTGGTTTGACCATTGACGGTCAGGCTGCCGTCTTTAATCCAGCCCTGAATTCTGGAACGTGAATAATCACTGAACAGCTCAGCGGCGACCTGATCAAACCTCTTGTTGCCCATTTCAAATGGGACAATTTGCGTTTCCTTGATGGAATCGGATGCATCTGTCATTGGTGGTGGGAGTTTCCTGTGGTTACAATAGCGGCCATTTTACTGATTTAACGAGATTTCGCATGCCATCAATGTTGTTTGCCACTAAATATCGTCCACTTCTTACCTCCGTACTCGCACTGACGCTGCTGGCAGGCTGCGCGAACCTTAACAATAAACCGCTGGATACCGAGGAAGCCTACTACCAGTCGGCGCGAAATTATCTGGCTAAATCAAACAACACCATGGCGATTGAAAAGCTGAAAGAGCTGCAGGAGAAGTACCCGTTTGGCCAGTATGCGCGCGCGTCTTCACTTGATTTGATGTATGCCTATTACCAATCCGGCGATTACTCTACCGCCCTGATTGAAGCCGACCGCTTTACCCGCCTGAATCCGGATCACCCGGATGTTGATTACGCGGCCTTTATCCGCGCGCTGAGCTATTTTGAGCTGTACATGGAAAACCGCGGCTACTTCAAGCGTACCGACCCATCCATGCGCTCCCCAGCTCAGGGGCAGAAGGCATTTACCGCTCTGGATAACTTCCTCAGGCAATACCCGGGCAGTGAGCACCGCGAAGAGATCCTTTCAGCAATGGTCGTGCTGAAAGACTCTCTGGCCCGTCACGAACTGATTGCAGCCGATTACTATGTACGCAAGGGTGCCTGGATTGCAGCGGCGGAACGTGCCCGCGCCATTGTCGATCATTATCCGGGGGTCAGCTCCGCCGGCGATGCGCTGGTCATTCTGATAGAGGCTTACGATAAGCTCGACCAACCGGCGGATCATGAAATCGCCATGAGCCGGTTGCAGCAGCAGTTTCCGGAACACAGCGTTTTCGCCAGTGGTGAGTATGTTTCGCCAAAATGGCGGGAAGACCGCTGGTGGGTAAAATTCTTCACCCTCGGTCTGGCCAGCTAAAGGCCGGCTAAAGAAACCTGCGCTGCATCAGCAGGCGCAGGTCATGGCAGATTTAATAATCTCGTTCAGTTCATCCGGCTTATTCACACAATAGTGTGCGCCGCTTTCCTTCAGCTTCTGCTCCGTGCTGTAACCCCATAACACACCGATCGTAGTCATATTATGGTGTCGACCGGCTTCGATATCGTAGTGGGTATCACCAATCATGACCGAATTGCCCGGCTCAATGCCTTCTGCTTTGATCAGCTCCGCGAGCAGCTCATCTTTATTCGCCAGACGGCCATCCAGCATTGAGCCATATATGCCCGTGAAATAGGGCTTCAGACCCGACGCTACGATAATGTGCTCAGCAAAGCCCTGAAACTTGGCCGTCGCCAGATAATGCGTTGCACCCACCGACTTAAAATGCGCCAGTGCCTGCTCAATGCCATCAAACACCGGGCTCTCATGCATCATCTGTTTGTAGGCAGCACGGTAGTGCTCCACCGCCGAGGCGATCAGCTCTTTGTCGTCGGTATCCAGCAACACACCCATCGAGTAGCTCAGGCTGGGGCCGATAAACGGGTTCATCTCTTCCAGCGGTCTGGGCGGCAGACCAAAATGCTCAACGGTGCGGTTCATACAGGCGGCAACAATCGGCATTGAATCGACGACGGTACCGTCAAGGTCCCAAAGAATATTTATCAAAGATCAGACTCCTGGTTTCCATCCATGGGTAATTGGGTAGCGACGGTCGCGCCCAAAACCCCGTTTACTGATACGAACACCCTCCGGTGCCTGGCGGCGTTTGTATTCGTTGATATCAATCAAACGAATAACACGGCGGGCGACTTCTTCATCGAAACCGGCTGCAACAATGGTTTCCAGACTTTCATCATGCTCTACGTAGCGCTCAATTAACTCATCGAGGATATCGTAAGGCGGCAGGCTGTCTTCATCGAGCTGATCGGGTGCCAATTCGGCCGACGGCGGACGGGTAATGACCCGCTCCGGAATCACCAGACCCTGTTCATTACGCCAGCGCGATAGCCGATAAACCCAGGTTTTAGGAACATCTTTCAGGGCGTTATAGCCGCCACACATATCACCGTACAGGGTGGCATAGCCAACGGCCATCTCACTCTTGTTGCCGGTCGTCAGCACCATGTAACCCAATTTATTCGACAGCGCCATCAGGAACAGGCCACGCATCCGCGCCTGCATGTTTTGTTCAGTAACATCGGCGCCCTTGCCGTCAAAGGCAGGCGTCAGCACACTCAACGCTGATTCAAAGGGCTCGCCGATGGGCAGTAACTGGTAGCGAATACCCAGATTGGCAGCCTCTGCTTCGGCATCTTCAATCGACATCTTGGCGGTGTACTGGTAAGGCATCATCACGCCCATTACACGATCAGCACCCAGCGCATCCACGGCTATCGCGGCACTTAACGCCGAGTCGATACCGCCTGACATGCCCAATATGACACCGGGGAACCCATTGCGGTTGACGTAATCGGCCAGACCCACCTTCAGCGCCTCATAAAGGGCGGCTTCAATACTCGGCTCTTCAGCAAACTGCCCATCCTGAACCAGCCACTGGCCATCGACCTGCTGTAATTCGACGGTTTGCGTGGCTTCCTCGAATAACGGCAGGGTAGCCGCCAGGCTGGCATCCGGGTTTACGACGAATGAACCGCCATCGAATACCAGTTCATCCTGGCCCCCGATATGATTGACATAGAGCGTGGTCATCGGCCATTGCTTAACGATGTGTTCAACCTGCGCGTGACGCTCTTTGCTGCGGTCGATGGAATAGGGGCTGCCATTAATATTCAGGTTAATCTGGGCACCGGCTTCATAGGCGCGGCGTGCCGGGCCGTCGTACCAGATATCCTCACAGATGCTCAAAGCTATCTGCGCACCCTTGAATTCAAAGACGCAGGTTTCAGCGCCCTTCTGAAAATAGCGCTTTTCATCAAATACCTGATAGTTGGGCAGGTGTTGCTTGCGGTAATCGGCTATGACCTGACCGTGATCCACAACCATGGCTTTGTTATACAGCTTGCCATCTTCCCGCTGCGGATAACCAAAGACGATCGCGATGGGCAGTTTAGCTGCGAAAATTTGCCTAAGCGCATCACTGACACGCTTTCCCAGGCTGGGGCGTAACAGCAAATCTTCAGGCGGATAGCCGGTTAAGGTTAATTCAGGGAATACAACGATATCGGCGTTTGTATCGATTGCTTGCTGTGCAAACTGCAGAATTTTTTGAACGTTGCCATCAATATCACCGACTGGAAACCGGTGCTGAACGAGGCTGACCCGAATACTCATAAGTTACCTTTCCATACACATTAGCGCTATTGTGAGGGCGATAGGCATGCATAACAAGCCTTGCCCCATTAACAGCCCTACATCCAATGTTTATACTGTAAAAACTTCTCAAATTGACCGGACATTATGCCTTTTAACTTCACCAACGTGACGCATCGCGCTGAACAGCTGCTTTTTTGGTTTGGCATCTATCGACTGATATTAGCATCTGGTCTGTTGGTTCTGGCATTAATACCTGATGCTGCGATGGATGTATTCCCATGGGTACATCAGGAATCGCTGCAGCTGGCGACAGTTTCTTACTTGGTTCTGGCCATTCTCGGGCTGCTCTTCTCTGTTAATGAGCAAATAGCCAAGTCCTCCGTCACCACATTGCTGATCACCGATATTCTGGTGATGGCCTTTATTCTGCGCTATTGCGGTGGTGTCGACAGCGGACTGGGCAGCCTGATTTTAATCACCGTCGGTATCGGTGGCATGCTGCTGCCTGCCCGGCAGAGCTTTATGACCGCATCCGCCGCCGCCATTGCGGTGGTCTACACCGAGCTGCTGCCAATGCCTCAGCACCTCGGCAAAGACCTGGTACAGGCTGCCTTGCTCGGCGTGGCCTATTTCGTTGTCACCGCCCTGCTGCAGTACGTTGGCCACCGGGTGAAAACCTCTGAACAGCTGGCCCGGGCGCAGGCCGACACCATTTTAGACCTGCGCCATCTGAACGAGCTGATTGTGCAGCGCATGCGCACCGGCATTATCGTGATCACCTACGATGGCGCTATACGTCTGCTGAATGACTCCGCACGCTACCTGCTCAATATCGAAGAAAAACGCCCCTTCTGGCTGAACAAGGAAATGCACCAGAGGCTGGAAGACTGGAAGATCAACAACGACATGATGGTCCCCCCTTATCAGGCCAGCAATGAGCTGCCAGTGGTCTCAATAAACTTTGCAAAACTGCAACCGACGGAGTTCGCCGACATCATCCTCTTCCTCGAAGACAACGGGAAAATGACCCAGCAGGTTCAGCAGCTTAAACTGGCATCTTTGGGCCGTCTGACGGCCTCCATTGCCCATGAAATCCGCAACCCGCTTGGGGCCATCTCTCATGCATCCCAGTTACTGGAAGAAGCTCCGGGCCTCGATCCAGCCGATAAAAGGCTGCTATCCATTATTAATAACCATTCGCAGCGGGTAAACTCGATCATTCAAACCATTCTGGATCTTTCGCGAAAACGTCAGCCCTGTGTGGACAATATACGGTTAAGCGAATTTGTATCCCTATGCTTAAATGAACGCGAACTTCAAATTGAGCAGAACAACGAAAAGATTGAAGTCAACCTGATCAAAGACTGCTCTGCCGAGTTCGATATCAATCAGATCAAGCAGGTTCTGCACAACCTGATCGAAAATGGCCTGCGCTACAGCGAACTGAAAACCGGAGAACGGACGCTGCATATTGAGATCAATCAACACGACGACAACAAGCAATACTATATCGATATACTGGATGACGGCCCCGGCGTCGCGGAAGATCAGATTAAAAACCTGTTTGAACCCTTTTACACCACAGAAAACAGCGGCACCGGGTTAGGCCTTTATATTGCCAAAGAACTGTGTGACGCCAACCGTCTGTTACTGTCTTATGTTTCCAATAGATCCGGCGGTTGCTTCCGGATGCTGATGTCTCATGCGATTAGCCATCCTATAGATGAATAACGAAATAAAGGAATGAGTTTTCATGTCTAATGCACAGAAAGTTTTAATTATTGATGACGAACCGGACATTCGGGAGCTGCTGGAAATAACACTGATGCGAATGGGTGTTGAAAGCTTCAGTGCCTATGATGTGCAATCGGCCCTCAAGTCGCTCAACAAAAACGATGTCGATTTAATCTTAACCGACATGCGCTTACCGGATGGAGACGGCTTGCAGATTGTTCGCCATGTTGCAGAGAAAAAACCGGACACCCCCATAGCCGTGATAACGGCACACGGCAGCATGGACCTTGCCATTGAATCGCTGAAAGCCGGTGCCTTTGACTTCGTCTCTAAGCCCATCGACATCCACAAGCTAAGAGATCTGATCAACCAGGCTCTGAAAGTTAAGCAGGAATCTACCCAGCCCGAAGCCAGTGAATCCGAGCAAAGCAAACCGCTGATCCTCGGCAAATCTGAACCGATGATCATGCTGGAAAAGAAAATTCGGAAATTGGCGGTCAGCCAGGCGCCGGTCTTTATTCATGGTGAATCCGGTACGGGTAAAGAGCTTGTCGCCCGGCAGATACACAAACTCGGCCCGCGCCGGAGCTTCCCGTTTGTGCCGGTAAACTGCGGTGCTATTCCTTCAGAACTGATGGAAAGCGAATTCTTTGGTCACAAAAAAGGCTCATTCACCGGAGCCAGTGAAGACAAACAGGGCTTTTTTCAAGCAGCCGATGGCGGAACGCTGTTCCTTGATGAAGTAGCAGATTTACCGTTGGCAATGCAGGTAAAACTGCTGCGCGCCATACAGGAAAAAAAGGTTCGGCCGATCGGTTCGCAACATGAAATCAATGTTGACGTGCGTATTTTAAGCGCCACCCATAAAAATCTGGAAAACTTGGTTGAGGAAGGGCTGTTCCGGCAAGACCTTTTCTATCGAATCAATGTGATCAGCCTGCTTATTCCACCGCTGCGCAACCGTAACTCCGACATCCCGCTGTTGTGCGGCCGAATTTTGAGCCGCATCGCAGATACCTATCAGCTTCCCGCCGCTAAGCTCGATGCTAAAGCCAAAAAGGCTTTAGACCTGTATGCATTCCCCGGCAATGTTCGCGAGCTTGAAAACATTCTTGAACGCGCATTTGCCATGTGCGAAGAAGACACCATCACTGAAGAAGACTTAAACCTGAACGAAAGCTCCAGCTCCAGTATCTCTCCACTGCCGAGCACCAATATTTCTTCCCGGCCTGAGGGCGTCTCTCTGGAAGACTACCTGATGGATATTGAACGAAACGTAGTTGAACAGGCACTGGAAGAAACCCGCTGGAACCGAACCGCCGCAGCTAAAAAACTGGGGATCACCTTCCGCGCTTTGCGTTATCGGCTTAAAAAGCTCGGGCTGGACTGATGTATTTTTAAAATTATGTGATGCAGGTCTTAAAACCCGATAGACCTAATAGTGATTAAAATTTAAATTAAAGGTGAATTCACTGTGCAAAGGATTGCATATGAAATACCTGAAGGGATTTACCCTCACCGAACTTGTGTTCACTCTTGCCGCACTGGCCATTGTTGCCACGGCTGCGGCACCGGCATTTTCTGACATGAAACGATTAATAGAGGCCGACTCTGAAAAGAACCGTTGGGTACGGCTGTTAAACTATGGCCGCTCGGTTTCCCGAACAGAGAATACACGAGTCATTCTGTGCCCGATGATTAATGACAGCTGCGTGTCCGATACCTCAGCAACCTGGGTGCTATTTACCGACCCGGATAAATCAAAATCTCTGGAGATTGCAGATGGCGAGGTTGTATTACGGGAGTACGAACCGAAGGAAGAGTCAACATTCGGGTATTACTCTGCAGGCGTACCTTACTTCCGGTTTGGCAGTGAAAACAGCGAAATTTATCAGGGGATGATGGAGAGTTTTACTATCTGTACCTTTGGCGAGCTGGATGAAACGGCCTGGCATATGACGGTCAATATTATTGGTCGGGTAAAAGTCTACAACGAACGTGATAGCTCGGGTGCACCATTAAGGTTAAGTAACGGGGCTTGGGTGAATGCTACTTGCGATGCATGAAAGAAGGCTGGGCTGCGTCTGCAGCCCTAGGCATATGCTCTGCTTTACCAGCAACTTCCACCGTCATCATCACCTTTTGCACCTGTACTCGAATAGGTAAACGTACCACAGGTGTCACCATCCATATAGCCACCGGTAACGGGTGTGGCGCTCACTGTAAAAAATGATGAGGACAAGTTAGTCGATTCTATCGCCAGCGTATAAATGGCAGTGCCTCCTTCCAGAGGCACCTGATCCGAAAAGTTAACCGGGGTTCCAGCATCCGGGGTTGACGTCCCACAGTCAGTTACAGCTGTTTCGCCAGTGTCAGCTAAATCACAATAACTGTTATTTATTGAATACATTCTTTCCATATTTTGCGCAAAGGCTATGAGCGCTCCTTTTGCGTCAGCACGATGCGCTTTTCTGACATGGTTGGTGTAAGCGGGTATCGCCGTCGCTGCTAAAATACCCAATATGGCGATTACAATAACCACTTCAACCAGGGTGAATCCACTTCCAAGTTTTTTCATAATAGTTCTTCTGTTGTCACTTCTATTCGTGAATTAGCTCGTTAACTTCATCTGCTTTCGATTCATCTTCAAGTATCTCGATCTTTGATACTATCCATTGCTTCTCAGCACCGACAACATCATATGTTAACAACAACCAATCACCTTCCCTTAAGCCACCAATAAATAGTCGCTCATCTTCATTTCCATAGGTCTGTACAACTGTGTAGGTTGTCGTCATAAACTCCATATCGTCTGCAACAAACGTATTATCGTACGTAAAACTATAGAACTGAACAACCAGCTGATCAGCCAGAGAAAAACTGCTCACTAGTGCAGCGCTGAGCAAAATAGCAGTACTAAATAATTTCATATTATAACCCTCAATTAACCGATACCTTAAAGCTCACGCCACATCCAGCGTCCCGTTGGTACATCAGGGCTTCGAGCAAAAACACTGGAACCATCTGGATCCGGATAACATATCTCAGAACCATCAGCTAATTGCAGGCAAGGCGGAGCAGCTAGCATATCGAAGTTTGATCGCCCGCTACTCACCGTAATCCCATAACTGTCGGTAAGCAGGTAATCTTTGTCATCAACGACGTTATCGCCATTAACATCAATAACAGGAGTAACATGACGCGAGCCTGTATTTGCCACTACCTCCATATACCAGCTGTCACCGCCATCTTTACATGGATCATCACTAGGTATTGTAGAAATGAACAGCACACTGTCATCCCGTAGAATTGGATTAGCCACAACACGCTCACCGTAAAGCGTCGTGCTTCCTCCTTCCGTGTTGTACAAGTCCATATACCATCCCAGATGTGTATCTGGCAGTCCGTCATTATCTGCATCTTCCGGTAAATCAGTACCGCTATGCCATTCGATAGCGTAATTTGTTGAGACTCGCTGTTTATCAACTATCAATTCGCCATTGGCGGTATAGTCCACACCGTCCTCTTTTTCCTCAATAATCTTTTGTTGCAATAAATGCTCACGATCGAAAACTTCAAAGTCAGCGTTACTAAGCATCCTGTCCCATACGGAATAAAATGTTTGCATACTCTTATTATTATTATCACTGTCTAAGAAATAAGTTCCGGTACCGAAATAGATTTGGTATTCCGTTGCAGCATCATTAAAGCCTACCGCTGGCTTAACGGTTATGGGCTGACGGTTTGTCGTATCACAGTCATCCTCGCTACAGGCAGTAAACAATGGTGTGTTTACGCTTCCTGTTGTATAGGCAACATCCCAATTAATAGGATCATCATCAGTAAGATCGAACTTCCACAGGTTACCTTCAAGATCACCTGCATACACGTAATCGGCTATATAATCACCATCAACATCCAATGTACTGGGGCTGGATAATCCATTAGGCGTAGCTAAATCATTTACACCGGTATCTATCTTCTTAATCAAAACACCCGTTTCAAGCTCGACTATATATAAAACAGGCGTACCGCCACCTATGGTTCCGTCCGGCTGTGTGTTGTTATATCCATTGCCGAAAATAGCCACCCACTTATCGTTGTTGAGCTTAGCGATGGTGGGCTGGCTATATGTATAGCCAAGATCATCATCACCTAACTTATTGCCACTAGAATCAACAACACTACTGTCATCACCAAATTCCCAGAGCACCGTTGTCGCGGCTGTTGATTCTGTTCCTTTAAACTTATCCGGGTCGGTTATGTCAATTGCGTAGATACCCTGCCCACCAGCTCTTAACCCACCGACTAAAACGGTATGCCACTCACTATCAAAATAGGCATCGCCAATATAGGGGGTTCCATCAACAAAGTAAGCATGGCTATAGGTGGTATCGTCGGATAAATACTCCAAATTCTCATGAACCATAGAAGGCACATAAGCGAACAGTTCTTTACCAAAATTCGCTGAGTCGGTTGAATCTACATTAAATGCATGCAACATACCGTCGTTTGCGCCAACATACAGCATTGGGGTTCGATAGAAGTTAATACCTGCGGCATCTGTCGTATTGTTAGTTGCATCACCGTCCGGGTCTAAACGAAATGCACTGTAGTTGCTACCTTCGAAACCATCCGGATACAGAAATTGAGGGTTTGCTACGTACTGAACTGCAGAGTGCACAATATCTCCCAGGTAATTTCCTGTATCAATGCCCTCCAGCGAAATTTCTGCCGTTCTTGAGCGATAGGTACCGTTAGTTTCACCGGTTGTATCACCGCGAATGTATTCAACTAAACCTTCGCTACCCAAAGTGGTTTGCTGAGCAGTGCTTAAATCACTCCACTTAAAAGGCGTACCAGCGAGGTTTGAATCATGCCAGGTGACGATATTTCGCTGGGTGTGCGAAGGGATTATTGAAGCCGTCACTGCATTAGTTGTATCCAAAGTGCCGTCTGAGTTAATAGGAAAACCCTTAACTCCTCCGTTCCAGTTTGCGCTGTTGAATAGCGCTGTATACAAGTAAGTTGTGGTGGTAATCGAGCCAGTACTCACACTTGCTGAGGATAGGGCTTCATCACGACTTTCCGCATCGGCGACTGCATCTTTCAGCGTATCGATTAACTCATCTGGATCCTGCGCATTAAGATATAGACCGCGACCATTGACTGCGGTATGGAACATATCGTCGATTTTCGTAGCATCACTGCTTGGATTTGGCCACCCAGTGAAACTTGGGTTTGTATCATTGGTAGCGTCAGCATCTGTATTGACCGTTTTTAAATGATCCAAATAACCGCCAAAATCTCCGTACGACTCTTTATCGTTTGATGTTCCATCATCTTCTGGTAAGGCATCCCATGCTGCATACAGTGCGGTAGAGTCCACTGTACCAGTGACACCAAACGCTACTGTATAGGTAACCATATGCTGGTTGTCATTCTCATCTATATATTCAAATGTATCTACTTCATCGTCTAAATTGCTATCTAGGTCTGTTTCATAATAATACATGGCAATATCTGCTAACGTATCGTCGTAAGTATCAGCATACCCCCCTCCATCAAAGTTAGTATCGCCGTTACCATCCTCATTATCATTCCAGCCGGTACCTACTGTTGAAGGCATACTGCCGTTTCGATAACCGTCAGTCATTAAAATAGTGAAATTCTGTTGGCAACTCCCACCGTCTGCGTCGCTTAAAATTGGGCTCGAATATCCACTTAACGTCCCTTTATAGTACTGCCCTGCACGATTTAACGCTTTCCTCAAGGGAGTGCTACTACTAGACTGAATCTTGAATACAGCTTCCATTAGAGCATCTTTATTATCGTCAGCATCCGAATTAATAGGTGTAGAGATATTATCAACATCAGCTATTTCTGTTAGCTGACCACTGTTTCTATTAATCGTGTCCAGCCCCATACGAGCAGTAGAATCTTCAATAATCTCGGAAAGTGCCTTTTTAGTAATTAGCTCACGGCTACGGTAATAAGAGTACCAGTTGGCATAATTGGTTTGGGTGTTTGTCTCGGTAGTACTGGTAACCGGCAAGTCCTTTACTTTGACCATCCAGATTCGTAAAAAATCATTCTCAGAAATTGAATTACCACCACCTAAATTAACTGTGCTGTTAATTTCTCCTCTATCTGGACATTCAAGCTCACTTTCAAATTCAAACTCGCCGGTGTCATATGAGCCATTGCCATTCAGGTCAACCCAACCGTCATATTCCCCATTACCATTCAAGTCGATGAAGCCATCAAATATATTATCACCGTCCTGATCGAGAAAGGTATCGATGTTGCCATCACCATCTATATCGTAATAAAGATCAGCATAACCATCCTGGTTGTGGTCATACCATGGAAAATACCCAACAACTTTGTCTGACCCATTATCATAAGTCAGATTCCTTCTCCCTACAGAAGTAGATGAGTAATAAGGGTCATAACGAGCACTTGTCGGGGTCTGATTACCATAGGCAACGTCGGCATCATCCTCTCCCGCCCAGGGCGTATAAGTCTTATCAGGGTTATAGGCTAAAGTATTAACACCTCGGCAAGCCATTAGCACTTGGTTATTCGCGTCTATATCTACGTAACTGTTATCACCCGTAGATAACGAAGATAAATTATAATCACTGCTACTGGCGCCACCCTCAGATATAACCCATTTCCAAGCCATAGACCCAGAGTCATCAATCACAAAATAGAAATTAGACTGCACACTACTCTGCAGTGACAGCGGAATATCAGAAATGCTTAATGTTGCGCCTGCAGCAACACCGCTGAGCGACGCAAATGCGGTCACCTTAAGCAATCGCAATAACATTTGAGCTTTACCAGGCTTAAATACAGTGTTCATAATTTAATACCTTCTTGAATAAAGTGATTGCAAAAGCACACTAGTATTGCGGCCACCCTTTGCAATTGATGTCACCCTGTAAACAATTTTACAGTCGCTAATTGTTGGGTCTGCAACTTCATCGCAGACCTGTTCATATTCTTCTATGACGTAATAAGGCTGTGAGTCGACGGTGGTCAGGCTTGTTGAAGCCAGTGTTCCGCCGTTACTGGAAAACCATGAATAGTTTTTACCATCCCACCAGGTTGGCGACCCACTACTGATGGTATCGACATTAACAATGGAGCCAGATGATAGAGAGGAGACTGGCGTTGGATAAGCAACCAGAGCGGCAATCGCTGCTTCTCCTGCACGCAACCCGGCTTCAGCCGCCTGAAAGGTTACGTTTCTGTCTAACAGGTTACCGGCCATTCTCTCCTCAACAACAGAAGACTCCATTACCGCGACACCCAATATCGTGAGAATGACGAGGATAACCAGAGCAACGATAAGTACCGCACCCTTCTGCTTTTTTTGAACTGAATAACTTAGTTGCTTCATCATCAATTCATCCTGTTACGTAATACAACGGTCGATTCAAATACTGCGCGGTAACGCCCGTCACCCAAGGTAATACTGGTATTATCGAAGTTAACACTTTGAGAGTTGGCATCCATATTCAGTGCAGCGCCTTCTGTCGTTGTTCCGGAAACCGCAAGTACACTAATCTTCACCGCAGTGATGTCTGCCTCGTCACCTGCTGTAACAATTGATGCAATATCAGCGTAATAATCTGGGACCATATCTGTTCCCGTATCAACACCGTACTCAAACTGTATACTTTCAATACCTCCTATAACCGTTTGAGCGCCGTTACCATTTACCTGAACGGTAAGGTTGTCATTTGCTTCATCCACGGTAAACGAAAGGTGTTGAAGCTTTGCAATCGTGCTTCTGACGTCCGTTCTCTTAAATGTTGTATCTCGCATCGTATCGTTTAAAGTTACCGTATTCGTTGATGAATCGATGCTGGATACATAACCAATATCTGCGACTTCGCAATTGCTCACCATCACATAATCTGGGCTGCTTGTACTCACTGAAAAATCGTTAGTTGTCGAAGTTACCAAGCTCGATGTTGTAGGAACACTGGAAACAACATATTCGTCTGTCGTCAAATGCAAAAGTGAAAGCCTGTCTGTGCTACCTACCGACGTTGAAGTTGAAGCAGTTGCGCCGTTAGAGCTGGCTACCCAGTTTGGGGCAGTGGTCCCGGTAGTAAAGGCGGCCGTTTGAATCGCATTGAAATCAGAGAAGCCACTCATAAGTGACTGAACATCCTCTGTTTCAGTACTAGCGGATGGTAAACACCCGTAACTTCCGGAACTTCGAATAGCCTCAGAAATAAACTCAAGCGCAAATCGACCTGATTCTTGTACCCGAATCATAGACTCCGACAAATTGTAAGCTTGCCTGTTAGCAGTAAAAACCTGAATAATCCCACCGATAATTACCAGTGATAAAGCTACCGCAACGAGCAGCTCAACAAGACTCAATCCTTTTTGCTTAGACATAATTAAATCCTGAAATCTGTAAATAAGATTGCGTCATCACCATCATCAACGCTATCTCCATCCACATCGATTGACGCGTCAATTCGATCCTGGTTAGTTCTGAAATCCGGCCATTTTATAATCAACTGAAAATTCACTTCATCTGAGCTTGTCAAGGTAGCACGACTGCCAGTTAGCACATTTCCCAACCTTGTTTCCCAGGCAGACATTTGCATGTTTGCCATTTCAGTTGTAGTGCAGGCGGAGGCGGTAGTATCGCATGCGTTAGTTGCCGTAAAGGATGCGGTTGAATCTGTATCTATACTTATGGCACTGAAGAAAGCATTCTCAGCCTCTTCCGGGTTAGAACGAACGATATCAATCAATTCATAAGAGAGCTGTGCAGCATAAGAGCGATGCATTGCACTTTGGGTAGTCGTTAACCCCATCGTCTGGGTCGTAGCGATACCCAGCAAACCAACAGAAAAGATGAGTATTGAGACCAGCACTTCGATCATCGTAGCGCCGCTCTGAACAGATGCCCGGGGTAAGTTTAAAAAATATTTATTCATGGGCAAGTACCTGTTGTAGTCGATGTTCCACCAAATGCACTAACAACAGAAAATTCTCTTATCAAGCTCTCCCCGGTTGGGCAGGAGTCTGGCGTCAGTGTTAACTTCATCGATGTGAAACTAGATGTACTGTAAGGGTCTTCGACTGCGGCACCGTTATCATAAAATGTGTAGCCGGAAGCTGATCCAGTCAAACTAAAGTCATCGGACACCCCTTCCCAAATGCGAAGAAGCGTATCGCCATCGGATGTTTCATACACGATGTCATTATCTGTATCAGTAAAGACAATCCAACCACCCGACCAGTCAGTACCTGTTGCACAGTCATCCAGCGATGAATTAGCAACACATATGCTCACGCCTTCCTGCCGGGTTCCAGCCTCGGTTCGCGCAAAACTATAACCTGCTCGAATTTTTGATAAGTTACTGTCAATCCTTGAACTGCGAATCACATTATTAAAAGACGGTGCCGCAGCCATGGTAATGATGGCCAGAATCACCAGCGTCACCATAAGCTCAACAATGGTAAAACCACGAACGCTTTTCATATAAGCCTCACGAAATTTCGTATTACTAATTGTATGCGAGTAAAAATGAGAAGAATGACCGTTAGGATAAACGGTCAGGAGGGGATGACAAAAGGCTTACATTGCCAACAGAACGAGAAGTGGGTCAAAGTTCAGCCCACATCTGTCAGACGAAGCTCTTTAGGAATAGAGAAAGTGATGTTTTCCTGAACACCGTCCAACTCTATCAGTTGATTGGCACCCATTGCGCGCAGGCCCTGAATAACCTGCTGAACCAGTTCGTCCGGTGCAGATGCGCCTGCGGTCAGACCGATGCTTTTGGCATTCTTAAACCACTGTTTTTCCAGCTGGTCGACATGATCCACCAAATAAGCACTGCAGCCCATGCGTTCAGAAAGCTCACGCAGGCGATTGCTGTTCGAAGAATTTGGCGATCCGACAACGATGACCACATCACATTCAACCGCCAGCTTTTTCACTGCATCCTGTCGGTTTTGCGTGGCGTAGCAGATGTCGTTTTTCTTCGGTCCCTGTATGTCAGGGAACTTCTCTCTCAGTGCATCGATGATGCGCGAGGTGTCGTCCATGGACAGCGTCGTCTGAGTCACGTAAGCCAACTGAGAAGGATCAACCGGCGCCAGCGCGTCAACATCGGCTTCATCTTCAACGAGGTAGATCGCGCCGCCATTGCTGCTGTCGTACTGCCCCATGGTACCTTCAACCTCTGGATGGCCGCGATGACCAATCAGTACGCATTCCATACCGTCTTTGGAATAGCGGGCCACCTCCAGGTGCACCTTGGTCACCAGCGGGCAGGTTGCGTCGTAAACATTGAGACCACGGTCGGCTGCTTCTTTGCGCACCGCCTGGGAAACACCATGTGCAGAAAAGATCACCCAGTTGTTATCCGGCACCTCATCGAGCTCGTCGACAAAGATAGCGCCACGACTTTTTAAATCTTCAACCACGAACTTATTGTGAACCACCTCATGACGCACATACAGCGGCGCGCCATGGACTTCCAGTGCGCGGTTGACGATATCAATCGCCCGGTCAACACCGGCACAAAAGCCTCGCGGGTTAGCCAGCTTAATGTCCATTGCTTGCGGCCTCTACGGAAATAATTTCCACTTCAAAATCCAGGTGCTTACCGGCCAGCGGATGATTGAAATCGACGACGACCTCTTCACCTGCAATCTCGGTGATAACGCCCGGCAGTTCAGAGCCGCTGGCATCCTGAAACGAAACGACCGTACCCGGCTCAACCTGACCGGCCTGAGCAAACTGCGCGGCCTTAAACTTCTGCCGGTTAGACGGATTTACCTGACCAAAGGCATCTTCCGGCGGCACCCGAACTGTGCGCTTATCACCGGCAGACAAGCCCAGCAGATGCTTTTCAAAACCTTCCGGCAGGTTGCCATCACCTATCGATAAAACGGCCGGCGATTTTTCAAAGTTGCTGTCGACTTCCTGCCCGTCTTCCAGCCTTAACGCAAAATGCAGTGTAACTTTTGAATTTTCATGGATATGCATCATTGCTGTTCCTTCCTATAGTAAAAAGCCCGCTGACGCGGGCTTTCAATTAAGCTAACGCGGCTTAGGCATACTCGCGTGTTTCACCGTCACCGGCAACGTTTTCTACGCAGCGACCACACAGTTCAGGATGCTCTTCATGGGTACCGACATCTTCACGCTGATGCCAGCAGCGCGCACATTTGGCATGCTCAGACTTTTTAACCAGCACTTTCAGGCCGGCCAGATCGGTCGCCACAGACTGCTCCGGTGCCTCGGCAATATCAGCCAGATCAGCACTGCTGGTAATGGTGACAAAGCGCAATTCATCACCCAGCTTGGTCAGCAGACTCTTGAGCTCGGCATCGCAATACAGCGTCACTTCCGCGGTTAAAGCACCGCCAACCTTGCCGTCATTACGCGCCTGTTCCAGCACCTTATTAACGCCGTCTTTGGCTTTCTGAACCATCAGCCAATAGTCGGCATTCATCGCTTCGCCGTCACCAAAGCCTTGCAGGCCCTGATACCAGGTTTCAGTGAAGACGGTTTCCTGCTTCTGGCCCGGTACATACTGCCACAGCTCATCGGCAGTGAAGCTCAGAATTGGCGCAATCCAGCGAACCAACGCCTGCAGCACATGGTACAGCGCGGTCTGTGCGGAACGGCGTGCCAATGAATCTTCCTGCGTGGTGTACTGACGGTCTTTGATGATATCCAGATAGAAGCCGCCCATATCCAACGCGCAGAAGTGGTGAATCTTCTGAACCGCCTGTACGAAGTGGTAGTTATCAAACAGGTCGGAGATTTCGTTCTGCACCACCAGTGCGCGGTCTACTGCCCAGCGGTCGAGCGCCAGCATGTCGCTGTTGGCGACCATGTTCTCAGCCGGGTCGAAGCCATTCAGGTTAGAGACCATGAAACGCGCCGTATTACGGATGCGACGGTAAGAGTCCGCCGTACGCTTAAGAATATCTTTCGAGAAGGCCATGTCGCCGGAGTAATCCGTACTCGCCACCCATAAACGCAGAATATCCGCGCCAAACTGGTTGAACACTTCCTGCGGCTCCATACCGTTGCCCAGCGATTTGGACATCTTGTAGCCTTTCTCGTCGACTACGAAGCCATGAGTCAGTACTTGCTTATAGGGTGCAGTACCGTTCATCGCCACGGCAGTCTTCAATGACGACTGGAACCAGCCACGGTGCTGGTCTGAGCCTTCCAGGTACATATCGGCCGGGTACTGACCCAGCTCTTCGCGCTTGCGCAGAACGGTGGCGTGGGTGGTACCGGAGTCAAACCAAACATCTAAAGTGTCGTTGGTTTTCTCGTAGTCATCGGCATCGTCAATCACGGTGGAAAGATCGAAGTCGTACCACGCATCCATACCGGATTTTTCAACTTCCAGCGCGACCGCTTCGATGATCTTCGGCAATTCCGGGTGCAGCTCACCGGTCTCTTTATGCACAACAAAGGTGATTGGCGTGCCCCAGGTACGCTGACGGGAAATACACCAGTCTGGCGACTGACCAACCATCGCTTCGATGCGGTTTTGGCCCCAGCCCGGCACCCAGCGAACGCCCTGTATGGCTTCCATCGCCTGAGCTTTCAGGCCCTTTTCTTCCATGCTGATAAACCATTGCGGTGTAGCGCGGTAAATCAGCGGTGTTTTGGTACGCCAGCAGTGCGCATAGGAGTGCGTCAGTTTGCCTTCGCTGAGCAGGTTGCCATGCTCTTTCACCACTGCGATCACCTTCGGATCGACCTTATACACATGCTCACCAGCGAACAGCTCGACATTATTGCGGAACACGCCCTTATCGTTCAGCGGGTTCAGCGTTTCGATGCCGTATTTGTTACAGACGATAAAGTCGTCCATACCGTGGTCGGGCGCGGTGTGCACACAGCCGGTACCGGCATCCAGTGTGACGTGATCGCCATTCAGTACCGGGATTTCACGCTCATAGAACGGATGCGAGAACTTCAGGTTTTCGAGCACAGAGCCCGGGAATTCAGCCAGCGTTTCACCCAGCACTATACCGGAGCGCTCTGCGAAGCTTTCAGCCAGTTCTTCGGCAATAATGATGCGCTTTTTCGTGCCTTCATGGTCGACCTGCTTCAGCACGTAGTTGATCTCTGCGCCCACAGTAATCGCCATCGATGATGGCAGCGTCCACGGCGTTGTTGTCCAGATAACTGCATGAACCGCGCCTTCACCGGCATCGGCCCCCAGTGCACTCAGCACGGCTGCATCATCGATGGTCGGGTAGGCAACGTCGATGCTGAACGAGGTTTTATCCTGATACTCAACCTCAGCTTCGGCCAAAGCAGAACCACCCACCACACTCCAGTAAACCGGCTTAAAGCCACGCACCAGATGGCCGGATTCGGCAATTTTACCTAAGGCGCGGATGGTATCGGCCTCGGTCTGATATTCCATAGTCAGGTAAGGATGTTCCCAGTCGCCAAACACGCCCATGCGCAGAAACTCTTCGCGCTGACCTTCAACCTGCTTGTGCGCATATTCGCGGCACTTGGCGCGGAACTCTTTGAAGTCGACCTTATCACCGGCGCGGCCGATCATGGTTTCAACCTTGTGCTCAATCGGCAGGCCGTGGCAATCCCAACCGGGGATATAGGGCGCATCGTAGCCGATGAAGCTTTTCGACTTCATGATGATGTCTTTAAGGATTTTGTTGACGGCATGGCCTAAGTGCAACGAGCCGTTCGCATACGGCGGGCCATCGTGCAGAATGAACTTGTCACGACCCTGACTTGCTTCGCGAATCTTCTTGTAAATACCGTTTTCCTGCCATTGCTGCAGCATTTTCGGTTCACGTTTTGCCAGGTCCCCGCGCATCGGGAACTCGGTATGAGGCAGATTCAGAGTAGATTTATAATCAGTCATCGAGTCAGTTCACTTCCGTCGTTTGCTCAAACCATTGGTTTGCCGCATTAATGTCACGCTGAATTTGGTCTTTCAGCGCGTCAAGGTTATCAAATGTTTGTATACCACGCAGCCGCTTGTGCAGGCGGATACAGAGGCGCTGCCCATACAGAACAGCATTAAAATCAAAAAAATTCACTTCCAGCCAAAAGCGGTAATCCTGCACCGTGGGTTTCGGCCCCAAATTCGCCACGCCATACAGGGTGCGGCCATTCACCTCTGAAGACACTGCAAAGACACCATCAATCGGCAGCTTTTTATGCGGCAGTAAAAAATTTGCCGTTGGCACACCGATATTCCGGCCCAGCTGGCGGCCATAGATCACTCTGCCGGTCAGGCTGTATGGCTCCCCGAGGAATTGCTCGGCCGCGGCAAAGTCTTCGCTTTCCAACAGCTGACGAATATGAGTACTGCTGACCCGAACCTGGCCAATGCAGTGCGAGGGCATGTCGGCAACCTCAAAGGCATACTGACGTAAAAAGCCGATATTGCCCTTACGGTCGGCACCAAAACGGAAGTCATCACCTACCTGAATCCAACGGGCATTAAGGGCATCGATCAGAACTTTCTGAACAAATTCGCTCGCAGTTAACGAGCGAATGCGGTCATTAAAGGGCAGTACAACGAGGTGATCGACACCCAGCGCTTCCAGACGGCGGGCTTTGTCCGCCAGCGACGACAAGCGCGCCGGGGCCTCACCGGGTGCCAGGAACTCTCTGGGTTGCGGCTCAAATGTCACCACAACCGAGCACAGGCCTTCTTTTCTGGCCTTTGCTGTCAGCTGCTGAATAATCTGCTGGTGGCCGACATGCACGCCATCAAAGCTGCCAATAGTGACAGCCGAAGCCGGCAATTTCGCTGAAGGTAACCGAGAAACGTACATATAAAGGGTGATGTATTAAATTGGCCGCGCAGTATACAAAAAAGCAAATGCGCTGTCCTGTAAAAGCTGGCGCCCTGCTATGGATGCCTCAGCTCATTCAACCGGGTACGCACCGCGATCAATGCCAGGCCGTAACTCAGAATACCGGCAGCAACCAGCACCGTCACCACACGCACCCGCCCTAACACCTGGTTAGGCATTTGCAGCCACGCAAGCTGCATCAGCAACTCCAGCGAAACTGCCATCACGGCACAGGCAAACACCGCCTTCAGTGCCGGCCGCAACCACAGGCCCGCGGCCGGGAAGCAACCTTGCTTGCGCAGTGAAAGCGCCAGCAGGCAGGCATTGAACCAGGCCGACAGTGAGGTCGCCAGCGCCAGTCCGACGTGCGCCAGCGGATAAATAAGGATCAGGTTGAGCAGCATGTTCCAGACCATCGCCTGAATACCGATCTTGACCGGTGTTTTGGTATCCTGACGGGAGAAAAACGCCGGCGCCATTATCTTAATCAGCATAAAGGCCGGTAAACCCAATGCATAAGCAGCCAGACTGGCGGCACTTTTACTGACATCCGCCGCCGTAAACTGATAGTTCTGAAACAACAGAGTCAACAACACCTCCGGCAGAATCATCAGCGCCACCATGGCCGGCAAGCCGATCAACAATACGATGCGAATCGCCCAGGCCAGGGTGCGTTCAAACTTGTGAGTGTCATCCTCAACATGCAGCGCGGAAAGCCTCGGCAGCAAAACGGTCGCTATGGCAATCCCGATAACACCCAAGGGCAACTCAGTAAGCCGGTCGGAGTAATACAGCCAGCTGACCGAGCCATCTTCCAGCAATGAAGCCAGCACCGTATCCAGCAGCAGATTGATTTGGCTAACCGACACACCAAACAGCCCGGGCAGCATTAGGGTAAAGATCTTTTTTACACCCGCGTGCTGCGCAATGGCGGGCACCGGCGACCAGACACCGGTTTTCAGCAGCGCAGGCCACAGGAACAGCCACTGCAACATGCCGGCAACCAGCACACCAATGGCCAGGCCCGTTTGCGGCACCTGAAAATGCGGTGTTAAAAACAGCGCCGAACTGATCAGGCAAAGGTTCAGGATAACCGGCGTCAGCGCCGGGGCGGCAAAGCGGCCGTAGCTATTCAAAACCGAGGTGGCCAGTGCCGTCAGCGAAATAAACCAGAGGTAGGGAAAGGTCAGGCGCAGAAAATCACTCACCTGCACCAGCTTTTCGCCGTCATCATGAAAGCCGGGCGCAAACAGCCAGGCCAGTAGCGGCGAGCCGAGTACCGCTACCAGAGTGATCAGGCCAACGATCCCCGACAGATAAATCTGCACCGCACTGACCAGCCGGGCCACACTGCGGTCCCCCTCGCTTTGGCGGAATTCGGTCAGAACCGGAATAAAAGCCTGATTGAAGGCGCCCTCGGCAAACAGACGACGCAGAAAATTGGGGATTTTAAAGGCAACAACGAAGGCATCCTGCGCACCGCCGGTGCCAAACATAGAGGCAAACACTATATCGCGGATCAGGCCCAGCACCCGCGAAAACATCGTGGCAGCAGAAACCACCAGCGAGCTTCTCAAAATAGATCTTCTTTCTTTTCCCTGATTCAACGCAGCGCCCTATTTTCTGCCCCTGAAAAATCGAGACGCGAGTGTACCTTCATGCCGTAAATTGCAGAAGCAATAAATCGACGACAAATCGAAGATAACTTTCACTTTTTGATTGACAGTATCTGGCCAACTCAATAGAATCGCGCCCTCGAAATTTACCCACACCAGTTTTTAAGGAGCATCCTGTGGCAAATTCTGCTGGTTCTCGTAAGCGCGCTCGTCAGGCCCTGGTCCGTCGTAGTCGCAATGCAAGCATGCGTTCAATGGTTCGCACATACGTTAAGAAAGTCGTTGCCCAAATTGAAGGCGGTAACTACGACGAAGCGAACAAAGCACTGTTAACTGCGCAGCCTGTTTTAGACAGCATGGCACGCAAAGGCATCATCAGTAAGGCGAAAGCTGGCCGTACTGTTAGCCGTTTGAACGCAAAAGTTAAAGCGCTTAAAGCTTAATCTTTTGCTTTCTTTAAAGAGCCGGCCTTGCCGGCTTTTTTTATGCCTGAAAAACCTTCAGACCACCTCGATCAACACCTCACCGTGCTGCTCACGCAATTGACCGATCGGCTGAGCATACAAGCCCTGAGCTTCAAGCAGACCTTCCACTTCACCCTTCGCTTCAGGCGCCACCGCCACCAATAAGCCACCGCTGGTTTGCGGGTCACACAGCAAATGCTGAACCGGCTCATCCATCTTGCCGAGCAGATGGCCGTAGCTGGCGTAATTGCGTAAGGTGCCGCCCGGTATACAACCCTGGGCCAAATAATCTGCGACATGCGGCAACACCGGCACTCGGGCATACTGCACTTGCGCGGCCAAACCAGAACCCTGACATACCTCACTGAGGTGCCCCATCAGACCAAAGCCGGTCACATCGGTCATGGCATTCACGCCCGCCAACTTACTGAGCTCACCACCCACCTTGTTGAGCTTACACATATTCTCGATGGCAATGCTTTCATGGTCTGCCGCCAACTTTTTCTGCTTTTGTGCTGTTGTCAGAATACCCACGCCGAGTGGCTTGGTAAGATACAGTAAATCACCCGCCTGCGCGGTACTGTTCTGCTTAAGGTTTTTGATTTCCACGCGGCCGGTAACCGCCAGGCCAAAGATCGGCTCAGGGCTGTCAATGGAGTGCCCGCCCGCCAGCAGAATACCAGCTTCACGGCATAAATCCCGACCGCCATCCACAACCTGCTGGGCCACCTCTGGTGCCAGTTTGGAAACAGGCCAGCCCAGAATAGCAATCGCCATCAGCGGAGTACCGCCCATTGCGTAGATATCGCTAATGGCATTGGCAGCGGCGATGCGGCCGAAGGTGAAGGGGTCGTCTGCAATCGGCATGAAGAAATCGGTCGTGCTGATAACAGCGCTGCCATCGCCCAAATCATAAACAGCCGCATCATCTTTGCTGCTGTTGCCCACCAGCAGGTTAGCATCTTCAGCCTGCACAACCTGACTCTTCAGAATGGTATCGAGCACCTGTGGCGCGATCTTACAACCGCAGCCGGCTCCGTGACTGTACTCAGTTAATTTAATGGCAGACATAGCGTTCCCGGATTATCAGTGAAACCACCATGTTACAAAAGAACGCCCAGCTTGTGTTCCAGCGGAACGAAAATACCAAAAAAAAGCCGGAAACTCCGACCTTCAATCACTGTACCTGTGCTCAACGCCGGGCTGTCAGACCACCGCCAACTCAGCCAACAGCGCCTGCAGCATCTTCCAGAACGGTTCAACCGTCGCAATCTCCAAACGCTCTGTCGGGCTGTGCGCCCCCAGAATGGTCGGGCCGAAACTGACGACATCCATATCCGGCTTTTTGCTGGTCAGGATGCCGCACTCCAGACCCGCATGTATCGCCCTCAGCTTGGCCGGCTTACCGGTGATCTTTTGCGAGATAATGGCGGTTCGCCCAACCAGCGGGCTGTTGAAATCCGGGTTCCAGCTCGGGTAATCAAGAACGATATCGACATCCATGCCAAACAGTTTGAACACAGATTCAATCTTGTTTTTCAGGCCAATGGTTTCATGCTCATTAAAGAAGCGCAGACTGGTCTGAACCTTGAGCTCACCCGCCTGTAAGTTAACCACCGCCAGGTTGCAGCTTAAATTCACCAGATCGGCCGGCTGCGCGAAACTATAGGTTTGCGCGCCATGCGGCAATACAGATACCAGGCTCAGCAGCAAATCGCGGTCCGATGCCGAAAGAACACTGCTTGAGGCGTCGTCGACCGATTTAAACTGCCATGCCAGTTGGTTATCGGCATCTGGCAGGAAGGTTCGCCAGCGCTGGGTGGCCTGCTCCATTCTGAAACGCCACTTGCCTTCCTGAGCTGGGTCAATGTAAACCACGACACTGGCGACACGGGCAATCACATTATGAGCCACACCGCCTTTAAATTCTGCCAGCGCCCAGATCAGATCAGAGTTTTCTGTCAGGAATTCTGCCAGCAACTTATTGGCGTTCCCCAGCTGTTCATGAATCTGCACACCGGAATGGCCACCAGCCAAGCCCTTCAGCTTAATCAGGTAGGGCTTCAGCGTCGGGTCCACCGGTTCAGAGCGGAAGTCCCGCACTGCCTCATAGCCATAACCGCCGGCACAACCAACGAAAATCTCACCCCAATCTTCGGTATCCAGGTTAATCATACGGGTCGCAGATAACTTGCTGGCATCCAAACCCTGAGCACCATAAAGCCCGGTTTCTTCCTCGACGGTAAATACCAGCTCCAGGCGCGGATGCACCGTGGTGGTATCGGTCAGCACGGCCAATGCAGCTGCAACACCAATACCGTTGTCCGCACCGAGCGTGGTTCGGTCTGCGGTCAGCCAGCGGCCGATGACCTGAAGCTCAATAGGGTCGGTATCGAAGTTGTGCTCTTTATCTTCCGTTTTAACCGCGACCATATCCAGATGGTTCTGTATGGCGACTGTTTGCGCGTTTTCGTAACCCGGCGATGCAGGCACATACACAATAAGATTGCCCGCAGCATCGATGACATAGTCCAGATTCCGGGACTTGGCTAGTTCAACGATATATTCCCTGACCGCCTGCTCTTTACCGGACGGGCGCGGAATTTTTGCTATTTCACTGAAGTGCTGCCATAGGTGGGCTGGCGTATCGGGAAGTGCACTGGATTTCATTACATTCTACCTCTGCTTTTCATAACCGTAGCTTACTTTGCACATAGCAACAGGGGCAAGCCGTTATGTAACCGCTATCAGCGGAAATATCTGTTTATTGCATGAGAAGTTGGCAAAAACTGTGTTTTAATAGCCGTACATCATTAGATACACAACGCGTATTGTCTGAATGGAGTTAGGCAGGTGTCACGCTCTTATGAACTCAAATTCTTCGTTAAAAACCGATTACAATAACCGCTTTAACCGGCGTGTCTGGTTGAACGACCGGCGCTCAGATCTGATACTTTACCTGCAGTCGAGGGGTATTCAGCACCTGCCTGTTATTGCCGAGCCACACTGGTCGGTTATTCCCCGCTCATCAATCTGGATTATACAGCCGTCTGCATCGTCGCAGCCCGGAGGCTGGTATGGCATCGCCGGCGACCACCCCACCGATATCGTGGCGGTTAACGGGGTTTCCAGAAACCCTCGCGACATCCTGACGCATTTCACCCAGAAATGGCTGGCTGCGGCTGAAACGCTGATGAACGGTGAAGACTGCCGCGAGTTTCGCATTAAGGATGCCGATCAGCGTGAAACTATTGGCGAGCTCATTCACGACCGTGCAAGCCGGATACAGCGCTGGACAGAAGACGATTACCTATGGATTGGCTCTAACTTCGAGTTCTCTACCGGCTCAGGTTTAAAAAACATTGATCCGTTTGCATAACTATCTAACCAGTTGAGCAAGATTTGTACAGACAAATGAAAATCACATCTGTATACTCCGCGCCGCCAAGGTGACCCAGCCTGCAAATGTGCCGCTCAATGATGAGCATTTTGTTTTTCAAGAAAGATCGACAGGGTTTGCAACAACGCTTCCAGTGCTATGAAAGCCATTGCAACACAGGGCGCAGCCTAATCTCACCTTCGCGCGGTTGATACACCGCCCCGGCACTCCTGCCGGACACGACCCGACTGGCCGAAAGCCACTGGACTCCTCCGTACACATTGGATGTGCGGCTTTACTTATTTTGAGAACATTTAATGTCTGAAAACATCACCTTTGCTGACTTAGGTTTAACTCCTGCTATTCAGGAAACCCTGGACTCTCTCGGTTACGAGACCCCAACCCCCATTCAAAGCCAGGCCATTGGCTGCCTGCTGGAAGGAAAAGACGTACTGGGCCTGGCACAGACCGGTACCGGTAAAACAGCGGCTTTTTCTTTGCCATTGCTGTGCAAAATCGACGTCAACAAGAACCAGCCACAGGCGCTGGTACTCTGCCCAACGCGTGAGCTGGCCATTCAGGTGGCTGAAGCCTTTCAAACCTACGCCCGTGGCGTGAAAAATTTCCACGTACTGCCAATCTATGGCGGTGCCGATATGCGCAACCAGCTGCGCGCATTGAAACAAAACCCTCAAGTTATTGTCGGTACGCCGGGCCGGGTTATGGACCACCTGCGCCGTGGCACTCTGGATCTTTCCGACCTGAAACATATGGTACTCGACGAAGCCGACGAAATGTTGCGCATGGGCTTTATTGAAGATATCGACTGGATTCTGGAACACACCCCGAAGGACAAGCAAACCGCTCTGTTCTCGGCCACCATGCCGCATCAGATCAAGCGCATTACCGATCAGTACCAGAAAGACCCGGTCAAAATTGAAATTAAAGCCAGTACTCAGGAACTCAGCCGTATTGAGCAGTTCCATTGGCGCGTTCAGGGTATCGATAAACTCGAAGCCCTGACCCGTGTATTGGAAGTTGAAGAGTGGAACGCCATCATCATCTTCGTGCGTACCCGTATTGAGTGTACCTACCTGTCTGAAAAGCTGGCCGCCCGTGGCTACGCCGCAACCGCACTGAGTGGTGAAGTAGCGCAAAAGCAGCGTGAAGACATACTTAACGCCATGCGCAGCGGCAAGCTGGATATCGTTATCGCAACCGACGTTGCTGCCCGCGGCATCGACATTGATCGCATCAGCCATGTGATCAACTGGGATATCCCGGGCGATGTGCAAACCTACACCCACCGTATTGGCCGTACCGGTCGTGCCGGCCGTCACGGTAAGGCCCTGGTGTTTGTTAAACCTCGTGAACAGCGCTTTATTCGCGATGCCGAGCGTGCAACCAAATCGGAGTTGAAAGAATACCCGATGCCAACCGCCGAGACGCTTGGCGAATACCGTACTGAACAATTCAAAAACACCGTTTTTGAACATGTTGAGCAAGATAAGCTGGATTACTTCAAGGCTATGCTGACCAGCTGGGTGGAAGATACCGATACCGATGCCGACCTCGTCGATATCGCCGCAGCGTTAGCGCTGATGGCACAGGAAGATAAGCCGCTGCAACTACCAAAAGACCCAGAGTTCAAACCGCGCAAACGCGACCGTGAGAGAAGCCGCGATGAAGGCCGTGGCCGACCTGACCGCGATCGTGGTGAACGAGGAGATCGTGGAGATCGCGGAGAGCGTGGCGGTCGACGTCGCGAGCTGAATTACGATGCACAAACCTACCGCTTGGATGTCGGTCGTCGTGATAACGTAGACCCGGGCTCCATCGTGGGCGCGATTGCCAATGAAGGCGGTATTGAAGGCCGTTTCATCAACAACATTGCAATCCGTGACAACTACACCCTGGTAGATCTGCCGGCCGGCATGCCGAAGGATATCTTCAACCACCTACAAAAAACCCGTGTTAAAGGGCGCCCTATTAACCTGCGCGAATGGCAGGATGAAGCCCCTAAAGGCGGCAGTAAAGGCAAAGTCGAGCGCAAGCCACGTAAAGCACGTGATGGCGAAGAGCGTAAGCCGCGTCGCCGCGCTGAATAAGCTTTAAGTTCTGCTGTTAAAAAACAAAAAAGGCGACCCAATGGTCGCCTTTTTTACAGATGCTTTCAGCTTACCCAGTGCAAGCCTTAACCACCATTGCGACCATCATTACGATAATCAAGATGCGGATAATCTTTGAAAATTTTTGAGCCTGCTCTTCACTCACCTGCGTTGGGTTACGCGAGGTAATAAACAGTACCGCGACAATAGCTAACGCTAATACCAGCAATATAGTCACAATAGGTGGCATCAGTTTTCTCCAAACAATTGAGCCAGTTTTTCACCGGGGTTTTCAGCGCGCATAAACGCCTCACCCACCAAAAAGGCGTTGACGTCGTTTTCACGCATCAGCTGCACATCCTCCGGTACCAGAATGCCACTCTCAGTTACGAACATACGGTCAGCCGGCAGCATTCGCTTCAGGTTCAGGGTGGTTTGCAGAGAAACCTCAAAGGTATGCAGGTTACGGTTGTTCACACCGATCAGGTAGTTATCCACACGCAGTGCCGATTCCATTTCAGCTTCGTCGTGCACCTCAATTAAAACATCCATGCCATATTCTGTTGCCTGTGCATGCAGATCTTTCAGCTCGGCATCACCCAGTGCGGCAACAATCAGCAGCACGCAGTCGGCTCCGATCGCCTTCGCCTCGGCGATTTGGTAAGCATCGATCAGAAAGTCTTTGCGGATCACCGGCAAGCTGACGGCTTCACGCACCTGAATCAGGTAATCCTCATGACCCTGAAAAAAATCCTGATCCGTTAAAACGGACAGGCAAGCAGCACCGCCCTGCTGGTAACTTCGGGCGATTTCGGCCGGGACGAAATTCTCACGCAACACCCCCTTGCTGGGAGAAGCCTTCTTAACCTCAGCAATAACTGCGGATTGACCGGCTTCAACCTTCGCCTTCATAGCGGCGGCAAAACCGCGCGGCGCCGGATAATGATCGAACTCGGCTTCCAGGTCGCTAAAACTGACTTTCTTGCTGCGCTCGGCAACCTCTTCAAATTTTCGATCGATAATTTTCTTCAGAATAGTGGGCGTATTTTTCATGAACAATGAACCAGAATTATAACGGGGATCAGCCGGCAGGCGAGCTGCCGGCAGTTTATGGAGTTAGCCGACGCTTTGCGTGAATTGCGCAAATTCTTTCAGCTTTTCAGCAGCCAGGCCGGTAGAGATAGCGTCTTCTGCCATGGCAACGCCAGCGGCGAAAGAACCGGCTACGCCAGAGGCATAAATAGCAGCTCCGGCGTTCAGTGCAATCAGGTCGGCGGCTCGGGCGGTTTCTTCGGTACTCTCACCGGAAAAGACAGCCTTAATAAGAGCCAAACTGCTAACAGCATCGCGGGCATTCAAACCCGCCAGGCTTTGTGTTGCCAGGCCAAAGTCTTCCGGCTCCACCTTGTAGGTTTTAATTTCACCATCCTTCAGCTCCGCCACCTGAGTTGGCGCGGCAATGCTAAACTCATCCAGGCCATCATCAGAATGCACCACCAACACATGCTGACTGCCTAATTCCTTAAGGGCATTCGCCAACGGCTCACACAACTCTGCACTGAATACACCAATCACCTGATTGGTAACCCCGGCCGGGTTGGTCAAAGGCCCCAGCATATTAAAAATGGTGCGAATGCCCATCTCCTTACGCGGGCCGATCGCGTGGCGCATAGCGCTGTGGTGTTTCTGCGCGAACATGAAGCCAACACCCACCGTTTCAATGGCTCGGGCAATGGCATCGGGCAGAATATCCAGATTCACACCCGCCGCTTCAAGCAGATCCGCACTGCCAAATCCGGATGACACACCGCGGTTGCCGTGTTTGGCAACATGCGCTCCAGCCGCGGCTACAACAAAGGCGCTGGCGGTAGAAACATTAAACAGCTTTTGCCCTGAGCCGCCGGTGCCACAGGTATCGACCAGATGATCAGCCTGAATGGTGACCTTGGTGGATAACTCACGCATAACCGAGGCCGCGCCGACAATTTCGTCGACCGTTTCACCCTTCATACGCAAGCCCATCAGAAAGGCGCCGATTTGAGAATCTGCCGCGTCGCCAAGCATGATCTGACGCATAACCTGCTGCATTTCCTGCTGATTGAGGTGCCCATGCCCGGCTAACCGAGCCAAAGCCTGTTTAATATCCATAATGCCTCTCTATTCTTTTTCTGTTTGTCTGCGAGCACTGTGCACAAAGTTAGTCAGTAACGCCATGCCATGCTCCGTCAGTACCGATTCAGGATGAAACTGCACCCCCTCAATCGCATATTCTTTATGCCGGACCGCCATAATTTCATCCAGGCTGCCGTCATCGTTTTCAGTCCAGGCCGTCACGTCCAGACACTCTGGCAAAGAGGCCTGATCCAGCACCAGTGAATGATAGCGGGTCGCCGTGTACGGGCTAGGCAGGTTTCTGAACACACCTTCGCCACGGTGATGCACCGGTGAGGTTTTACCGTGCATCACCTGCTTCGCCTTAACCACCTTCGCCCCGAAAGCCTGACCGATCGCCTCATGCCCCAAGCATACACCCAGAATAGGCAGCTTACCGGCAAAGTGACTGATCGCCTGCAACGTAATGCCTGCATCAGCGGGCGTACAGGGGCCGGGAGATAAAAACAGCATCTCCGGGTTCAGCGCTTCAATGCCGGCAATATCAATTTCGTCATTTTGCTTAACCACCACGTCTATCTCCAGACACTGCAGGTAGTTCACCAGCATATGGGTAAAGGAGTCGTAGTTATCTATCATCAACAGCAAAACGGCTTTCCACCTTCTTTTAAAGGAGCCGAATGGTAGCACGAGATAAATGTTGATTTCGGCATAAAACTGAACAATAGCGCCTCTCTAGGCCGCATTCTACCGTATATTGAGAAAATACTCTGAACAGAATTTGAAACAATATATTGAACAAACTGGTAAGTAGTCACTAACACAAGTAGGTAACCACTAACCCCAGTAATTATCGATGTTATTTTGAGAGGTCTAAACGCATTATTGGACATTTCCGAGTTTTGCCGAACAATGGTAGAAATGCCGAATTATTAATCCGGAACGCCGCCAACACAGGCGCGCGCTAGCGCGTCCAGACCGCGACCTTTTGCGGGCGATTGTGATTGGCTTGTTATGTACATTTCGGTTGGCACCCTGGGTAAATAAAATTGAGAATTTCACCAATGTACGCAATGCCAAGGAGCATCAGTGTGAGTGCGACGAAGCTGGCTACTTGAACCCAATGAATACCTGGAACTATCACCGATTGTTGGGGGGCTCTCGGGTTTACATGTATTGTTATGTTGCTTCCTTCAGGGTGGTTTTTTGATATTTTAATAGCCGTCTTTTTTGTAGTGCTGAATGCCCCAAGATGGGTGTACGTATCATTGTCGTATTGCATGCCATTGATACTATATCTATATATGATTTTTGGTTCATAAAGTGATTGAGTTCGGTCAAAGCTGCTTAATACAACCTTTGCTGTAGTGGAAGGCCACTCTTTACTTGATAATGATCTGACAATATTTCCATAGGATCGATATACCATAATTAACCACAAACCTAGCATAAGCAATTTTAGCTGCAATCCTGAGTCCATCTTATCTATTCCAATTTATACAGTCATGATAGGACGGCCAGTTACCCGAACCGCCCCCATACAGATCCCGGCGTGCGGAACTACCGCACCGGGCTCCTCAGTTATACATTTGCTCGT
>NZ_SLZR01000025.1 GCF_004341165.1 Reinekea marinisedimentorum
ATTTAGAAGTGAGACACGCTACAAAACCGCGATAATGTTCTATCTGGGTGGACTAACTCTGAAACATTAACCCACCGTAAAAGGTGAAGACCCTTTTATGGCAGGGGTATGGAATTATCGATTAAGTTTAGGATTCGATTTATTCCAAGTTCAATCTGTTTCCATGCATCCTGCTTTACATGAAGGAGACTTGGTTGTAGTTCGATTAAATAAAGCAAACAGCCATCATTCTTTTAACAAAGGCGACATAATCGTTTTCAACGACCCAAATGTTAAAAAAATGAAGCTAATAAAGCGTATCGCTTATGTGCCCGGTGAATCAGTGACCTATTCAAAACTGATTACCGTAATGGATGATAAAACACATAGGCCCGTTGCATACCGAGAGCAACAAACCCTAGAACATATAAACGGTTACTTTGTATTAGGCGATAACCCCAAGCACAGTACCGACAGCCGAAACTTTGGCCCAATAGACCCTAGCCAAATAGTCGGCAAAGTTTTTTTTACCATCCCAAAAGAAAACCTGGGCTGGTTGTATTCAATGGCGGCCTGGTTAAAAAATTGACCAGGAAAAACTATTGATTCATTAAGAGTAGTAAGAAACTTGCGACCCGGTAGTTTTTTTATAAGGAAACTGCCAAAAAACGAAAAAGGAACACATCGTGATTCGGCCTATAGCATTTATAAGTGCGTTGTTATTAGCGAGCCCGGTTTTTGCCACTGGCGATATAGACATCCGTGCAGACCAGGTACTTACCGATACAGTACAGGAGGTTAACTTCCGCATAGCGGTTGAAGACTGTACCCAACTGGCAGATATTTCTGTCAGCGGGCTATCGTTGAGTTTGGCCGATGCCATCCGCTCAACCGAAGGCAACAGTTGTGAATTTGCCGTATTGTTAGACAGCAGCTATGCAAACTCACCTTCGGTCACCGCAACCGACATCAGCGGTGAGCATTATTACCACAGCGAATTCTTTTCGGTTGAATTCACCAACCCAACCATCAGCTTTAACGGAGTCTCAGTTACTGGTTCGTCGCAAGACCAGTACCTGCAGTTTTCTGGTACTGCTAATGGTGATGTTGATATTCCCAAGAATTAACTTTTAAATAGCTTAAGTGCAGACGTATTAGGCCTGCGCGCATCAGCCCTAACCGAAGCGGGCGGCGTAGTCGATATCGCCGCAGAAAAAGCCTTCGCCAATACCGATGGCTACACAACTGTTTACCCAAGCAAAGAAGACCAAACCGAATTTGTTATTAGTGTGCCAGTAGAAGGTACACTCAGTGCATCTGAAATTATGTACGACGGCGTTGTACTAATGGATGTAAACGTCGTAGACGCCAGCGGCAACAGCGCTAGCTTTAACCAGTTGGCCTTTACCGGTAGCGATGTAAATGAAAACGTAAAAGGTATGCGCGTATCTCCGGAAGCGATGGTGCTGGTGATTGTTGAATCTATGATCTGGTGAGCACTTAGCAGTAACATCCGAGGTAGGCTGACTGCGAATCCCTATGGCAGAATAGATCCTCTGCCCGGTGCCCATAGGTGCTGAGCAGCCTTATTCACATGGTCAGCTGGAGGCCTACAATTTTGCCGCTATTGATCACCCGTACCTTAAAAACTGCTGCTATCTGCTTGCTGGCCGCAACACAGGTGCTGGCCAACGATTGGCAGCAGCTGATTCGCAATGCGCCCTACAGCTATTCGCAGGGCATGACCGGAAATTTTCAAACCCTCCGACGCTGGGTGCTGTTCAATGAGGGCTACTGCGAGCAGCCTGAACGCCATATTCTGTTTGATCTCAGAGGCCGTTTCCTGGCCTGGATGGATAATGCTCCAGACCCTGAGCAAATGCAGTCTGCGCTCAATAGCGTGCGGGAATCGCTCTATGAGCAGCAACGGACCGACCGTTGGTTGCCCGGTAGTGAGGGCGTGCCGGGCTATCCGTTTTCTTTTTCGTGTGACCAACCGCATGTAGAAATTGACGCCGCTATTGATCGGTTGAATGAAAAATCTGTTTGGGGAACCTGGGATGGTTTAACCGCCGGCAGTCAGGATCAGCCTGTTTCTTTAGTTGAAACCGCAAAGATCGTGTTCGACCACCGACAGAGCCAACTGGAAAATGCCTTAACCGAGCTCAGTTTTAACTTGTTTCTGGCGCAGATGGTGATTGAAAGTGGCGCAGTAAAGGGGGCTACCTCGCGCGATAATGCCATTGGTATTCTGCAATTGCGCCAGGAAGCACTCATGGATTGCGCTATTTCTGAAGCATTCTATCGGCACCGCATGGCACAGGTCGATTGTGCCTTTCGTTTGTATGTGCTCAACCGGCGCAATCTGGAACCGGTGTTTATGAGTCGCTTCGGGCATCTTGAAGCGCACAAACGCCAGCGTCTTTTGAACCTGCTACTGGTGCAAACCTACCACAGTGGCATTGGCAATATGCAGCGCCTGTTGGGTGATGGTGAGCAAGGCAATGCGGCCACCTATTTTGCCGAGCATCACCAGCTTTATTCAGCGGAAGATATTCTCACCGGCATGCTGTTTCACAATATTGGCCGCACGCCCTGGGGCTGGGAATCGCTGTTTTACCTGATGGATATTCAGCTGGTTGAGCAGCGCATTTAACGCGCCCGCTAAGTGCAGGGTAAGACCATCCCTTCAGTTTTATGCAAAACGAGATACGTTGGGTAAGTTTTTGCTTCAGTCAAAGCTACACTGAATATCAAGTTATATATGCACCTGAAAGAGGCCGCCAAATGCCCGCGGTTCAATTGAGAGGTCTCAATGCATCAGGGTTACTTATGAACAACAACCCCAATTCAGCAAAGCGATCAATCGTCTCGCTGTACGTTGCAAATTCGCTGTCGTTAATTGGCAATGTGTTGTCAGAATTGGCGGTGCCCTGGTTTGTTTATGAATTGACCGGCAGCGCAACGGCGACCGCCGGGGTGATGATTGCAGGCCAATTGCCAAACATTCTGGTTGGCCTGTTCAGCGGCCAGTTTATTGACCGGTTCAGCGCTAAGGCGGTTAGCTTGTTTACCGATGCGGTAAATTTTATGGCCATTGCGCTGATCCCGTTGCTGTTTCATTTGAATGCCCTGGATATGCTTTGGCTGGGCATGCTGGTGTTTTTTAGCAAGGTATTTGATACCCCGGGGCACACGGCCAGACACGTCATGCTGGCAGAGCTGATTGAAAAACATCAACTGCCGCGCGACAGGGTGAATGGCCTTTATTCGTTGCTCGATACCATTGCCGATTTGATAGGGCCGATCATCGCCGGCCTGCTGTTAACCCTGATTGGGGCTGTTTACCTGATGGTGATTGATGCCATAACCTTCGGTTTGTCCTTTTTGATCATTGCATTGGGTTTCGGTCTCAAAAAACACAGCCATCATGAGCGCCGGCCTGTCTCGGTCTGGGTGGCCTGGCGTTGGTTGTTTCGAACCCCCATTGTTAGAAAGCTGGCCATTTACGATGCCGTACTCAACACAGTTGCCACGGCGCTGCTGGCCGTTGCCTTGCCGGTGCTGGCGAAAAATTTCTCGGGCAACGGTACCCTCTATGGGCTGTGGATGTCTGGCTTTGCATGCGGCACAACACTCACCGCAGCACTCTATTCCTGGCTCGGCCATCGCCTAAACCCTATAACCCTGCTGAAAATAACGCCGATTGGGCAGGTAATCGGTTTGTTGATCATCGTTACCGTGCTGGTGATGGGATGGCCATTGATTCTGGTCGCCGGCGGCCTTTTTCTGTTCGGTGCGAATTTGGGTGTTGGCAGTATGATGGATGCGAAATTGCTGCAGACTTATGTACCTGAAAATATGCGGGGCAGTATTTTTGCCGCCTTTTCATCAACCCGCTTTGTGGGCGTGCCGTTTGGATTGTTTATTGCGGGTTGGTTGTTAGATTCAATGGCGGTGAACACTTTGTTCGGGTTCTTTATGGTTTTGTGTTTCTTCGCCAGTGTTTTGTGGTGGGGTAGAGAGCCACTCAATAACCCATCAGCCTAACCGCTCGAAAATGTTTTTTTAGAGCTACTGGCCAAGTACGAGGAAACTTCGACTCACGCTATTGCCTGTTTCATCGACCAGCGTAACGGTATGCCACCCCGGTGATATCGTTACACCCACCTGATGAAAACCACGCGTTTGCTTTAAGTAGTGATTATCCAGGTGCCAGTACATAATCGCGTTGTCATTACGATGGACAGCATCAAAAACGATCGCGCTTTGGTTGCCATCTAAATCGGTTGGAATATAAATTTCTGCATTCGCTTCCGGATAAATAAGCCCGATAGGGTTGTCATCACTGGTGCTGTTATTAACGCAGTCTGAACGGTAGGGGGGCAATGGCCGATAATCATCGTGAGACTGTTGGTAAAAGTGTTCCAACGCCGGGGGTAAAACAAACCAGTTTTGACTGCGCATATTGCTGACACGTTCGCACTGATTGTGTACCCGTACCCGCTTGGTGGCATCCAGATGAATGGTTTTATGAAAGGGTGTGGCTTTTTCAAAATAGCTGTCACTCGGTGCATTGACTGGCTGGCTAGCGCATTTACCGTTGGCTAAATAGCCATCTTTTTCGCAAATAATAACGGTTTTAAGGAATCGCGACGGTGCGCTAAGCCAGGGGTGATTTCCCAGTCTGTTGAAGGCATCGAACATGATTGGGGCCGCGGCCTGCAGCCCGGTTAATTGAGCATTGCCCTGGCCGGTTGCATTGCCAGCCCACACCGCGACAGTGTACTGACCATTATTGCCAATGGCCCAGGCGTCCCGCAGCCCATAACTGGTACCGGTTTTCCAGCTGATATTCTGGCTGGAACTGAACTGTCGCCAGTGATGATCAAGCCCCGGTCGTTTTACATCCAGCAGGGCGTTCAGCGTCAGCCAGGCAGCCCCCGGCCCAAAGGGCATGGTTTTCTGGCTGGCGAGAGGCTCTGCGCTGGCGTCCGTTGTGCCGGTGGGTTTCATAATTTGTATCGGCTCAACGTAAGGTCGCAGGGTATTGGCCTGGCTTGCCTTGGCCAGGTTGGCGTACATCTGGCTGATGTCCCAGAGCGTGCCCTCTGCACCGCCCAGAATAAGCGGTAGCCCATAGTCTTTTGGCGCACGAAACAGAGTGGTCATGCCCATGGTTTTCAAATCGTCGTAAAAGGTCTCAGTGCCGTATTCCAGCAACATGCGTACGGCCGGGATATTCAGCGATTGAGTGAGTGCTTCGTTGGCCGGAACAATACCCCGGTAAAGCCGATCGTAATTTTCTGGCCGGTAGCCCTTAAAAACCGACGGGCGATCTTCGACTAGCGTTGACGGTAGAATTTGTCCGCTTTGCAGCATACCTGCATATAAAAACGGTTTAAGAATACTGCCCGTACTGCGTTTCGCCTGTACCAGGTCTAATGCGTAACCCTGGTCACCGGTGCTTTGCCAGCGGCTGTTGCCGATGTAGGCGACAACTTCCATGGTGTCGCGATCTATCGCGATTAGGGCGGCATTGTGAATGCCTTTCCTCAGCAACAGTTCGCTTTGGTAGTCCATCACTTCTGTTAATGATGCCTGAATCTCCGCATCCAGAGTGGTTTCAATGCGGTGCCCTGTATTGGATTGTGCTAAGCGGTCAAACAGGTGCGGTGCTAATCTTGGCAGCGGCTGAGGTTCCGCAGGAAGCGGCTCCAGCAGAGCCAGTTCATATTCAATCTGATCGAATCTGCTCTGTGCGTATAAATCTGCCAACAGTTCATCGCGCTTTTGTTTTAAGCGTTCGCGGTTGCGGCTCAGGTGAATCAGGCTGGGTTGGTTTGGCAGTACCGCCAGCGTGGCCGTTTCTGCCCAGCTGAGGTTAGCCGCCGGGCGGCCAAAATACCGCCAGGCCGCGGCTTCAATCCCTACCACATTACCGCCGAAGGGCGCATGGTTGGCATACAGCGTCAAAATTTCTTCTTTGCTGTAGCTGGCCTCTAAGCGCACAGCCAGCAGGGCTTCTTTAGCCTTATTCCAGTAGGTTCGCGATGGGTTGTTTTTTGAAAGCCGAATAACCTGCATGGTCAGCGTGCTGGCACCACTGACCACACGTTTATTGGCAAGGTTTGAATAGATTGCGCGCAGCACCGCGATAGGGTCAACGCCAACGTGCCGATAAAAGCGCCGGTCTTCATAGGTGGTAATGGCGATTTTAAAACGTTCAGGCACCGCGTTGCCCTCAGGGAAACGCCATTGTTCATCGGCAGAAATTTTTGCACCCAGCAGGTGATTGTTTTTATCCAGCAGAATGGTGGAGTAGGGTGTGTTAAATAAAGGCTCTGGCAATGAAAACCAGAACCCTAAAAGGCACAAAACAACGATTGGAATGAACCAGAAGCGCCGTTGTGAAAACCGGCGCATCCGTGCATTGATGTATGGCAACAACCTCATGTATTAACGAATAACCTCGACCCACTGGCCAACAGTGGATGCCTGATAGGTATTATCGTACATGGCTTCTACATGAACGCCCGGCAGGTAGAAAATACCGGCGTAGGTGCTATGCAGGGCGACGTTAAAGCTGCGTTGTTCGCCGGCCTTTAAGCTAAAGTAGGTATGAACCCGATCATCCCGAATATCCTGATAATCGAATGCATCATCGCTTAGTTCGCCTTCAAAACGCTTGTTTTCGATCTCCCAGCCGGATGGGAACGCCTTGGTCAGCGCTAAGTTATCGACATCACGATCGGTGTCATTACTGACGGTCACGATGAGTCGAATATCATTCCCTTGCGTTAATGATTGCACGCTTTCTAGCGGGTTCCCATCGCTGTCGAGCCATTCAAGGTTGAGTGAAAGCTTATTCGCAACGGCCACTTCATCGCCCGCCTCAGGCAGGCCCTCTATCAGGACAGATGCGTAAAGCGGGCGCTTCATGTTATTGGATATTTCAACCTGAGCCGGCTCATCCTGCACTGCATTTAAATCTGTCGTGTTAACCGGTTTCTCGGATTTAACATCAAACGGTTTCGCAGTATTAATGCGCACCCTGGCATCAACACCCACACCGCCGCCTTCCAGGTACTCACTAAAGGCAAGCAGGGTGTAGGCGATGGTTTGCGTGCTGTACCATTGGTTGCTGGCCATGGCTTCGCCTAGCTGTGTTGCAAGCTGTTCGGCTTCCTGGTCTTTACCACGCACAACCGCGCTGCGTAATGCAATGGCCTGATTACGCACAGATGAACCGTAAGTGCTGTTGTCGGATGCCTCGGTAAAGTCGCTGGGTAAATGGGTGTTGAGCGATGCCGCAGCATTGGCCAGACCATAGCGATGGTAGCCTTCCGCCAATATTAACGCCGCCGTTTTACTCAGACCCGGAACCACACGCAGCCGGTTCATTGCGGCAAGGTCTGGCTCGTTGGCAAGCACCAGCGTATACAGGCGGTAAGCCTGGCTGGTCATTGAGCGCTCCTGGTTTGATGCCGTCCAGTTATTCGCCTGTTCTGCCTGATAGTCGAGCCAGTTGCTGAAAAGCTCGTTGGGTACCGAATAACCAGCGTCAATCGCTTCAATCATAAAGTGACCGGCATAATTGGTGCCCCATTCGTTAGCTTCGCCCTGGCCTGGCCAATAGGCAAAGCCGCCATTGCTGGTCTGGAAGGAGGTTAGCCGAACCAGCGCTTTTCGAATGTTGTCTTCGGTTTGTGCAATCTCTTCTTCTGTCAGGTTTGTTAAGCCGTTCAAATAGAGCTGCGGGAAGGCGGCAGACGTTGTTTGTTCAATACAACCGTGGGGGTAGCGAATCAAATAGTTCAAGCGGCTGTCCAGGTTAAACGGCAGAGCCCCTGAAAGCATCAGTGAGGTATGGTTCGTGCCGGCCAGACCGTGGGGTTCGGCGCTGAAGCTCCACTGCTCACCGCCCTCGATTTTTTGGTTGATCACCTGAGTTGTGGTTGACGTGGCCGCAACGATCGGTAAATCGACCGTGGCAACGGCCTGGTTGTCACCTGCTTCAGCAGTGACTTTGATTTTTGCCCAGCCGACAGAGTTGCCAACGTTTAGGTTGAATAAGGCTATTTGCTCATTGGATTCATCAAAATGAATCTGCATAGTCGGTTCACCGGCAACCGTTGCATCGCCTTCCAGTACTTCAATGGTCATGTTGGCGGTATCGAAAGACGGGTCATTTCGGAAGATCAGTGTCGGTACGGCGATTTGCTCGCCAGGGCTGACCGCACGGGGTATTGAAGGCAAAATGTTGAGTGCCTCCCGCACGTAAACCTGCTCACTGGCCGATCCATAGGCCCGGTCTTGACTGGCAACGACCATCACCCGAACCTGCCCCAAATACTCGGGCATATCAAAGCTGTGCGTCTGGCTTTCGTTTGCGGCCAGCGTAAACGGCCCTAAAACACGAACCACCGGCGGGAAACGTTTCTTGCGGGTTTCGGCTTCGGAATCCTCTTCAGAGTCGCCACCGCCCAGTGCCAGCAGGCGCTCTAATTCTCCGCCGTAAGCACCGACCACGTCGTCAAACATATCCCAGCTGGTAACGCCGAGCGCTTCTTTCTTGTAAAAGTCGCTGTGCAGATCTGGTGTGCGGTAACGGGTTAACCCGAGCAGACCTTCATCGACGACCATAAGCGTATAGGCCATGGGTTTACCGTCCTGTTCTGCAACGGTGATCTCCGCCTGCTTATTCGAGCCCCAAACTTCTGGCACCACTAAGGTGGGGGTTAGCCGGGTCTCTGGGTTTTCAACCAGCAACGGCACAATGCCATACATGCGAATAGGGCGATCGTTGGTTTTACCGCTGTGGGGTTGAATGAGGGTGACATTGACATAAACATTCGGTGCCATCTCTTCGGTAATCGCAATATCGAGAGTGGTGTTGTCTTCAGTAAGTTCATGCCAGTACTGGTCAACAATACCGCTGCCATTTTCAATGGAGACAAGCGCTCGGCCCTGTTGTGCCGCAGGCACCGTTACCTGCGCGGTATCGCCCACGCTGTAATTGGTTTTATCGGTTGTTAAGGTCAGAGCAGAAGCACCCACACCTTTCGATTCCTGAGCGCGGCCAGCCCAGCCGGGCCAGTCGATGTAGACAACTTTTGAGGTGCAGTGACCGCCTTCTAAGTCGCAGGCACGAACCAGAAAACGCCCCCAGGTTGGGTAGCTGACATTAAAGCTCCACGAACCAAGGCCCTGTTTATTGGTTTTAACAACCCCGTGAGCCATGCCTTGCTTGTAATCGCGCGAGTTGTACTGGCCGAGATCGTCGGTGCCTTTTTCCCACCACCAGCGCCAGCTGATTTTATGCAGGCTAACCGCAACCTCCTCTAAGGCGACGGGTTGCCCCTCGGCATCTAAAGAGACGATATCAACGGTATGGTCAACATCTGTAAGCAACATACCGCGGGCGGCGTCGCCTTTTGGCAGTTTAATGCCAACATAGTGATCGAATGGAGAGAAGCGCTCGCTTTGCGTGGCCATTGAAAACTGGCCGCTGCTTTCATAAACGCGGGTGGTGAAGTTGGCATTCATCATACCGGGTGCGTTGGCAGGGCGGTTGATCTCGGCTTCAAATTGCAGGTGGCCTTCGGCATCCAGTGTGCTGTCTACTAAGTACTGCTTATAACCCCGGTACTGGCGGGTGGCATCATCAAAAATAAAATCGGCACCGCGATCGAAATGTGTTTTCTGTGAGGAAAGTGACACGGCGACATCCGTGCTCAGTTCGGCTGCGGTGGCACCATGCAGCCATTGAGAAAAAACATGCCCTTTGATGGTTTGGTTTGCATACAGCAAGGTGTTTTCGTCACCAAAATCGAGTTCTACCTTCAGGCGATTCGGCTGCACGGTTTCAATTTTAAGTTTCTTACTGAATGTTGCACCGCCAACCTGCGCACGAACCTCCCAATTGCCGGTAATGGCTTCCTCTTCCGTGGCGAAATTAAAGCGGTAAAAGTTACCCACCGGGGTGTTATTGGTTTGTGTATCCACCAGACGGTTTCTTGCATCGTACAGGCGCATCGTAACCGGGTGGTTTTCCGGCAGGCTGCTTTCTTCATCGGAGAGGACAAAGGTTAGGAAGATATCGTCACCCGGACGCCAAACACCACGCTCACCAAATATCGTCCCTTTCAGGCCATCGGATATCTGTTGCCCACCGACATCAAAATGGCTGACCGGTAAGCTGGCATTGGTTTCCAGCCTTAATACACCTCGCTCTTTACCGTACTTTGCAAGCAGATAAAAAGGTTTGGCCGGTAATGAAATACTGGCAAAGCCTTCATCATCTGTCTTGGCGGTTGCGATCACCTGGTTCTGGAAATTATAGAATTCAAGTTCGGTGTTGTTGAGCGGCGCAGACGAGGCAATATCGGTGGTAATAACGCTGTAACGGTTTGAGCTATCGCCTTTGGCGATTAGACCAATATTCGACGCCATAAAGTTTTTGCTGGCTTGTGTGTTTTCAGACCAGCGGTAGTAGCTGTTTTCGCACGGGTCATTGGAATTGCCCGAATTGCCATTGATATTGAAATAATCCTCGGCGAAGTCCCAACTGCTGGCTTCAACCATATAATCTGAATCGTAATTTTTGAAGTTCTGCTCTTTTACCACAGGCGCCTGAGTTTGTTCCTCAGTACAGCTGAGCATGGCATTGCCGCGGTTGATTGAAAGCGTCAGCCGGAACAGTGAACCCGGGGATTGCTCGAATAACTCAGTGGCATCCAGACTGAAGTTTTGCCATTCCTCCGGCGTGACATTTGGCAATCGAATGGTTTTACGCCACAAGTAACGGCCAACACGGTGCATGTTTTCGCTGCTGGTGAGTTGATTACTTTGCAGAAACTGCCCGATGTTGTTATCAAACACCTCAAACGCGGTTACCTGAACAGAGTGCGCGTTGATGGTTTTAAACGGAATGCTCAGGAACTCGTTATCCGGCAGAATGACGCCCGAGCCAATAAACGCAACCTGGGGTTTTTCGCGGCTGATATTCAGCACCTTAGAAACCGGGTTCTGCAGTGCTTTGCCATATTCGTCTTCAATGCCCGCGGCCAGCGTGACCTCCGCCCGGCCTTTAAATTGAGCTGGCAAGTTGAGTAAGAGGGCGTTTCCATCGGCTTTTGCTTTAAAGTTTTTGCCGTTCAGTTTCACCAGCCCGTTCAGGTTCTGATCAGCTGCCAGCACATTGGTGAAGGTCACTTTAATAATGGGGTAGCCTTCGCGGTACTGGTGGATGGATGAAATAGCAAAATGGTTTTTAACAGGTATGGTGATGTCGCGTGTGCCCGTCTCGTTCAGACCAATGGTCTCGGTGTTCCAGGAGAGTCTGAGCGTCTGTTGAGCATCGGTTTTTTCTATGCGGTTAATGTAGAAATCATGCGCCCGGCCATTGGCACTGTGTTGCCATTGAATCGCTATGGGTTGGTTATCCAGCGTGGCCTTCAGTACGGCTTCAGCATGGATGGCGGTTTCGGAATCCGACGTTGAGAGGGTTCCGCTAAAGTTGGCCAGGCTGGGGGCTTGTGAACTGACCGTGAGGCCATTCAGCTGAATAGCGTAGGTTTGCTCAATAACGTTGACACGGAACTGATAGTCTTTCAGGTTCTGGTGTTGTTCAGGCAACGCTGAAGCTCGCAGGGTAATTTCAATTTCTTCGCCACTGACCCAGGCTGTTTTTGGCGATATCTCTATTTCACGCGGTGAAATAAAGGTCGCAGACCAGGGCGCTTGGCTATTTACACTGACCAGGCTGCTTGCGTCTTGTCCGGCCTGATGGGTGCGGGTGACATCTTCCTGAAAACGGATACGAACCGGTTTGGTTCTCGATTGTGCCAGAATGCTGTGTTCCAGAAGAATCTCAGACCAGGCATCTGAAAAGCCTGTTACTGAAAACGAATAACTGCTGATACCAATGGCCAGCAGCGTGGTGAGCCAAAGCTGAAGAAATCGCTTAATCATAAAAACATCCGAAAGGGTTAATGTTTATGCGGAGGTGGCTCAGCCAGACTGCCTTGCGTGCGCAGTTGAGTTTATTTTGCCGGATCCTTCCACGAAATATTGATGAGTTGCCCGAGTAGCTCCCTTGGTACCGGCCAGATCAATCAGTAATCCACTAAGTCATTACAAATAAATAACACATCAGTACGGTGATAGATGGTAGAGGAAGGGCTTGTGCTGATCAAATTTACAAGGTGATAAATGAAGGTTATTTGTCAGTTTGAGAAATGCGTGGTGTTTTTTTGCGGCTTGGGTGAGTGGGTAGGGTGACCAGATGGCGGCTTTCAAACAGATCGGGGCGACCTGTTTGAAAGCCCGGTGAACCGTTAAGCCCGATTAGGCTTCGTGGGTCGATTCTTCGGTCACTTCGCGATGCGGGTTGCGCGGGTCTTGCGTCCAGTTCATGTAAGGCTGGCCAACATCTCTGCGCTCCATGGTGATGCAATCATCGACCGGGCAGGTAATCTGGCACAGGTTACAGCCAACGCATTCTTCTTCAATAATCTCGAACTTGTTGGTGCCATCGGCCTGTGGTTTCAGGTCAATCGCCTGGTGCGAGGTATCTTCACAGCCGATGTAGCAGCGGCCACAACCGATGCACTTATCTTCATCGATAGATGCCACCACCTTGTAGTTCATGTTCAGGTACTTCCAGTCGGTGGTGTTGGGCACCGCCAAGCCACGGAAGTCTTCAATGGTCTCAAAGCCTTTGCTGTCCATCCAGTTGGCCAGGCCAGTCTTCATTTCTTCAACAATGCGGAAGCCGTAAATCATGGCCGCCGTGCACACCTGCACACAGCCAGCACCGAGCGAGATGAACTCGGCCGCATCACGCCAGTTGCTGATACCGCCAATGCCGGAGATGGGCAGGCCCATGGTTTCCGGGTCGCGGGCAATTTCACTGGTCATGCTCAGGGCAATCGGCTTAACCGCCGGGCCACAGTAGCCGCCGTGGGTACTCTTGCCGTCAACTATCGGCCGGGCAACCATGTTATCCAGATCAATACCGGTAATGGAGTTAATGGTGTTGATCAGCGATACCGCATCGGCGCCGCCACGTTTTGCCGCACGGGCCGGGAAACGGATGTCAGTGATATTGGGCGTCAGTTTTACGATGACCGGCATCTTGCAATACATTTTGCACCAGCGCGCCACCTGTTCAACGTACTCGGGCACCTGGCCAACGGCCGCACCCATGCCGCGTTCCGGCATGCCGTGCGGGCAACCGAAGTTCAGTTCCAGGCCATCGGCACCGGTTTTTTCGACTTCTTTAACAATGGTTTTCCACGCCTGCTCTTCACAGGGCACCATCAGCGAGACCACCAGAGCGCGATCGGGCCAGCTCTTCTTAACGGCTTCAATTTCGCGCAGGTTTACTTCCAGGCTGCGGTCGGTAATCAACTCAATGTTATTGAAGCCGGATACCTCGCCGTAGCTGTCGTAAATAGCGGAATAGCGCGAAGAAACGTTCACCGCCGCCGGGTCTTCACCCAGGGTTTTCCAGACAACGCCACCCCAGCCCGCTTCAAAGGCGCGCTCTACGTTATAGGCTTTGTCTGTCGGTGGGGCCGAGGCCAGCCAGAATGGATTCGGTGATTTAATGCCTACAAAATCAATCGATAAATCTGCCATGTTAGTTGCCCTCAGTTTTTAGTTGTTCGTCAATGGCGATCGCCGCCAGTTTGCCCTGCTGAACGGCTTCAACGGTTAAGTCTTCGCCAACGCCAGTGCAGTCGCCGCCGGCGTATACCTTCTCGATGCTGGTTTTGAAGTTTTCTGCCGTGGTAATTTTGCTGCCGCTATCCGGTGTTGTCGGTTCGCTGGCCGGGTAGGTGAGTGTTTGGCCAACGGCTTTGAATACGGCTTCACAGGGCACATCAAATTGCTCGTCGGTATCAATCAGTTTGCCGTCAACCGTTTCGGTTTTCTGGAAGCGGATGCCGGTCAGTTTGTCGTCTTCATCAAACAGCAGGGCTTCAGGGCGGCTCCAGGTTTTAATGCGAACCTCGTGGTCTTTGGCGATCTGCTGCTCGTGTTTAGTGGCACTCATGTCTTCAGTGCCGCGTCGGTAAACCAGGGTGACTTCTTCGGTCCCCAGTCGTTTCAGCTGGCAGGCCATATCGATTGCGGTGTTACCTGCACCAATCACCACGGCGCTTTTTTCAGGCACAACCAGTTGATCTGCGGTTTCTGCCTGACGCAGTTCACTGATGAAATCAACCGCGTTATAGATGCCCGGTTTGTCTTCGTTTTCAATGCCCAGGTCGCGAACGCCCTGTAAACCGATGCCCAGGAAGACTGCATCAAACTTCTCAGTCAGTTCCTCCAGGTGAATGTCTTTACCCAGTGCTTTATTGGTGTGCAGGGTGATGCCGCCCACTTCCAGAATAAAGTCGATCTCTTTCTGTGCGAAGTTGTCGGTCAGTTTGTATTTGGCGATGCCGTATTCATTCAGGCCGCCAGCCTTGCTTTGTGCTTCAAAGATTTCCACGTTATGACCCAGCAGCGCCAGACGGTGCGCGCAGCTTAAACCGGCCGGTCCAGCGCCAACCACGGCAATGGTTTTGCCGGTAGAGGGGGCTCTTTCGAACGGATGGTCAGCGAATTGGGCATTATCTGTTGCATGCCTCTGTAGTAGTCCTATTAGAACGGGTGAACATTCAGCTTCTTTATTGCGTACGCAGGCCTGCTCACAAAGTATCTCGGTTGGGCAAACGCGTGAGCAGCTGCCACCAAGGATATTTTCGCTGTAGATGGTTTCTGCTGCGCCTTCAATATCGCCATTGTGAATACTGGCGATAAAGCTCGGAATGTTGATGTCTGAAGGGCAAGCCTTAACGCACGGGGCGTCGTAGCAGTAGTAGCAGCGAGAACTCTCATAGCTCGCTTGGCGCTCGGTCAGGGCAGGCTTAATGTCGCTGAACATTTCATCCAGCACACTCACCTGCGAAGCTTCCACAACCTTATTTTGAATATTCATTAGGTTTCTCTCTTCCCGGTTTGTTGTAGTCGGTACGGATTTGTTTGCATCGGTTATGCCAATCTTCTGACCAGATGGTCAGAAGGTTAAGGTTTTTTTATCAATCAAATTCAAATCAACAAGTTATGCGGGCCCGATAGATTTTCTTTATACTGCGACGATAAGAGAGTTAAGTGACTTAAATAGTCATATAAAATATAAGTGCATTTGGGGTTTAAATTTCGCACTGAAAAAAAGCGTAGAGATACACAAGAGTGCAAAAAACAGCCATGAAAAACGAGAAAGCAACGAAGAAACCGGTACGCAGAAAGCTGGCGGATATTCGAAAAGATAATTCAGATCAGATTCTGCTGGTGGCCGAAAAGGTATTCGCAGAGCGTGGTTATCGTGGCAGCACTATTGCGGCTATTGCAGAAGAAGCCGATTTGCCCAAGGCAAACATTCTCTATTACTTCAAGACCAAAGAGATTCTCTATAAAGCTGTTCTGGGCCGGCAATTGGGTATTTGGATGCAGCACATGGATGCCATGACAGTAGATCAGCACCCACGCGATGCACTGCGCGATTATGTGCGCAACAAAATTAAGCAATCGAAAGATCATCCAAACTCTTCACGCATTTTTGCAGCTGAAATTCTGCATGGTGCTGAATTCTTGCAGGAAAAATTAAGAACCGATTTGAAGGATCAGTTTGATCGCACCTGTGAAGTATTTCGCGGTTGGATAGCCAAGCGCTGGATGGACCCGGTTAGCCCGGAGCACCTGATGTTCATGATCTGGTCTTCCACGCAGGCCTATGCCGATTACAGCTTTCAAAGCAGCATAATGCTGGAAAAACCCGAGATGACGGAAGAAGACTACGAAGCGGGTGTTGAGTTAATCACCCGCCTGGTATTAAAAGGCTGCGGTATCAGCCTGTTGTAATGTGCGCGTTCAGAGCATGGCTTTAGTCAAAATTTTTGCCGGTTGCCGCTGCAGTAAGACTTCACCCTGACGAACAGACAGCAATACCTCACCTTGCTTGCGCAGCACCGAATAGTCATCTTCACCTTCAACCACAATAAAGTTTGCAGGGTTGCCCTGTTTAATTCCGTAGTTCTCCAGTTGCATGGCCTTTGCGCCATTATCTGAAATAAAAGACAGGGCTTTGGTGAAGTCATCGTAGCCCATCATCTGGCAGATGTGCATGGCAGCATCGAGTATGCGCAGCATTTTTCCGTTCCCTAATGAGTACCAGGGGTCAAAGATAGAATCCTGCGCCAGAGCGACATTCATGCCGGCTGCGGTCAGTTCTTTTACCCGGGTAACGCCCCGGCGTTTTGGAAAGGTATCAAAACGGCCCTGCAGATGAATGCTTTCGGTAGGGCAGGAAACAAAGTTAATGGCCGATTTCTTCAGCAGCCGGAACAGCTTTGAGCAATAGGCGTTGTCGTAGCTGTGCATGGCGGTGGTGTGGCTGGCGGTTACGCGCTCGCCCATATCGTTGAACAGCGCCTCACTGGCCAGCACCTCTAAAAAGCGCGAGTTCGGGTCATCAATTTCATCGCAATGCACATCAACCAGGCGGTCGTAGCGTTTAGCCAGTTGAATTACCCACTTCATGGATTCGGCACCCAGATCGCGGGTGTATTCAAAATGCGGAATGCCACCGACCACATCGGCGCCGATCTCCATGGCTTGTTCCATCAGGGCCTTACCATTCGGGAACGACAAGATGCCTTCCTGAGGAAAGGCAACCACCTGAATATCAATGCTATCTTTCACGGCATCGCGAATATTACAGATAGCTTTAAGCGCGGTTAAATCCGGGTCGGTGGTATCAACATGGGTGCGAACGTGCTGAATGCCGTTGCTCATCAGCAGATCCAGAGTTTTATAAACCCGCGTGTGTACGTCGGTTTCGGTGAGCATCGGCTTACGCTCAGCCCAGCGCTCAATGCCTTCAAACAGGGTGCCGCTTTTGTTCCAGTTAGGTTCGCCGGCGGTCAGTGCAGCATCCAGATGGATGTGCGGCTCAACAAACGGTGCGCACAGCAGATTGCCGGCAACGTTGTAATCTTCTGCCTGTGCGGGCAGCTCGGTCTGTTGTTCGGTAATGGCGGAAAACTTACCGTTTTCAGTGGTTAGGGTGAACAGTTTTTCACTATGGCGCAGGCGTGCGTTTATCAGTTTCATCAACATTCCTTATGAGCAGTGTCTGTCGACTTTGCAGGTATTAAAATGCATTCGATGATTAATGCGTTTTGCAGGTTTAATCGCTGCAGGGGATTGTTCAGATCCTTATCCAGCAGCTGTTCTAATTTTTTAATTCGTTGGCTGAGTGTATTGCGGTGTATGCCAATGTGCTCGGCTGCTTTCTTACTGGAGCCGGAATAGTCCAGATAGCAGCGCAGCGTTCGCTTCAGTTCCAGGCTCTGACTGGACTCACAAAAGCACAGGCTTTGCAGTTGATCCTGGCAGAACTCCAGCAGCAGTTTTCTGTTGGAGATTTGTGAAAACAGTTGCGCAATACCAATCTGGTCGTAACGGCAGATCGGCTCATTCTGGTAGAGCTGAGTCAGGCTTAGTGCCTTCCGCGCCTGTTCTGCTGCTTCACTGATCTTGCTCAGGTGATGAAATGAGTTGCTCACACCCACCTGAAACGTACACTGCGGGAATTGCTTGGTCAGGCTTTCCAGCAGTGCTTCCAGATCTGCAATCATCTCTGGAAACTGCCCGTGTATTGCTGGCCAGAATATCAGCCAGTCCTGGCCTTCATTCAGTATTGGCAGGTTCACTCCGCGGTCGGGCAAGCGGGATTCAAGCCAGTGCTCAATGCGCAGGCGTTCTGCCAGCCATTTGTTATCGGCCATCTGCGTTGCCACCCGGCTGCGCAGGCAAACGCTGACCATCGATTCATCCGCGTGAATGCCAAGCTCTCTGGCGCGCAGTTCGACAAGCTCGGGTGCCTCGGTAAAGCTGTTGACCAGCCGGCTTAAGAACAACCTCAGTGATTGGCCCATCAGTCTGTCCTGAACCAGCGTGTTACTGAGGATCTCAGTTACTAAAACCATCTTCAGGTTATAAGGCTGTTCCAGAATGGGAATAGACAGGTCATTGGCTTTTTTCAGCACGGAGGCCGGTATTTTTTTAATAAATTCGTGGCCAGTTAAAATAACAAAACCAGATACCTGCGCCCGGTAGCCTTCTTCAATAAGCTGGATCAGGTTTTTTTCATCACGGGTGTGGTTGATGCCGGTGACGAATATCAGTTCGCCACCCATAATCCACGGAGAGATGGATTCATTTTCAGCAACATACGGCCAGCGTATCTGTGCAGATGCGCCCTGAAATCCAGCCCGGAAACGAATACTTTCCAGGCCGGGAATATTGGGCACATCTGCAACACAAATGCTCATTAATTCCCCGCGGTGCTCAGTTGTGGCGCTTTTTCAGCAATCTTGATTGCCACGCCGTAAGTCAGTGCCGCAACAATAACGCCGGTCACCGGTGGCATAAAGGGCAGGAAGTAAGCACACAGGCAGGCTAAAACATACGCTCCCAGGCCGATGAAGTTGAATGCCGGTATTTGTGCGTCAGCCAACAGCGGGTACTGGCCTTTATGGCGTATCCAGAAGTCGGCCATAATGACGCCACCGATCGGTGGAATGAAGGTGCCGAGCAGAATCAGGTAAGGGATCAGATAGTTGTACATGCCACCGAGTGCAAGCAGGGTGCCGATGGCAGCGCCGCAAACTGTTACGATTTTACGTTTATCGGTACGCAGCAGGTTGCAGCCGGCTACGGCAAAGTTGTAAATGGTGTTGTCTTGCGTGGTCCACAAATTAAGAAACAGCATCAGGATAGCCAGCGTGATAGAGCCCTGTGCGATCATCACATCCACAATATCTGCCTGCTGGTAAATCAGTGTGCCGATTGCACCGGTGAAAACCATTAAACCATTACCGACAAAGAATGCGGCCATGGTCGCAAACACCGCTATTTTGCCACTGCTGGCAAAGCGACTCCAATTGGTTGCCTGCGTGCCACCGCTGACAAAGGTACCAATGACCACGGTAATGGCAGCGGTTAGGCTCATGCTGCTGGTGGGTTGAGTGGCTGTCAGTTCGCTGAAGCCGCCTACATCGATCATGCCTTTATACAGGCTGATGATGATAAAAATCATCATGGCCGGTACGGCAAAACGGGAAAGCCAGTCCAAACCCTTGTAGCCAATCATGGCTGTAAAGCAGAACGCAAAGCCAAAAAAGATGGTCAAAGGAATGGTGAGCGCTTCGCTTAACCCCAGTGTTTTTACCAGTACGATTGCGATGGTGGCAGTGCCCCATGCGTACCAGCCAACCTGGGTAAAGCCAAGAATAAAATCAGATAGCTTGCTGCCTTTTTCACCGAAGCAGAAACGCCCCATAAGAATGGAATTTAATCCGCTTTTATAAGCGATATAGGCAAGTGCGGCTGCATAACTGCCGAGCAGCAGGTTACCGATCACAATCGCAACCAACAGGTTAGGAAAGGTGAACGCCGTACCTAGGCTGCCACCGGCAAACATGGTTGCGGTGAAGAAGGTAAAGCCAAGAAGCACCATCGAGGTGGAGAGCACCCCTTTACGGTCTGAAGTGGGCACTTCGCTGAGTGGATAGTCTGAAGCTTTCATAGAACATTTCCTTTCGCAGTAGTGGGTGATCGGCCTGAGCCGCCGGAAACATCGGAGCAACAGCGGTGCCAAATAAATTGAACGCCTGTGTCACTGTTCGGGGTGCTGATAATTTGATTGCAATTTATGTGCACTTTGCACATTCATTGCGGCGTCGCTGTTGAGCAGAGGGAAAGAGGCTGGTGAACGTCGGGAAAAATGCGCGGTAACGGTTGGTGGTGTTTTTATTTTGCAAGTTTGTGGTGCATAAAACAGATGTGTGGAATGCGGGCGGGGACGCCCGCGGTCCAGATGGGGCAATTGATGGTGAGCTTGTGGAACGCGGGCGTCTCGCCCGCACGGAGTGATGCCTATGTAATGACAGCATCGCGAAGCATTGTGTGTCAGGGAAATAGTAGCAGAGGGCAGGAAGTAGAATGTAGCGGAGCGGTATGCGGGCGGGGACGCCCGCGGTCCAGATGGGGCAATTGAAGGCGAGCTTGTGTGGAACGCGGGCGTCTCGCCCGCATAGAATTAATCCGGTCCAGGAGGATCGGGCCGAGGCCCGACCTGTAGTTTAAATAACAGCTTCTTCTTTCACGGTTTCAGGTGCTTCAGCAACCTCGGCCATGGTCAGCATCGCATTCAATAAAACCGAGCAACCCGCTTCGCATTCTTCCGGAGTGGTACTTTCAATTTCATTGTGGCTGATGCCATTCAGGCAAGGGGTAAAGATCATGCTGGTTGGCGCAAAATCTGAAACATAGCAGGCATCGTGTCCGGCACCGGCGATGATATCCATGTGTGAATAGCCCAGTGCCTGAGTCGCATTGCGCACCGCGCTGATGCAGTTTTCATCGAACGGAATCGGCTCGTAATACCAGAATGGGTCAAGCTGAATTTCAACACCGTCTTCCGCGGTTAACTGTTCCACATAGGCTTTCAGTTCGCTATCCATTTGGGTTAGTTCATCATCGTTTGGGTGGCGCATATCGATGCTGATGGAAACCTCACCGGGAATTGTATTGCGGGAGTTGGGGCCAACCTGAACAAAGCCGACGGTGCCGCAACCCGGTGGGTGTGCTTTGGCAATAGCTTCGATCTTTTGAATCAGTTTCGTGGTCGCCAGCAGGGCATCGTTACGCAGATGCATCGGTGTAGTGCCGGCGTGCGATTCGCGGCCGGTGACAGTTGCATTAAACCAGCGCTGGCCCTGGCCACCGGTCACTACGCCAATCTGTTTGTTTTCGGCTTCAAGGTAAGGGCCCTGTTCAATATGGGTTTCAAAGAAGGCATGGTAGGCACGGTTGCCTGCTGGTTCGCTGCCGGCAAAGCCAATGCGTTCCAGTTCATCACCGAGGCGCACACCATCGACATCGGTGGTATCCAGAATTTCCTGCAGAGAAAAACGGCCGGAGACCACACCGGAGCCCATCATCGCCGGTGCAAAGCGAGAGCCTTCTTCGTTGGTCCAAACAGAAATTTCGATAGGGTGTTTTGTTTTAATGCCATGGTCATTCAAGGAGCGCACAACTTCCAGGCCAGAGAGTACGCCAAACACGCCATCGAACTTACCGCCGGAAGGCTGGGTATCCAAATGGCTGCCGGTGCCTACCGGTGGCAGGCTGTTGTCTGTTCCCGGACGGGTACAAAAAATATTACCCACCTGATCGACTTTCACCGTGCAGCCGGCTTCTTCGGCCCACTTGATATAAAGCTCACGGCCCTGCTTGTCTAAATCAGTTAATGCCAGCCTGCGACAACCGCCTTTTTCGGTGCCGCCGATCTTGGCCATTTCCATCAGGCTATTCCAAAGACGGTCGCTGTTGATATTAAAAGTTTTCATTCTGGTGGCTCCTTGATTAGTCCTGAGCGCATAGCGCTGGTGGGAAATTATTAGCAATCCTCTGACCAATTGGACAAAAGGTTAAATTTTTTTTGTTAAGTGTTTGTTTATAAAAGAAAACAATTAGCAAAAGGGAATGCTTCTCAGGCCGTAAGTTGGCACAGGAGAAAAATAAATTCGAAGGCTGTGCACCAGAATGTAAAAAGTTCGCTCTATGTTGGTTCAGAAGTGAACACTTTGTCAGACAAGCGACAAATTGTCGGCCCAAAAAGAAAACCAAGTTAAATCAATTTTTTAGCGTTGCTTATAAAGCAGGAGCAGAAATATTTTTACACCTTTTGTCCAATTGGTCAGCGGATTGCATAGGGCATTAAGACAAAGCTGAAACGAACGTTAAAAATACTCAGCAAACAAATATTGTTCTGGAGGGGATGCACCATGGGATTATTGATCAAGGGCGGAAAGATCGTTAACGCAGATGCTTCTGTTATTGCCGATGTCTATTGCGAAGATGGCGTTATTAAGCAGATCGGAACCGACCTGGATGTACCGTCCGATGCAGAGGTCGTGGATGCGGCAGGCAAACTGGTTATGCCGGGCGGTATTGATCCGCACACCCACATGCAGTTGCCGTTTATGGGCACAGTTGCCAGCGAAGATTTCTACACCGGTACCGCCGCGGCACTGGCCGGTGGTACAACCATGATTATCGACTTTGTGATTCCAGACCCGCAGCAACCCTTGATGGAAGCCTACGAAACCTGGATGGGCTGGGCATCCCGTTCGGTTGCCGATTACTCCTTCCACGTTGCCGTAACCTGGTGGGACGACAGCGTTTACGAAGATATGGGTAAGCTGGTTAACGAGCATGGTGTGAACAGCTTTAAGCACTTTATGGCTTATAAAAATGCCATCATGGCTGAAGATGAAACGCTGGTGAATTCCTTTAACCGCTGCCTGGAACTGGGTGCGATGCCAACGGTTCATGCCGAAAACGGTGAGCTGGTTTATCACCTGCAGAAGAAGTTGCTGGCCGCTGGCCTGACCGGGCCGGAAGCGCATCCGCTTTCCCGACCCACAGAAGTTGAAGGCGAAGCTGCCAACCGCGCCATCCGAATTGCGCAATCTTTGGGCGTGCCTTTGTACCTGGTGCACGTTTCCTGTCAGGAAGCGGTTGATGAAATTGCCCGTGCCCGTCATGAGGGTCAGCGCGTTTACGGTGAGGTTCTCGCCGGTCACCTTGAGTTGGACGATTCCGTATACCGAAATGAAGACTGGGGCGCTGCTGCTGCACACGTTATGAGCCCTCCGTTCCGCCCTAAAAAGCATCAGGCAGTTTTGTGGAGTGCACTCCAGGGTGGCACGCTGCAAACAACGGCGACTGACCACTGCTGTTTCTGTGCCGAGCAAAAAGCGGCTGGCAAGGACGACTTCACGAAAATTCCTAACGGCACCGCCGGTGTTGAAGACCGCCTGATGATTCTGTGGGATTCTGGCGTCAATCAGGGCCGATTGACTGAAAACGAGTTTGTTTCAGTAGCCTCGACCAACGCTGCGAAAATCTTCAACATCTATCCGCGTAAGGGTTGTGTTGCTGTTGGCTCCGATGCCGACCTCGTTATTTGGGATGCCAACAAAGAGCATCTGATCTCTGCAAAAACGCATCATCAGAATATCGACTTCAACATCTTTGAAGGCCGCACTGTTAAGGGCGCACCGGATACCACCATCAGCCAGGGCAAGGTTGTTTATGCCAATGGTGAGCTGAACGTTGTTGAAGGCGCCGGTAACTATGTACAGCGTCCGGCCTTCCCGACCATTTTTGATGCGGTACAAAAGTACAACGAATTGCACCAGCCAAAAGGGGTAGAGCGGTAAACGCCGCCCCGCTAATCAGGATTACTAAGAGAGCCGACTATGTACGCTGTTGAAAACTCTACAGTGGCGGAAGAGAGCGTGTCGCCACAAAGCCCGTCATCAAACAAGCGTGTGATGATTGATGTTAAAGATCTTTCGCTGGTGTTTCAGACCAACGATGGCCCGGTAAATGCACTTTCAGATATTAATCTGAAAATTGGTGAAGGTGATTTCGTTTCGTTTATCGGGCCTTCCGGCTGCGGTAAAACAACCTTGCTGCGTGTGATCGCCGATCTGGAAAAGCAAACCGCCGGTTCAATCAGCGTGAACGGCACAACGCCGGAAGACGCGCGTTTAAACCGTCTTTATGGCTACGTTTTTCAGGCGGCAGCCTTGCTGCCGTGGCGAACCATTAAAAAGAACTGTGCAGTCCCGTTGGAAATTTCCGGTCACTCGCAAGCGCACCAGAATAAGCAGATTGATAAGTATTTAAGAATGGTTGGCCTGCAGGATTTTCACGAAAAGTATCCATGGCAGCTTTCCGGTGGTATGCAGCAGCGCGCTTCGATTGCACGCGCCCTATGCATTGAGCCAGACCTTCTGTTGATGGACGAACCCTTCGGCGCGTTGGATGAAATTACCCGTGACCACATGAACGTTGAGCTGCTGAAAATTTGGGATGAAACTAAAAAGACAGTGGTCTTTGTAACGCATTCCATCTCTGAAGCGGTGATGCTTTCAACCCATATCGTGGTCATGTCGCCACGGCCGGGTCGAATCACCAAGGTCATTGAAAGCCCACTACCGCGCATGAAAGACCTGGCGCTGCGAGATACCGAAGCCTTCCATGCGTTGGCAGCAGAAATACGTGCAGCACTGGCAGAAGAACATGCCATTGATTGAGCCCAGAGCAGGGAGCAAGCGTGAAAGAATCTATTTTTGATAAGAAGTGGTTTGCCATTGTTGTTTTTATCATCGCGATTACTGCACTGTGGTATGCAGCCGCCTTGTGGATGAACGGCAACCAGCTGGTTAAAACCTACGAACGTAAGAACCAGGAATGGACTTACAGCACCATTATTGCCGAGGCCTATCAGGTTAAACGGCCCATGTTGCCGCCGCCACATCAGGTGTTTGCGCAGTGGTATAAAACAGTTTTTGATACCAAGGTAACCTCTAAGCGTTCTCTGGTGTATCACACCATGGTGACGTTGCAATCCACCATGCTCGGTTTTGTATTAGGTACGGTACTGGGCGTTGCGATCGCCATCGGTATTGTTCACAACCGCACCATGGAAATGAGCTTTATGCCGTGGGTGATTGCGTCGCAGACCATTCCGATTCTGGCCATCGCACCGATTATTGTCGTGGTGTTAGGGGCCATCAACCTCACTGGTGTGGTTCCGAAGGCGATCATCTCGATGTACCTGTCGTTCTTCCCGGTCACCATCGGTATGGTTAAGGGCTTGCGTTCGTCCGACAGAATGCACCTGGAATTAATGCAAACCTATAACGCCTCTAATTCTCAAACCTTTTGGATGTTGCGCTGGTATTCGGCTCAACCCTTCCTGTTTGCCAGCCTCAAGGTTGCTATTGCAGCGGCGCTGGTCGGCGCGATTGTGGCCGAGCTGCCAACCGGTGCGCAGGGTGGCTTGGGTTCACGCTTACTGAGTGGCTCTTATTACGGGCAGACGGTACAGATTTGGGCCGCGTTATTTATGGCTGCCTTATTGGGCCTGTCTCTGGTCACTGTGGTCAGTCTGTTTGAAAAAATTCTGTTACGCCGTCGAGGAGTCAGCGTATGAACCAGACGCCTAAATTACTGATTTATGCAGCCGTACTGTTCGCTCAGGTAGCATTGGCTTTTTTTACCGAGCCGGGTTTCTACGAGCGCGCGCCGCTGTTGCTGTTCCTTCTGCTGGCTTCGTTCTTTGCCGCTGCTGGTATGATGTCTGCCTGCACTGCGCTGGTCGATGCGAATCATCCGTTTAAAAAGTCGCTTAAGATTGCAGTACCCTCTGTTTTTGCACTGGTCGTTGTCGTCAGCTGGCAAGCACTGACCCAGGGTTACGATGTGCCGCAGGTGTTACTGCCGGCACCGAGTGAAATCATCGTCGCCTTCTTCAGTAACCTGCCAACACTGTGGGCCGACTTCCGTCAAACCTTTTTAAAGGCGGTGATCGCCGGGTATCTGATGGGCTGTATCTCTGGCTTTATTGTTGCGCAGTGGGCGGTTAAAAGTCGCTTCCTGCAGAACGGTTTGTTGCCACTGGGTAACTTTGTTTCTGCCATTCCTATTGTCGGTATCGCACCCATTATGGTGATGTGGTTCGGCTTCGACTGGCCATCTAAAGCCGCCGTTGTTGTGGTGATGACATTCTTCCCCATGTTTATTAATACGCTTGCCGGTTTGCAATCGGTTGATGCGCTGCACAAAGATTTAATGCATACCTATGCGGCAAAGAAATCTCAGACGTTTACTAAAAGTCAGCTGCCACAGGCAATGCCATTCATTTTTAACGCCCTAAAACTTAACTCTACTCTGGCCCTTATTGGCGCCATCGTGGCGGAGTTTTTCGGCACACCCATCGTTGGTATGGGTTTTCGAATTTCGACCGAGGTCGGTCGAATGAATATGGAAATGGTTTGGGCGACGATTCTGGTCGCGGCCCTGGCCGGCTCCATGAGTTACGGTGCTTTAGCTCTTTTAGAGCGAGCGGTTTTATTCTGGCATCCGTCTGTAAGAAGCGGCAGATAAACCCAAAGTGCCTTTTGTTAGGCGAATCTACGAGGAAATCTAAATGAAGAAATACGTTGCTTCTCTAGCAGTTGGCGCAGCTCTTTTTGCGTCCAGCTTAACTGCACAAGCGGCTGATGAACTGACACTGCAGTTGAAATGGGTAACCCAGGCGCAGTTTGCCGGTTACTACGCTGCGCTTGAACAGGGCTTTTATGAAGACGAAGGTTTGGATGTCACCATCAAACCGGGTGGCCCGGATATCGCGCCCGCTCAGATATTAGCCGGTGGCGGCGCAGACATCATTGTCGACTGGATGCCTTCAGCACTGGCAACGCGTGAAAAGGGTTTGCCTCTGGTGAATATTGGTCAGATCTACGATAAATCCGGCATGATGCTGACTTGTCTGAAATCAAGCGGTATTTCTACACCGGCTGATTTTGGCGGCAAAACACTGGGTGTTTGGTTCTTTGGTAATGAATATCCCTTCCTGAGCTGGATGTCTAAACTTGGTTACGAAACCACGGGCGGCAGCGGTGTTACGGTTCTTAAGCAGGGCTTTAACGTCGACCCAATCTTCCAGGGGCAGGCTGATTGTGTTTCCACCATGACGTACAACGAATACGGCCAGGTTCTGGATGGCGGTTTAACGCCGGAAGAACTGCAACTGTTCAAATATGAAGACGAAGGTGTAGCTACGCTGGAAGACGGTCTGTACGTTATGGAAGAAGATTTGGCCGACAGCAAAATGGTTGAAAACTACGCCAAGTTCCTGAAAGCAACGATCAAAGGCTGGGAATGGGCGAAAGAAAACCCAGTAGATGCGGCCATGATCATTCTGGATTACGATGACACCGGCGCACAAACCGAAGAGCATCAAATTCGTATGATGACTGAAGTAGCCAAACTGTTGAGCTCTGAAGGCAAAGGCATTGGCTACCTCGACCCTGCTGATTATCAGCGTACTGTTGATGTCTTGCTGAGCAGCGAATCTGCGCCGGTTATTACCAAGCAGCCTGAGGGTGCTTACAGCCACGTTGTCTTTGAAAAGGCGATGTCACTCTAAGCCGTAACAGCTTAAAACCCCTGAAAGGCTGATCATGTGATCAGCCTTTTTTTATTGCAAAGCAGAAAGGAGTATTTGTGAACATTGAGTATTTTTCTGACCGTCAGATAACCGTAGATCAGTTTGTGACGCTTCTTAAGAAGACTACTTTGGGCGGCCGACGCCCGGTTGAAAACCCAGCCTGTATGTCTGCCATGCTAGAGCATGCCGACTTGCTGGTAACCGCATGGTTGGGTAATGAGCTGGTTGGGGTTGCACGCTCAGTCACCGATTTTCATTTTTGTTGCTACCTTTCTGACCTGGCGGTTTCTAACGAACATCAGGGGCAGGGCATTGGAACCGGCCTGGTGCAAGGCACACTGGAACGCCTGCAACCGGGGTGTTTATTAACGCTGCTTTCTGCTCCACAGGCTGTTAATTATTACCCGAAGATTGGTTTTGAAAAACATGAAAGCAGCTGGTTTATGTTTAAGGATGATCAGGTTTCTTAGGGCCTGTAACGGGTCGTTGTTCGCAGGTACGAAAAAATCGATGCTGATGTTCGGTTTTAGTTGCTAATGATAATTATTCTCATTAAAATCAAGGTTATCTTTAATGGGGGGTGATTATGGAATTATTCCAACTGAATATCGGTCTGTTCCTTAGCAGCAATATTGAGACGTTCGAAAAGGTCGGTTCCCGTATTCAACAGCAAATGGCAAAGCACGGTATAGATGTTGATGTGCTGGATATCGCAGATGCTAATTCAAAGGTCTGTGAGTCTTACGACTTCTTTATTTTTGCTATTCCTGCATGGGATTACCATTACACTCAGCATTGCTGGGAAGGAATAGAACCCCAGTTCGCCTGCAGTAATCTGTGCGGAAAAATAGCCGCCATCTATGTCATGGCCGAATCGCCAAAACTGGAAGGTTACTTTCTCCATGCCATGAGCTGGCTTTCGCAATGTGTCACCAAAACCGGCGCTACCGTTGTGAACCTTTGGCCATCCAATGCCTGTAACCGGGCCTGTCCATTTGCGGCAGATAAACTTGCTGTTACAAAAGCAGATCACGGCTCTATCGTAACAGACCATCAAATAGCAAGCTGGACAGAGCACCTCATTGCCGAGTGCAGTCAATTGGTCAGCGAACTTTCGGTATAAGCATCAGCCAGTATTAGTGGGAAAAACAATGAAATTTCTATGTGATCATCATCGCTCTATTTTAATGGCCTGCACCAAACAGGCTAAAACGTCCTGGCATAAAACCCTTCAGCTTGCTCAGTTTTATGCGGTCAACGATGATCTGGGCAGGGCAGTGTTGTATGGCGGTAATGCATTGGAAATTGCTGAGATCGTGCTCAGCAATCAACCCGTTTACGAAAACGCCAGTCGCTATGTAGAAACGGCTGTTGAGTTTGCCGGTGCGCTGGTGCGTTACGATTCCAGCTGTAATTTGCTGGCGGTTTATAATGAGGTTTACTTCCGCCTGATGAGCGTATCTGCCGTCAACAATGTAGAAGCTGCAATGCAGCCGTTAAAAGATATTCTGCTGCGCTCCACGACAAACCAGCCATTAAGCTAATGGCTGCTTAACTGTAGTAAAGACAAAGCGGCTGGCCATTGATGGTTTGAACATGCAATGGCATGTCGTACAACGCCTGCAGTATGTTGTCCTGCATGATTTCTTCCGGTGAACCAATCTCGAAAACCCTTCCGTTGTGCATCGCTATAATTGAGTCGCTGTAACTGGCGGCAAAGTTAATATCGTGCAGCACCACAATAATGCTCTTATTCAGGCTGTCGCAGGCCAGACGCAACTGCTTCATGATCGATTGGCTGTGCTTCATATCCAGGTTGTTCAGCGGTTCATCAAAGCACACGTATTTTGTATCCTGCGCCAGCACCATGGCTATAAAGGCGCGTTGCCTTTGACCCCCGGAAAGCTGATCCAAAAAGCGGTGTTGGAATTCATTCAGCCCTAAAAATTCAATCGCAGTGGCAATCTTTTGTGCGTCTTCTTTTGTCGGTCTGCCTTTGTGGTAGGGGAATCGACCGAAGGTGACCAGATCTTCCACCGTCAATCGTGCTGTTAGGTGGTTATCCTGACGCAGAATGGACAGCGTGCGCGCCAATTTGTTTTTTTCGTAAGACTGAATCGGCTTGTCATCGATCAGAATCTCTCCGGCGCTGGTTGGAACCGTTTGGGTGAGTGCTGAAAGCAGGGTCGATTTGCCAGCACCGTTCGGCCCAATCACCGAGGTTAATCCGGTTTCAGGAATGCTGAAACTGATGTCCTTTAAAATAGGTGTGGAGCGAATATCAACAGAAACGTTATTAAATTGAATCATGCTTTACCCTGTCGAATAATGAGGACTAAAAAGAAAACACCGCCAATAAACTCGATGATGATGCTCAACCGGGTTTGAAAGCTGAGCAGGTGTTGAAGCACAAACTCGCCGGAAACCAGCGTTAATATGCCAAGCACCGTTGCAAACGGAATCATAATGCCGTGCTTGTAGCTGCCACACAGGCGGTAAGTGAGGTGGGCGACCAGCAGGCCGAAAAATGAAACAGGCCCAACCAATGCGGTTGAAAGCGCGATCAGCACAACGGTAACAAAAAGTGTTTGGAGTGTACGTCTGGAAAAATCGACACCTAGATTCAGGGCAGACTGCCTTCCCAGCAACATAACATCCAGCTCTGCATGTATGCGAAACAAAAATAGCGCTGTTGCCGTAAACACAAAACCGGATATCAGCAGCAGGGCAGGGTCAACGGAACCGAAAGACGCGAACATTGAATCTTGCAGTACCGAGAATTGAGTTGGGTCGAGCATGCGGCTGAACAGATAAGAAAGGCTGGTGAAGAGCACACCAAAAATAATACCGACCAGAATCAGGTAGTGCAGCGATTGCGAGGTTCCGCGGAACAGCATCCACGCCAGCAGCAATACACAGCCGAGCATCACGGCCGTTTCCAGAGCCCACTTCAAATAGGGGCTCATCGATGAAAAACCAACAGAGCCCAGCGAAAATATCAGGATGGTCTGAATTAAAATATACATCGAATCAAACCCCATAATGCCGGGCGTTAAGATTCGGTTACCACAAATAGTCTGGAATAACAGTGTGGCGATGCTGATAGAAGCCCCAACGATTACCAGGCTGAGCAATTTCATGCCCCGGTACTCCAGGGTAAATGCCCAGCTGGCTTTTACGTTCCAGGTTAAAAACAGGGTGACAGATACCAGCAGAAACGCGCACAAAATGGCCAGCCGAATGCCGGTGCTGGAAAAGCTCAATCGGGGTTTTGTGGCTGTAAAGGGTAAAGCGCTACTATGCATGTTGGTTTTGCTTATGAATAAGAATCAGAAAAATAATACTGCCGATAACACCCATGACCGTGGCGACAGGTATTTCGTAAGGGAAGGCCAGCACCCGGGCCAGAATATCGCAGGTCAAAACCAACCCGGTGCCAATCACTGCCACCCAGGGCAGGGTTCGCCGGTAATTGTCACCAAACAGCAGGCTGACAATATTTGGAACAACCAGACCAACAAACGGAATGATGCCCGAAATAACCACGGTAATGCCGGAGATCATGGCAACAATGGAAACACCCCAGAACAGCGTGAAGCGATAGTTCAGCCCCAGGTTCAGCGCCGTGTGCTTCCCCATGCTGGCCAGCGTAAACTGGTCTGCCGTAAAGTAAGCCAGGCCGCACAGCGCCGCGCTGATCCATAATAATTCGTAGCGGCCTTTTAGAATCATGGAAAAATCGCCCTGAATCCATGTCCAGACCGATTGCATCAGATCAAACCGGTAGGCAATAAAGGCCAGCACCGAGCTGATAACACCGGCATACATAATGCCGGCCAGCGGAATAATCAGGCTGCTCTGCAGTTGAATACGGCTGAGAATAAACAGAAAGCTGCTGGCGCCGATAAGTGAAAACAAACTGGCGACAATCAGCTTGGTTGTCATAGATGCCTGCGGCCAAAACAGCAGCAGCAGTAAAATACCCAGCGCCGCCCACTCAACTGTACCGGTGGTGGTGGGCTCGACAAATTTATTGCGGGCCAGCGATTGCATAACAACACCGGCGACCGAAAGCGACAGGCCGGTGAGTATAACGGCCAGCGTTCTTGGCAGCCTGGTAAGAAAAACCAGCGACCAGAATTCGTCAAACGAATTGATATCTGCTACGCCAATAAACAGGCTGACCACGGCCAGGCCGGTCACAGCGGCGATAGCCAGCATTAGCGTTACAGGTGTCGTTAGCCTCATGAGATTTGTCGTATCCTGGTTTATTGATCAATGCCGAGTGCGGTTTCGATCTCATCGAGCATGTTGTTCATCGCGGTCAGACCATAAGCCACCATGTACCATGAATAGCCGTTCAGGAAGGTGATGTCGTCATTTTTATAGGCCGTCAGCTGATGAACCAATTCGTTATCCAGCAGGGCTTTAGCGGCTTGTGAATCTTGCCCAATGGCGGCATCTCTGTCCATTACAAAGATCATGTCCGGGTTGACCTTCTGCAGAAACTCAAAGGAGATTGGGTCGCCATGTGTTTCTGTTTCAACATCTTTAACCGTTGGTTCAATACCGAGTTCATCATGAATCCAGCCAAAACGGGAGCCTGGGCCAAATGCCGAAATCTTGCCGCCGGAAGTTAAAATAAACAGGGCATTCTTGTTGTTCTGTGGTGCGGTTTTAATCTGTTCTACGCGTGCTTTAATGGCTGCCAGTTCAGCTTCGGCCTGTGCCGATTTATCAACGCTATCGGCCAGCATTTCGGTAACACTGTAGAATTGATCCAGGAACGGCTCGTTCCAAACGGTGGCATCGACAGTAGGCGCAATCTTACTCATCGCTTTGTATTGTTTTTGGCTGCGGCCGCCAATGACAATTAGATCGGGTTGCAATGCAGCAATGGTTTCAAAATCCGGTTCCCAGAATGACCCGACAGAGGTGTACTGATCACCGGTGAACTTTTCCAGATAATCGTAAGCGTGTGGTTTAGGCAGGCCGGTAATTTCTACCCCCAGGGTGTTTAACGTATCTACTGCAGCTAAATCCAGAGCGATAATTTTTTCAGGCACCGCGTCTATTTCGGTAGTGCCTTGTGCATGAGTCACTGTTTTTGCCTGTGCCAGAGGAAGCAGGGCAGCGAACGTCACTGCCAGGCCGGCGGTTTTAAGCTTAATCATGGTGTCTCCGAATTTGTCTGGTTAAATATGGGGTGTCGGTTTAAGGGGTTATCAGTTTAAGGGTTACAGTTCGTTATCCATGGTGTCGTGACGCATCTGGTGGTAACCCTCTTCGGTAAATTCTTTACGCCAGTAGGGCACGGCGTAGATGAATTCTTTAGGAATTTTCTTTTGCGAAAGGTGCTTGCGTAAATCGACGACGGTCTGGTGTTCGCCAGCAAGCGTAAAGCTCCAGTCTGAACTTTCGTCGGGTATAGCAAGCTGTTCCAGCAATGGTGTCAGCGTTTCTGCAGGGCTAAAGCGTTGCGGAACAAAGGTGACGCTTGCAGACGTTTCAGAAAAATAAGTCCGTTGAATCTCTTCAATTTCTGTCAGTTCTTCCAGCTCAATAAAAATGTGAACCGTTGCCGAAGTAGGTATGTGTGCAAGTACCGCAGAAAGCGCCGGTACGGCGGAAGCATCACCGACAAGCAGATGATTTTTTACGTCAGGAATGATTAATTGTTTTAAACCCGGGCCGCTGAAACCTATTTCATCACCCACGGCGCAGTGGGTTGCGAAATCGCAGGCGATGCCAGCAGGGGTGTGCTTAACGAAATCTACCGTCAGTTCTTTCCGGGTGGCATCGAAACCTGCAATGGAATAGGTGCGGGCAACAGGCTTTTTATCGGGTGCTGGCCACTTCAGTTTTCCATGGGTGTATTCGGGCAATTCAAGCTTGGCTTGTGTCTTGGTTTTAAAAAGCAGCTTGATGTGTAAACCGCCGTAATTGGCGGGGATTCTTTCTTCTGTCAGCCCCGGGCCGGTTAAAACCAGCCGGTGCATCGAGGTGCCAATAGGGTAGGTTGCTGAAACATTCAGTTTGAGTGGTTGCATAGAGTCACCTTTTTGAAGCTGCGGCGATGCTATCGAATAGAGCCTTGGTTGTAAATGCCAATGATTATCATTTGCGATGTAATTGTGTTCGAAATACCCCTTCTAAACATAAGGAAACTTAATAACCGGTCGCTCAAGTTATAAAAAATTGTAAATAACTTGTTGAGATTGTATTTGATAATGATTATCGTTTGCATCCCTTCACAGGTGTACAAAGGTAAATATCAATGCCCTTAACTCAATTTAAACGCAAGGCGCTTGTTGTTGCGCTGGTTAGCCAGGCCGGTTTAACAGCAACAAATGTTGCCGTTGCAAACGACTCAACCGAAATAGAAACAGACACCATTGTCATTTCAGGTGAAAAGATTGAACGTAGCCTGAAAGAGGCGACCACTGCGGTTACCGTGATTACGGAAGACCAGTTACAAACCACTGAAACGCAAACCATCAACGAAATTGCTGCCAGCACACCCAATGTCATTAACGGCGGTTTTGGTGCGGTTAGTATTCGCGGTGTAGACGGTACCGGCGCAGCGACCGGTGGTTACGCTTTTTACAGCGGCGCGCGTGCCCGTGTTTCCACCATAGTGGACGGGGTAAGCCAGTCCTGGTCGGGCTATAACTTCACGCCTTCAAAATCGTGGGATGTTAAACAGGTCGAGGTATACCGTGGCCCGCAATCAACCACGCAGGGTACTAACTCTATCGGTGGTGCCATGGTTGTTGAATCGAACGACCCTACCTATTACCAGGAGGCGGCCATTCGCCTGGGTACCGAGGTTTATGAAAACGGCAACACGCTGTCTAACCTTGCAGTTATGGCATCCGGCCCGTTGATTGAAGATGAATTGGCGTTCCGCCTGGCTGTTGATGGCAGCACCGGTGAAAGCTACATCACTTACGAGCAGGCAGCCACCGAGCTGGACGATTCACCCGATTTAGATAACACCACCAACCTGAATTTGCGTTCCAAACTGCTCTGGGAGCCTGGTTTTCTTCCTGAGTTAAGCGCCAAAGCCACCGTTAATTACAGCAGCTTTGACGGCAGTTACCTGAACTGGGCGAACGATACAGACGAGGACTATTCCACCCAAACCTTTACCGTAAGCAGTGCGGATCGGGATTACACCCGTATTCAGGATTCCACAGTGAAATCGGTTGCCGGTGATGCGGATTATCAGCTGACAGATCAGATATCTAACAGCTTCCAGATTGTTTATGCCGAGACTGATGTTGAATTTAACGAATACACATCTTCGCGTACGGTGATTTCGGATGTCGATAATGTAACCGTTGAGAATCGCCTTAACTTCCGCGCAAGCGATGACAGCGCAACCGCGTTTGTTGGTGTGTATCTTTCTAACACCGAAACCACGCAGGATATCTTTAGCGTTATCGATGTTGAAAGTGATGTCACCACAGCTGCCGTGTTTGGTGAAGCCTCGTATCAGCTGCTTGACGAATTAAGCCTGATTGCCGGTTTGCGCTATGAAAATGAATCGACCGACAGAATGCTGGATCACGCCAGTAACACCAATTACAACTTCGATGAAAGTGTCTCTGAAGATGTTCTGCTGCCGAAAATTGCCGCCATTTATGAGCTGACCGACAACACAGTTGTCAGCGCCTCGGTGCGTAAAGGCTATAACGCCGGCGGTGGTGCCGTTAACTGGGCATCGGATACCGATAACATCGGCTACTACACCTACGATTCTGAAACCGTTTGGGCCTATGAAGCTGCGTTGAAAACCAGCATTGCCGGCGCTAACGTGGCTGTCAGCGCCTTCATTAACGACTACGCAGATTATCAGGCCTTTGTTTCTGAATACGACAGCAGCCTGGACGATACCCTTCAGTACATTGAAAACGTTGAAGATGCTCTGACCTACGGTGTAGAGCTGGAAGGCGATAAATGGCTGACCGATTCCACATCACTGCGTGCATCCGTTGGTTATACACAAACTGAAGTCATCAGCGATGATGACACTATTGACGGTAACGAGCTGCCAAACGCACCTGCATTCAATACCAGTGTGGGTGTCACTCAGTACTTCAGCGACCGCTTCTCGGTAGGTGCCGATGTGGTTTACGTGGGCGAATACTATTCAGATTTGGATAACACCAGTGACTACAAAGCCGGAGATTATGTGACTGCTGATATCCGCGCTAACTATGTTATTGGCGATTTCACCCTGGATGCCTACGTTAAAAACCTGACCAACGAAGACATCGTGTACTGGGATAATGGCGCAATCGAGCGTGTTTCTGTTGGCCAAACCCGCACCATCGGTTTTAACGCCACGTTCAGAATGTAAGTTCATACAGAATCTAAGTTCATAGTTGGTTGGTCCTTTTCAGCCTGCCTTGCGCAGGCTTTTTTTGATCTGAATCCAATTTATAATTTTTTGATTTGAGAATCATTCCTATATGCAATAGGATCTCATTACATTGAAAATGAACTACGTTTTTCGTCGTTATCACTCAGTAAACTCAATATCGTTAAGGATTTTCCATGCAGACTCTCATTGAATACGGCCCGATTGTATGGATTCTTTTATCTATGTCGGTGCTGGCACTGACCATCTTTTTTATCAAGGTTTGGCAACTGCTGTACAGCGGCGCAAACCGCACGGCCGATGTTGAAACCTGTTTGCAGCACTGGCAAAAAGGTGACGTTGCCAAAGCCATCGCGGCGTTAAAAACCTCGCGCCCGGTATCGCATGTTGTGCAGGTGGCGGTGCAGGGTGTAGAACAGAAAAATTTACCGGAAGATCGCTTAACACAAGAGCTTAACCGCATAGCGCAGCTGAAAATGCTTTCGTTGCGCAGCCTGTTACGGCCATTGGAAGTGATAGCAACCTTAGCGCCGCTGCTGGGTTTGTTAGGCACGGTACTGGGTATGATAACCGCCTTTCAGCAAATGGAAATCGCCGGTGCCAATGTTGACCCATCGGTATTATCCGGTGGTATCTGGCAAGCGCTGCTGACGACGGCAATGGGGCTCTCTGTCGCCATACCTGTGGTTGCCATGCACACCTGGCTGGAGCGCCGGGTCGATTCTGTCGCAAGTAAAATGGACGATGCCGTGACCCGCGTCTTTACCCAGCTGCCGGAAGCGCTGAAATCTAACGTCACGGCTTTGGGTGCCAACCAGCGTGTTGCTTAATTTACCTGCTAAGCCAAGCAGAAAGGCCATTAGCCTGACGCCCTTGATCGATGTGGTGTTTATTCTGTTGCTGTTTTTTATGCTGTCTTCCAGTTTTGTGACCTACCGGCAGCTGCCCGTACCCTTGCCGGATGCCAGCCCGAATGCCGGGCCGGTGTTGTTGAGTGTGCAGGTAGAAACGGGTGGCTCGGCCATTACAGTTGCCGGAAAGACCGTATCTATAGAGCAGGGTGCAGCCTTGCAGAGCCTGGTTGCAGTGCAGCCCGATGCGGTGTATCTGGTTTCGGTGACGGATGCTGTGACCACCCAACAACTTGTAAAAGTGATGGATGCCTTAACCCACGCCGGTGCCGAGCACGTTTCCCTGCAGGGGCTTGAATGATGCTGAATGTTTCCGCCAATAAACCGAAACCCCTGGGCGACGATGACAACATGATCCCGCTCATCAACATCGTTTTCTTAATGCTCATCTTCTTTATGGTGGCCGGGCATATAGAAAAAACCGACAACATTGATGTAGAGCTGCCACTCTCTGTCAGTAACGATGAAATATCAGAACAGGTTATAAAACTGTATATCGATAACACCGGCCAAATGCAGCTGGATGCTCAACCCATAGCCCAAGCGGTATTAACTGAAACGTTGGCAACGACGCTGGAATCGAGCCCGCAACCTGCGTCTGTGCACTTGCTGCTGCAGGTAGACGCCGATTTTTCAGCGGTTGAACTGCAACATATTTTATCGGACGTTAAAGCCAGCGGCATTCGCCGGGTCAGCCTGGCGACTCTACTGAAAAATATCTGATGAAAAAATCTTACTTAGTCTCGTTTATCTTTGCTTTTTGTTTGCACGTTGTAGCCTTTGCCGGCTTGTTTCAGGGTAGTCGCACCTTGGGCACCGGCACAACCGATGGCCCGGTACAGCAGGCGGTGAGTGTACCCCTATGGACCGCACCGGATGAGCCACCCAAACCACAGCCACAACCGCACAAGCCACGCCCGGAAGCCGAGATTGAAATGGCCGCATTCCAGCAGGCAAGCACAGTCAGTTATTTTGTAGAGCCAGAGCCAGAGCCAGAGCCAGAGCCAGAACCAGAATCAGAACCAGAACCAGAACCAGAGCCTGAGCCAGAGCCTGAGCCTGAGCCAGAGCCAGAGCCAGAGCCAGAGCCAGAGCCAGAGCCAGAGCCAGAGCCAGAGCCAGAACCAGAGCCAGCAACGCCAATGACGGCCGCAAACCCGAACGCCAGTAATGCCGTGCAGACAGGTGAGGCGAATTCAGCCAACGCCAGCCAAGGCCAGGCGCAAGGTGCCTATGCCGGTTCCAATTCTGCTCAGGGCAGCGGGCAGGGCGTGGTCAGCGATAAACTGGGTGTTACTAAGGTGCGCTCCAGCGAAGCAGAGGCCGCCAAAGCCGCTTATATTCAAACGGTGATGAAAAAGCTGGCCCGAAACAAAAAATACCCAACCTTATCGCGCCGAAAGGGCGAAGAGGGCATCGCTAAAATATCGGTCACTATCAACGCCAATGGCAAGGTAGAACAGGCATCCATAGCCGAAAGCAGCGGCTTTGAACGGCTGGATGACGCCACCTTACGCATGGCGAAAACCTCGTTTAAAGCGTTTCCCGAGCTCATGGCCGACGAGCAGATAACGCTGGTGGTGCCGGTGGATTACTCCCTGCAATAGACTATGCCGGCTGGCAGGGCGCAAGCCTATGGCCAGCGCAAGCTGACTAATCATTAAGACAACCTATACTTACCCTAAACAGTAAGCAGGAGCCGATATGATTAAGCCAGAACTACCGGCCAATGAAGCCGAAAGGCTTCATGCCTTAAGGACACTCCAAATACTCGATACCTCTCACGAAGAACGGTTTGATCGCGTTACCCGCATGGCCAAACGTATGTTCGGTGTCGAAATATCGCTGGTCAGCCTTGTTGATGAAGACCGTCAATGGTTTAAATCCGCTCAGGGCTTAGATGCCACAGAAACACCACGGGACATCTCTTTTTGTGGCCATGCCATTAACAAAGATGGTTTGTTTATTATTCCTAACGCGATTGACGATGAGCGGTTCTGTGATAATCCGCTGGTGACCGATGCACCCAATATCCGCTTTTATGCGGGCTATCCGCTGAAGCTCAGGCAAGGCATAAATCTGGGCACGCTGTGCCTGATAGACTCCAAACCCAAGTACCTGGATGAAGAAGATAAGCAACTGTTAAACGACCTGGGCGCAATGATAGAGCAAGAAATCAGGTCCATTCAGTTTGCAACGCTGGATGAATTAACCCTGATATCGAACCGCAGAGGCTTTATAACGCTGGCTGAACACAGCCGTAATGTTTGCCGGCGCAACTATATCGATATGTCTGTGATTCTGTTTGATCTGGATGACTTTAAACCGATCAACGATAACTTCGGCCATCACGAGGGTGATTTTGCGTTAAAGCAGTTTGCCGAGGTCATGCGCAAAGTATTCCGCGAAAGCGACGTAATTGGCCGGCTCGGTGGCGACGAGTTTGTAACCATGCTGACCGATGCCAGTGGCGAACAAATCTCGGCGGTTCTGGATCGTATTAAGGCAGAAATGGATGCCATGAACAAAGCGATTAATAAACCTTATACCATCGAATACAGCGCTGGCCTGGCCAGCTTTCCCTACGATACCGAACTTTCGCTGGAAGAAATGATTGCCAATGCAGATGCCGCTATGTACAAAAATAAGAAAAACAAAGCGCGTTAAACCGGGCGTGACAGGGCCATAGATTCGCTTAATCGGCCTCACCCCTGTGTGTATATTTGCAGGATTACCGCTGGGTGGGCCTATGCAAGGCATTCACCACTACTTTTCAGCGAGTTGGCTGGTAACCGCTAAGGTAATAAATGTACGAACAGGAAGTTAAAATTCGAGCGGGTAACGTGGTGCTTGCCGGTACAGTTTGCCGCCCCAAAAAGGCGGGTGAATTCCCGGCGGTGCTTTCTTCGATATTCAATTTGACAGGCATAGCTCACAGCGCGAATATAATCGCAGTAAAGGAGGAGCCGCTAAGGACTTCAACCCGAAAAAGCGCTCCGCAACGCCGCCCCGCGGTATGTGACATTCAGGTGAGTGTGAGCGATGGATTACTCCCCAATCATCAACCAGGTTTTCAAACTGTGGTGGCTTCTGCCCATCATGTTCATTATTGGTTTCTTCAAAACCCCCTGGTTCAAAGGGCAGGTTGGCGAAGCATTGGTGAGGTTTGCCGCAAAGCTGAGGCTACCGGAAGAAACTTACCAGCGAATACATAACGTCACCCTGCCAACACCCGATGGAACCACGCAAATAGACCACATCTTTGTATCCCCGTTCGGCATCTTTGTTGTAGAAACTAAGAACATGAAAGGCTGGATTTTCGGTAATGAAAAACAAGCCCAGTGGACGCAGAAAATATACAAAAAATCGTTCAAATTCCAAAACCCGCTGCGGCAAAACTACAAACATGTAAAAGCACTGGAAGCCGCATTAGATTTACCGCCAGAAACCATTCATTCCGTTGTAGTGTTCACCGGAGAAAGCACCTTTAAAACCCCCATGCCTGCCAATGTAACCGCAGGCATGGGGTACATCCGGTACATCAAATCGTTCACGAAACCCGTCCTTAATGAAACTCAGGTTACAATGGCTGTATCGCAAATAGCATCCGGCAGGCTAGCGCCAACGTTGAAGACGCATCGTCAGCATGTGCAGCAGCTGAAAACGCGGGCGGATAAAAATGCAGAGCGGAAGTGCCCTAAATGCGGTAGCAGTATGGTACTTCGCACGGTTAAGCGTGGCGAGAATGCAGGGAAGGAGTTTTGGGGGTGTTCGGGGTTTCCGAAATGTAGGGTGGTGCAGGATATTCATTAATTAAATTGAGGTTGATGAATATCGATGACACTGGCCTTTTTGATTCTTTTGATTAGGGGAATGAAATGAGTCAATATCAGGCTAAATACTGGAGCCTTCTTAGAGAGTTAAAAACCCATGTGATCTATTTGCACAAATACGCTGCTGAGTCAGAGTGGAATGATAAAGCAATCAATATATTCCTAGGGCACCTCTGAAAAATACAACAAATTAAGCGATAATAGCCAAAATCAAACTAACGGACTCAATCATGTCTCAGCTCAGTTTTTCAGACGCCGAAG
>NZ_SLZR01000026.1 GCF_004341165.1 Reinekea marinisedimentorum
CCTCAGCAGAGCGCTCTGCTGGGGTTTTTTATTGCCTGCGGGAATGAGAGCAAAGGGATGGTAAGGCAAAGAGCGGGCGAGACGCCCGCGGTCCACCGACCGTCACACAACAGCGCAGCTACTCCGGAACGCGGGCGTCTCGCCCGCATAAACATGAGTTCAGAAAGCTGCAGCCTGTGAATGATCTATCTGATAAAATCGCACCCAATCGTTTAACCATGCATGGCAACCTTGTGGAATCTAAGCAGCAACTAAAAAGTGACTATCTGGAGTCTATGGGTATTCAGCCCTGGTTCCCGCGTGCTGTTTTGGCTAATTCTCTGCCGCCGCTGCAACTCTCAGATGATTTAGACAGTGAAGAAGATGTTGCAGTCGTTGCCAGGCTTCATGCTCATCAGGCGGCAGAAGGCTCCAGCGTCAATCAGGCAGTTTCTGAAAACCCAGAAGCCGCTCAGCAAAAGAAAGTAGCCCAACAGCCCAAAGCTGAAGTGCAAAAACCAAATCAAAAACAAAAACAAAAACAAAAAGTACCACAGGCCAGGCCTGTTCGTTTCGGTCTGGGTCTTTACGTATTTGGCGACTGGTTAGTGGCGAGTTCATTGATTGACGATCATGCACTCTATCAGGATCAGGCAATCTCTTTGGCGGGTAACATAGTTAAGGCCATTGAGGGGCAATTAAGTCCTTTGGAGTATCATCATACTATTTCCTGGCCGTTCTTTAGTAATGCCAGCGCAGATCAGGGCGTCGATGCCGCCCGGCAGTATGTTTCAGGGGTTATCGATCACCTGAAAGAAAAACACGAAACCAGCAAGCTGTTGGTCTTCGGAGGCGTGCTGCCAAAACTGAATAGCTGGCCGCTAACAGGCAGAATCAATGACAGTACGGAACGTCTAATACTTCCTTCTTTGTATAAAATGATGGATGAACCGGCTTTGAAAGCCCGGGCCTGGCATGAGATTCAGACCTCTCCCTTCCTGCACAAACAATGACGTTACAACCAGCCACCGAGCGCGATACCGCCCTGATTGTTGCTATTGCTCAAAGCTCTGACGACTCACTTCTGCCTGATTCAGCCATTGCACACTGTATAAACCAACAGCAGCTTATGTTGGTGGTAGAGGGAGGGCAGCCAATTGGCTTTATTGCAGAAAAGATCATTCTGGATGAAGCCGAGCTGCTGCAAGTCGTTATCGGGGCTGACTATCGAAAGTCTGGCAGAGCCACTGAAGCATTGTATAGCTGGCATCAGTACCTGGCCCAAAGGGAAGTAAAACAAGTATTTTTGGAGGTCCGTGAAGGCAATGAAGCGGCTCTTCGTCTTTATGAAAAACTGGGATATACGAAAATTGGTGTGCGTAAAAACTACTACGTTATAGCCGGGGTAAAGTACAACGCACTGCTCATGCAAAAAACACTGTGCTGAACATTCCTGTTTAAATTATCTTAGCTGGACTCTCTGATCATTAATTCAGTGGGAAGAACCAAACTTTCATAGTCGTTCGGGTTCAATACCATTTTCGCTGCCAGCCGGCCTTTTTCGAGGCTGGGCTGATAAACGGTTGTGAGTTCCGGGTGATATCTTTTCGACTCCGGTGTGCCATCAAAGCCAACAATTTTTAGTTCTTCCGGTACTCGAATGTTCATGCTTCTGGCAACGGATAAAGCCGCGAGTGCGAATTGATCAGACATACAAAGCAGGCCTTCCGGCCTTGGCTCGGTCGACAATATTCTTTCAGCCGCTTCTACGCCATGCATCCAGGTGCTTTCATCAGTAGACCAGACACGGTCTAACGATATGGGCCGACCTGCTTCATTAGCCGCACAGAGATACGCATCTAAACGCTGACAGGAAACGGAGAGTGATTTGTCATTAAGCTCCTGGTTCTCCATCGTCTGAAGTTTTCCGGAATCACAAAGGCGGATGCCGATAACAGCGATAGCGCCGGTCGTCTGTTCCAGTATGTGTTTAGCCGCCGCCGAAGCGCCGCCGTAGTTATCAACATTCACGGACAGGTGGCTTGGCAGGCTGAAATCAACAGTCACGACGGGTTTTCTTTGAGTCTCTATTCGTTGAAGTATTTCCAAATCCCGTGGTGGTCCATAAAGAATGTATCTTTCCGGAATGGCTTCTAAAGATTTCTCTTTGTAGAACTCCTGCCTGCCGGGCATCAGGAGCATATTGACCTGCGCTTTATCTAAAACTTCGGCCACGCCCTGCAGAAACTCAATGGCACAGGGGTCTGTAAAGTTGTAGGCCAGGTGCTCTGCCAGCATGATACCAACAACGCCGGTTGCCCCGGTACGCAAGCTGCGTGCGGCTGGGTTCGGGCCATAATAGCCCAGCAGCGCACTCTCACTGATAATGCGCTCGCGTAACCCGGCAGAAAGCTGGTCAGGACGGTTAAAGGCGTTAGACACCGTCGCAGTTGATACCCCAAGGATTTCTGCAACCGACTTAACCGTCATCTTTTTGTTTGTTGGTCCTGTAGACAAAGCTGGCCCTTCTTTATTTTAAAAACTATTCGGTTTTAAAAATTACGATCTGGTAGGGATTAATTTTTCCGCTGCTCAGTTCTCCCCAAATAATTTCACTCCCCGCATAACTGCCTAAGTCGAAAGCTTGTTCACCGAAGTTAATGGCGACGATGATTTTTTCATTGTCATTTTGACGTTGATAAATCAGGCAGTCACCGCCGTTCGATAGCCACTCAAGTTTGCCAGAAATTAAGGCGCTGTGCTGTTTTCTGAATGCAATAAACTCTCGGGTAAATTCAAGTGTTGAGCTTTTAACGCCATCCTGAGACGCAGCGGATAGAGCCTGGTGAGCGGCTTCCGGTGGTAACCAACTGTTGCCACTGTTGCTGAAGCCTAAGTCGCTTTTGTTTTCCCAAGCCATCGGTGTACGGCAACCATCGCGGCCTTTGAATTCAGGCCAGAATTCGATGCCGAATGGATCCTGCAGATCTTCAAAGGCTACGTTGGCTTCTGGTAAACCAAGTTCCTCACCCTGATAGATGCAGGGTGTACCGCGCTGGGTTAGCAACAGCGCCAGCATGGCTTTAATTTTTTCTTCGGGGTTACTGCAGTTTCTGGTCCAGCGGGTCGCACTGCGAACGGTGTCGTGGTTGCTTAAAGAAAAGCATGGCCAGCCATCGCTGAGTTTCTCGTTAACTCTTTTCAATGTGTTGCGGATATAGTCGGGTTCACACCGATCATTCAGTAATTCAAAGGTGTAAGCCATATGCAGCTTATCGCCGCCCTCGGTATATTGCGCCATGTAGCTCATGCCGTCGGGCGCACCAATTTCTCCGACCGTGGTAGAGCCGGGGTAGTTGTTCAAAAGCTTACGCAAACGCTTTAAGAATTCTAAATTATCGTCACGGCACATCTGGTGAATGTGGAACTGTTTGGAAAAAGGATTCGCCGGGTCGACACCCACAAACTGCTTTTCAGGGCTGTCAGCCACGCCGTTGTCAGTCAGCTCGACATCGTGGAAGTACATGTTCACAACATCGAGACGGAAGCCATCTACGCCCAGTTCGAGCCAGAATTTAGCGGTATCCAAAATGGCATCCTGTGCTGCAACACAGTGGAAGTTTATATCCGGCTGGCTGGTTAAAAAGTTGTGCATGTAATATTGCTGGCGCGCGGTATCCCATTGCCAGGCGGAACCCCCAAAAAGGGATAACCAGTTGTTCGGTGGTGTGCCATCTGGCTTAGCTTCTGCCCAGATATACCAGTCGGCTTTGTCGTTAGTCTTGTCTTTGCGGCTTTCTTTAAACCAGGCATGCTGGTCGGATGTATGCGAGTACACCTGGTCAATAATAACCTTCAGGTTTTTTGCATGGGCTTTATCGATCAGTTCTTTGAAGTCTGACAATGTACCGAACATAGGGTCTACATCTTTGTAGTCTGAAATGTCGTAACCAAAGTCTTTCATTGGTGAAGTAAAGAACGGCGATAACCAGATGGCATCAATATTCAGGTTGGCTAAGTAGTCTAGCTTCGAGATAACACCTTTTAAATCTCCGATGCCGTCACCGTTACTGTCTTTAAAGCTTCGCGGGTAAATCTGATAGATTACCGCGCCCCGCCACCAGTCGTTGTTTTGCATATAACCTCCGGTTAAATTAAATCTGTTTTGATTTTTCTTGGTAGAGCCAGTTCATTTGGTACGGACCAAATTGTAAAATGCCTGCTGTGCTGAACTCGCCATTGTTAATCAGATCGACTGCCTTGGGAGATAGATTCAAAGAATCCAGCTGGTCATGATGAATTGAAAACTGATGCTCAGAAAAGTTTGCCAGGATGTAGACAACTTCAGTATCTGTGCTTCTTGAAAAGACAAACAGATGAGGGTGAATCTGGCGGTAAATTGTAATATCGCCGGCACCGAATACTGCGTGTGTTTTACGCAGCCTGATCAGCTCTTTCATGCTGGTGTAAAACTCTTCAGACTGGTGTTGCTGCTCGGCAGAAAGTTGTGAATTTATTTTGTTGAACGGAATTCGGTGTACCCATCTTTGATCGTTATGATGCGCAGGGTGTTGCTGAAAACTGTAGTCGTTCAGCATTGCCTGCTCATCACCGGCGTAAATCAGCGGAATACCTTTAAAGGCCAGCAGTACACCGTTGATCACCAGCATGCGCTTGTAGGCATGGTCTGTCAGTATCGGGTTTTGCTGAGCAAAGCCAAGTTCCAGGCCACACAGCGATGCCATCGTACCGCAAATGCGACAGTCACCGTTGAACGGGTTCTCCTGAAAGGGGAGCCCGGTACTGAAACTGCCTTCGAATTTTCCGGTGTAGAACTGGTTGAGAAAGCTTCGGTGGTGATGAGGATTAATACTGACATCCCAGGAGTCCTGATCGGCAAATGCCCAGCCGATATCATCATGACAGCGCAGGTAATTCACCCAAACGGTGTGCTCCGGTAACTGGGTGCGATAGCGACTGCCTTCAATCAGTAGCTTGGTTTCGCGTGTTGCCAGAGCTTCCCAGATCAATGCCATCATATTGGGGTTGTACGATAAGGCACACTCATCTTCCGAGATATATTCAACCACATCATCAGGCGCCACGATAGCTTCTGATTTGAATAAAATATTTGGTGCCGATATGCGTAAAAAGGCATTGAACGCCTGGATCAGGCGGTGAGCCTTGGGCAGGTTTTCACAACTGGTACCGGGCTCTTTCCAGGTAAATGCCAGAGCGTCGAGGCGAATTACGTCAGCGCCAGCATTTGCAAGCTTCATCATTTCGCCACACATGGCATAGAACACATTTGGATTGCAGTAGTTTAGGTCCCATTGAAAATCATTGAAGGTTGTCCACACATCGCATTGCAACTCTTCGCACCAACTGAAGCAGCCCAGACGTTTATCCGGAAAGATGTCACGTAAGTTGTGCGCATATTGGTTCTTTTCTTCCGGGTTGTCGAAGAGCCAGTAAAACTGCTGATAAAATTGATCGCCAGACTTTGCTTTCACCACCCAATCATGCTGATCGGATGTGTGATTAAAGACAAAATCAAGTACCAGGCGGATGTCATTTTGATGAAGTTTTTCCGCAACAGAATGTAGATCTTCTAACGTACCGACGCGAGGGTTTACGTTGCCATAGTCCTTGACCGCATAGCCGCCATCGCTGTCACCTTCGCCGGTCTCGAAGAAGGGCATCAGGTGGATATAGTTAATGCCCAGGTTTTTCAGGTAAGGTATTTTTTTCTCCAGGCCATTGAGGTTTCCGGCGAAAAGATCAACGTAAGCGCTGAAGCCGACGTTGCGTTCGTCTTCAATCCAGCAGGCCGAGGCCCAGCTATACGGCCTTTGGTCTTTGGCCGTTGCAAACCAGTGGTTGGCAGCGAGCATTACCAGGCTTTTTAGCTGATAGTAGAAATCCCAGTGATTCTGGTAGAGATCATAAAGGCAATCGAACAGTGCAGGCAGGTCCTGCACCAGTGCGGCTTTAAAATCGACCAGTCGGTGACTGTGTCTATGGCTGCTGTATTGAGCGTCAACGTCCGGCCAGATTCTTTCAAGCGCAAGCAAGGCCGGGTGTTCATTATTCTTACCCAATGTCATATTCGGTACTCTAATTATTGTTGTCTGAGAGGCCGCGGTTGCCCGCAGCCTATTCTTTTATCTCAACCACCTTTTACCGAGCCTGCCAGCAGGCCGCGGACAAAGTAACGTTGCATCGACAGGAAGACGATGATGGGCACAGCAATAGAAATAAATGCGCCGCTGGTCAGAATTTCCCAGTTGTCGCCGCGAGAGCCTAACAGTTCAATCAGCTGCTGAGTCATCACTGTTTTTCCTTCACCCTGGCCAAGGAACACTGCTGCGACCAGCAGATCATTCCAAACCCACAGGAACTGGAAAATAGCGAAAGATGCCAGCGCCGGTAGCGACAGCGGCAGAATCATCTTCACAAAAATCTGGAAGTGGGTAGCGCCATCCATGTAGGCCGATTCGATAATGTCCTTTGGTAAACTTGCCATGTAGTTACGCAACAGGTAGATCGCCAGCGGTAAACCAAAGCCGGTATGAGCGAGCCAAACCGTCAGGTAACTCTTAGAGGGTATGCCGACTATCTGCCCAATTTGGGAGAAGATCTGCAATACAGGAATCAGGCTCATTTGCAGTGGCACAACAATCAGACCGATGATCATGGCGAGGAAAAACATACGGCCTTTAAACTCCATCCAGGCCAGCGCGTAAGCAGCAAAGGCTGCAATTAAAATGGGAATAAAGGTCGCCGGTAGTGTAACCGTAAGTGTGTTGATAAAGGCTCGCCCGACACCTTCCGAAGTTAACACTTCACGGTAGTTATCGAAGGTGAAACGCGGTGGAATGTTGGCATTGAAGAACACCCTTGGCGACCGGGAGTGAGTAAATTCACTGTCGGAACGCCATTCAACCCTGCCGTTTTCATAAACAGTGATGGTCTCGCCGTTATCAACCTCGGCAGTTTCGCCGGGCTTGTACTGCTCAATCTCGGTAGCGCGAAACCCCCAGCTGCGAATTTGGTTTTTAGTGCCTTCGCCAAACAGGTTGGTTTCTATAATAAAGCCAGCGCCATCCGCTGCTTGAGTATCGGCCTTCGGCAAGCGTTGCACATTCTGCTGCTCGCTGGCGGTCAGCGAAGACCACCATCCACTTAGACTGAGTTGATCCTTATCGCGCACGGAACTGACCAGCAGGCCCAGAGTAGGCAGCGTCCAGAGCAAAACCAGAAACAAGACGGACACATGTTTGGTAAACAGGGTACCTTTTGACTTTGTAGATTCAATAGACATCAGCTGGCTCCTATTGCGCGGAATCTTTGGCGGATTTAATGTTGTAAATCATCACCGGCAGAACCGCGATCATCAGAATAACGGCGACGGTACTGGCTGTGCCCGAATTGGCGTTGCGGAACATTTCGTTGTACATCAGGTTGGCTAACACCTGAGTGTTCCACTGGCCATTGGTCATGGCGTAAACGATATCGAAAACCTTCAATACCAGAATGGTGATGGTGGTCCAAACCACGACAATGGTGGGCCAGATTTGCGGCATGACAATTTTGAAAAAGATTTGGAATTCGTTAGCACCATCCATTGTGGAAGCTTCTATGGTGTCTTCCGGAACGCCACGAATCGCTGCACCTAAAATCACCATCGCGAAACCTGTTTGAATCCAGATGAGAATGATCATTAAGAAAATGTTGTTCCAGAAGGGCAGGGATATCCAGGACTGCGGTTCCCCGCCAAAGGCGACGACGATGGCGTTAAGAATACCAATTTGCTCGGTGCCGGCCGCACGAAAATCGTAAACGAATTTCCAGATAATAGAAGCGCCGACGAATGAAATTGCCATAGGCAGGAAGATCAGTGTGCGCGCGATTTGCCCCCACCAGATGCGGTCAGTCAGGTAGGCAATAATGAGTCCGAATGCGGTGGCCAGGGTTGGCACAATTAACAGCCACAGCAGGTTGTTAATAATGGAAGACTGAAAGCCGTCACTATGGATAGCCCAGATGTAATTGGCAAAACCGACAAACTCATCACCCTCGCGGCCAAAGAACGAAAGTTGTATCGATTTCAAAACCGGGTAGACCAGGAAAACAAATAGAAACAGCAGTGCCGGACCTATAAAGATCCAAGGACGAAGCGCTTCACGTTGTTTGTCGCGCTTCATCTGTTTTATTGCAGGCAGACCATCTGATGCAAATGCTTTATCAATCAGAACGTTTAGGCCAACGTAGAATAAAACGCTTCCGCCAATGGCTAATGTAATGGCAAGGAGAGCCCCTGAGATTTGCTCAAACACGTTGATATCTCCTGATAATTCTTGTTTTTTTGAATCAGGCCACCGAACAGTGGCCTGTTATTTTGGGTGAGCGATTACTTGATCGCGTCCCAACTTTTCTGGATGTCTTTAGCAACGGCATCTGCACTCTTGCCGTCGACATAATCGACCATGCCGGTCCAGAAAGAGCCAGCGCCGATTGCACCCGGCATCAGGTCGGAGCCATCGAAGCGGAAGGTTGTCGCGTTCAGCAGAATTTCACCCTGACGCTGCAAAGTTTCGTCTTTGTACAGTTCAACCTTGGCGTCTTTTTGCGGGCTTAAGAAGCCGCCTTTGGCCATCCACAGCTCATGTGCCAGCGGTGTTGTCAGATATTCAAGCAGCGCTTCGGTGCCCTTGTTCGCCTTGGTCACAGTCACCACGGTGCCAGCGCCCAGTACCGGTTTGCCTAAGTCTTTGCTTTCAAATGCCGGGAAGTAGAAGAAGTCGGCATCTTCACCAACAACGATATCTTCAGGGAAGAAGGCTGGAATAAAGCTGGCTTGACGGTGCATGAAGCACTTAGCAGGAACAGTGAACAGGTCTTTAGGGCTGTCACGGAAGTCGGTGGTCCCGACGGCGGTTGCGCCACCCTGAACGTAGTCGTCATTGCGTGCAAATTTGCCGAAGGTTTCAATGGCTTCAACCACTTTAGGATCGTCAAACTTCAGTTCGTTGGTCACCCATTTGTCGTAATCTTCAGGGGTTTGGGTTCTCAGCATAATGTCTTCAACCCAGTCGGTTGCCGGCCAGCCGGTGGCAGCACCGGAACCCAAACCGATACACCAGGGGGTGTTGCCGTCTTTAACCATTTGATCGGAAAGTGCGAGCAGGTCTTCCATCGTTTCCGGCACGTCGTAGCCGTAGTCATCGAAGTTATCCGGCGAATACCAGACCAGGCTTTTCAGATCGACCCGGAAGAACACGCCGTAGAATTGGTCTTTACCTTTGTTGTCTTTATAGGTCGCCAGGTCTACCCAGGATTGGGCTGCGGCATAGTTGTTCAGAACCGCGTTCTTCACATTGCTTGAAACTGGGGACAGTAGGCCGCGAGAGGCTAAATCTGCTGCCAGACCCGGCTGTGGGAAGATCGCCACATTGGGTGGTGTTTTGGCCTGAGTATCGATAACGATTTGCTGTTCAAAGCTGTCAGAGCCGGTGTACTGAACATCGGCACCGGTGGCTTCTTCGAAATAACTCATAATGCTGGTGAAGATACCGTTCTCCGGAGCCAGCCAAGGGCCGGTGACCGTGACGGTAACACCCGATAAATCCATGTTTTCAAATTTGTCGAGAGAGTCCCAGCTGTAACCACCGGTGCCCTTTGCGACCATGTGACCATCACTAAAGGCGGTGCCTGTCAGAGCGGTCGATAGAGCAACGGCAATAGAGAGCTTTTTAAACTTGGTTGTCATGTTGTTTACCTTCTTGTTTTTATGGGGCTTCCTGCAGGAAGTTTTTTTGGTATGTACTTCACACGTAAAGCTTAAACGATTAAGAAGAAATTGCCTGCCTTTTCATAGATTCATTTTTTATAAGAAATGTGCTGGAAATTACCTTTTCTTAATCGTTTAAGAAGGTATTTGCTGTTAGGTCGCATGGCAGAGCCTTTGGGTTGGCTCTGCCAAGTTTGATGTGATCTAAGCCGGGCCAGGGGTGTCAGTCGAGCGAGTAGCGCTTGAGCCGCTGGTTTTCCGGTTTGGTGGCGATCAGGGTGGCGCGGATAGGTGCTGGGTGGCCTTCGATGGTGCGGGTTGGGTCGTTAGGGTCCAGATAATCCGCGAGGCTGGTGCCGGGCTTCCACTGGGAATGACGCTGCTCCTGCGTGGTGGTTTCACTTTGGTCAACGATACGGATATCCACAAAGCCCATCTTGTCGAGCCATTGCGCAAGGGTCGGGGCAGAAGGTAAGAACCAGACATTGTTCATGCGCGCATAGCGCCCGATAGGCACCAGAGATTCGCCTTCTTCACCGTCGATGACGATGGTTTCGAGCACCAGTTCGCCGCCCGGGCGCAGAGCACCGCGCAGTTCAAACAGGTGATCGAGCGGTGAGCGGCGGTGGTAGAGCACGCCCATGGAGAAGACGGTATCGAAGGCTTCCAGGTTCTGCGTCATGCCTTCGAGCGTGAAGGGCAGCACGGTATGGCTGGCATCCTGAATGTACTTATTTACCGCCATGTGTTGTACAACCGAGAGCCACGATGGATCAATGCCGGCAACCGTTGCTGCACCAGCGGCTTTCATCCGCCAGCCGTAATAGCCGTTACCGCTGCCGACATCCAGTACGTGACGGCCAACCAGGCTGCTGATGTGCTGCGATACCCGGTTCCACTTCAGGTCGCAGCGCCACTCGGAATCGATATCGATACCAAAGAAGTCAAACGGGCCTTTGCGCCAGGGCATCAGGCCTTTCAGCGCGGCATGCAGCTGCTCGTGTTGCTCGCGAGAGGTATCGCCTTTGAGCTGAACGATGTCGGCAAGAACGGCCTCGTGCAGAGCCAGTTCCGGCAGGCTTTGCCAGTGCTTCAGCATGCGCGGCAGGTTGCCATCGTTGAGGTTGGCCCAGAGCTCGTCGAGCTGTTGGCTCAGTGGCGCAACCCAGTGGTCGAGGCGGGTGTTCGTGATGTGCTGGATAAAGGGCTGGTAATCGATCATTTGATGGCAATAAAGGACGCAAAGTTAAAAGATTGGAACCACTGGCTGGCAATAGAGAAGCCGGCCGCTTTCAGGCGGTTCAGGTGATCATCGGCGGTTTCCGGCAGTAAAACCCGTTCAATGGCCTGCCGCTTCTGGCTGACTTCCAGGTCGCTGTAGCCGTTGGCGCGCTTGAAATCATGGTGGTGCTCGGCGAGCAGCTTTTCCTGCGTGGGGTCATCGAAGCGAAGTTTCTCGGAAAGCACCAGCGCAGCGCCCGGCAGCATGCCGTCGTAAATACGCTGAATGGTTTGCAGCCGTTTTTCCGGGGCAATGAACTGCAGGGTGAAATTCAGAACGGCGAAGCTGCACTGGCGGATGTCCAGTTCGGTAATGTCGGCGCATTTGGTTTCCACCGGGGTGGGCGAGTCTTCGGCATCGAGAAACTGGGCGCTGCGTTCAAGCATGGCCTCAGAGTTATCCACAGCGATAATTTTCACACCCGGTGCATGTATTCGGTGGCGCATGGCGACGGTGGCGGCGCCCAGTGAGCAGCCAAGATCGTAAACGCGGCTGTTGGGCTGGGCGTATTGCTCGGCCAGTATGCCGATGTTGGCGACAATATGGCTGTAACCCGGAACGGATCGCTTGATCATGTCTGGGAAGACGTTGGCGACTTTGTCGTCGAATTTGAAATCTGCTACCGCGGTTTGAACCGTTGAGTAGATGGTGTCGGTTTCCTGGCTCATGGGGCTGCCTGTTTAATTTTGCGGCTATTGTACTTTTCGCGCTCAGAATCGCCAGTGTGAGCACAGTATAAGTTGGCTCATCGGTGAGTCTAAAGTCACGGCAGCTTAATGTTTGGTAGGGTATGCTGTAACTTGTCTTAAGGAGGAGACATTCCATGACCCAACCACAAACGAACCCTGAGCTGGAACTGGCCAGAGATTTTATCGAACAGACCGGCACGCACCTGTTCCTGACCGGAAAAGCTGGCACCGGTAAAACCACCTTTCTGCACGAGTTGCGGGAGCATTCCAGCAAGCGGATGATCGTCACCGCACCTACCGGCGTCGCAGCACTGAACGCGGGTGGGGTAACCCTGCATTCGTTTTTTCAGCTGCCGTTCGGGCCTATATTGCCGGAGCAAAGCCAGCAGCCGATCTATCGGTTCTCCAAAGATAAAATCAACATTATCCGCAGCCTCGACCTGCTGGTCATTGATGAAATCAGTATGGTGCGCGCCGATATGCTCGACGGCGTTGACGCCGTGCTGCGGCGCTTCAGAAATGGGCGTCTGCCTTTTGGTGGTGTGCAGCTGCTGTTGATTGGAGATTTGCATCAGTTGCCGCCGGTGGTGAAGCCGGATGGATGGTCACTGCTGCAGGCACATTATGCCAGCCCGTATTTTTTCAGCAGCCTGGCGTTGCAGCGCTGCGGCTATACCGGCATTGAGCTTAAAAAGGTGTACCGCCAATCCGAAGAGCAGTTTATTGCGCTGCTCAATGCCGTACGCGAAGAACGCTGGACGCCGGATGTGCTCAGTGCCCTGAATGAGCGTTATCAGCCCGTTGAGCAAATTGAGCAGGTGGAGCGCTACATCACCCTGACTACCCACAACCGCAAGGCCGATGTGATCAACCGGCAGAACCTCGGTCGGCTTACCGGCGAGTCAAGGAAGTACGTAGCTGTGGTGGATGGCGACTTTTCGGAAAGCATCTATCCGGTGGATTTCCAGCTTGAACTGAAGCCGGGTGCCCGGGTCATGTTTACCCGCAATGATGGCTCGGAGGAAAGGCTCTATTACAACGGCAAGATAGGGGTGGTTGAATCGTTTGATGCCGGCGCGGTGACGGTTTACTGCGAAGAAGATGATCAGCGGATTCGTATCGAACCGGTTACCTGGGAGAACACCCAGTACCGAATCAACGAGCAGACCAAAGAGGTGGAAGCCAATGTGACCGGCAGCTTCACGCAAATACCGCTGAGGCTGGCGTGGGCCATTACCATTCACAAGAGTCAGGGGCTGACGTTCGATCGTGCCATTGTCGATGCGCAGGAGGCGTTTACCACCGGGCAGACCTATGTGGCCTTGAGCCGTTGTCGTTCTCTGGAAGGGCTGGTGTTATCGAGTCGTGTTTCTGCGCCGAATTATTCAGCCGATGACGCGCTGCTGCAGTTTGATGCCGATCTCGAAGCGAAAGCACCAAACCAGGCTCAGGTGCAAGAAGCGAAGCGCCTGTATCAGTATCAGCTACTGGCGGACTGCTTTGATTTCAGCGAAGAGGTATCGCTGTTGAAGCGCTGGTTGAATAGCCAAAACCGCATTGCAAACCTGATCGCCAACCTACCGGCGGAGCAACTGACAGCGCAGGTGGCCGAGTTTGAACAGAAGGTCGCCATAGTCGCCGGAAAGTTTCAGCCCCAGCTGCAGTCCTATTGTGCCGAGGGGATCGCCGCTGAAAATGAAGCGCTGTCTGAACGGTTGAAAAAGGCCGGTGGTTATTTTATTGCGCAGTTGCAGCCGTTGTTTAATCAGGTAGAAGCGTTTCACTTTGAAGCCGACAATAAAGCAGATGAGAAACGGCTGCGCCAAATCGTAGATAAGCTGCAGGAGCGTGTTCAGCTCAAGCTGGCAGTTTTTACCCAGTTAGCCTCGGGGTTTGAGCCCGCGCTGTTGCTGAAAGCCAGAGCCGAAGCCTCATTGCTCTTGGCAAAGAAGGCCGTGAAAAAGCCGAAAGCACCCGCACTGACCGAAGCTGACGTTCCCTTTCCGGCGCTGTTTGAGCAGTTACGCCAATGGCGCAAAGATACCGCTGATGAAAACGGCGCGCCGGTCTATACCGTGTTGCAGCAAAAGGCACTTGTGCAGATTGTTTGCCACTTACCGGGCTCTTCCAATGAGCTGCTGCAGCTGCAGGGTATTGGTCCAGCGACCGTCGAGCGCTATGGCGAGGGCGTTCTTGCCATCGTCAGCGATTTCTGTGCGGCTGAAGCGATAGACCCCACTGAATATCCAAAGGCCGCTTTACCAGGGGATTAGCTTGCCGCTGTAATCAATGAACTGGCCGGTGGTTAGTTCATTTAATTGGTCGATGACACTAGCCAGACCCGCGACGCTTTCTTGTGCGGTAATGAGTGCGTTCGCCCCGCCCATATCGGTTTGCACCCAGCCCGGGTGCAGCGCTGCGACCAGAATCTCGGGTGCAAGGTCGATGCTCAGACTCTTTATGCAGGCATTCAGTGCGGCTTTCGATGAGCGATAAATATAGCTGCCACCGCTGTTGTTATCGCCCATGCTGCCCATTTTTGAGGTTAAAAAAGCGATTTTGGCGGGTGATTGCGCCCGCTTGAGGTTGCTCAACAATGCCTGAGTCAGCTCAATTGTCCCCAGCACATTAATCTGCATAACCTTTTGCCACTCGTGAACATCAATGTTTCCGAGGCTGTAGCCTTTTGGGCCATAATAGCCGGCGTTGTTGATAAGCACGTCAATGGGTTTATTGCCCAGTTGTTCGGTAAAGGCCGCGATTGAACTGGATTGCGAAATATCCAGAACCCTGAGAGTCAAATGCTTGTTCTCTGCTTGAAGAGCGCTGAGTTCTTGCGCCGTATCCAGGTTCCGCACGGTCGCGGTAACCTGATGGCCAATACTCAGATAGTAGCGAGTGAACTCCAGGCCGATGCCCCGATTCGCTCCGGTAATAACGGTATGCTGCATAATGCTTCCTTAAAAATAGCTCGCCTTGCATGGGAAATTCAGACTGATTTCATTTAACGACTATGGCCACTCATATTCAATAGCCGGCAGGAGAGTCGCTGGACAAACGCATAGGAGCGGGCTAATTTTTCTTATCAGTAAAGGTTTTTAAGGTTTGTTTCATAGTTATGTTTTTTTGGCTGTTTATAAAATGACGAGGCAATGTCACTGGTTTCTTGCGCAAACAGGGCGCGTTGAGTGAATAAATTCTAACTATGAACGTACAGCAGCCTTTGGCTCTTCAAACAAGATGTACCCAATGGCTCAGTGCTGTCTTTCTTTCGGTACTTCTCTTTGGCGCAGTGTTGCATGCGGCCACCCCACTGGATTTCAGGCAGTTCATCAACAGCCTGCTCGAACGCTATGGCCAGCCGGCTCAAGCCCGCGGCGAGCAGTGGTCTGAAGTTATCGAACAGATTCGTGGTTATGAGCCGGAGCAGCAACTGAAAGCGGTCAACGACTTCTTCAATACCTTTCTCTTTTCAGATGACATTGTGGTTTGGCGGCAGGAAGACTATTGGGCCACGCCGATGGAGTTTATCGGGCGTGGCGCAGGCGACTGCGAAGATTTTGTTATTGCTAAATACTACAGCCTGGTTGAAGCCGGTTTTCCTGCCGATAAACTCCGGTTGATGTATGTAAAGGCCATTGATTATAACCAGCACCACATGGTGTTAACCTACTACCCGCGGCGCGGGGTTGAGCCCCTGGTTCTGGATAACCTGGACCCGGTCATTAAGCCTTCCGGACAACGCCAGGATCTGCTCCCCATCTACAGCTTTAATGCAGACTTTCTGTGGTTGGTGAAAGCCCGGGGTGAAGGACAAAACGTCGGTAGCTCCGATCGACTCAGTCTGTGGCAAGACTTACAGCAAAGATTCGCCCGTGAAGCCGGGCAGAGATAACGAAGGAATATAGAAATGACTCTTTATCGTCAGGTGTTAATGTTGCTTTTGGTCACGCTGCTGGTGTCGTTCGTGACAGTGATGGGCCTGAACCTCCGATCAAACGCCGACTATTTAGAGCAACAGCTGCGCGCCAGTACCGATTCGGTAGCAACCAGCTTAGGCATGAGGATAGCGCCGTTTCTGAACCCCTATGACCCGGTATTAACGGAAAGCACAGTGACCGCCGCCTTTGATGGAAGCTTTTTAAAACGAATCGATATCGAGTTTTTTGCCGATAACTCCCACCTGACGAAAACTAAACCGGAACTGACCCAGGGCGTGCCACAGTGGTTTGTCAGCCTGTTTGAAATGGCGCCGGTGGTCACGCAGGCACCGCTCACCAGTGGTTGGGTCGAGGTGGCGATGCTCACCGTGGAAGGGCATCCCGGTAATTTATATCGTCAGCTTTGGCAGTTGGCGACAAACCTGGTGCTGATCTACGGCGCGCTTTTTATTGTGTTGGCGGTGTTCACGTCGATAGGGTTGCGCTGGGTAACCCGCCCTCTGGAGCACATTGAGCTGCAGGCTGAAGCCATTAAAGAAAAAGACTTTGATTACCGGATACCGCTGCCCCGTGCCCGGGAGCTTAAGCGTGTCGTTGAAACGTTGAATCACCTGACCGGGATTCTGAAAAAGCGTTTTTTCGAGACGGCAAAACAGCTGGAAGTACTGCAGGACAGATTACTCATTGATGCCGATTCAGGCCTGTTAACGCGCCGTGCAGTTTTAGACATTGCCTTGGGCTACATGGAATCCGGTCAACCCGGCACATTGTTGCTTATCAGAATTGAGCATTTGGAGGCTCTTCGCCAGCACCGTGGCTTCCGAAGCTGGCGACAGGTTGTTGATGCGCTGTCATCCCATGCGGCAGATCAATTTGAGCAACAGCGCACCGATTACTCATTAGGGCGTCTTTCTTCGCAAGACTTCGCGCTTTTATTGTCATCGCCAGTAAAGTCTGAAACCAAGTTGCAGCAACTGGTCGATGCGCTGAATGGAGATTTAGCAGCCATTGAAGAAGAGCTGCAGTTAACTCTGGTAGCCGCCGAAATTTCTGCTGACGTTTCGGTTGGTGAGGTGCTCACCCAGTTAGATGATGAGCTTCGCAGCTGCTTATTGAAAAATCGCAGCTGTGCATTGCTGCCGAGTTTGCTTCCGGAGAATAGCGTTCGTACCGCCGAGGAGTGGCTGCTGTTTCTGAAAGACCGGCTGGCACAGCAGGCACTGCACCTGCGCAAACAGCCCGTTATAACCCATCATGGCGGGCAGATGCACCAGGAAGTGTTTGCTTCGTTATTGGACAACGAAGGCCACTCCCTTCATGCCGGGCTGTTTATTCCGGTGATTGAACAGTTTGAGTTGGGCGCCATGCTCGATTTGGCCGTTTTGCATAAAGCGCTCGACAAAAGCGATGACATTCCTGTTGCGATTAATCTGTCGTTATCAACCATGCGGGATACCGGTTTTATTTCTGCATTAACCAAGCTGCCGGCTCTGCAGCGTCAACAGGTGCTGTTTGAAGTTTCAGAAATCAACCTGAACAGAGAGTTTGATACCGTATTGAGCTTTGCCAATGTGATCCGCCAGCTGGGCTTTTCCATTGGCATTGATCAGGTAGGTGCCAGTGGCCGCTCTCTCGATTATCTGCAAAGCCTGCGGCCGGCTTATGTGAAGGCCGCACCGGGCTTGTCATTGACAGATTCAGACTCAATAGCCTTGCTGGAAAGTTTAACCAATACCGTCAATAACCTGGGCATTCCTGTCATTGCGACAGCCGTCGAAGAACAGGCCCAGGCTGACAGGCTTTGGCAGATTGGCATCGCCGGGCTGCAGGGCTTTTTTACGGATCAGTAAATCTGATGGGTGCAGGCATTTTGAAACAATTTTACTTTCATTGCCGGTGGCACTTTATTGTCGTTTCATTGCCGCGTTCCAAACCACCTACCATCACGTCGTTTATTTGACGTGATTAATATCTTTTATTCATTGATGAAATATTAGGCTCTGCTTTTAGTACTACATTCGTTCACAGCTGTTCAAATAATGAGTAGTATTTCACAGTTTCTTTACGATAAATGAAATTCACATGGTTTTTTGCTTAAAAAATAGCCAGCCGTATCTGAGGGCGCGTCAATGACTGCATCATCTACTTATTTCGTTCAGCACGAAGGTTCCGTGGGGAAAATCCAGGGTACCGCTTTTATCGTGTCGCCTGACGGATCGGCCAGAGTCTTATTAGAAGGGGATCTGCTCCAGCCCGGCCAGCTATTGATGACCGCCGCTGGTGGATCCGTTGAAATCATTGAGAATGGCCAGGTGATTCTGGTGGGTGCAGCCGAAGATGCAGTCATTGAAACGACCCCACAGGCAGCCAGTGAAGAGCTGACTCTTGAGCAAATTCAGCAGGCGATTTTAGAGGGTGCTGACCCGACGGAGATCCTTGAAGCTGCTGCGGCAGGTGAGGCTGGTTCTGACGGGCAGGCAACCATTGTCTCGGTTGACCGGACTGGTGAGGCGACGCTGGCTCAGGCCGGGTTTGATACAGGTGTTGCTGCGGCCGGGGATGATGTTGTTATTACGGATAGCGACGGTAGTGATGCCGCGGTGAGCGGTGCGGTCACGAGTTCCAACGACGCGCCGGTGGCAACGTCGGACGATCATCTGCTGGATGGCAGCGAAGAAGCGACCAGCGCGGTGCTGAACAGCGACATGCTGAGCAACGACACCGATGCGAATAACGACGCGCTGAGCATCACCCATATTGAAGGCATCGAGCTGACTGGCGAAGAGCAAACGATCTCCGTGACCAACGGCATCGTGAACGTTGCGGCGAATGGCGACATTACCTTCACCCCAGCGGAGAACTACTTCGGCGATGTGAGCTTCGAGTACGGCGTGAGCGATGGCAACGGTGGTACACATACAGCGACGGTGAGCGGCACGATTACGAACGTGAACGACGCGCCGGACTTCATCAACGAAACCAGCGGAAACGATGATGACGCCTACGACTTCGGCAGCCTGCCGGAAGGTAGCACCAGCGGCACGGTCGTTGGCAGCGTCGCCGCCAGTGATGCCGATGGCGACACCTTAAGCTACAGCTTTGCGAACGGCACACAGACCGATGGCGTGTTTACCATCGATGCCACGAGCGGTCAGATCACCCTGAATCAGGACATCGACGATGCCGATCTGGGCGACTTTACCCTGGACGTTGTCGTCAGCGACGGCAGCACGACGGATACCGCGAAGGTGGAGATCAGCCTGACCAACGTGAACGACGCGCCGGTGGCATTGGATGACACCGCCATCGCTGCTGAAAATACAGTACTGAACTCAACAGTCGATCTGGATGCCAACGACTACGATGTGGACGGTGATACGCTGACCGTTGTAGACGGAACATTTACCACCACAAATGGCGGAACCATCACTATCGCGCCGGACGGCAGCTACACCTATACGCCAGCGACTGATTTTACCGGCACAGACACGGTGGGCTACACGGTAACCGACGGTGCCTTGTCTGATACGGGCACTCTGAGCATCGAAGTGGTTAAAGCTGGAACGCCAATCGGTACTGAGATTCCAAACGACGCACCGACCGTCGATGTTGTCGCGGCGGCGACCTTCAGCGAAGGCAGCGCGAGCGTCGGAGACGTGGCCTTTACCTTCAGCGGCAGCGACCCAGACGGCGACAGCCTGAGCTACACCCTGACCGAAGACAGCAACGGCTACCTGGAATTGGAAACCGATGCGAACGGAGCCCCGACAGGCAACATCGTGTTGACGGATGCGGGTGCAGCGGCGATCAACGCCGACGACACAAGCCTGAGCGGTTTGACCGCGACCGTTGAAGTGAGCGATGGAAGGGCCACCGCGAGCGACAGCGCCGAGACCGACGTGAGCGCGGTGAACGATGCGCCGATTGCAGTGGATGACATGGCAACCACGGTAGAAGATACACCCCTGATCTCAACGGTGGGTCTGGATGCCAACGACTACGATGTAGATGGCGATACGCTGGAGGTCGTGGCGGGCACCTTTACCACCACGAATGGCGGCACCATCGTGATCGCGACGGACGGCAGCTACACCTATACACCAGCGTCTGACTTTACGGGCACCGACACCGTAGAATACACGGTGACCGACGGTAGCTTGTCTGACAGCGGGGTGCTGAACATCACGGTGGATGCGGTGACCGACGGCTTCAGCGACGCCGACGAAACCGTGAGCATCGACGAAGACAGCGGCGAGCACACGGGCACCTTGTTGAGTGGCACCAGCAGTGTTGATGGCGACGTCACCGTCGCCAGCTTCAGCATTGCCGGAGAAAGCGGCCCGTTCACCCTGGACAGTGCATACGACATTGCCGGCGTGGGCAGCCTGACGATCAATGCCGATGGCAGCTACAGCTTCACGCCGTCGGATGAGTACAACGGCACGGTTCCGACAGTGAGCTACACGCTGACGGACGGCACGAGCACCGAGGGTTCCGAGCTGAACATCACGGTGGATGCGGTGACCGACGGCTTCAGCGACGCCGACGAAACCGTGAGCATCGACGAAGACAGCGGCGAGCACACGGGCACCTTGTTGAGTGGCACCAGCAGTGTTGATGGCGACGTCACCGTCGCCAGCTTCAGCATTGCCGGAGAAAGCGGCCCGTTCACCCTGGACAGTGCATACGACATTGCCGGCGTGGGCAGCCTGACGATCAATGCCGATGGCAGCTACAGCTTCACGCCGTCGGATGAGTACAACGGCACGGTTCCGACAGTGAGCTACACGCTGACGGACGGCACGAGCACCGAGGGTTCCGAGCTGAACATCACGGTGGATGCGGTGAATGATGCCCCCTCAGCAGTAAATGACACTGCCATCACCGCCGAAAACACGCCACTGACCTCAACGGTCGATCTTATTGCCAACGACTACGACGTAGATGGCGATACGCTGGAGGTTGTGGCGGGGAACTTTACTACCACGAATGGCGGCACCATCGTAATCGCTGCGGACGGCAGCTACACCTATACGCCAGTGACTGGCTTTACAGGCAGCGATACGGTGGACTATACCGTGACTGACGGCAGCTTAAGTGATACAGGCACGTTGAACATCAGCGTGATTGAAGGCATAGCACCCGTTGCTGAAGATGATCCTGGCTCAACTTCAAGTGTTTTTGGAAGTGGGACTGCAGACAGTGATTGGAGCAATGCCAATATCACAGCGTTGGACGCTAATGGTGTAGAGCAGGGATTAACTATTAATGGCAGTAATGGGAAGGTTGGGGTTAGTACTAATACTGGTTATGGACCGTCAGGCCAGATTCAGTATGATTTAAGTACTGGCCAGTCTGAAAGTATTGTGATTGAGCTCGATACGCCAGCAACTTCGGCAGAGTTTACCGTTACGAATTTATATGCCAATGAAGGCGGAACTGGTAATCATGAGCAGGGTAAGTGGACGGTTTACTTAAATGGCGTAGAAGTTGCCAGTGGCCTGTTTTTTAATACATCTGGGGGCACAGGCACGTTTACAATAGAGACTAACGGGCAAGCATTTGATGAGGTTGTATTTGAAGCGACGGATTACTCTAGTTACCCAATTGCAAGTGCGAAAGATTCTTCCGATTATTTCCTTAGCATGCTGATGGTAACCTCAGAAGTAGCCTATGCTCAGAACCCGGGCGATACCGTCTTTACCATTCCAGTTACGGATTTGCTTGCGAATGATTATGATCCGGATGGCGCCAATTCAGACCTCTCAATCATAGAGTCGAGCCTGACCAGTAGTGTGGCAGGAAGTACGGTCGAGATTGTCGGTGACGATGTAGTGTTTACCCTCCCATCCGATTACACGGGTGAAGCCTCATTTACATATCAGGTTGAAGACGCTGATGGGCTGTCAAGCAACGCTGCAACGGTAACGGTGATGGTGAATGATGTCTCTAATAGTTACGTAGGTAGTGATGGTGATGACGTTCTATCCGGGAGTGATGACAATGATTACCTGTATGGCGGAGAGGGTAACGATACACTCGAAGGCGGTGCAGGTGACGACATCTTGACCGGCGGCTTAGGCAACGATTTCCTCACCGGTGGCGATGGCGCAGATACCTTTAATTTCGACAACATAGATAACGGTGCAGCTGATACCGTCGTCGATTTTACTCCGGACGAGGGCGATGTTTTAGACCTTTCCGATCTGTTGGTTGACGAATCTGAAGAGACGATAGAAGACTATCTGAGCATAGCCTTCAGCAGTGATGGCGAAAATACGATTATCACGGTGAATGCCGATGGCGGCTCCAGTGGTGAAACTCAAACCATTACTCTGCAGGGCTGGAGCTCGAGTGATTGGGACGCTGCTGGGTACAATACGTCAACTGCTGATACACTGTTAAATGATCTTGTCAGTCAAGGCAAAATTGACATCGATGGCTAGCCACCTTTTCTTTTAGTGCGCACAGGGGCTAGCTTGGCTAACCCCTGAGGTTTTTATGACATCTGAAACAGATACATCGCAAAGCTCTTCAACCATACATGGCTCGACCCCGGCAGACCCTCTGCTGAACTGCCTGGTTTTCTTAACCCGGTACTATGGAAAACCGTTCTCTGCCAGCGCATTAGGCAGTGGCCTGCCGATGGAAGACGGGCGCCTGCCTCTGCAGCAATTTGCCCGTGCCGCGGAACGTGGCGGGTTAACGGCAAAGCTAACGCGCTCTTCTTTAACCAGCGTGTCCGAACTTTTGCTTCCTTGTGTTTTGATTCTTAAAGGCGGCCGCGCTTGTGTCGTGCTGAAAAAATTTGGAGATGAGTACGAAGTGGCCTGGCCTGAAACGCCTGATGGCGTCGATCGGGTTTCGGCAGATGCGCTGTTAGAGCAAGCTTCAGACTACCTCTTCTACGTGCGTAAACGTTATCGGTTTGATGCGCGCGCACCGCAAAGTTTAAAAACCAAGCAAGGGCATTGGTTTTGGCAAACGATGCGCCTGTCTTTACCCATTTATCGCGATGCATTGGTCGCTTCCTTTTTTGTCAGTCTGTTTGCGGTCGCGTCACCGCTGTTTGTCATGAACGTTTACGACCGGGTCATTCCCAATGAAGCCATGGAAACGCTCTGGGTATTGGCGGTTGGAATGATTATTGTCGTGGGCTTTGATTTTGTTATGAAACAGCTCAGGGCCAAGTTGCTCGATTTAGCCGCCAAAAAATCCGATGTCTTGCTTTCATCGCGGCTGTTTGAAAAGGTATTAGCCCTGCGAATGGATGCCAGGCCGCCATCGGTAGGTGCTTTCGCCCGTAATATTCAGGAGTTTGACTCGATTCGGGAGTTTGTTACTTCTGCCACAATTAGCGCCTTTATTGATGTTCCCTTCTCGGTGTTATTTATTCTGGTGATCTTTTTGGTCGCCGGGCCTGTTGCCATCGTTCCAGTCATCGCCATCGTTCTCATGGTTCTTTACGGCTTGTATGTAAAGATGAGAATGCGAGAGCATGTCGAACAAGGCGGTCGTTTTGCCACACAAAAAAATGCGCATTTAATTGAAACTGTTTCCGGTATTGAGGCGCTAAAGATCAACGGAGCGGAGAGCCAGTACCAGCATAAATGGGAAGAGCTTGTTGGTCATCATGCCAAGTGGAGTGTTGCCCTGCGCAAATACGCTACGTCAGTAGGCAATGTGAGCTCACTGGTTCAGCAATTGAATACCGTTTTTATTGTTGCTGCTGGGGTTTATCTGATCGCCGAGGCGCAAATTTCTATGGGTGGGCTTATTGCAGCGGTCATGTTGAGTGGCAGGGCGCTTGCGCCGTTTTCACAGGTCGCGATGTTAACGACACGCTACAATCAGGCCGAATCAGCTCTGAGTACGCTGGATGAAATCATGTCATTGCCAGAAGAGAATATGGAGCGTTATCTGCACCGGCCTTTTATCGATGGCAGTATCCAGTTTGATAACATCAGTTTTGCCTACCCCGAAAGCCAGCTTCCGGCGTTAAAGAACGTCTCTTTCTCTATTAAACCGGGAGAGAAGGTTGCCATCATCGGTCGAATTGGGGCCGGGAAAAGCACTATTGAAAAACTTCTGATGGGGCTGTATCAGCCTGGTTCAGGGGCAATTCGAATCGACGGTATCGATATTCAACAGATAAGCCCAGCCGATGTTCGCCAAAAAATGGGCTGCCTGCCGCAAGATGTGCATCTCTTTTTCGGCTCTATTCGCGACAACATATCTCTGGGCGTGCCGCATGTCGAAGATGCTCGTGTGATCCGGGCGGCAGAGTTAGCGGGTGTGAATACCTTTACGGATATTGAACCGCAAGGTTTGGATAGGCCTGTTGGTGAACGTGGCCAGTATCTTTCCGGCGGCCAGCGACAGTCGGTGGCGTTAGCCAGAGCCTTGTTATTTAATCCGCCGATCATGGTGTTGGATGAGCCGACCAGCAATATGGATAACTCCGCAGAGGCCGCCGTTCGGGAGCGACTGAAGGTGCTGACCCGCGAGAGAACGCTATTGTTGATTACCCATAAGATGTCGATGCTGGATTTGGTCGATAGAGTCATTGTGATAGAGCAAGGAAAGCTGGTTATAGATGGGCCTAAAGATGAGGTTCTTAAGGCTTTATCCGGAGGGAAGGTTCGTGTCTGATCATTCAGGAAAAGGATTGAAAAAACAGGCTGATGAGCAGTTAAAACTGGAGTCTATTGAAGCAAAAGCAATGGAGGAGTTAAAGCATCCCAGTGAAGCGGATCTATCCTACGTTGATGATCTCAATGCGGCATTACTGCTCAAAACACCACGCTATACCCAGCACCTTCTTTATTTGATCGTGGCTTTCGTATTGTCAGCCATCCTATGGGCTTCATTGGCCGAGCTAGATGAGGTGACAACGGGCATTGGCAAAGTTATCCCTTCGAAGCAGTTGCAAATCGTGCAGAATTTAGAGGGAGGGATTGTCAAAGAGATCTTTGTGCGTGAAGGTGAGGCCGTAGAACCGGGTCAGCCACTCTTGCTCATAGACGATACCCGCTTTCGGTCAGACCTGAGAGAAAACCTTCAGGAGCTGGCTAATCTGCAAGGCAGCATTGCCCGTCATAAAGCGGCTTTAGCGAGCGTTAAGGTTCACAGTTCCGATCAAATTCAGGATTGGCAACAATCGGTTCAAATTGAAACAGCCCCTTTGCCTCTGGGTGATGCCTTTAAAAAAGACTTTCCATCGGTGGTGCAACGAGAGCAGGCTGCGCTTGAAGAAAGATTGAATAATCTTGGCAGTCAACTTTCGATTGTTGAGCGTCAGGTGGCGCAAAAAGAGCAGGAGCAGAACGAGCTGGGGTCAAAAATTTCTTATCTGCAGGCCTCCAGTGCGCTGGCAGAGGAAGAGCTTGCCATCACCATTCCGCTCGCAGAATCGGGCGTTGTTTCGCGTGTAGAGCTTATTGGGCTTGAGCGCGAAGTAAATGACATCAAAGGGGAGTTAGCCAGCTTGCAGCTGCTTGTTCCTAAAGTCGATTTCGAATTGCAGGAGCTCATCTCTAAACGTTGGGAATTGGCTTCAAAATTCAGGGCTGAAACGCAAGACCAACTGAACGAATTGGAAGGGCAGTGGTCTCAGATCAGTGAGTCCGAGATTAGCTTGCAGGATCGCGTAGACCGAACCACGGTTCAGTCCCCGGTGAAGGGTACGGTGCAGAAAGTGAATATCACAACCGTCGGTGGCGTTATTCAACCGGGGATGGATATTATTGAGATCGTTCCGGTAGAGGATAAGCTGCTCGTTGAAACAAAAATTCTGCCGCAAGACATTGCGTTTCTTAGGCCCGGGTTAGAAGCCGTAGTAAAGTTTACGGCCTATGATTTTGCCATTTATGGCGGGCTCAAAGGTAAGCTCGAACACATCAGTGCAGATACGATTCAAGATGAAGAGGGTGACAGTTTCTATTTGGTTCGGATACTGACCGATCAAAACCACCTTGGAGAGGGGATACATCAACTTCCCATCATTCCTGGTATGGTTGCGGAAGTAGACTTGGTTACCGGTAAAAAGACGGTCTTGAACTATCTGTTAAAACCGATTTTACGCGCAAAAGAAACCGCCTTAAGAGAGCGTTAGTCACATTGCTGAAGCGTGGGCAGTGCAGGGTCTGAGTTCAACTAAAAGAGGGGCACTTTTTTAAACGCTAATCATTACCGCTGTAATGATAGTTTGGTACAGTGTTCACGATCTGGCGTGTTATTAACTAGTTAATAGAGAAGTAACAATGAGAAAATTAAAAAGGGTTGCTGCTGCAGCCACTGCTGTTTTTGCAGTCGGCTTACATACTGCTGTTTCAGCTCAATCTCTGGAGCAGGCGGTTGCTTTTACATTAGACAGTAATCCCGATTTAAGAGTGATGTTCAACCAATTTAAAGCAAGCCAAGAGCAGATTGCTGTTGCTAAAGGCGGCTATCTACCAACGTTGGATGTCGATGCTGGTATCGGCCCGGAACATACCAATTCACCGAGCCTGCGCGATAGCGGCGAAGATGATGGTGTAAATTACATTCGCAAAGAGGTCGGCTTAACCTTTCGCCAGATGCTGTTTCAGGGCTTTGCCGTTCAAAGTGACATAACCCGAACTCAGGCTGAAGCACAGGCCGATCGATATGCACTGCTGGCTGAAGCTGAAAATATGGCACTCGATGTCGTGGAAGTTTATCTGGACGTATTAGAGGCTCAGCAGATCTTAGATTTGTCTAAGTTGAATCTTGATAAGCATATGGAAGTGCATGAGCAGATTCGTCAACGCACGGAATCTGGCGTTGGCACCTCTACCGATCTCACCCAAATTAATGCACGCGTTGCTCTCGCGAGAACCAATATGATCTCCGCTCAAAATAATTTACTGGACGCGCAGAGCCAGTTTTTTGGTGTTGTGCATCAGCGTCCGGATGCTCTCGTACCACCCATTGCCGATGCCGATAGGGTGCCACAAACGAAAGAAATCGCGCTGGCCAAAGGCAGAGAATCTAACCCCACCCTGATTTCCGCCCGCTACGATATTGAAGCCGCAGAAGCGCAGCACAAGAACAGAAAGAGTGAAAACTACCCTCAGGTGAGTTTTGAGATTGACGCCAGGCGAACCATCGACGGTGATGGCGTAGAAGGCTATGAGAACGATCTGGCAGCGATGATCAGGGTTCGTTGGAATCTGTTCAATGGTGGTCGTGACAGCGCAGCCGTGCGTGAATCTGCCTATCAGCTTTCCGAAGCGAAGGAGATTAATATCAGGGCCTATCGACAGTTGGAAGAGGGTGTCGAATTGGCATGGCATGCATACGAATTATTAAACACTCAGCTGACGTATGTTCGGCAGCATGTAGAGGCTGCCTATGCCACGAAAGAGTCTTATGACAAGCAGTTTGATATTGGCAGACGCTCGCTGCTGGATTTGCTCGATACCGAAAACGAACTGTTTGAAGCCCGCCGCTCCTATATATCGGTTGATACTCAGTACCAATTGTCAAAATACCGGTTGTTGAATGCCTCTGGTCAGCTATTGGATGCGCTTAGGGTGGCCGTTCCCAGTCAGTGGCAAGAGGAGGCAGAATAATGCGTTTATTTTTGATTTCGGCATTTATATTCTCAGTGAGTGCTTGCAGCAGCCTGTATGAAATCAGCTCCATGCCCGACAATGTTGAAGATTACCCTCAGCGTGTAGGGCTGGAAGATGAGGATAGTGACGGTGTTATCGATGCCAGGGAGCAATGCCCTGATAGCGTACCCGGTGCAGATGTGGGTAACTATGGCTGTGGAGATCAGGGCGTTGAGCAACTCGATATCTCATTAGAACTGGGCTTCGCCAATGATTCTGCCGAGCTTGTCGAAGGTGATGTTGAAAAGATTGCTGTGCTTGCCCATTACATGCAGCAGTTCCCAATGGTTCGCGCGACCCTTGAAGGGCATACCAGTAAAGTGGGCTCGGAAGAGTACAATATTCGCTTAGGCATGGCGCGAGCGGGCGCTGTTCGCGATGTGCTCGTCAACGTGTATGGCATAGAGTCGGAACGCATTGACGTGACTTCATATGGCTTTCAACGGTTGAAGGTATTTGGAGAGACTGAATCAAGCCATGCATCGAACCGCCGTGTGCAGGCCTACTCAGAACCTTTTGAAATCAAGTTTGATGTCTTGCGCTGGACAGTTTATACCCCCGGTAAGTGATTCTGCTTGAGAGTATCCGGCAGATTCTGTCAGTTGTTTCTTTTCATAAAAGCCTGAAGCCTGTACTTCGGGCTTTTCTACCTTTGTAGGGCATCCTTTTGCTACAATGCGGCAGATTCAGGGTGCAGCGAACCCGCCCTGCGAAAAATCATTGAGTACACCTATGAGTACAGCACGTTAAATAAGAGCCCATTGAAGCCATGCAATTCCTAGAAGAAGTCAGACGCAGACGTACGTTTGCTATTATCTCGCACCCCGATGCCGGTAAAACGACCATCACTGAGAAGGTGCTGTTGTTCGGGCGCGCCATTCAGCAGGCCGGTACGGTAAAGGGTAAGAAATCCGGTCAGCATGCTAAGTCTGACTGGATGGATATGGAGAAAGAGCGGGGTATTTCCATTACCACCTCGGTGATGCAGTTCCCGTACGGCGATAATCTGGTCAACCTGCTCGATACCCCCGGGCACGAAGACTTCTCTGAAGATACCTACCGTACACTGACCGCAGTGGATTCCTGCCTGATGGTGATCGACTCTGCTAAGGGTGTGGAAGACCGCACCATTAAGCTGATGGATGTGGCGCGTATGCGTGAAACGCCAATCATCACCTTTATGAATAAGCTGGACCGCGATATTCGCGACCCGATTGAGTTGATGGACGAGGTTGAAAACGTCCTGAAGATCAGCTGTGCGCCGATCACCTGGCCGATCGGTATGGGTAAAGAGTTCAAGGGGGTTTATCACCTGTTGAACGATGAGGTTATTCTCTATCAATCCGGCATGGGCCATACCATTCAGGATAGCCGGGTCATTAAAGGGCTGGATAACCCGGAGCTGGATGCTGCGCTTGGCAGCTATGCGGAAGAGCTGCGTGAGCAGGTTGAGTTGCTTGAGGCTGCCGCCAACCCCTTTGATCTTGAAGACTTCCTGGCCGGCCAGCTGACGCCGGTATACTTCGGTACGGCTTTGGGTAACTTCGGCGTTGATCACATGCTCGATGGCTTGGTTGAATGGGCGCCATCGCCACAGCCACGCGAGGCCAGCGGCGAAACCATCGAAGCAACGACGGAAGGCTTGTCCGGCTTTGTCTTTAAAATTCAGGCCAATATGGACCCGAATCACCGTGACCGTATAGCGTTTATGCGTATTGTTTCCGGGCGGTATGAAAAAGGCATGAAGATGAAGCACGTTCGCATCGGCAAGGATGTGCGCATATCCGATGCCCTGACCTTCCTGGCAGGCGATCGTGCCGCCGTGGAAGAGGCCTATCCGGGAGACATCATTGGTCTGCACAATCACGGCACTATCCAGATCGGCGACACCTTCACACAGGGCCAGGATTACAAGTTCTCGGGTATCCCTAACTTCGCGCCAGAGCTGTTCCGTCGAATTCGCCTGAAAGACCCGCTGAAGATCAAGCAATTGCAAAAGGGATTGATGCAGCTTTCGGAAGAGGGCGCTGTGCAGGTGTTCCGACCATTGAAAAACAATGACCTGATCGTAGGTGCCGTGGGCATGCTGCAGTTCGATGTGGTCGCGCATCGCCTGAAATCAGAATATAAGGTTGAGGCCGTGTATGAGCCAATCAGCGTAGCTACAGCCCGCTGGGTTGAGTGCGACGATGAGAAAACCTTCCAGCAGTTCAGAACCAAGGCTCACGACAATCTGGCGCTGGATGGCTCAGACAGCCTGACCTATGTCGCCCCTACGATGGTTAATTTACAGATGGCGCAAGAGCGCCACCCTGAAGTCGAGTTCCGTAAGACTCGCGAACACTAATCCAGGTGGTGGGCATCTGAAAAGGCAGTAGCCACTGTTTTTATCAGTTGCCAATCGCCTGCCAATCTATGTTGGTGGGCGGGTTGATAGCGGAAAATGCGGATCGCTCAAATAGTTTGAAATTAACCGCTAATACCGGTTGCGCCTTCAAATACCTTTCTGTATTATCCGCGCCCTCAATTTGGATTAACTACCCCTGAGCCCCCCACTAAACTAGGCGGAGTTAAATGAAAACATTTGTAGCAAAACCAGCTGAAGTAAAGCGCGACTGGTACGTGATTGACGCTGAAGGCCAAACACTTGGTCGTTTGGCAACTGAAGTAGCACGTCGTCTGCGTGGTAAGCATAAAGCTGAATATACACCTCACGTTGATACTGGCGATTACATCGTTGTTATCAATGCTGAGAAAGTACATGTCTCTGGCCGTAAGGCAAAAGACAAGATGTACTACCGTCACACTGGTTATCCAGGTGGCCTGAAGTCTATGAGCTTCGAGAAATTAGTTGCTCATAAAGGTGAAAGCCCGATTGAACTGGCAGTGAAGGGTATGATTCCTCGTACTCCACTAGGCCGTACCATGTTGAAGAAGCTGAAAGTGTATGCAGGTAGTGAACATCCGCATACTGCTCAACAGCCCAAAGAACTTAAGATTTAATGGGGAATGAAATGACAGCACAAAACTATGGTACTGGTCGTCGTAAAACCTCTACTGCACGCGTTTTCCTGCGTCCAGGTAAAGGCGATATCGTCATCAATAAGCGTTCACTGGAAGAATATTTCGGTCGTGAAACTTCTCGTATGATCGTTCGTCAGCCGCTTGAGCTGGTTGAAATGAGCGAAAAGTTTGATCTGTACATCACTGTTGTAGGTGGTGGTAACAATGGTCAGGCTGGTGCGATCCGTCACGGTATCACCCGTGCACTGATCGAGTACGATGAAAACCTGCGTAAGCCTCTGCGCGATGCTGGTTTCGTTACTCGTGATGCTCGTGCCGTTGAGCGTAAGAAAGTTGGTCTGCGTAAAGCACGTAAGAAGCCACAATTCTCCAAGCGTTAATACATCTCTGTATGCGTTATCTCTCAAAGCCCGGATTATCCGGGCTTTTTTGTTATATCCCCACCTAAAGTACGACAATAATACGAGCTGCCAGACAGCTGCTATTCTTGTCTCAATGATCTAACTTCTTTAGTATCCCGTGCACCTTTCAGGGTTACTTTAGAATAAAATTTCCTTACCAATTGAGGATTATAATAATGAGTCAAGACGGCGTGAATGAAAGTCGGCGCCGGTTTCTTTACATTGCTACAGGTGCTGTTGGAGCAGTTGGGGCAGTGGGAGTGGCCACACCGTTCGTTAAATCATGGTTCCCCAGTGAAAAAGCAAAAGCTGTTGGTGCTCCGGTTAAAGTCGATGTCGGCGGGCTTAAGCTCGGTGAGATGGTCATCGCTGAATGGCGTGGCAAACCGATTTTTATCTTGCGACGTACGCCTGAGTCTATTGGAGTTCTGAAGGACGCCGATTTTAAATCCAGACTAGTGGATCCGGAGTCGTCATTAGAGTCGCAACAACCTACTTATGCCCAAAATGATACCCGAGCGCTCGGCGACGAGCTGCTGGTGCTTGAAGGTGTTTGTACTCATTTGGGCTGCTCGCCTAAATTTGTTCCTGAAGTAGAGCCACAAACTTATGATGCCGACTGGCAGGGTGGGTTTTTCTGCCCCTGTCATGGGTCCCGATTTGATCTGGCCGGACGGGTTTTCAAGAATGTTCCCGCGCCATCCAATATGAAGGTGCCGCCTCATCGTATCGATGGCGGAGTAATAACCATTGGTGAGGAGACAGTCTAATGGCTAAGCCTGCAATTATGGAGTGGATCGACCGTCGTCTTCCCGTCACGAGTGCTTATGAAAAGCATATGTCTAAATACTATGCACCGATTAACTTCAATTGGTGGTATGTATTTGGCTTGTTGGCCATGGTCGTCTTTGCTAATCAGATCCTGACCGGTATCTGGCTGACGATGTCGTATGTGCCAAGCGCGGAGGAGGCCTTCAATTCTGTTGAATACATAATGCGCGATGTCGAGATGGGCTGGCTTATCCGCTATATGCATTCCACGGGCGCTTCGTTTTTCTTTCTGACCGTCTATCTGCATATGTTCCGTGGCGTGCTTTATGGCTCTTACCAGAAGCCGCGTGAGCTCATTTGGGTGTTCGGTATGTTTGTCTACCTGGTGATGATGGCCGAGGGCTTCATGGGCTATGTTCTGCCATGGGGTCAGACATCCTACTGGGGTGCTCAGGTGATTATTTCTTTGTTCGGCGCCATTCCTGTTATTGGCGATGGCCTGACTGAGTGGATCCGCGGTGACTATCTGATCTCCGGTATTACACTGAACCGCTTCTTTGCACTGCATGTTATTGCCTTGCCTCTGGTGCTGGCGCTACTGGTCGTTTTGCATGTTCTGGCACTTCATGAGGTCGGTTCAAACAATCCGGACGGTATCGATATCAAGAAGCATGTTGATGACAAGGGTGTACCGCTGGACGGCGTGCCATTCCATCCATACTTTACAGTCGGCAAAATGCCACAGGTTGCCTTATTCCTGTTCGTGTTCTGCGCAGTGATCTTTTACATGCCAGAGGGTGGCGGTTACTTCCTGGAGCATCCTAATTTCGAGCCGGCAAATGGTTTGAAAACGCCTGAGCATATTGCGCCCACCTGGTACTACGGAGCGTTTTACTCAATTTTAAGGGCAGTTGACTTCCCAATTCTCTTTATTGAAGCAAAACTGGGTGGCTTCATGGCAATGGGTGGTGCTATTGCAATCCTGTTTGTTCTGCCATGGCTGGATCGCAGCCCGGTTCGCTCCTGGCGTTACAAGGGTTGGATGAGCCGAACGGCAATTATCGTCTTTGCGATCGCTTTTGCGATACTGACCTACCTTGGCGGTCAGCCTGTCAGTACCCTGAATGGCATCATCGCCAAAATCTGTACGGTTATCTATTTTGCGTTCTTCCTGGCAATGCCGTGGTATACAAAATATGAAAAAACCAAGCCTGTACCGGAGAGGGTTCCGCGATGATTAAAAAAATAATAATGGCTGCTGGCCTGCTGTTTGGTGCTACGACCGGCTGGGCAGCGGGTGGCGATGTCCATCTGGAACATATGTCGCCAGATATGAAAGATACTGTATCTCTGCAGAATGGCTTGCGCACCTACATGGACTATTGCGCCGGGTGTCATTCACTGGGCTATGCGCGATACAACCGGGTGGCCCGAGATCTGGATATCCCCGAAGATATATTCATGGAGAATATTGTCTTCGCTGAGGATGCAAAATTCGGAGATTTGATGAAGTTTGCTATGTCAGCTGAAAACGGCAAGGCTTGGTTCGGTTCGGCACCGCCAGATTTGACCATGGTGACCCGGGTTCGTGGCGTTGACTGGGTTTACAGCTATCTGCTTGGCTTCTATAAAGACGAAACGCGCCCCTATGGTGTTAATAACGCAGTGTTCAAAGATGTGGGTATGCCGCATGTATTGATGGATCTTCAAGGTTTGTGCTCATCGGCACCTCATCCGGCTGAAGATGCAAAAATTGACCCGCTGACGGGTGAATCAATTCATTCGGATGCTTGCGCCGGTTATTCGGTTGAGGGTGAGTTGACGTCTCATGAATATGAAGAGGTTGTTTATAACCTGGTGAACTTCCTGAACTATATGGGCGAGCCGTACCAGATGGACCGTAAACGAATTGGCCTCTATGTGTTTGCGTTTCTTGCAGTCTTCTTCTTTGTGTCGCTGTTATTGCAGAAAGAGCTGTTCAAAGATATTAAGCACTAAGTCAAATAATTCTTTTTAAAATAGTGTATATTACCTAAATTAAGCGCAACCTCGGTTGCGCTTGTTTTGTTTCTAACTTATTCAATATTGGGAGCGTACTTAATGGGCGTTGTTGCGAAGCGGTCATCTATGACTTTTTATTCTGACCCTGCGTGTCAGTACAGTCATCGTGTTCGAATTGTATTGGCAGAGAAAGGTGTAACTGTCGATATTAAAGATTGTGAGCCGGATGCCGTTCCAAAAGAGGTTTCAGACATCAACCCTTATAGCAATCTGCCAACGCTAGTTGATCGTGAGCTGGTCCTGTTTGAACACCTGGTTATGATGGAATACCTGGATGAGCGGTTCCCGCATCCGCCTTTGTTGCCAGTTTATCCTGTTGCGCGTGCTGAATCGCGTCAATTGATTGCTCGCATCAGTCGTGACTGGAGCTCTAAGGTAGACACTATCGTTGCCGCCAAGAGCAAAGACAGCGTTACGCGTGCCCGTAAAGAGCTGAAAGAAAGTCTGCTGGCTATTGCACCTGTCTTTGATGATAAAGATTACTTCATGAGCGATGAGTTCACCCTTGTTGACTGTTGTGTTGCTCCAATCTTGTGGCGCCTGCCGTCATTGGGTGTTGAGTTGTCAGAGAAACAGGCTAAGTCTATTGATAAGTACATGGAGCGAATTTTTGAGCGTGAATCGTTCCAGATCAGCCTGTCTGAAATCGAGCAAGAGATGCGCGACTGATGTCTGGTATGACCTCGAATAAGCCGTATATGATCCGCGCTATCCATGAGTGGATCATTGATAACGGCTGTACCCCCTATATTGTTTTCATGGCGGACTATCCGGGCGTTCAGGTGCCTCAGGATTTTGTCAGCGATGGTCAGATCACACTGAACATTGCTTTATCGGCCGTGCGTGATCTTTCCATTACCAACGAAGCTGTCACTTTTAGCGCTCGCTTCGGTGGTATTCCTACAGATATCGTTGGCCCGATCGGTTCGGTAGCGGCTGTATTTGCTAAAGAGAATGGTCAGGGTATGGGCTTCGAGGTCGACTTTCCTGCGGAAGAAGATGCTGCTGAAGCAGAGAAAGATCAGGATAAATCCGGCGCGAAGCGCCCCTCTCTGAAAGTCGTGAAATAAAATCAAAATAAGTTATTGACTCAAAAAAATCCCTCCCTATAATGCGCCTCCGCTGCTTAGGGAAGACCTCTGTGAAGGTTGGAGCTGAGTTGGCGGTTAGCTCGGTAAGGAATTGATTCTTAAAGAAAAAATTCAAAAAAAAGAGTTGACAAGCAAGGATGGCGCTGTAGAATACGCCCTCCTTGAA
>NZ_SLZR01000027.1 GCF_004341165.1 Reinekea marinisedimentorum
ATAGCCGCCCCAGGAAAAGATACGACTACAAAACACCGGAGGAAATGTACTATGGAAAATAACTATCGGTGTCGCACTTCAAACTTGATACTAAGATGTCTTTAAGCGGTAAAGAAAACCGAAAGGGATCTTTACCTGATCAGCCGAGGTGTTTTCGAAACTATCTATCAGTCATTCAGTCAGAGCAAACGCAGAAGCCAACAACACAATCTGAATTTGAACAGGAAACTTGACTATGACTATGAAGAAAAACATCGTCGCCTTGGGTGTTAGCGTCGCTATTGCCACTGCCGCAAGCGGGGCCTTCGCTTATAAAGCAGATAAAACCGGAGCAAGCTATGAGCCTTTGGAAAAGATTTATATGCAGGCATCACTGACCGTGGCGGAGCAAAAAATAGTGGGTGAAGCTGTAGCAGACCTGAAACAAAACGCACGCTCATGGCAATCACTGATTACCGCCAATCGAAAATCGGACGATAGCCTGCCTAAACTGAAAGCGCAAACACGCTCTTATTTGAATGCGCAGTTTGGTGCGCTGGAAGATACGTTGCAGGAGAGCTTACCAAAAGAAAAGGCCATGCAGGTTTATGCCTATTTAGATGCGAATTTGGAAACGCCGGACTTCTTTGCTTATTTGGATGATTGATAATTTAGGTGAGGTTTTCACAGTTTTTTCTCTATTTTTAACGCATAAAGAAAAAGGGCTTAGCATTGCTGCTAGGCCCTTACTGAAATATGAATTCGTAACTTTAACCGGCGTCTTCGTCGTCAGAGATAGTGGCATTCGATGATTCTGAATAATCGTAATCGCCAGAGTTAGCTGAAAGGTTCGTATTTACAGAGTAGTCATCAAAATCATCGTTGACGGTTTTGGAGCTTCCCGAGTAAACCTCTAAGTTATCAATATAAACTGGTTTGCTTGTATTGGCTTCAGAAACCTTAATAACGATATAGCCAACATTTTCATACCCTCCACTACTTATTGTATTTAAAGTGAAGGAACCGAGGTCGGTATTGTCTATCTCTAGACTGTAGTTGCCATCGGTGGTATCCCAGCTTAAGGTTAGTTCAACCCACTGACCATCATCGATGTCGCCATAAAGTGTTGAGTTTTCATATACATCATCATCGGTTAATCTAACTCCTAAGTCTCCAGAAACGGCCCATTCACTGTCTAGCTGAACTTCAGCCATCCGATAGCTACTAGTTGAATCAGTTTGGCCATAGATGCCAACTAGGACTTCAGCAGCTTCATTAGACGTGTAGAAAAATTCTAAAGAAACTTCACCAGTGCCTATGCTAGTTATTAGGTCTAAATTTAGCTCACCAGAGTCTGTAATTAGTACTGAATAACCGGTCGTACTTCCATCGTCGCCATCATCATCATCGTCATCATCCGAAACAGAAATATCCCCGTCAGTACAACCAAGAACAAGCAGGGTGCTCAAAAATAGGAGGGTGGCTTTGCGCAGTTTCATAGGATTATGCTCACAGTGATTTCTTGCCTTCGACTATAGAAGCGGGCTTTTCAACGGTCAACCAGAAGGGTGTTGCTCTGCACGACTTTGTCACATTTGATGGGCATTTAAGCAGGGGAAATAGAAAGCCCGGCGGGTAGGCCGGGCTTGGATGATGTGATTTAAGAGATAGCTACTGATTATTCAGTGGCGTTTTGGGCGTCAGAAACTGTCGCGCTATATGAGTTAGAGTGATAAGGATCGTTTTCATCATCACCCGTGCCCAGTGCGTAGTTGGTTTCATAACCTTCGAAATCATCAGAGAGAATTTCGGTTTCAGCAGAGGTTAAATTTATGTCATCAATGTACAACGGTGTAGTTGAGCTAGCCGTGCCGCTATCCGTAGAAATTCTGACTGAAAAATAACTTGCGTCTTCGCTCGTTTCGTACACTTCGCTCGTTACTTCCCCGAAGATGTTGTCATCATCAATATCGAGAATATGTGTTGTTTGAGAAGCATATTGGGTACCATCAATTGTGACGTAATACGTTAATGTACTTATATCCCATGTCAGTGATATATCTACCCAGGTGTCCGCAGCAACTTCTGTCAGGTATATATCATCTTCGTTTGTACCACTTACCGTCTGGTTACCCTTCAGACTAATACCCACATATCCTTCGCCACTAGGAGCGTCATCAGAATCTATTAAAATTTCGGCTAAGCGATGGTCATTTGCTGCACTTGAGCCAAATAGGGTGATCTTTGCTGTTTCATCTTCATCTGAAGCGTACATCAGGGATAAGCTCAGAGTCGCTGCAGAGAGTGCACTATCCATTTTGTAGCGCAGTTCACCAGTATCGCTACTATCGTTGTCTGCTATTAAAGCCGACTGGCTGTAAGTGGTTTCGGTGGTTTCAGTGGTCTCTGTCGTATCCGTAGTCTCAGTCTCTGTATCATCATCCGAAGAATCATTACAGCCAAAAACTAATAAAGAACTCAGCAGCAGAATGGTGGTTTTGGTTAATTTCATTTGGCGTACTTCCTTTGTTTTTTTTGTGATCGACTTTGTATTAACGAAAAATATTTGTGATCAGGCTCACTGTCAACGCAATGTCAATTGGATCACAAAGAATCCTCAATGTTCTGAGAAGTAATCTGCAAATTGGAAGTTATTTTTGGCTATTTGTGACTTTAGTCATAGGAATAATGGGGTATATAAAATGACGCATTTAGCGGCCCTTTTGACAGTTACCCCAATTTATGTGATTTGAATCAGCAGTCTTTGTTGGCCTGAAGACCAACCTACAACTGTGGCTCATCTGTGGGTCGGGCTTCAGCCCGACAGGTAAGCCCCGAATGATGAACGGAGCCACGCTGTGTTGGCCTAAAGACCAATCTACAATTGCGGCTCATCTGTAGGTCGGGCTTCAGTCCGACAAGTAAGCCCCGAATGATGAACGGAGCCATGCTGTGTTGGCCTAAAGACCAACCTACAACTGCGGCCCGTCTGTAGGTCGGGCTTCAGCCCGACAGGTAAGCCCCGAATGATGAACGGAGCCACGCTTTGTTGGCCTAAAGACCAACCTACAATTGCGGCTCATCTGTAGGTCGGGCTTCAGCCCGACAAGTAAGCCTCAAAGCCTAATCACCACATCGCCCTCAACCTTGTAACTCACCATTCGGCACTGCCCATGCTTGCTCGGCCTTACCGGTATGTTGATGACGTCGCTGTATAGCGAGTATTCGGCGCTGCCACAGGATTGAATTTCATCAAGGATGTAGCCGGTGTCGGTATTGATGATGAAGTTATCCCAGCAGCCTGCACCACAGCTCAGGCGGGCTACCTTGTAGTGGTCGTTGAAATCCGGGCCCTGATCCACCTGTGTCTGCAGGGCATCGGCTTTGGGTTCCCACTTTGCATGGCCGGTAAAGATGATGACCGGGTAAGCCCGGGGTGCTTTTGCTGCGACTACGGTTCTAGCCCCCGGTTTGGCAACCGGGGTTGCTGCGGGCTTGGCTACCACTTTTGCTGCCGGTGCCGCCTTAACCACCGGTGCCGGTTCAGCAACCACAACCTTTGCCGCCGGTGCCGGTGTTGCTACAACCACAGCGGGTGCCGGTTCGGGTACCGGGGCGACGATCATACAGCCCGAAAGCAGAGTAGCCAGCAGAGCCAGTGGTAAGTGGCTTTTGCTCAGGCAGGTTTGGGTGAGTTTTGTCATTCAGGTTTCCTCTTATTCTGGTCGCGGTGGCTGCTAATGAATGCGGTGCCACCGTTGTGTCGCCAAGAATAATGAAATGCCACGCTCAGATTGTTCATTCGATGTGCATTTACTGCCGCCATACACAGGTAAACCGCGGCTTTAGTGGGGTGCCGGTACCACCGCCGGAACAGTCACGACCGCAGCGGCAGGTACCGGCGTGGGGGAAGCGAACAGCATGCAGCCATTCAAAGCCAGGGTGGAAGCCACGATGACAGCCAGTTTGATCAGTTTTGCTTTTTGCATTGTTAGTCCTTGTATCAGTCAGTGATCTGCGAGCGGCGCAGTTGGGATGCCAGCAAGGTTACAGAGCAAAAAAGCAAGAAATATTGGCGGAATGTGTGTTTACCGGTGTTATACCCATTGCGGGTTAATTTATGACAAAGCGGCGAATCAGTGTTATCGGGCCCTGTGGTTGGTTATAATCGCCGGTCTGTTAATCCCCTGGAATAGAGACAACCCTAAATGACTGAAGCAGCATCTAACTTTCTTCGTACGATCATCGATAATGATCTGAAAGAAGGTAAGCACGAGACCATCGTCACGCGCTTCCCGCCGGAACCGAACGGCTTTCTACACATTGGCCACGCCAAGGCCATTTGTATCAACTTCGGGCTTGCGCAGGAATTCCAGGGTCAGACTAACCTGCGCTTCGACGATACCAACCCGGAAAAAGAAGAGCAGGCGTATGTCGATGCCATTAAAGAAGATGTGGAATGGCTGGGTTTTAAATGGGCAGGCAATGTTAAATACACCTCGGATTACTTCGATACGCTGTATGAATGGGCGCTGCACCTGATCAAAACCGGCAAGGCCTATGTGTGTGATCTTAACGCTGAGCAGATTCGTGAATACCGTGGCAGCCTGACTGAGCCGGGTAAAGACAGCCCGTTCCGTGAGCGCAGCGTGGACGAAAACTTAGCGCTGTTCGAGCAGATGAAAAACGGTGAGTTCGACGAAGGCACCTGTTCGCTGCGTGCGAAAATCGATATGGCGTCGCCTAACGTTAACCTGCGTGACCCGATCATCTACCGCATTCGCAAGGTGGCGCATCACCAGACCGGCGATAAGTGGTGCATTTACCCAAGCTACGATTTCGCGCATGGCCAGGGCGATGCCATTGAAGGGGTGACGCATTCGCTGTGTTCGCTGGAATTTGAAGATCACCGCCCGCTGTATAACTGGTTCATTGAAAACCTGCCGGTGCCGCATAAGCCTCGCCAGATCGAGTTCGCGCGGCTGAACCTGAACTACACCGTGACCAGCAAGCGTAAGCTGAAGAAACTGGTCGATGAAAACATCGTAGACGGCTGGGACGACCCGCGTATGCCGACGGTTTCCGGTATGCGCCGTCGTGGTGTCACGCCGCGTGCCATCCGTAACTTTATTGATGCTTCGGGTATTTCCCGTGCGGTGGGTACCGTGGTTGATCTGGGTATGCTGGAAGCGGCCATCCGTGACGACCTGAACGAAAATGCACCGCGCGCCATGGCCGTATTGAAGCCGCTGAAGGTAGTGCTGACCAATTTGCCAAAAGGCCATGAAGAAGTGATGACGCAGCCGGTGCACCCGCAAAAGCCGGAGCTGGGCGAGCGTGAAATTCCGTTCAGCAATGAAGTGTACATCGATGTTGAAGACTTCAACGAAGACAACACCCTGTCGCGCAAGAAGTTCAAGCGCCTGGTGCCGGGTGACTATGTTCGCCTGCGCGGTGCTTACATTATTAAAGCCGAGAGCTTCAGCAAAGATGAAGACGGCAATGTCACCGAAATTCAGGCCAGCGTGGTTGAAGGTTCGGTGGGTGAAAACGTTGAAGGCGTGAAGCCGCGTGGCGTTATTCAGTGGGTGTCTGTGAAGCATGCGGTGCCGGCAATCGTGCGCGTGTACGACCGCCTGTTTAACCATGAAACCCCGGATAAGGGCGATAACGACTTCATGGAGCACATCAACCCGAACTCGCTCGAAGTACTCGAAGGCTGCTTTGTTGAGCCAAGCCTGAAAGGCGCCAAGCCGGAGCAGAGCTTCCAGTTTGAGCGTGAAGGCTACTTTGTGGTCGACCGTTACGATTCCACGCCGGAGCGCTTAGAGTTCAACAAGACCATTGGCTTGCGTGATGTTTGGGAGCGTAAAGCCTAAGCAGTCAGTTTTGAGCTGGGAAATTAAGGTCGTGAAAGCGGCCTCAGACCGATGACAAAGCTGCCACTGTCTTCGAGACGATGAAAAGGTATCGCTTAAATGGACGTCGAAAACATGGATGTTTTCGTCGAGCGTATCAGGTGGTCCGGCATTCCGGCGATACTTGCAGCGGTCCATTTAAGCGATACCTTTTCGTTGGCGGGGTTTATCGACAATCTGCAGTCGCGAAAGCGGCCTTTTTTGTTTCAGTGGTGCGCAATAGCGCTGCTATATCGTCTCATAAATCAGCTTATCGTCTTCACGTTTGCTTTCCATTAGAGCGATGGCATGCACCGGTAAATCAAACGGCTGAAAACTGAATTCAGATTCCGGCTTGTGCAGCACAATGCGTCGGCCAAGGGTAATGTGCGGGTTGTAAGGCCGGGTTTCGGTGGCAAAGCCTGCCTCGCGCAGTAAGCTGATCAGTTGCTGCTGCAATTGATACACCGCCGGGTCTTGCTCTATGCCTAACCAGATAATCTTTTTGTTTCGCTTCTGGAAGGAGTCGACCCGGTTCACGCGTAGGGTTGCCGGTGGTTCGGCCAGCTGCTGAAGAATGGCCTTCAGCTGCGGCACTCTTTCCGGGTCGGTCTCGCCCAGAAACTCCAGTGTCAGGTGGTAGTTGGCATCGCGGGTGTATTTGCCTTTTTCCGCTTCACTGGCTACCCAGTCGCGGTAGGGCGTAATCTGTTTTTTGGTCGCTTCGCTGAAGGTTAAGGCAAAGAATAATCGCATTCAGCTTTCCCAGTTGTTGTGCAGCTTGGTGAGCAGTTGTTCGAGCGTATTCAGTTCTTCTTTATTTAAACCCTTCAGTTGCTGATGCTCAATATCTTTCAACTGACTTTGTACCGTGCGCACACAGTTAAGCCCTTTCGCGGTCAGCTTCGCCAGCTTGCTGCGCTGGTCTTCGGGGTTTTCAACGCGCTCAACCATGCCCAGCCGTTCCAGTCGAACCAGAATTTTGCTGATCGCGCCGGAGGTAAACAGCATACCGTGACAGATTTCAGTTGGCGTCTGGCAATAGGGTTCGCCACTGTGATACAGGGTTGTCAGCGCTCCCCAGTCAGAAAACTGCACGCCATGAGGCTCCAGGCGCTGCATCAGGTCTTCACTGAATTGTTCGTGCAGGCTGTGAACCAGCACGGCGATGGGGGGCGCGGCGCGACCTTGTTTTTCCCAGTGTCTGCGGGCGAGTACGGTTTCTATTTTTTCGCGCTTCGGCTTCATAATTACAGTCTGTGTTTGCGGGTCGAAAACATAGCTTCCATGGAAGGTATAAGTCAATTACTCAAATCGGAGATTGGCTGGCCCGGGCTAAAAAGCAATACCGACAACGGCTTGATGCCGCGTTGTTACCGTGAGTTAATGTCGGGCCCTTGGCTTGCGCACATCAACAGGAGTTTTTTATGGTCAGCCGAATCTTAATTTCTAACTCAAATAACCCCTGGTTCAACCTGGCTGTTGAAGATGTCATCTTCCGCTCGATGCCGGCGGATCAGCGCGTACTGTTTTTATGGCGCAACTCTGAAACGGTGGTTATTGGCCGTGCACAAAATCCGTGGAAGGAATGCAACATCAAAAAGATGGAGCAGGATGAGGTTTACCTGGCCCGTCGTCAGAGTGGCGGCGGTGCCGTTTTCCACGATTTGGGCAACACTAACTTTACCTTTATGGCGGGCAAGCCCGAGTACAGCAAAGAGGTGTCTACCCATATTGTTTTGCAGGGCCTGAAGGCGCTGGGCATCGAGGGCTACGCCAATGGCCGCAACGATCTGGTGGTGGGCGAAGGCGAGAATATGCGTAAGTTTTCCGGCTCGGCCTACAAGGAGGCTGCAGACCGTGGCTTCCATCACGGCACGCTGCTGCTCAATGCCGACCTGAGCCGGCTGGCCAACTATTTGAATCCCGACCCTAAAAAGCTGCAGTCGAAGGGGATTTCTTCGGTGCGTTCGCGGGTGACCAACCTGGCCAGCTTAAAGGAAGACATTGACCACGCCATGGTGTGTGATGCCATCTCGGCGGCGTTTTGTGAGCACTTTGCTGAGCAACCGCAGGCTGAGTTCATCTCGCCCGATGCGCTGCCCGATCTGCCCGGCTTTGAACAGACCTTCGCCCGGCAGCAAAGCTGGGATTGGAACTTCGGTAAATCGCCGCAGTTTACGCATACGCTCGATGAGCGCTTCAAATGGGGTGGCATTGAGCTGCACCTGAACCTGAAAAACGCCAGGATTTCTGACACACAGGTGTTTACCGACAGCCTGTATCCGGAACCGATCGAGAAGCTGGGTGAACAACTGAACGGTATTCACTATCACCCGGATCACGTTGCTCAATGCGTCACCGAGGTGATGGCGCAGTTTCCGGATAACCATCCGGAGCTGCAGGATGTGAAAGCCTGGCTGGTGTCTGCTATTTCCTGAGCTAATGGCGAATAGCCGGCCATCGTCCAAAGGTAAGAGCAAAAATACCTTTCTGGGAAGTTAATTCTCTATTAAGATACGCGAAATTATCTTCCGTGGAAGATAAATATCCATCTCTGTAACCCGGGTGAGTTATGAAATATTCCGTTTCCATCGGTATGATCCTGTTTCTGGCCTCGATCTTTGCGATCGGGCCTTTTGCTGTGGATGCCTACATTCCTGCGCTGCCGGCCATTGCTGCCGACATTGGCTCAACTACATCGGCTGTGGCGCTCACGGTCAGCCTGTTTGCTTTTACCAACGCCTTTGGTCAGCTGATTGGCGGGCCGGCGTCCGATAAGCTCGGCCGCCGCAATGTGATTGTTGCCGGTATGCTGCTGTTTATTGTCGGCAGCTTAGCGCTGAGCCGAGCCGAGAGCATCAATGCGCTTTACTTCTGGCGCGTGGTTCAGGCGCTGGGGGCCGGTATTGCCGGGGTTTGTGCGCCGGCCATTATTCGCGATGTGGCGGAAGGCAAAGAGGCCGCCAAGCTGTTCACCTTGATCGGCCTGATCATGATGATTGCACCTTCCATTGCGCCGAGCATTGGTACCATCATTATCAAGGTGGCCGACTGGCGCTGGGTGTTTATCTCAGTCGCTATCTTTGCTGCCTTTGTGGCGCTCAATGCCATTCGCTTGGTACCACCGAATAAAAAGCAGGCAGGGCCGCGCATGCCCTTCGTTCAGAGCTTTCGTTTGGTGCTGGCCACCAAAGAGGCGCGGCCATTCCTGGTGATTCAGGGAATGACCTTTGCCGTACTGATGATTTTTCTGAGTAATTCTTCGGGTATTTATATTGAGCACTTTGGCCATTCTGAAGAGTTTTTGGCCATCGCGTTTATTGCCAATACCTCGGGTAACATCCTTATGAACCGGCTCAATGCCTACCTGCTCAACAGTTACCGGCCGGAGCAGCTGCTGAAAGGCTTTACCGCGATGCAGGTAGCGGGCGGCGCGGTCTTTCTGATGGGTCAGCTGTTCTTCCCGGGCCAGTTCTGGCTAATCTTCATTGGCTTCCTGCTCGCGATGTCGGCTGCCGGTGGCATTATCGGTAATACCAATGCCTGCTTCATGAGCTTCTTTGGTAAAAACGCCGGCGCGGCCGCCGCTATCTTCGGTGCCAACATGACGATTACCGGTTCGATTATCGGCGCTATTTCTGCGGTGATACTGGGGGTTGGTATTCTGCCGGTCGCGGTGTTGATGCTGGTAGTTAACCTGGTTGGCTTTAGCAGTGCCGTTCGTCTTCATTCGCGCTCCGGCAGTCAGCCGGTCGAAGAGGCGACCGCCGCTTCCTGATTAGTGCATTCCCTGAAGGCCGTGAGTTGTTCACGGCCGAGCGACATTTCTCGCATGAGCCACTCGCGTAACTTCCTCAGTAAATCTATAAGTGTATTTAGCTAGTCTGTTTTATGGTTGTTTACATACGTAATTTCATATATATGATATTTCGTATATGTGGATGCCGCCTCTGGCGCCTTCTTTCTTTTTGCATCCACGGAACCAGATGTCACTGTCTTTATCGCTTATTTATAAGGAATCGCTGTGGGTATTTTCGAAAGGTATTTATCGGTTTGGGTGGGCTTAAGCATTGTTGCCGGCATTGTGCTGGGTCAGCTTTTCCCTTCGCTGTTCGACGCTGTTGCGGCGCTGGAGTTTTCGCACGTTAACCTGGTGGTGGCGGTGCTGATCTGGGTAATGATCTACCCGATGATGATTCAGATAGATTTCTCGGCCGTGAAGGGCGTTGGCCGCAAACCAAAAGGGCTGTTGTTAACGCTGGTGGTGAACTGGCTGATTAAGCCGTTTTCAATGGCGGCCATTGCCTGGTTGTTCTTCCGGGTGTTTTTCGCCGGGCTGGTCGACCCGCAAACGGCGACGGAATACATTGCTGGCATGATCCTACTGGGGGTCGCGCCTTGCACAGCCATGGTGTTTGTCTGGAGTCAGCTGACCAAGGGCGACCCTAATTACACGCTGGTGCAGGTGTCGGTGAATGACCTCATCATGGTGTTTGCCTTTACCCCGATTGCTGCCTGGCTGCTGGGTGTCAGTGACATCACTGTACCCTGGGGCACGCTGTTCTTTTCTGTCGTGCTCTACGTTGTTGTGCCGCTGGTCGCCGGTGTGCTGACCCGCCATTACCTGCAGAAGAACCACAATGCGCAGCGGCTGAGCCACTTCCTGGCGGTACTCAAGCCGTGGTCGGTGGTTGGTCTGCTGGGTACCGTGGTGTTGCTGTTCGGCTTGCAGGCGGTCACGATTATCAACGAGCCCTATGCCATTGTGCTTATTGCCATTCCGCTGATTATTCAAACCTACGGCATCTTTGCGGTCAGCTATGCCGGCGCTCGTTGGTTGAAGCTGCCGTACAATGTCGCGGCACCGGCTTCGTTGATTGCGACATCCAATTTCTTTGAGCTGGCGGTTGCTGTGGCTATCTCCTTGTTTGGCTTGCAATCCGGTGCGGCTCTGGCCACGGTGGTTGGGGTCTTGGTCGAAGTACCGGTGATGCTCAGCCTGGTGGCCTTTGCCAACCGGACTCAGCACTGGTTTGCACCGCTCGGCACGGCTGAGAAATAAGAAAATCTGCTGGCGCTGAAAACCGCCGGTGTGCCGGCGTATTGATCAAATGACACCCAGATGGGCCTAAAAAATTGCCCTTATAGAGGGCAAAACTGCTCTACCTGCGTATACTCCCGCGCTTCGTTTAAAACTCGATACGAAATATCTCCCGCGTGGCGGATGCTTTGCCGGCCAACGACGGGAAGAAATAAAAAAATATAATGAAATACTAGGAGTAGTTATGAATTTATTGGAGTCGTTCTTCGGCCTGATCGGAGATCTCACCTGGGGTTGGTCATTGATTCCCTTTCTGGTGATCTTCGGTGTGTTTTTCACTATTGTGACCAATTTTGTTCAGTTCCGGTTCTTTGGCCGAATGTTCCGCGTGCTGCGAGCCCGTAACCAGACCAACCATGCCGGACAAATCTCGGGTCGGGAGGCGTTGCTGCTGTCTGTCGGTGGCCGGGTAGGTGGCGGTAACATCGCCGGTGTCGCTGTGGCGATTACCCTGGGTGGGCCGGGTGCCGTCTTCTGGATGTGGGCCATTGCACTGGTGGGTATGGCAACCAGCCTGGTTGAGTGTTCACTGGCGCAGCTTTATAAGCGCAAAGAAGGCAATGCCTTCCGCGGGGGGCCGGCGCGCACCATCATCTATGGCTTGGGTGAAGATTACCGCTGGTTGGCGGTGGTTTATGCCGTCTGCCTGATCGCGTCGTTCGCCATTGGTTTTAATGCCTTCCAGGGCAATACCGTTGCCGGTGCCGCGCAAGATAGTTTGGGCATCGACCGTGTCTGGTCCGGTGTTGTGCTGGCAGTGATGACGGGTTTTGTTGTTTATGGCGGCATTAAGCGTATCGCTAAATTCACCGATGTTGTGGTGCCGGTGATGGCGATTGGCTATGTCGGCATGGCGTTACTGGTGATTGTACTGAACATCACCGATATACCGGCTGTTTTGATCAGCATTGTGAAGAATGCGTTTGGCCTGGAAGAGGCTGTCAGTGGTGGTATGGGCGCGGCACTGGCCAACGGTTTGCGTCGCGGTCTGTTCTCGAATGAAGCCGGTCTGGGTTCTGCACCCAACGTGGCGGCAACGGCGGATGTCACCCATCCGATCAGCCAGGGTATTACCCAATCGCTGTCCGTCTTTATCGACACCATGCTGATCTGTACCTGTACTGCCTTCATTATTCTGCTGGGTGATGTGTATGTGCCGGGCGCTGCTGAAATTGATGGCGTGGTGCTGACGCAGCAATCGCTGGTGAGCCATGTGGGTGTTTGGGCGCAATACTTCCTGACGGGCGCTATTCTGCTGTTTTCGATCAGCTCGATCGTTTACAACTACTACCTGGGTGAAAACGCGATGACGTTTATGTCGAAGAGCAAGGTGCCGGTGCATGGCCTGCGTATTGTGGTGATTTGTATCGTCTTCCTGGGTGCGGTAGCGCCGGGCGCGACAGCGGTGTTTTTCTTCTCGGACCCGCTCATGGGCCTGCTGGCGTTGGTTAACCTGATTGCCCTGATGATGCTGTTCCCAACCATTACCCGATTGCTGGCGGACTACCGTCAGCAACTGAAAGCCGGTAAGGAGCATCCGGAGCTCGACCCAGCCAAGTTTGCTGATTTGAACATCGATCACAGAGCCTGGGGTACTAAGTAAGCCGGGGGACTGTAAGCCCGGGGGACAAAGCAACCTGAGCCATTCAGAACGTTGAAAAGCCACGCGGGTCTCCGGGTGGCTTTTTTTATCCGTGAAGATTATTTCTTAACGGTCAGTATGATGCCATCAATGGCCGTAATGGTGGCTTTATCGCCTTTTTTCAGCGGCTCGGAGCCGGCCGCGAGTTTTGCTTTCCAACTGGTGCCAGACCATGTCACTTCGCCTTCTGTACTTTCAGAAAGGGACGAAAGCGCCTTTACCGTCTGACCGATAGCATCGTTGCCATGCATGGGGCTGGCCTGGTTTTGCCACTTTTTCAGCGGCAAATACAGCAGAACTGAAACCACCGCTGTGGCCACAACAAACACCACGAAGGCAAACAGCCAGCCGGCATCCGGCAGCAGCCAACTGGCCAGCGCTGCGACCAGCGCACCAAGACCGACAAACAGAAACCAGAACACACTGAGGTTGAATATCACCAGTTCGGTGGTAATCAGCGCCACTGCGATCAGAATGAAAAACAGAAACGGGCCCATGTTAGCGGTCGCCCATGTTTTTCTTCAGTGAGTCGAACGCGGTGAATGCCTTGCCGACCATGCCGGAGATATCGGAGCTGTCTGCCGGAATCAGCGATACAGTGCTTTCCTTGGCGAGCTTTTCAAAGGCGTTGATGTACTGCTCGGAGAGCTGCTGGGCCACTGCCGCTTCACCGCCCTCGTTAATGGCTTTGGCAATCATCATGATCGATTTGGCGCGCGCCTGTGCTTCAATCAATACCGATTCCGCCTCACCTTGGGCCCGCAGAATTTTCGCCTGCTTGTCACCCTCGGCTTGGTTAATTTGTGCAACCCGATAGCCTTCCGATGTGGTTACGGCAACCCGGCGCTCACGTTCGGCACCCATCTGCTTTTCCATCTCATCGAGAATCGTGGTCGGTGGGGAGATGTCTTTCACTTCGTAACGCAGCACCTTGGTGCCCCAGGGCTCAGATGCATCGTCAATGGCCTTGGTAATAGCACCGTTGATGCTCTCGCGCGATTCAAAGGTTTCATCGAGTGAAAGCTTACCAATCTCTGCACGCATACTGGTTTGAGCCAGCTGGGTAATCGCGAACTGCAGGTTTTCGACACCGTAGGACGCGCGTTTGGGGTCCATAATTTTAAGGTACAGCACACCATCGATACCGAGCGAAACGTTATCTTTGGTAATGGCCTGCTGCGAAGGCACATCAATGGCAAATTCCTTCAGCGAATGCTTATAGGCGACGCGGTCGATAAAAGGGACCAGCAGGTGAATGCCCGCCTCCATTGTGTGTGAATACTTACCTAAGCGCTGCACGATGTAAGCATCGTTTTGCGGCACGATGCGTACGATGCGGCTGAGCGTCACAATTATAATAATGGCCACGACAACCGTTAGGATGAATCCGAATTCCATGTCTACCCCTTTTCAGTTTATTGAATAATGTGCCTTCACTTTAGCCTGCCAGCCGTGGCTTGGGTAGGCGCAATGGCGTCAGTTATGAACCTGTGCACTCTATCGGCGCGTATTGCAGGGCTATTATGTAAAAAGTACTCTGGGGTTTACGGGCAGTTATGCCGAGGTTAAGAATGAAAGAAGTATCCACCCTCAAACACATTGAAGCGCTGCGCGAGTCCGAAGACATAGAGTGCAAGCTCGCTCAGGGCCGGCATGGTGATGGCACCCTGCCGAAAGATGTGTGGGAAACGCTGTCTGCCTTCTCCAATACCGAGGGTGGCGATATCTTTTTGGGGCTAAAAGAGCTGGAAGCCGGTAACTTCGAGCTGGCCGGCATCAACGATACCCACAAGGTTTTGCGCGAATTCTGGCACGGCCTGAACAGCGGAAAAAAGATCAGCCCGCTGGTCATCAAACCGCATTGGGTGAAGGTGATCGAGGTCGACGGCAAAAATGTCATTCAAATTCATGTGCCGCGGGCCGCAAAGGCCTACTTGCCGGTTTATATTCACGACAGCCCGTTCGGTGGCAGCTATAAGCGCTCGGGCAGTTCGGATGTGAAGATCGCTGAGGCAGAGGTGAGGCGGATGCTGGATGAGGCTCAGCAGTGAACCGGGTGTAATGGGCGCGGAAAGGTCTCAGGCACAAAAGAGCCGGAACGGGGTAATAAATAGGAACAGGAAAAGAGTTGAACAGAATAAAAAGTAAGGCTAGAAGATTAAAAAGAGTAGGGGGAGAATGGTGCCTGGGAGAAGACTCGAACTTCCACGGGGTTGCCCCCACTAGCACCTGAAGCTAGCGTGTCTACCAATTTCACCACCCAGAGGCGGGAAGTGTCCGTCAGCCGTGGGCTGTAGGGCGGAGCGCTACATCACGACTCTCACCAAATGACACTGGAATGAACGTTCGTTCTCGCTGAGCTTCGCACAATATTCCTAAAAGTGTCACACATCTGGAACACCAACTGTCACACAGCAACAGGGCAGAGGCATCAGTGTTCATCCTTAAACGACAGTCAACTTACTACTACAACCGACGGCTAGCTGGGCGCAACATGCGGTTCTCTTTGCAGACGGGAAATCGGAGTGAAGCTATCAGGCTCGCACTGGTCGTCACTGACCACCTAGCACAGCGATGTACGCGCATGAGCTTCGATGAGCAGAAGCGCTCAGCCGCTAATAAGGTCGCTAGCCTTCAAGCTGCCCGATGGGGCTTTCAGAGCCAAGCAGTGCCTGTTAGTGGGCCTCAGCCACAAGAAGCTAATACTCAGCAACCACAAGAAACTCAAAGTCACACACAGTCTCCTGAGTCGTCCACCAGCACCGCTGCAAGCGAGAGATTTAGCGCTCGACTAGACGACTACTTGACGGCCAAACTTGCCGATAAGCCAGACCTGAAACCGGCGCGACTGAAAGACTATCGGGCTGTAATGCAGGAGTTTGATGCGCTCTTTGAGTGCCCGCAGATGCAGCAGGTGAACTTCAAAATGGCTGAGTCGTACATCGAGAAGCTACGGAAGCTGCCGTCTAAAAGGCACATCACACATTACAAAGGAATGAGTTACCAGCAGCTCCTGAGCGCTGATATACCGGCTGCTCACAAGTACAAAGGCAAGACCATTAACGAGCGTTTACGGCCACTGAGAGGCTACTGTGACTGGCTTGTGAGGCATGAAGCAATGCAGGCTAATCCGTTCGTTAAGCTCAATGTCAGTCAGGGTGATAGCCGCTCTTATGCGCCACTTGAAGACGCAGACCTTGAGCAGTTGCTGACCAATACACGGCTGTTCAACCCTGCTACTTCCTATTTCTCGAACTACGGCAGACGGTCATACTGGTGGCTGGTCATGCTTGCGATCTATACCGGTGCGCGTGTGGGTGAGCTTGATCAACTATTTATCAAAGACGTGAAGCACAGAGACGGCATTCACTACTTCCATATCCATGACCACGGTGAAGGTAAGACTGTGAAGACTAAGAACGCAGTGCGGGAAGTGCCGGTGCATTCCTGCCTGATCGAGCTGGGGATGCTTGAGTACATCGAGTCACTGAAGGAAGCAGGTCAGACCAAGCTACTGCCAGCCACTCGGCAGCAGGAGAAGTGGGGTGACAAGGCGAGCGAGTGGTTCAACCAGCATCTGCGGGACAAAGACCTGCCGCACTGGAAGCAGCAGAACAAAACCTTTCACTCCTTCCGAGCCACCTTCATTGGTCGAGCCGTGGACACAGATAGCGCCGAGTCGTCACTGATCGTCTTACAGAAGGTGGTCGGCCATGAAGCACAGTTCAAGAACGTGCTTGGCTCTACTGCTGCTTATAAGAGGGACTTCCCGCTGCAGCTCAAATAGTGCGCCGTGGAGGCATTCAGTTTGCCGAACTTTGGCAGGGTCATTGAGCATCTGAAAGGTGCAGCTAGCTGGCGCAATCTACAAAGGACATGAAATTTCGTAAAAAATCTGTGACCACTTTATTTGACGATGCTTCTGCTCAATCCCCCGTATGGGTGGGGTGGATTATGGTCATTCTCTGGTTTTTTAAATAGTTACTCCAAGTTACTTAACCCAAAGGAGCTTGGACTAATAGAGCTTGCGTTCAATTATCTTTCCAGACTTATCATTGGTAATTAAATTTCGGCAATAGTCGATTTCTTCTTTGTAGTTTAGCGTGTTTTCAATGCACTTAATTAATGGGTAGTTGACTCCAATTGAATAGTCTAAGAAGCCTGCAAGCTTTTGATCAATCTGAGTAATAGACATCTGGTCTCTCTCGGTGATCGGGAAGGGTTCTTGTCCATCTCTATTTGATCTTTTGAAGTTAAAAAATTGAATGAATAGCTGGTTGCTATTCTCAAACGCAAAGAAGTCAAAATAGTTGGTGCTCTGGTTATACCATTTTGCAGATCTCGGATTTTGACCACTGCCGAATAAGATTCCGTCCTTGAGGTTTTTGACTTGAAATATATCTTCGTGGTCACCCATCCATTTATCTAGGAGGTAAACTCCTAGTAGACGTGATTCACCAAGTGGTTTTCTGAACTCTATTTCTAAGGCCAAATTCGTGTCTTGTAGGTAATCACTGGCTTTTGGTTCCTCCACAGTCATTGGTTTGTTTGTGGCGCAACCGAGAAGCGAAAAAGCAAGCGCTATATTTAATGTTAGTTTTAACCATCTGTAGGATTTCATTTTTCCACTAGCGCCTAATTTATGTGTAGCAAGTAATGAGTTTGGTCGAAATAGTTGAAATGCTTGAAGTTGCTAGACTATCAATTTGGATAGCTTTTTGTTATTCATAATACTGATTTAATTGATGGCCAACAATATATGGATAGCCCTGAGTACTTGGATATTGAGCAAATCATTAAACCAAGCATACAAGGAATGTCAGGAGTCTTTTACTGTAAGGCTGAAGACGGGAACAACTATTGGGTTAAAGGTCACAATGTTGGGCGTATAGATCAAATAAAGGAATGGCTTTGTGGGCATCTAGCTATAGCTTTTGGCTTACCTATCGCACCATTTTGTATTGCAAGTATTGATGAGTATCTAGTAACTAACTTACCGTCTCAAATGAAAGTAATTGGTTACGGTCCGGTCTTCGCATCTAAAGATGTTGGACCGAGCGCTACATGGTTTGGGGCTGAAAGTAACGCAGAATTAGTTCCTGAAAACTTAAGGCGGGAGTTATTGCTTTTTGATTATTGGATATTTAATTCCGATCGGCAGTTTCACAACCCGAACTTATTATGGGAGTCACAGTCCGATACAATGATAGTTATTGATCACAATCTTGCATTTGATTGTGACTTAGAAGAATCGGTGCTAATTGACTGTCATATTTTTACTGATGTCGATAGAGAACCATTTAGAGATTTAAGTACCAGATGTGACCTTATATCCCGTATGGATAGTGCTATTGACTCTATTGAAGCAAAAATACACAAAATTCCCGAGGAGTGGAGCTGGTCAGACCTTGAGCAAACAAGGCCCACTGGATTAGAATTGAATGTCCTATTAACTAAACTTAAGAGATACAAAGGCAACGAGGCTTTCTGGAGCGTATTATGAAAAAACGAGTTATACGATACGCCGTTATCAGGTTTCAGCCTTATCCTGAAACAGGTGAATTTGCGAACATTGGTGTCATTGCTATTGATCCATTGGCTGGCCAATTCCAGTTTAAGCTTGAAGACAGGCGTTCTCAGCGTGTTACTGACTTCTTCCACAACCTTGATGGCAGCTTTTATCGGGGCACAGTAAGGCGTATTAAGCATGAGCTGGAGGCGAGAAGAACAGCTGTTGCCAATTTCAATGCTAAGGCAATCGAAGTCTTTGAAGACTTGGTCATGCCTAAAAGTAATCTGTTTCAGTTTGAGCAGGCTAGCGCACTAAAAGCAACTAACTTAGATATCGCTATCGAATCTCTTTATGGGCAGTTCGTAGGCCATAAGTTTGCGAAGAAAAAGAGCTATGAAGAGCAGCTAAGAAATAAGGTTAAATTGCAGCTAGATTATTTAGAGCTTAAGCGACCATTCGGCCCATATGATCTTTTAGGCCCTGGTGGTATTAAAACTCGCTTTGAGTTTGTTCAACAAGGGAATAACAAGCCGGAAAAAATAATTAAGCCGTTTGGTTTCAATGGGGCAGACCCTAGCAAGCTGAACGACCACACCTTCATTGCTTATAAATACTTATCAAATGCAAGGCTCGCAGGCATTAATAAACAAGACCTATTAATTCCTGTAGATGTAGTTATTGAGTCAGAACCTATGGAAGAAGCGTGGACGTTTCTCCGGCCAAACCTTGAAAAATTTGGTGAGCTTGTCAAAGCTAAAGATACTGAAAAAATTGATGAGTTTGCTCGCCAGTAGCTCAATCAGTGGCCTCCTTAGCAGAGGCCTTTAATTGTTGCATATAGCTTATGTGATGCTTGACATATGATTCTTTATCGCCGACTTTATTCACTCGCCGTAAGGCACTTTACTACTCTAGCGCACCAGCGCATTTTAAACCTCAGTAAGCGAGCGAGTTCTTAAGTTTACCTTTCAAATACTCTAGCACTAATTCCTTGCATTTAGCTTGTTTCCTGTCGGCGCGTAATTCCGCTCAACCATGCGTGTTATGACGAAGAAATCGAATTCAAAGGCTGGGCGTAGATGGAGTAATCTAAATGAAATTGAAAGTATTCTTTGCACTACTGCTTATTGCGCTGATCGTGATGATTTTACTTGGTATAAACCCCTTAGAGCTACTCGTGCGAGCGGTCTCCAAGATCGGTGAGCTCCTTCGTGCATCAATAGATACAGTCGATTGGTAGTTGATTTGTAAATTCTTATATCACAAAGTTATAAAGTGTGACTTATCAACTGCCCGCATAATCTACGGATTGCTGTTGGCAGTGCTCTCTTAGTTGCATATTGTCAGGTTTATTGATGATATTTGACTTAGGATTGCAAGCCATGAACGAAGTAGACGCAGTGAAGAACAAGGACGACATCAAGCTCAGCACTCACTCGATGCGCAAGACCCGTGGATACGCCATGTGGAAGGACGGAGTGCCGCTGGAAGTCATCTGTAAGGTTTTGAATCACTGTACGCCGGCAGTGACCATGCGTTATATCGGCATCGAGCGCGAAGACGTCCATCAGACCTATGACGGCTACGTTTTATAGCAAAAAAACACTTGGGTAATCCCCTGATTTGATAATTTACTCATTAGGAGTAAATATAGAAGGGATAACTCCTATTCAGCTCGACCTACAGGCTCAGGCTTGAGTTATAGACCTAACTCAGACTCAAAGTTAACCTACAGCAACAGCCATTCAATGCTAGCGGACAGGTCATGAAGAAATCATCACTAATGCTATTCTTAGCACTACATGCAGGTGTTTCATTAGCTGCAGACGAGTTAACGATACCTCAGGGCATGACACTTGATTTAGAGCTATATAGTAAATATGGGGATGTCGTCTTCCACAAAGGCTCGACAGACAGTAATTCAAGTACACCGGTAGAATTCGTTGCGTTATATAGAGACATCAGTGTTGATATAGATAGTGTATACCAAGAAAGGTTAGACGACTTTGCTTCCCGAGGTCTAATCCCTGATGCCGATTGTATTGGTTTCGATCGTTACAAAGGTATTGTTGTGGATGAGGGCTATCTAAGCACTATATATTTAAATAAATCACCAGAAGCTCCAACCTACTACATGGTAATGGTTCAATCTAAGCAACAGTCAGTTTTGGATGATATAGATGCACAGCTTTGCACTGAATAGCTGGTTATTTGACAACCCACCCCTTAGGAATAAATGACTAAGACTGAAAGAAGAGCCGAATGTATAACTATAAGTCTACTAATAGTCATACTGTAAGTGACCATAAGCCATCTATAGGTAGTGATCATTAATGGTTAACCAATGAAGACAAAGCTACCAGTCCACTCCTAGTCCCCAGTCTATTGAATGCCAGTCCTAAGGGGTGGGCATTGAGTTAGTCAATCGACCATCTAGCCCCAGCCAGTCTAAGTGCGCACATGTCTACTGCTGGTGGCTGGAGGTCACCCTATTTTTTTCTTTCTGGTCATTTAATGATCAGCGTGTGTTGTCCTGTTGTTTTTAACTTCTACCATTACCTATCCATACTGTCAGTAACGACTGTTATCGCGGAGCGGGCATGAAGCTTTTCGCCTTACCGAGAGAGGCTAATTGATAACCCACCTCATAGGACTAACCGAAAGGCAAAAGCTTATGAGTTGTAGATACTGCGGAGGTGTCATGCCTTCAACTAAACCTAAGAACGAGAAGTACTGTTCAGCGAAATGCCGTAACAGGCTTGAAGTAGCTGTGAGTGTCAGCGTGTATTGTGCTAATACTGCGCCTTTCAGCTGCTAAGTAGTAGGTCAATTTGCATGCAGGAAGCAGGCTAGAAGAACGGTGTGGTAAGGCCTCGAAGGTGGTACACAACGGGCACACAAGACGAATTGTGAAAACTAAAAGTGATGAGGAATCAATGAGTTACGGATTGTTTTGCGAATGGTGCCTGGGAGAAGACTCGAACTTCCACGGGGTTGCCCCCACTAGCACCTGAAGCTAGCGTGTCTACCAATTTCACCACCCAGGCATTGGGGAGAAACTGTCTCAGTAGCTGAGAACGGAGCGCATCATACGGTTGGCGATGCGCTCTGTCAAACGAAAAATGTAATTATTTTATATTTTTCAATACCTTGGCGGCGGCCTTTAGGGTGAAGTCTATGTCGGCTTCGCTGTGCGCAAGTGACATAAAGCCGGCTTCAAAGCTGGAAGGGGCCAGATAAACACCTTCGTCGAGCATGCCGTGGAAGAAGCGGTTAAAGCGCTCGCTGTCGCACTGCTGTACCTCGCTGAACTTGCTGACGCTCTCTGCTTCGGTAAAGAACAGGCCAAACATACTGCCAACATGGTTCGAAACCATGCCGATGCCCTGTTCTTTAGCCAAAGCGACAATCCCGGCGGTGAGCTGTTCGGTTTTGGCGTTGAGCTGCTCATACACGCCCGGCTTGCTGATCTCGTTCAGCGCCGCCAAACCTGCGGCCATGGCCACCGGGTTGCCGGAAAGGGTACCGGCTTGGTATACCGGGCCAACCGGGGCCAGGTAATCCATGATGTCGGCGCGGCCGCCAAAAGCACCAACCGGCATGCCGCCGCCGATCACCTTACCCAATGTGGTCAGGTCGGCCGTGACGCCGTATTTTTCCTGAGCGCCACCCAGGGCTGCGCGAAAGCCGCACATTACTTCATCGAAAATCAGCACTGCGCCGCTTTCGCTGCAGCACTCGCGCAGTGTTTCCAGGAAGCCCGGCACCGGCGGAATGCAGTTCATGTTGCCGGCAATCGGCTCAACGATGACGGCTGCGATCTTATCACCCAGCTCGGCAAAGCAGGCGCGCACATCGTCGGCATTGTTGTATTCCAGCGTGACGGTGTGTTTTGCCACAGACTCCGGTACACCCGGCGAGGTGGGTACGCCCAGTGTGAGTGCGCCGGAACCGGCTTTAATCAGCAGGCTGTCGGCGTGACCGTGGTAGCAGCCTTCAAACTTCACCAGAATATCGCGACCGGTAAAGCCACGAGCCAAACGGATAGCCGACATAGTGGCCTCGGTACCGGAATTCACCATGCGCACCTTCTCAATGCTCGGGTAGAGCTCGCAAACCTTTTCCGCCATCTCGATTTCCAGCTCGGTCGGCGCACCAAAAGACATGGCTTTATCGACCTGCTCGTGTACCGCCTTACGCACAACCTCGGCACCATGACCGAGGATCATCGGCCCCCAGGAAAGTACATAGTCGATATAGGTCTTGCCGTTGCTGTCGGTCAGTGTTGAGCCGCTGGCCTGTTCGAAAAAGACCGGAGTGCCGCCAACTCCTTTAAACGCGCGCACCGGAGAGTTAACGCCACCGGGTATGCATTGCTGGGCTCGGGTGAAAAGATCGCTGTTTGGCTGGCTCATGCTCATGTTCCTGTGAATTCTGAAAGGTGGTTATTCTGACTTCTGCACCTCGTTCAGGCAAACCGGTTTTCAATTTATGCCGTTCAGTTGATTAAACGCACTGGAACCGCAAGGCCATCGGCCTGGCGGCTGGCGGCGCGCCATTGCTGTGGGTATCATGGGCTACCGAACACCATCAGTACGGTTAGTTTTTTCATGTCATCTGAAGCAGTAAAATCGCAGTTCCTCGTTCCATCCAAAACATCTGTTCCTCATACGCCTGCAAACGCCGTGAGCCGAAACCGGGTGGACGCTGCCTTCGTTGCGGCTTGTCAGCAGCCTTTGGTCGTGGTCAGTGCCGGTGCCGGGTTTGGTAAAACCACCGCTGTGCTGAAGGGTTTTGAATCACTCAAGCAGCAGGATAACGAAGCGCGCCTGTGCTGGCTGTCGCTCGACCCGGAAGATTCTGACGAAAAAACCTTTGCCGCCTACTTTATTACGGCCATTAGCAAGCAGGTGCCGCTTTCAGAGGCGCTGATGTACTCGGCGCGGCCCGACCGCAGTCACCGGCTGAAGCCGTTGTTTGGCCAGCTGTTGTACGAGCTCGACCGTATTCAGCACAAGCTGGTGATTATCCTGGATGATTACCATCTGATCGAAACCGAAGAGATTCACAGCGCCCTGGCCTACCTGGCCAAACACCTGCCGCCGCATGTTAGCCTGGTGCTGACCACGCGCTGCGAAATGCCCTCCAGTATGATGTCGTTGCGTTTGAAGGGCCTGGTTGCCGATATCAGCGCCGAGCAGCTCAGCTTCCAGCTGCCGGAAGCGCAGGATTTCTTCTCGCAGGCGGCGCATGCCTTTCAGCTGGAAGAGGATGAGGTCGTTCAGCTTCTAGATCACGTTGAAGGCTGGGTGGTTGGTTTACAGCTGATCGTGCTGGGTCTGCAGTCGCAGCCATCATTCGAAGAGTTGAAGGCCCGCCTGCTGCAGAAAAACCTCAATGTGGTCGATTACTTTGAATCCGAAATCTTTGATGCGCTGCCGGACGATGTGCAGCGCTTCCTGCTCAGCACCAGCATCGTTAAGCGCTTTAACGTTGAGGTGGCCGCTGAGATCACCGATGGCATCAATGTGCACGAGGTGATCGACTTCCTGCAGCGACAGAACCTGTTTATTGTGCAGTTTAATGAACCGCATCAGTGGTACCGCTATCACCATTTGTTGCGTGAATTTTTGCTGCATAAGCTACGGCTGCAGACCGGTGGCGATATGGCAGAGCTCTATCAGCGGGCCAGTAACGCCTTTCTGAAGATTGGCTACATCGTTGGCGCGGTGAATCACGCCATCAACTCGCAGAACCAGCAGCAGATCATTCGTATTCTCGAACAATACGGCGACGAGCTGTTGCATCAGGCTCACTACGGCTTGTTGAAGCGCTGTTTGACGGAACTGAGTGATGAGGTGATCGCCTCGAACCCGCAAATTACGCTGGTATTCGGCTGGGTTGAATCTATTTTTGGCGATGCCAGCAAGGTTGAGCCGGTGGTTCGCATGGCCGAACAGAAGATTGCGGATAGCGATGACACGCTCATGCAAGCAGAGTTTGAAACCGTGCGCTCGCAGGCGTGCTTTTCGCTTGCTGAACTGAATGCGGCAGAGCAGGCAGCCAAACGCGCCTTAACGCTGTACCCGCAAGATCACATCCGCAGGCAGTCGGCACTGCTGACGCTGGCCAATGTTAAGTTTACTCAGGGGCGCATGACCGAGGCGTTACCGATCTTTGAAGAGAGTGAGTTACTCAGCCGGCAGGAAGCAAACCACGATGCGGTGTTGTGGAGTCTGTATCAGCAATCGCAGATATGGAAGCAGCGCTGCCAGTTCACTCAGGCCGCAGAGCTGACCAAGGCGGTGCAGGATTACGCCGCCCAGCACAATTTAAACAGTGGCTTTAACCTGTTCTTCTCTTTGTTTGCTCAGGCCGAGGTTGCACTGGAAACCTACCGCCTGCGCGAAGCTAAACAGCTGATCAATGAGGTTGGCAAGCTGTGCCAAAGCTGGAGCAAGCCCTGGTCGCGGCATCTGTATGGCTGGTTGCTCAGAGCCGAAATGATCAAAGGCAAACCCACGGTCGCGCGTGATCTCGCCGAGCGCCACAAATCTATACTGGCGTTCCCGGATTTCTCCGATCAGCTGTTTCCCTATTCGGAAGAAATTCAGCTGCTGTACTGGTGGCAGTGCGATGAAAAGAAAAAGATTGCCTCCTGGCTGAAGGCCACGCCGGAGATCGACAGCTGCCAGAGCACGGGCGATTTCGTTTCGCTGCGTGCGCAAATTTATGGCCATCTGGCATTGAATAATTTCACCACGGCCGAAAGCAAGCTGCAGCAGGCGTTGGCTCTGCTTGAAGCGCAGGGTAAGGATGCCTATCAGCTGGAGCAGATACGCTACCGGTTGATTGCAATCATCCTGCTGATAAAAACAGACAATGAGCCGCAGGCCCTGGCAGATTTCGTTGCCCTGCTGCCATTACTGCAGGAAACTGGGGTCGTTGCCAGTGTGTTGTTGCTGCGCCAGTGGCTGATGCCGCTGGTTAAAAAGATTGATGCGGCGACACTACCGGAAGGGCAGGTTCGTTATCTGGAGCAGTTGTTGATTCTCTATAAGCAGCGCAGCCGAACCAGCCGACGTGGTGAGGATGAAGTGCCGGACAGCATTTCGGTGCTGGGCGTATCGAAAAAAGAGTGGCGGGTGCTGCAGTGCATTATTCAGGGCAAGAGCAACGAAGAAACCGCCAGAACGATGTTTGTGGCTGTCAGTACCGTTAAGACCCACATCAATAATCTGTATAAAAAACTGTCGGTAGCGAACCGAAAGCAGGCCATTGAACTGGGACAAAAACTGCTCAACGAGCCCGAAGAAGGGCCTATATCATAATTAGAGCGCTTCTGGAAACAGTCTTTTCAGAGGATTGCTGGCTTTCAGTGATGCATTTTGAGCACTTGTTCCTTAGAATACGGCACTGCCGGCCAGGCAGCCCGGGTTTATTTACAAACCTTTCTGACTTTTAACGTTCCCCCAATCTGAAACGATTCGAGCAGCAAGCAAACAATGAGTAGCATTAGTGACGAAGTCCCCTCGGGGAATAACGATCAGGAGCAACCCAGCGGTATTGTCCGCCGCTTTTTAAGGCGGGATAAGACCTCCATTACCATTCTTCTATTATCGGCGTTCGTCGGTATGCTCGCTGGGTATCTGTCTACCTTCTTTGAAATCGGTGTCCACTGGGTGGGCGAACACCGAACCGCCTATCTCCTTGAAAACAGCCCCGCCTGGACGGTCGCCGTCAGTTCCTTTGTCATCAGCGCAGTCATTGCCGCATTTGGCTATCTGCTGACGCATACCATTGCACCGGACGCTGCCGGCTCCGGCATCCCGGAAATTGAAGGTGCGATGGACGATCTGCGCCCGGTGCGCTGGTGGCGTGTACTGCCGGTCAAATTTTTTGGCGGCTTAGGCACGTTAGGCTCTGGTATGGTACTCGGGCGCGAAGGGCCCAGTGTGCAGATGGGGGGTAACGTCGGCAGTATGGTTGCAGACATCTTCCGTCTGAAAGATAACGAAGGCCGTCATGCGCTGTTGGCTTCCGGTGCGGCGGCGGGTTTGTCGGCGGCCTTTAATGCACCGCTGGCCGGTACACTCTTCGTGGTCGAAGAGATGCGCCCGCAATTCCGCTACAGCCTGATCTCTATTAAGGCAGTATTTATCGCCTCTATTATGGCGAACATTATCTACCGCAGTATTAAAGGCCAGGATGCCGTCATCGACCTGCCAAGCTATGGTTCGCCCGAGCTCATGGCGCTTTGGTTATACCTGGTGCTGGGCATGCTGTTCGGTATCTTTGGGGTCCATTTTAACCGTCTGGTGGTGCGCTCACTCGATTTCTACGCCAAGCTTCACCGTGGAGAGCTGCTGCGCTATGTTGGCTTAGGCGGCTTGCTGGGTGGCTGCTTTGGTGTGTTGCTGCTGTATTTTCCTGAGCTGACCGGTGGTGGTGTTGAATGGATTCCGGCGGCAACCCGCGGCGATTTTGGCTTGTTTATGCTGCTGATCATCTTTGTCGGGCGTTTGGCCGCAACGCTGATTTGTTTTGGTTCCGGCGCTCCGGGGGGGATTTTCGCACCCATGCTAGCGCTGGGCACAATGGCCGGCACGCTGTTTGGCTTGCTGGCGCACGCTATGTTCCCTGATATGGGGCTGGAACCAGGTACTTTCGCCATTGCCGGTATGGGCGCGCTGTTCGCTGCCACGGTACGGGCGCCGCTCACCGGCATTGTGCTGGTGCTGGAGATGACCGATAACTACAACCTGATTCTGCCCATGCTGATTACCTGTTTGGGGGCGACCATGTTGGCCCAGCTGCTCGGTGGGCGTCCTATCTATTCGCTGCTGCTGGAACGTACCTTGCGAGCGAGTGTTCGCAAAAAGAAAGCCGATCAGGCAGCAGCCGAGTCCGAAGAGCAACAAAACACCCAGAACGGCCAGCCTTCCTGAGCCGACAGGCGAATACTGCGATTTACACATGGCCATTATGCGCAGTATTCGCCCCGGCCCCGCATTTTGTTAGAGTATGCGCCACTTAGAAAATACCCATATTCAAAGGCCGAACTTATGACACGAGTGAAGGGGACTCCGCAGATTCAGTATGTGGTTGTGCCGCACCGCCCGGTACGCCGTCTGTTTCTTAGAATGCTGCTGTTAATTGCCCTGTTAGCCACTGTCATAGCTGCCTATCTGTACGGCAGTTACTCTGGCGTGCGCCACGAGCAGAGCCTGCTTAATGAAGTTACCTCGCTAAGCCAGCAGCTCGAGCAGGGCCGGGAGCGTGAAAGCGAGCTGCGGCAAAAGGTTGCAGTGCTCGAGAACGCTTCGTTTGTGGATAAGGGTGCAACCGAAGATGTGCGCCGGTCTAACCGCGAGCTCAGCGATACCATTGCCGAGCTGGAAAAAGAAATTGCGCTGTACCAGGGCATCATGTCGCCTTCGGTCAACTCATCGGGCCTGACCATTCAGGAGGTGTCATTGACACCGACCGCTCAGGACGGCCGCTACCGGTTCAAGGTCATGCTCACCCAGGTGGGCAATAATTCTAATTATTTACAGGGGTTTGTCGGCATTAACCTGCTAGGTGTGCAAAACGGCGAAATCACCGCCTATCCTTTGAAGGATATTTCGGCAGATATTCAGGATGTCGATATAAAATTCCGTTACCGCTATTTTCAGGAATTTAAGGGCGAGCTGATGCTTCCTGATAACTTTACCCCTGACCAGCTGCAGGTGGTGGCTCAATCCGTGGGTAATAAATCCGCGCGGATCGAGCGCGCTTATAACTGGTCAGATTTGGAGAACGGCAACAATGTGGGGCAGTGAAAAGAACGTGGGCAAAAACGTAACGTTAATAACAGCGAAGGCTGAAATACAGGGTGATATCCGAATCTCTGAAGCGCTTCAGATTGAAGGTGTTGTAAAGGGTAATATTCTGGCAGACCCGGACAGCTCAGCCGAGGTCACCATTGGTGTGAAAGGCGTGGTTGAAGGTGAAATTCGCGCGCCACGCATTGTGATCAATGGCGAGGTGAGGGGCGATATATACGCTTCCGAGCACCTGACCTTAAATAAGAACGGTTTGGTGACCGGTAATGTGCACTACGTCATGATGGAGATGGTGATGGGTGCTAAGGTAAATGGCAGTCTGCTGCATGTAGCATCAGAGGGCAAAAAGGCTAAAAAGGCTGTTTCCGAAGCGCCAGCGGTCGATGTTCCTGGCAATAATAGCTGACCCCCGACCTTTGAATAGTTGACTGTTTTAATCAGGTATTGATAATTTTGCGTCATACCTAAAGGAAATTGCTATGACTGACGCTGTTATTGAAGTTGCAGACCCTATTAATATTACCGAAGCTGCTGTCTTAAAGGTCAAGCAGCTGGTGGAAGAAGAGGATAACTCTGAGCTGATGCTCAGGGTATTTGTTACCGGTGGTGGCTGTGCTGGCTTTCAGTACGGCTTCACCTTTGACGATGATATTGCAGACGACGACTCTTTGATCAGTAAAGAAGGCGTACGTTTCGTGATCGATTCGTTAAGTGTTCAGTATTTAGGTGGATCTACAGTTGACTATACAGAAGGGCTGGATGGCAGTCGTTTCATCATTCAAAACCCTGCAGCCACGACGACCTGTGGCTGTGGCTCCTCTTTTGCGATTTAAGGCTGGGCTGCTGCTTAGCCTCGCCGTTCTGGCCGGCTCCCTTACGCAGGCGGAAAACCTGCATCAGGGCAGCCTTGAATCCCCTTCTTATGTGGCGCAAATTCAGGCGCATACCGGTGAAGAGCTAACTGAGATTCTCAGACGTATCGATAACCTCTACGAAAGGGGCGAGCGTTATCCACAGAGCAACCCTGTTGCGCTTGTGCTGCATGGCGATGAAGCCAATCTGTTTTTGCGTCAGAACTACAGTGAAAATAAAGAGATTGTTGATTTGGCCGCCAGGCTGGACGCCTTTAATGCCATTGATATTCAGGTATGCGAAACCTGGATGGGGTTTTCCTCGGTGCCGCGTACTGAGCTTCCTGCCTTTGTTGATACGGTGCCATACGGCCCGGCGGCTGAAAAAGCCCTGCTCGAACAGGGCTATGAGTATTTCTAACTAGTGGCGCATGCGCAAAATTAGGTCACTGTTCGCTTCGCAGTTCAGCGGATCTCTGTGTTGGCAAAGCTTGAAAGAGCTCCACTATTTCTGCGCTTTACCGCCTTGATCTCCATTGAACTGCAGCGCGCCTTAGAGACCGAATTTTCCGCATGAGCCACTAGTCGTTAATCAATGGTAACCAGCTGGTTTTCTGCGTAGGCAGAATCGTAAACACTCAACTGACCGGCGAGATTCTCGGCATATTCAGCGAAATCTTCACGATAGGCTGCCGGTAGCGGCTCGGCGGTTGGCAGTTTTACCGTCTGCGGGTTCTTATGAACTCCGTTGACGCGGAACTCATAGTGCAGGTGTGCACCGGTGACCCGGCCGGTCGCGCCAACATAGCCGATCACTTGGCCCTGCTTAACCCGATTACCCACGCGTGCATACTTTGAAAACTTACTCATGTGAGCGTAGAGCGTGGTAATGCCTTCACCGTGTTGCAATATAACGACGTTGCCGTAGGTCGCAGATGTGTAGGCTTTAAGAACCTTGCCGTCACCGGATGCCTTAATGGGCGTGCCAACCGGCGCTGCATAGTCGGTGCCCTTGTGCGCAACAATCTTGTTCAGAACCGGGTGTCTGCGGTTGGGGTTGAATGAAGAAGAGATGCGGAATACATCAAGCGGTGTACGCAGGAAGGCTTTGCGCATGCTTTTGCCGTCGGGCGAGTAGTAATCAGTATGACCGGATTCATCGGTATAGCGAATGGCGGTAAATTCCTTGCCGTTATTGATGAACCGTGCGGCCAGAATTGCGCCGTCGCTGAGCTTTTCGCCATCCAGGTAGTTTTCTTCATACAGCAGTGAGAACTGGTCGCCTTCGCGAATGTCGAGGGCAAAGTCGATATCCCAGCCGAAAATATTCGCCAGCTGCATAATCATGCCATCGCTCATGCCGGCTTCAGCACCTGCCAGAAACAAAGAGCTGTTAATAGTGGCATTGCCGTATCGGGTATGAATGTCGGGCGTGCGTTCAGTGCGGCTGATGGTGCCATTGCGTTCGGCATCGATATCAATGGTGTAAGAAACGGTGCTCGATTCGCTGAAGCTGACCTGCTTCAGAACCGCATCGTTGTTAAAGGCAAAAACAAATTCCTGGCCCGGGTAGATCTTCTCAATTGGTTTTTTAATGGCCTCATCAGCAATCAACCGGTAAAGGATGCTCACCCCGGCGCCGGAGCGTTCAAATAAGCTGGAAAGCGTATCGCCCGGTGCTACCGTCTCGGAAACGTGATTCAGCTCCGGTGGTGCTTCAGCGACTTCAATGGCTGGAACTTCAACAATAGCGGGTTGTATTTCAACAACAACGGATTGTCCCGGGCTTGGCCATAAAGCAACCAGTAGTACCAGAAAGCAGCAGGAAACCAGGGCAATAAAATGTAATCTTGGTAAAGGTATCGATTCAAAGAGTGACTTGATGTTCATGTTGACTCGTTAAACTGTTAGCTTCGAAACTTAAAGTAGTTTATCAGCAAATTAAGGGGAATGTGCTAACGCAACGCACAAGCTGATATAATGTCCCTTTTTTATCGTAAAAGTTTGTTAAGGAGACTCCATGAATCTGGAGCAAGCGTTGGCGGAAATTAGCCGAGGCACGGAAGAAATTCTGGTACAAGAAGAGTTAGTGGAAAAACTGAAATCCGGCAAGAAGCTTCGTGTGAAAGCCGGTTTCGACCCAACGGCACCGGATCTGCATCTGGGCCACACGGTACTGATGAATAAAATGCGTCAGTTCCAGGATATGGGTCATACGGTTATCTTTCTGATTGGCGACTTTACCGGTCTGATTGGTGACCCTACCGGTAAGAGCGCGACTCGTCCGCCGCTTACGCCGGATGAGATCGCCGCCAATGCGCAAACCTATAAGGATCAGGTATTCAAAATTCTCGATCCGGAAAAGACCGAGATTCGCTTCAACTCTGAATGGTTTGGCGAGAAAGGCGCAGATTTCATGATCAAGCTGGCCGGGCAGTTGAGTGTGGCCCGTATGCTGGAACGTGATGACTTTAAAAAGCGCTTCAAATCAAACCAGTCTATTTCGATTCACGAATTTCTGTATCCGTTGGTTCAGGGTTACGACTCTGTGGCACTGGAAGCCGATATCGAATTAGGTGGTACCGATCAGAAGTTCAACCTGCTGATGGGACGTGAATTGCAGAAGGGCGAAGGTCAGGATCCGCAGGTGGTTATTATGACGCCACTGCTGGAAGGTTTGGATGGCGAGAAGAAGATGTCCAAATCTCTGGGTAACTACGTGGGTGTTTCTGAAGCGCCGGGTACGATGTTCCAGAAGATCGTTTCCATTCCAGACTCCTTAATGTGGCGCTGGTATGAGTTGTTGTCCTTTAAGTCGCTGCAGGAAATCGATCAGCTTAAAGCGTCTGTTGAGCAGGGTGCCAACCCGCGTGACATCAAGATTGAGCTGGCTAAAGAAATTGTTGCCCGTTTCCACGGTGAAGAAGCCGCTGCGAATGCACATAAAGGTGCGGGTAATATTGTAAAAGAAGGTGAAGTGCCAGAGGGCACTCCGGAAGTGACGATTGATCTGGAAGGTCAGGCCGATTTACCGATCGGCGCCGTCATTAATAAAGCAGACCTGGCTTCCAACTCTGCGCAGGCTAAAGATATGTTGAAGAACGGACGGGTTAAGGTTGAATGGGAAGTTGTTGAGCCATCTCTTAAACTGGGTGCCGGGAAATATCTGATCCAGGCAGGCAAAAAGAAAATTGCCTGGGTAACGATTCAATAAAGCGTTGTTACCAATCGCCTACAAAAGCCCGCCCTGTGCGGGCTTTTTAGTGTCTATAGTTTTGGTTGCCCGATAACAATGACAAAAAAATGAAATTTCCGAAAAAAGGTGTTGACGGAATTCGAAAAATCCTTAATATGCGCGCTCCTTGCTGCTCAAGCAGTAGCAGGGAAGGCCGAAGTTCTGGATCCTTTTAAAGTTTGTAAGTGACTGATTTTAAAAGAAAAAATTCAAAATAGCGGTTGACACTGAAGGGAATCGCTGTAGAATACGTGCCTCTTAAACGACAAGCCTAAAGCGCCGCTGTCGAGATCTTTAAAACAAATAATTTAGAAGTAATTCGTGTGGGCGCTTGTGAGTCGATAAATAATCGAACACAAGCGACTGTCAAAACATTAGGTTTGATAAGAAGCGAATGTTCGAACTCAGATTTTCTGTGTTGTCTTAATAATGCAGATATAGTTTTTAAACTGAAGAGTTTGATCATGGCTCAGATTGAACGCTGGCGGTA
>NZ_SLZR01000028.1 GCF_004341165.1 Reinekea marinisedimentorum
GCAACAGTTAAAACGAATCAAAGGTCATAGAAGTAACGACACCTAACCGGCCATCATAGTTGTCGCGGACCGGACAAAGTAATTGACGTCTAACAACTGTGGAGTTGTAGTCGCGCATGGTGGACGCGGCTAGCTGGCGAGAACCGGTAAAATCATCATAGGCTTGCTGAAGGGTAATTTGAGATTTGCGCTTACTTCGCGCATCTTCATTCGGGTTTACCCCTGTGCTCATTTGCCCTAGGGTTTCAGAAGCCAGCCTTCGGGCTTGCTCAATTGAGATAGAAGGATATTTACCTAGGGTGACATTGACGGGGCTTTTATGGCCTTTAAGCTTCTTGTAAACCCTAAAGGTCCTAACATCTTTTTGCGTGATATCCAGAACTAAACCAGGCACGCCGGTATCACGAATTCGTAACCGTTTTTCCGGTATTTGTATTGAATCTATAGCCTTTTTTGTGAAGCGAAATTTGGTATCCAAAATACTACTCCAATTTCTGGTGCTACCCTGGTGCTACTTTTGAGCGGAATTGAAACAATATTAGAGAAATGTGCAGAAATCAAGGAGTGCTAAAAGTCCTTTAAAATCAAAGGATTATGAATATTCGTGAATTTTGGTGAATGTTCATAAAATAAACAGTATCAATCTTGTAATCAGTAGGTCCCGAGTTCGACTCTTGGTGCCGGCACCAAATTCAGAAAGCCCCGTAGCCCACAAAGCACGGGGCTTTCGTCGTTCTGAGGGATTAAAAGTCGCGTCGCTGATGAAAATATGGCTCAATGCCGCGAAATATTTGATTTAGGGTGTATTCCGGTGATTGCAGATTTTACCCTGGCACTGTCCCGTTGGTTTTATCCTCATCTTACATTTATCGCCTCATCACTGATTGCCACTATACTGGTGATCTATGGCGGGCGCATAAACAAGGCTGTTTGGGCTTTGGTTCGTGGCGCTCATTTTTTAATCAGAACGTTGGTTTTTATTGCTCTATGCGCATTCGGTTATGGCGCTATCGCGGTCTATTTGCTTCCGGTAGTCAAAAAACTTCTGCTGTTGTTTGGTTCATTCTGGCTTGGGCCTCTGGTGGTCGCCTGTTTTCTGGTGGTCGGTCTGCTGGCAGAAAGGCACAGTCGCAGGGGTTAGTCGCTGCTCTGTTATTTGCAACGGCCTCGCTGTGCAGTGCATTTGAGCAAAGTGGCCATCAGGTCGTTGCTCAGCTTATGACGCCCTATCTGAACAGTGCCGCCAGCGCCGAGCTAGAACGGCTGTTTGGCGCACAGTGGCAGCAGCTTGTGGTGCGCAACGCCGGTAACGTGCAGGCTGAAATGAGCCGCCCTAAGAACCAAAAACTGGCTGAGCTGCAGTTTACGTTGTTCGACCCGGAAGACGAGGGCTTCGAGGTTGAAAAGCACTGTGCCAACGGGGTTTGTTCGGTAGCTGCAGTGCTCGAGTCTGAGCAGGTGTTGCTTAAACCGAGCTTTGATGACACTCAGAAGCGTCAGGCTTTCTGGTATTTAATGCACTACAACCTGCAGCTGCATATCCCGCTGAACTGCGGCCTCATCCGCGATCAGGGTGGCAGAAAGATTTACCTTGATGATGACCAGTTGAAGCCGGTCAATCTGTCGTTTATCTGGAACTATGACCTATACCGAAAGCTGAATCAGCACTGGTTTAGTTACGCCAAGGCGCTGAGCCGGAAGATGGAAGAGGAAAATAAGGATGCCTGGCTGGCATCGCTGAGGCCCCGGGATTGGGCCTACGAGACCAATCGGCTGGCAATAGCAGAGGCGTACCCGCTGGCATTGGACGGTCGTTACAGTGCAGAGTTAATTAACAGGGGGCAGGAAATTCTGGAAATGCAGTTGATGAAGGCGGCTTATCGCGCGGCAGCGCTGTTAAATGAGTTATTTCCTGAGGTTGAGGAGCAGGGGAGCGGACAGCTCCCCCCGGAATCGTAAGCAAAGCTCATCCTGAGTTGTGATCTTCCCTGGCAATAACATCCTGTTATTGCTTAGCACATCCTGTGCTTTCCAAGTCTTCCGTGTTGCATCCTCTCAAACCTCTTCCTTGCTGAGGTTTATGTTCAGCGTCCTGCTGAAGCGGTCTTCCATAACAACGTCCTTGTGCCGACAAGTATATAAACTTTTACTGCGCTGATTCTGCGTAGTTTTTATCGATTAAGGACTGTCTTTCGGCGGAGCGCCCCGTAAACGCCGTGTTATAGGGGGTAGGTAAGATATCGGTATTTTTGGGCTGGCCATAACCTACGGCGATTGTAGGAATAGGCTTACAACGGCAGGGGGCAGAGAGGACAATCGGGCATAAAAAAGGGAAAGTAATTCTTTCCCTGATTATTCAGCAATTGCCTGTGCCGGGTATGTATCTTCCGTGCAATTAACTCCCTTAATTGTCTGTCCCTGTTGAGAGTGTTTCTGTAACCCTATCCTTAGGGTTGCCCGGCCTATGCAATATTTTTAGCCATCCGTGGCTGTCATATCCCTATGAAAACTCCAAGGCTCTGTCCGTAAGCCGGGGGCCATTGTACGACTTTATAGCGGCCTGAAATGCCTTGCTTCTGCGAGTTATTGCCAGGGCCCCATCAACGTGGGCCTGCAGAGCGGCAGTGCCAATTATTCTGCGAATATTATCCCCGTTGTCTCACGCTGGATGAAGGAAAATGCTTACAAAGCGAAGCTTTGTGTCATCAGGGGTTCAATTATTTTATCGGCCATAGCAAACGGTTGCTAAGCTTAGAAGGCATTGTTGTCAGTATTTGGGGATCTCATGCAGAAACTGAGCTTTCTGGTGGTGGATGATGCGGCATTTATCCGTGACCTTATTAAAAGAACCATAAAAAGTCAGTTCAGCCAGTGTCAGCTGGATGAGGCCGTGAATGGCAGGAAAGCCCAGTCTCTTTTAGCGAAAAAGAAATACGATTTGGTGTTATGCGATTGGGAAATGCCTGAGATGTCCGGCATGGAACTTTTGCAGTGGTTCCGGGCCTATGAAGCCGAAAACAGCGCCGGTAAAACGCCCTTTATGATGGTGACCAGTCGTGGTGAAAAATCGCATGTGATTGCCGCTGTTGAATCCGGTGTTTCTGAATATATTGGTAAGCCATTCAGTCACGATCAGTTGCTGAAGAAGGTTTTTAAGCTGCTTTCGGTAAACCACCGGGAGCTTATCCGCGCCATTCTCAAGGGCACGGCGACGATGCAGCCCAAGTCTTCGGGTACCGGCAACGACTCCGCATCCGTGCTGACCGCCAAACCAGTTGATGCCAAGCCCGCTAAAACGCCTGAAGCAAAGAGTTCTGCCGGGCTTTTAGCTGCGGGTTCGCGCAGTGAATCTCTGGTGGATAAAGCGCCGATGAAGCAGGCAAAAGCAGCGCGCCGAAATCTCGGCCTGGTTGATATTCGCACGCCCTCCAGCAGCTGGAAGGCGATGTTGCGTGATATCAGCCTTACCGATGCCGTGGTGCTGGTGGATTTCGCAGAGGGAAAGCCTCCGGCTGTTCTGGAGCAAGTAGTTATAGACCTGCAACCGAAGGGCAAGGCTCTGGCGAGAATCAACGCCTTTGTCACCGCAGTTTCGCTGCACTCTAAGGCGCTGGATTGCCATCAGGCAGAGGTCGCCATTCATGTGGTGGATGACGACAATGATAAGCTGGAAACGTTAAGTTATTTTGTTGCCGAAGCGCATCGCAGGTAGCCGCTGACTATTTGTGCGTATCCGATGGGGTTGTTACCACAGGTTCTTCTGGCGGCTGTTGCGGCAGAGCTTTGAGCTCTGTCGGCTCAGCCTCTTCAACCTGCGCTAGCGCCGGTGCGATGATTCTGTCTTCCGGGAAAACGCAGCTAAACACAGAGCCTTTATTCTTCTGACTCATGATATCCAGGCGCGCGTTGTGACGTGCCAGCGCGTGCTTGGCAATGGCCAGCCCCAGCCCGGTGCCTCCGGTTTCGCTGGAGCGCCCGGCATCTGCGCGATAAAAGCGCTCGGTAAGCCGCGGAATATGGTATTGATCAATGCCTTCGCCTTCATCCTGAACGCTGAGAATTGCACCGGAAGCGGCTTTTTGCCAGCTGATTGTGATGTTGCTGCCAGCAGGGCTGTAGTTGATCGCGTTAAAGACCAGGTTATTGATGGCGGAGCGAATCTCGCCCTTGTTTCCGCGCAGTTCATGTTCGCATTGGGTATTCACGGTGATGATATGTGCCTTCTGACCGGAAAAATCCCGGCCGTCGGCGGCGACCTGTTCAATAAAGTCGACCATGTCGATGGTTTCGTCTGCGCGGGTGCTGCTTTCGTTATCCAGCCGGGTAAGCAGCAGCAGATCATTGATCAGATTGGTCATACGCACGGTTTGCGTATTCATGGTGTGCAGTGCTTTCTCTACCGGCGGTTCAAGGTTTTCAGAAAAGGTAAGGATGTTTTCCAGATGCCCCTTCAGAACCGTTAGTGGAGTCTTAAGCTCGTGAGAGGCATTTGCCACGAAATCCTGGCGCATTTGTTCCAGTTGCTTCAACCGGGTGACATCCCGAATCAACAGCAAGCGCTCGCCTTTGCCATAAAGGGTCATCGAGATCTGGATATAGGCATGTTGTCTGGCTGGGTTTTCCATCGTCAGCGGCTCGTGATAGCGCTGGCGATGGTAGAATTTGATAAATTTAGGGTCGCGAATCAGGTTGGTCAGCAGTTGTCCGTCGTCGATCTGCTTAAGGCAAAGCAGGTCTTTTGCTGCTGAGTTCCACCACTGAATGGCACCGGAGGAATCCAGAACCATGATGCCGTCGGTCAGTGCTTCCGTTGAGGCACGTATGCGCCGGAAGACATCATGGTAGTTTCTAATTTGTTTCAGATGGTCACGCTGCACCTTGTAGAGGTGATCAAAAACCGAGCCCCACAAGCCGCTGGATTCCGGAGGCGCTTTTTTCGCACCGGACGCCAGCCAGGCGACCAGCTGATTCATCTGAAAAAGAAGCCAGAGCAGGTAGCTTATCGTCGCTAAGCTGACGAACAGCCAGGGGTGACCAAACAGGTAGCCGACCGTAATGACCCCGATAAAAGAAACGATAAGTTTCTGATAGTAGCTCTGCCGTATGTCTCTAATCATTGACTGTCCGTTTCAGTAAGCTTCGTGGAGAAGCGATATCCTGTTCCGCGAACAGTTTGAATGAGTGGTTTGAACTCTTCACCCAACGCTTTGCGCAGGCGGCGAATGTGGACGTCAACGGTGCGCTCATCCACATAGACATTACCACCCCAAACCTGATCCAGCAGCTGGCTGCGGGTATAGGCGCGCTCTGAATGACTCATGAAAAACTGCAACAGGCGAAACTCTGTAGGGCCCATGGTCAGTTCATTGCCATGTGCAGTTACGCGGTGCGAGTTGGGGTCCAGGCGCAGGCCGTTTACATCGATGGGGGCATCGATACCGGCCGGCGTAGAGCGGCGCAGAACCGCCTTCAGCCGGGCAACCAGCTCACGCGGGGAAAAGGGTTTGGTGATGTAGTCGTCTGCACCGGCTTCCAAGCCTGAAATTTTATGGTCTTCCTCGCCCTTGGCGGTGAGCATGATAATTGGAATTTCAGCCGTCAGCGGATCGCGCTTTAAACGACGGGCCAGTTCAACGCCACTCACCTGAGGCATCATCCAGTCGAGCAGGATGAGGTCGGGTTTTTGATCAACGACCAGGCCGTGAGCGTCTTGAGCATTGGAAGCTTCAATGGTTCGATAACCCGCCATCTCAAGTGCTGCTGCTATAACTTCGCGAATTGCGGATTCATCATCAACAATCAGAATGCTTCGTGTGGACATAAGATCAGCCTTTTACCGGATGCTAAAAACATCGGGTCATTTAACGAATCTTTTATGACATATATGTTACGGCTGTCATCTAAGTGTCAGAATTTATCATAAAATTTATAACCGTCACTAAGAATAGCAGCAGGCCAACCCAGTTGTTGTGTAAAAAGGCCTTAAAGCAGGCGTCCCGGTCGCGGTTGCGGATCAGCCACTGCTGATAGCAAAACAGCCCTGCGGCACCCATGATTCCCAGCCACCAGAACACCCCCAGCTTGGCCTGCACGCCCAGCAGAATCCAGCTGGCCAGCGTCAGTAACTGAATGAGTCCGATCATCAGCCGGTCGTTTTCACCAAACAGGATGGCCGTGGAGCGCACGCCGATCTTCAGGTCATCGTCGCGGTCGACCATGGCATAAAGCGTATCGTAAGCGACCGTCCATAAAACAGTAGCGCTGAACAACAGCCAGGTGGTGTTCTGCAGCGGTACTTCCAGCGCGGTGTAAGCCATGGGAACAGCCCAGGCGAAGGCGGCACCGAGCACCACTTGTGGCAGGTAGGTGTAGCGCTTCATGAAGGGGTAGCTAGCGGCCAGTAATACCGCAACGAAGGATAAGCGGACGGTGGTGGCGTTGGTTTGCAGAACCAGCAGGAAAGAAAGCAGAAGCAGAATGGCAAACAACAGCAAGGCTTCTTTTTCACTGACCAGCCCGCTGGCAAGTGGCCGCTGTACGGTACGCTGCACATGGCCATCTATTTTGCGGTCGGCAAAATCATTGATGACGCAGCCTGCGGAGCGCATGAACACAACGCCGGCGACAAACACAAACAGGGTTTTAAGGTCGGGAATGCCTTCGGCCGCGAGCCACAGCGCGGTTACGGTCGGCCAGAGCAACAGATAGATGCCAATGGGCCGGTCCAGGCGCATCAGCTTTATGTAATGGGGTAGCGCTTCGCGTTTCAGAATAATGTCCATGACTCCAGTTTCGGCTGAGCAATATGATTGTTTGATAATGTTAGCAGCAGATAATTAAGTTTATCGATAGGCGGGCGAACCCGGTAGAAAAATTTCGGTCACAACCAGCGGGAAATTGCCAATCCTGAACAGGGTTCTTCTGCCCCAAAGCGCTGTCATTTCAGGGTTCTGGCCCGGGTTTAGCTGCGCTGTCGGCTGAAACTCAGCGACAAGGCGTTCATGGATGTGCAGATCCGGGCTGGAAAACAGCATCTCACCCAGGGGCTTCTGGTGCAGCTGCTTTATCTGCGCTAACTGGCTGCTGGTGTTTGCGGGCATGCTGCTGCGGGCATAAACCCAGGGCTGATTATCGCCATAAAGGTAAACCTCACGCACCCACAGTGGGGCCTGTTCCGTGCCGGTGATCAGCGCTGCCTCGTTAGCGTCGGCCGGGCTCAGCTCTTCGTTCAGCACCTCGACATGAAACGCCGAGCAATTCTGCCTGAGCCGGGCTGTTAAGGAGTCTTTATGGTTGAGCCAGCTTAGGGTATGGGCCGGGGCTGCGTTGAAATCAGTTGTGATGCTTTGCCAGTGGGTTTGGCTGTGGTTTTGTAACCAGTAATTGCGGGTCACTCGGGGTATCTCTTTTTTCGTGAGGCGACATTATGGGTCACGGCTTCGCAGGCTGTAAATAACTGTGCCGGATCAATCGGGCCGGGCCCGGCTGCCGTGATTGTGCCGATAAGTTGCGCCGGCTCACTAAACTGCGCTGAGCTGCGGCGTTTCAGGCATTTATCGGTGGTAATGGCCGGGATCTATGGGTAACCTTACGGCTTTCTGTTTTGACAGTCAGCCCTTGTTTCTCAGCCTGGGCGTTTAATAAAAATAAAGAATCAGAGGAAGTTAAACCATGCGTAAACCTGACTTGGCGGCAGCGATCGCCGAACATGCCGACCTGACTAAAGAAAAAGCCGGTGAAGTCCTTAATGTATTGTTAGACCAAATTACTCTCAGTGTTGCCAAGAAAGAGTCCGTCACCTTAGTGGGCTTTGGCACCTTTGAGGCACGCTCCCGCGCCAAGCGCATGGGTAAGAACCCGCAGACTGGAGCACCGATAGAAATACCGGCCAGCAACACAGTTGCCTTTAAACCAGGCAAGGCATTGAAGGATTCGTGTAACTCCTGATCTGTTTTTAAAGCTAAAGCCCGCACCCGCGGGTTTTTTTGTATCTGTTAAAAGGTGCTTTCCGTTTTTACCGATCAGCCGCTATTATTGCGGCCAATTTTTAGCTGCTTAATGAGGGTGAGTATGGACGTTCAGAATCGAATCAAGTCTTTGGTGCATGTTGAAAAGGTGCGCGTGAGAGATCCCGGTGTGATTATTCTGACTGGCCCATCCAGTTGCGGTAAGGGTGAGGTTGCCAGTGCGCTGTGCCGGACCCTGTCTATTCGCCCCGAAGCCCACCTTTCCATGGGTGAAATTTTACGCAGCACCTTCCGTGGTGCCAAGGAAGACCCAAGTTTCGCTGAGCTGCTGTCCTCTAAGTACGAACTGAGTGCAGACACCAATATCTTCGATTGCGTCGATACCTCAGAGGCGCTGACCAAAAAGGTGTTGTCTTACCAGGCGCAGCTGGAGAAGTACTTCAACAAGACCGGCATGGATAAGCACACTTCTCAGCTGGAATGGCTGGAGTTCTGCACCATGAATGGTCTGCTGGTGCCGAACCGCTGGACTGAAAACTTCGTCGCGGCCCACATCGAGCAGGCGCGCTCCACCCGTGAAGAAACCTTTATCCTCGATGGCTACCCGCGAACGGTCCGTGCCGCCGAGCACCTGCTTGAGTTTCTTGAGTCTATGAATATTCCGGTACTGGCGGTCATGCATTTAAGCATCAGCCGGCAGGAAATGATGACCCGGGCGCAGGGCCGTGGCCGGGCCGATGATGACGAAGAGTCGCTGCACAAGCGCTTCCAGTTTTATATCGAAAACGTACAGCCAAGTGTCGACTACATGAAAACCCGCCTGGGCTCTGGCCGGGTTTCGCTGATTGATGCCCATCAGCCGGTTTATGATCACACGGAAGACGGCCCGGTGTTTAACCTCGAAGCCTCGATTGAAGCGGTGGTCACCAGTGTTATGCGCGCCTTGGGTGTGCCGCGTGTGGTTTTGAACGATCTGCTAATGAACTGACAGTGCTAAACTCTCTGCCGCTGTTCAGGGTCAGAGAATATGACTCTTGCGCTGATAGCCCCACCAGCGCTTGCGGATAATCACCAGAAACATGCGACCGCAATGGTCGCATTTGAGCCTTACCTCCGTTTCCTTTTTCTGCGGCAGCGGCTGTTGCGCCGGCTGGCCGCAGAAGGCACAGCGAATCATTCTTCCGCAGTTTGCCGCGGCTGCAGATAAGTAACATGTTTCATACCGTCGCGATAGTTTTCCAGCAGGGATTGTTTCTCGCTGAGCGGCATGGAGCTTTCTTCCAGCTGGCGCTGGTAGGCGCTAACCATCATTTCCTGACTGAAATCGACATAACTCAGCACCTGACGGATGGAGTCACCCTTGCGGGCATTCACCAGCATCAGCTCGCCGCTTTCATCGAAAATGGCGTCCAGGCTGTTGGTATCACCAAACAGGTTGTGCAGGTCGCCGAGAATCTCCTGATAGGCACCCACCATGAAGAAACCCAGCCAGGGGCGCTCATTGGCTTGCCAGTTTGGCAGCGGCAGCGTCGATTCCACACCCTCGCCATCAACGTAGTGTTTGATTTTACCGTCGGAGTCACAGGTAATGTCCTGCACAATACCGCGTACCGTGGGCTCACGGTCGAGGCCGGTCAGCGGCATGATCGGGAAGATCTGATCAATGCCCCAGACATCGGGCAGTGACTGGAACACCGAAAAGTTCACGAACAGCTTGCTGGCCATTTTCTCGTTCAGGTCGTCGAGCATGTCGCGGTGCGCGCGCTTGGTCGGGTTCAGCTGGTTGGCAATCAGGTAGTTAATGGCTCGCGCCATCTCTTCGGCCTGAGCCCGCTGTGACAGCGACAAATAACCCTGGGTATAGGCCTGGTGCACATCGTTCAGGAAGTAGCTGGCATCGTGGTAAAGCTCGGCATACGGCCGGTCGTGAATGAGCGTGCACTGGTAGCAGTACCAAAGCTCTTTCAGCACGTTTGGCGCATCGTCTGCCGGTGCCGTTGGCGTGGTGATATCGGGGGTTTCCTCCTCCGATACATCGGCCAGCAAAACTGCATGGTGCGCGGTTACCGCGCGACCGGATTCACTGAAAATAATCGGGTGCGGCTGCTCCGAGGTTTCACAGGCCTCACGGAAGGCATACACCACGTTGTTGGCGTATTCCTGAGTTGAATAGTTCATTGAGCAGGATTCGCGAGAGCGGGTGCCTTCGTAATCGACACCCAGACCGCCGCCCACGTCGATGACCTCAACCGGAGCATTCAACTGGCGCAGCTCAACATAGAAGCGGGCACACTCGCGCAGCGCAATCTGAATATCGCGAATGTTGGCAATCTGTGAACCCAGGTGGAAATGCAGCAGCTGGAAGCAGCTTAGCCGATCGTGCTCTTTCAGTTGATCGATAACGGAGATGATCTCGGATGCGGTCAGGCCGAATTTAGACTTTTCACCACCGGAGCTCTGCCACTTGCCGCGACCGGTGCTGGAAAGACGCGCACGTACGCCAATGCGTGGCAGTACGTTCATCTCTTTGGAGATGCTGAGAATCCAGTCGACCTCGGTCGATTTCTCGACCACCAGATAAACATGGTGCCCCAGCTTTTCCGCGGAAAGCGCCAGGCGAATGTATTCTTCGTCTTTGTAGCCGTTGCAGACAATCGTGGTCGGGCCTTTAGAGGCTTCCGCCATGACCGCCATCAGTTCCGGCTTACTGCCGGCTTCCAGCCCAATGCGTGGGGCATTGGCCAGGCGCTGACCGTTGATGATTTCCTCAACAACGCGGCGCTGCTGGTTTACCTTGATCGGGTACAGCGGCTGATAGTGGTTTTTGTAGCGCTCGGTTTTAATCGCGTTGGCAAAGGCGGTGGTAATCTGCGCGACGCGGTCGTGCAGAATGTGCGGAAACCGCACCAGCAAAGGAAGCTGCATGCCCTTTTTCTTGGCTTCGAGAACAATATTTTTCAGTGGTATGCCGTTGCCGGCGGTGACCACGGTATCGCCATCTTTGTTTACCGAGAAGTAACCCTCAGACCAGCGATTAACGTTGTACAGTTCAATGGTATCGCTAACGTTCCATTTCATATCGTTCTCCTCAAACTTTCGGGAGCGCTCCAAACTTGTTCAGAGCTTTGTTATTGTATGAGGCCTTCGAACGTCTAGCGCACACAGCCTGGTGAAATACTCTATTTGATGTTTTGCCAAAAACAGGGTGCGTTATTCTATGTTTATTTCGCTATTTGAATAGCTTTTTTTACCAAGGAATTTGCAATGAGTAAAATCATTATTTCTACCGACAATGCGCCGGCGGCCATTGGCACCTATTCACAGGCCGTAAAGGTTGGCAAAACGGTTTACCTTTCCGGGCAGATTCCACTGGTGCCGGCAACTATGGCGCTGGTCGAGGGTGATTTCAAAGCGCAGGTACACCAGGTATTCAAGAACCTGACTGCGGTTTGCGAAGCGGCCGGTGGCTCGTTGCAGGATATCGTAAAACTGAATATCTACCTGACCGATCTGTCGCACTTTGCCTCCGTCAATGAGGTAATGGCTGAGTATTTCCAGCAGCCGTATCCGGCACGTGCGGCCATTGGTATTTCTGAGCTGCCTAAGGGTTCGCTGGTGGAAATGGACGGCATCGCCGAACTGGACTGATTTAATCATGCGTTCCGCGAAAACCAAGCCGAAGTTCAGCAAGAACCAGAAAGACTCGCGGGTGACCGAGATTTATCGCTACTCTGATTTTCTCGCGCCTAAATTTTGGTCAACCTGGCTGGCGATTGCCGGCCTGCATATCATTGCCTGGCTGCCGTGGCGGCTGAAGATCGGCTTTGCTCATCTGTTGTGCGCGGTGATTAAGCGCTTTGCCAAATCGCGCTACAACACCGTCGTTGCCAATATTCGCGCCTGTTTTTCCGATCTGCCTGCCGATGAACAGGCCAGGCTAATTGAAGATGCGCTGTTCGCTAATGCCTTTGGTCTGATTGAAACCGCGCACGCCTGGGTTCGTGGCATTAATGGCCTCGAGATTGAAATAAAGGGCTGGGAAAACTACCAAGCAGCGAAGCAAGACGGCCGCGGCATTCTGGTGTTCACCTGCCACTTTTCCATGCTGGACCTGGGGGCGGCGATGCTCGGCTCTGAAATTCCGGTTGGCACCATCTACCGTAAGCACGACAACCCACTGTTTAATTATTTTATGACCCGCTCACGGGAGCAGTTTGTCGAGTACACCGTTGCCCGCAAAGACATCAAAGCCATGATTCGCCATTTAAGAGCCGGCGACAATCTGGCCTACTTGCCGGATCAGGATTTCGGCCCGAAGCGTTCAGTGTTTGTTCCCTTTTTTGGCGTGCCTGCGGCAACCATCCCCATGACCAGTCAGCTTGCGGAAGCCGGAAATGCCATCGTGCTGCCGATCAGTGCGTATCGAGTAGGTAAAAGCCCTAAGTATGTGATGACCATTCATCCGCTGATGAACATACCCACCGATGATCATATTGCCGACACCCATACCTGGGTAAATTGGCTGGAAGATTGCGTTCGCGAGCATCCGGAGCAGTACCTCTGGTTTCACAAGCGCTTTAAAACCCGCCCCGAAGGCGAGCCATCTGTCTATTAGCCTCTGTTCGTGGCTGGTGATTTTTTAAAAGAGTTCCTATGAAAAAATTTGATTACCCTCAGTTCGATGTGTCCGTTGTTGCGCAGTTGCCGGAAGATGCCGATAGCTGTATTGAGTGGAGTGAGCGCTCGCAGCAGCCGTTTATTGTTCAGCAGCTGAAGGGTGAGCGCAGCCTGCGCACACTGTTGCCGGATGGCAGGCTCTGGTCATACCGTCGCGCACCGGCCATGAATCTCAATGCCTTTGAATACCTGACCCTGGCGCGCGCTGTTACCGGCAGTGCCATTAAAGCCACGACCGCTCATGTAGCGATTATTGCCGATCGTGAAGAACTGCTCGATGCGCTGCTTTGTGCCGTGCTGGCTGCGCAATACAAGCTGCCCCGGTTCGGTAAGAAAGACGGCCCTAACCGCGATTTGAGAATTTCTCTGGTTGGCAGTATTTCCGCCGAACGGGTAGCGCAGCGCCTGGCCGAAGCCGAAGGCAATGCCTTTGCCCGCTTTTTAACGGTACTGCCGGCCAATGAACTCACGCCGGCCTCGTACCGTGCCATGGTCGAGCAACTGGCGGAAACCGAAGGCTGGGATTGCCGCGTGTACAGCTACAAAGAGCTAGAGCAGATGGGGGCCGGCGCTTTCGTTTCAGTTGCCCGCGGCTCGAACGATGCTGAAGCTGCCATTGTGCGCGTGCAGTATCAGGGGGATCCGGAATCTGCCCGGAACATCGCCCTGGTCGGCAAAGGGGTGACCATCGATACCGGTGGCTACAACCTGAAAACCGGCGGTTCAATGTTTGGTATGAATGGCGATATGGCCGGCAGTGCCGTTGCACTGGGCAGCCTGATGGCGTCGTCACTGGCGAACGAGAAGGTGAATATCACCGCCTGGCTGGCGCTGACCGAAAACCACATTGGCCCGCAGTCCTACCACGCCAATGAATGGGTCAGGGCGCTGAACGGTACCACCATTGAGATCGTCGATACCGATGCCGAAGGCCGCATGATCTTGGCCGATACCCTGACGCTGGCATCACGCGAGCGGCCTCAGCTGGTGGTTGATTACGCCACCCTGACCGGAGCCTGTGTCGGCGCGCTGTCGACCCGTTACTCCGGTGTTTTCACGAATAATGAAGACTGGATTATGCCGCTGATCAGCGCCGGTAAAGCCAGTGGTGAGCGTATCTGGCCATTCCCGCTGGATGTCGATTACGATGAAAACATCAAAAGCAGTGTCGCGGATATTCAGCAGTGCAATCCGGGCAAGTCATCAGACCATATCGATGCCGCACGCTTCTTAAGCCGCTTTGTTGAGCAGGGTGTGCATTGGGTGCATCTGGATTTGTCGGCGGCCAAGCATAAGGGCGGGCTGGCGCATGTGCCTACCGATGTCACCGGCTTTGGTGTGCGGCTGACGCAGCAATTGATAAAGACGCTGGGCTGAACTTCCCGGGTTTAATCAATCGCTGTGAGCGATACTGTCCTGCAGGCTGGTGACGACCGAGGTGATCAATGGCCAGGCCAACACAGAACCGCTGCCTTCGCCTGAGCTGAGGCTTAAATTCAGCAGCGGCCGTTGATTCAGGTGTTTCATAATAATCTGCTGGCCGCCGTAGGCTGACTGATGGGTGAAGATGGCGTAGTCAACAATGTTCGGGTACAGGCTGTGCAATGCCAGCAGTGCTGCTGAGCAGGCGAAGCCATCCACCAGAAAGGTGCCGCCGAGTTCGGCGGTGACCAGCATCGCGCCCATGATGGTGGCTGTTTCAAAGCCGCCTAGATGACGCACGATCTGCCAGGCATCGGTCAGCTGATCCGAATGCAGCTGCAGTGCCTGCGTCAGAATGTTGATTTTATCGTCAATAATGCCCGGCTCATGATGATTGTGGTTGGCGATGACTTCCTTCGCTGAAATCTTAAGCAAAGCCATGGTGATTGCTGCAGCGCTCAGTGTATGCCCCTGACCAATGGCGGCGAATGACAGTACCCGGGCACCCTCAGCCAGTTTCAGAGATGCCTGCTCAACCCCAAGGTGAACAGCAGCCTCCAGTTGTGCTTCGGTCATGGCGGCGACGGTGCTGAAATCCCGGCAGCCGTGGGCAATTTTATTCACCGTGAACAGGCGTCGCGGCGTCATCTCATCGCAACAGAGGCCGCAGTCGATAATGCTCATTTCAATATTGTGCAGTGTACACATATTCGCCAGCGGAGCCTGGCCGGAAAGCAGCTTTCGAACCTGAAGTTGAGAGTTGCCGGATGCGGATTGCTCACCGGCGTAATTTTCGAATACACCGTGGTCACTGCAAAAGACCAGGTGCCGCAGTTGCTGCAGTTCAATATGGGTAGAGCGCTGAACTGAGGCCATACGGCGAACCACATTGCCAAGTAATCCAAAGGCTTGAGTGCTGAGGCCCACGCAGTTTAGCTGGCTCTCCAGGCGTTGGGCGTGAGTCAGTTCGGTCGGTTTGATGTTGAAGGTGACGGGCATAAATCTTGATCCTCTGTAACCTTTTGAGTGTAGCAGAGGAATTTCATCCGGCTCGCGAACAATGTTGGAAAGCATTGACCTGGCCGGCACAGCGTTAATAATGGCGTTACTCTCTTACTTAGTTTGTCAGCGGTAACCCATGAGCTCTGAAACCAACCCGGAAAATCAATTCAGCTGTTTTGCTGACCGCCTGCGCGTACTCATCGGCTCTTCATCGGTATCTGCCTTCGCGCGCAAGGTTGCGCTGAGTGAAAGCCTGATCCGCAAGTACCTGAAAGGCTCCGAGCCGAGCCTGTCGCGCGCCGCGCAGATTGCCAGGCGTACAGAGGTGGAGCTGGATTGGCTGGCCTTTGGTCAGGGCGAGCCGTTACGGCGCTCGGTAGCGATTGATGCCGGAGCGCTGCAGATTGCGCAGAAGGTAAAGCAGTTGACCAACTCAAAAATGGAGCGTGACCTGACGGAGTTTGAAGGTTTGGCAGTGACGGTGGCCACCTATCAGTACGTGCTGGCGCATAAAAGCATCGATGGTTATTTTGACGAGCGTGCGGCCTATATGTTTGCGGATCAAACACTCAGAAAGCTCAGTACAGGTAAGGCATGAGGTTTTGAAAAAAGGGGGGCTTTTAGACAGAGTCAGCAGCGACTGTTTGCTGCTGAAATGGTGCGGACGGAGAGACTCGAACTCTCACACCTTGCGGCACCAGAACCTAAATCTGGCGTGTCTACCAATTTCACCACGTCCGCTCCGAAGAGTGCGCGCATAATAGAGATTTTCTTTTTTCTAATCAAGCGCTTAGCAAAATAAAGTTACTGTTCCGTTAGTTTTTTTCCGGCGATCCAATCTTCAATGTTGGTGATGATTTTGGGCTTGGCGTAAACAAAGCCCTGAATGTAACTGCAGCCCAAATCGTTGATCACTGTTAGTTCTTCTTCGGTCTCAATACCTTCGGCGATAACCTGTATGCCCAGAGTCATACACAGGTCGATCACCGACTTCACGACGGCCTGTTGTTTTTCCGAATGCGGCAGCTCAGTGATGAAGCTGCGATCGAGTTTCAGCATCTGGAACGGCAGTTCGGGCAGGCGGGAAAGGTTGGCGTAGCCGGTGCCGAAATCATCCAGTGCCAGCCGGATGTTGAATTCGCGGATGTTGGCCAGAGTCTCGGCAAATTGGTCGTCGTTTTCTGGCAGCTTGTGCTCGGTCAACTCTATTTCCAGGTATTCAAACACATCAGCATTTTTCATCTGCCACTGCGATAGCAGCTCAATCAGCGCATCATTGATGCTCTGTACACTCAAATTGACCGCCAGCGGCAAGGGCTCTATGCCCTGCTGCAGCCAGTCGTTCAGTTGGCGCAGCGCGTATTTGAGCATGTAGCTGTCTATCTGGCGAATCAGCCCGTTTTGCTCTGCCAGCTCGATGAAGGCGCCCGGGTAGAGCAGCTGGCCGTCTGCCTGAGGAATTCGCACCAGGCATTCTAGCGCCTGAATTTCTCCGCTTCGGCAGTTAATTCGCGGCTGTACATGAACCTCGAAGTTATTCAGCTTCACCGCCTGATGCAGCAACTGGTTTTTGTCCAGCCGCCGATTAGCCTGGCCTTCATAGCCGGTGTGATACCAGTGCACCTGATTGCGGCCGTGCTTTTTGGCATTGAACAGCGCAACCCCTGCGTTCTGGCGCAACGCTTTCAGGCTTTGGCCGTGATCCGGTGACCGCGCGACGCCGATTGAACAGGTGGTGCTGTATTGGCTGTTGCCGAGCGTTATCGGCTGCTGAAGCTGTTCAAACAGAGTGCTCAGCCGTTGTTCGTTGTCGGTACGGTCAGACTCCTGCCAGAACAGCACGAACTCATCCGCACCGGGGCGGGCAATAAAGTCGTTGTCTTCACTCTGCTGGCGGATGCGCTCGGCAATTTCCAGCAGCAGCGCGTCGCCACTTTCCTGGCCGAGAGAATCGTTGAGCACCTTAAAGTGGTCAATATCGATGTTCAGGCACCAGCGGGTCTGTGCCAGAGCTGGGGTGTTTTCGATTTGATGGCTCAGGCCAGACTGGCTGGCAAAGCCGGTGAGTGGGTCCAGGTTGCGGTCGCTGGCGTGAGCGGACGAGTCTTTATAGGTGGAAACATCCTGAGAAAACCCCAGTACGCCGAGGGCTTGATTGTCATCACCGATCAGGGCATAGCGCTCAATGCGCACCCAGCGGACGGGCTGGTCGGTCAGCTCCAGTTTTAACTCCAGCTTCTGCGGTTGCTGACTGTTCAGTGCCAGCTGATCGGAGGTCTTAAAGGCCTCGGCCAACTGCGGATTGAGCAGTTCTTCATCGGTTTTACCCTTGGCATCGGTGCCGCCACACCATTGTTGAACAAACGCCTGGTTGTATACCAGATAACGACCGAATCGGTCTTTCAGCCAGACCGGGAAGGGCAGGTTTTGCAGCAGCGACTGCAGCAGCACATGGTCGTCGCGCAGCTGCTTGCTGGTGTCGAGCATATCTTTAGCCTGAATCAGCGCATTTTGCAGGTGTTTCTGATCGTTCTGCGCCAGTTGCAGGGAAATTCTGGCATAAAAGCGGAACGCCATGAGCAGGCTCATCAGTGCACAGGTAATCAGCACGATGGCCATGAAACCGGACATCGCACTGAATTGGCTGATCAGCAGCCAGACTGCCAGAATCACCAAGCCTCCGGAGACGAACCCTGCAGTGACTAACCCGATAAGCAGTGGTTTAAAGGCTTGCAGGATAACGTTGGCTTGGTTTGCTGACATTTCTTAAAGGCCTCTCAGTGGCGAAGGGTATGGGAGGCAGCGGGCTGCCTCCGGTGACAAGCATAGCCGAACTATTTGATGCGCTTGTATTTCACGCGGTGAGGTCCGTCATTGCCGGTGCGCTTCTTGTGGTCTTCTTCGTATTCGGTGTAGTTACCTTCGAAGAATACCGCTTTAGAATCGCCTTCAAACGCCAGAATATGCGTGGAGATGCGGTCGAGGAACCAGCGGTCGTGCGAGATAACAATGGCAACGCCCGGGAAGGCCAGTAGGGCTTCCTCCAGTGCACGCAGTGTTTCCACGTCCAAGTCGTTGGTCGGTTCGTCGAGCAGCAGTACGTTGCCGCCTTCTTTCAGCAGCTTGGCCAGGAACAGGCGGTTACGCTCACCACCGGACAGATTCTTCACCAGTTTTTGCTGATCGCCACCCTTAAAGTTGAAGCGGCCAATATAGGCGCGCGATGAGGTTTCCCAGCCACCGATGGTGATCATATCCATGCCGTCGGAGACTTCTTCCCAGACGGTTTTATCGCCATCAAGCTCACGCATCTGGCCGACGAAGGCGGGCTTCACCGTGTCGCCAATCCGAATGTTACCGCTGTCCGGCTGTTCCATGCCGGCAATCATCTTGAACAGGGTCGATTTACCGGCACCGTTACCGCCGATAATGCCGACAATCGCACCCGGTGGTACGGTAAAGTTCAGGTCTTCATAGAGCAGGCGGCCATCGAAGGATTTGGCGATGTCGCTTGCTTCAATCACGATGTCACCCAGGCGCGGGCCAGGTGGAATGTAGATTTCGTTGGTTTCATTACGGGTCTGGAACTCGGTGGAGTTCATCTGCTCGAACTGCTTCAGACGGGCCTTGGATTTAGACTGACGCCCTTTGGCACCCTGGCGTACCCATTCCAGCTCCGATTTAATGGCTTTATCGTGCGCAGCCTGTTGCTTCGACTCCATCGACAGGCGCTGCTCTTTGGCTTCCAGCCACTGTGAATAGTTGCCTTCAAACGGAATGCCGTGGCCACGGTCAAGTTCGAGGATCCAGCCGGCAACGTTATCGAGGAAGTAACGGTCGTGGGTAATGGCCACCACAGTGCCCGGGTATTCGTGCAGGAAGCGCTCCAGCCAGGCGACGGATTCGGCATCCAAGTGGTTGGTCGGTTCGTCGAGCAACAGCATATCCGGGTTGGAAAGCAGCAGACGGCACAGCGCAACACGGCGGCGTTCACCACCGGAAAGATACGCAACCTTTGCATCCCACTCCGGCAGGCGCAGTGCATCGGCGGCGATCTCCAGACGGTTTTCCATATTGTGGCCGTCGGCGGCGTTGATGATGTTTTCCAGCTCCTGCTGTTGGGCGGCCAGTTTGTCGAAGTCGGCATCCGGTTCTGCGTAGGCTGCGTATACGGCTTCCAGCTTAACCTGAGCTTCTTTAATGTGATCGAGCGCTTCCTCGACGACTTCACGCACCGTTTTGCTGTCGTCCAGCTCCGGCTCCTGTGGCAGGTAACCGATGTTCAGGCCCGGTTGAGGGCGGGCTTCACCGATGATGTCGGTATCGATGCCGGCCATGATGCGCAGCAGCGTCGACTTACCGGAACCGTTCAGACCTAAAACACCAATCTTGGCCCCGGGGAAAAAGGATAATGAAATGTCTTTGAGAATTTCACGCTTTGGCGGCACAACCTTGCCGACGCGATTCATTGTGAAAACGTAAGAACCTGTTTGTCCTGTTTTATTACCTTTAGACAATTTGGGTGACCTCTGAGTGTTGGAATTGCTGATGTCTGCTCGTTAATGTGTAAGCAAGGGCTGCCGCTTTACGCTTACGGTTCCTGATAAAGTGCCAGTATAAATGCAGAAACCCATTAGAGGTTAGTCTTGGCTTTATCAATTAAAGAATGCAAGCCGGAGAATGAGACCAGAGTTGGGCGTTCACTTCAAGGTGCAGAACTCGTCTATTCGTAATGCTTGCCTGAGCTGTGCTTCAATCAGGTTCTGACAGTAGGGTTATTGCCTGCTCCAGCCGGGTTTACCGGAGCAGCAGCAGGCAGCTGTTCAGTTGCTACGGAACGGGCGTTGGATGGTGATAACGTTGGAGCCATCGCTTTCAACGTGAGCTTCTGTAAAGTGGCCAAACGGCTCAGCCTTGGAAAAGTAAAAGCCTTGCAGATAATCACAACCCAGGTCACTGAGTGCCTCGGCCTGATGCTGGTTCTCAACGCCTTCTGCAACGACTTTTATCTTCAGTATTTTCGCCAGCTGTACGATTACGCTGACAAAGTGCCGGTCCTGATTGTCGATGTGGAAATCGCGGACAAATTCCCGGTCAATCTTAATAATGTCGACAGGGAAGCGCTTCAGGTAACTCAGGCTCGAGTAGCCGGTGCCGAAGTCATCGATGGCGATCGTCATGCCCAGCCTTTTCAACCGGAGCAGGGTTTGCAGATTCTGCTCGGGGTTCTGCATCAGAGAGGTTTCGGTAATCTCAAAAATAAACCATTCGGCTTTGGCTTTTTCGTCAGAAATGATGCGTTGAATGTCTTCAATAAAGCTTTCTTTAGCCAGTTCCAGTGCGCTGATGTTGATGGAAAGCTTACTGAAGGGTGAGTTCTTTTTGCATAGTGCGCACTTCATGGCAATACAGGCCTGACGGAAGGTCATTGCCCCCAGTTCATGAATCAGCTGTGACTCCTCGGCGACGGAGATGAACACCGCCGGCGAAACAGAGACGCCATCTTTATTGGTCCAGCGCGACAGCCCTTCGGCATAGGCGATAGCGTAGGTGCCGGCTTTAACAATAGGCTGATAATTCAGCTGAATGTCTTTGTCTTTTATAGCCTCACGCAGTTCAGACTCTAATTTCATGCGCTCATTGAGCTGCTCTTCATGCTTTTTGGAATAGAACGCAAACTGGTTGCGGCCCAGGTCTTTCGCCCGGTACATGGCGACATCAGCGCGGCGCATTAGTGTTTCCGGGTCACAGCCATCTTTCGGGCAAGAGGCCAAGCCAATACTGGCCCCCAAAGCATGGGTGCGCCCGTCGAGAATCAGCGGCTCCCCGATCTTTTCCAGCAGTTTGGAGCAGAAACGTGAGGTATCCAGCAGGCTCATGCTGCCCTGCAGTAAAATTAGAAACTCATCGCCGCCGATGCGCGATACGGTATCGGTCTGACGCAACGAGGCCATAATGCGGCCAGCGACATGTTTCAATGCACTGTCACCCACCGAATGCCCCTGGGTATCGTTAATGGTCTTGAAGTTGTCCAGATCCAGGAACAGCAGCGAGAAGCACTCATTGGTGCGCTTATAATTCGCGCAGGCCTGCGCGAGCCGGTCGGTAAACAGTACCCGGTTAGGCAGGTTGGTGAGCATGTCGTGCTGTGCCAGATAAGACATCTTCTCTGAGATTGCCCGTGTTTCGGTAACATCCTGAAAGACCATGACAGCGCCATGGACGGCGCCTTTGTCATCAATGATCGGTGATACCGAATCCTGCACACTGAAAATATCTCCGGTCTTACTTTTCAGGGTTGCCGTTTCGGGTATGCCCATGCGGGCTTTCTTGGAGATGGCCATAGCGGTAGGGTCGTGAATCGCTTTGCCGGTTTGGCTGTCGAACAGACGTATGACGTTTTCAAACGGTTCACCAACGGCTTCTTTCTGAGTGATGCCGGCCAACAGTTCAGCCACCGGGTTAATGTAGGTAATAATGCCGTGCTCATCGGTGGTCACCATGCCGTCGCCCATGGAGTTTACGGTAATCTCCAGCAGGTGTTTCTCTTCTTGCAGCTTCTCTGCGAGCCGGATTTCACGGGAGACATCATCCAGTACCGCGTAAGAGCGGCCCTCACCGTCTTCTTCAATGAAGATGGCAGACAACTCGACATCGATAAGGCTGCTGTCTTTGTGGATAAACTGATAGTGAATATTGTTGATATAGCCCGACTCATAGAATGCCGGCAGCACTTCTTCGACGGCTTTTCTGGCCGATTCCGGCGTCAGAAAATCGCTGGATTTCCGGCCAATCACCTCTTCGCGGCTATAGCCGAGCAGGTCCAGCCATTTGTCGCTCACAGCAACCAGGTAGCCCTTGCTGTCGATGGAATGCAGTGGCATCGGTGTACGTTCGTAAATGGAGCGCGCCTCTATGGATAAATCCTGATAGAGGTTTTTCTTCTGCCGTAACTCGTGCAGCTTAATGCCAAACAGGTTGCTGAACAGGAAAACGATGCCCAGATAGATAAACAGGTAGATCGGGTTTGCCGTGCCGAACTGCTCTGCCGTGGATAGCACAGGCAGCATAAGCGCCATGGTGGAAATCAGTAAAGTAACCCGAAAATAAGACCAGATAGAAACAATAATTAGTAACAGGAAGGCCAGCAGATAAGGCTCAGTGGATTGATTGAAGGCGATATAGATTGCCGCAACTGAACTGGCGAATACACTCAGGGTGACGGGTGACAATAATCTCTCGGCGAACTTTTTGGGCCCCATGTTGAGCCAGCAGATCATGATACCAAACAGGCTCAGGCCGCCGATCAGCTTGGCGTTCATCCAGGCCACCCAATTGGTTGCAACCGCTGGATCTCCCTGCAGGTAGAACAGCACGGAGATGGCGAACCCGCCAACGGCCGGCGCAACAAGGCAGGAAAGCACCATGGCTTTGAAAAACTCGTTCGGCCGGTTGAGTAGCTTATCGAAGTCGGTATACAGGCGCAGTGTGTAACCGGTGATCAGTATTTGTATCAGGTTGGCGCAGGCAAACGAGGCAGTTTTTGCCAGTTCGTTTGAAAACGGCAGGTCGGCAGCGATATTGCCGGCGACTATCGCAATCGCAATGACAAGCCAGCGTTCGAACGGTTGTTTAACCAGCAACAGGCCGGTAACAATATTTGGCATCCAAAGCAGGGCCATAGAGTGATCGGCACGCGTTAACAGCAACGATAGCGATGCAAAACAGTAATAAACGGAAAAAAATAACAGCGCTTGCAGCGCATGTTGACGAGAAAAGGTCACGATAAGCCCCATTTCCTTACAGGATGTTATTGCAGTTTGGACTGATTTATATCAATTTCAACTCGTTAATGTGGCGGAAGTGTTAACTAATGTGGCGTTTACCTTGAAATGGTGCGGAACAGTCTGCTGTTTATATTGAAAGTTTAGGCTTGTTTAGCGATAGGCAGGCCGCTAATGTGGGTTTACATTCCATCTTTAACCTTTTTATGACGCCATTTAACAGAGAAGCCATCAAAAACGGGTTGTTTCAAAAGATTGCCGCCGAAGCGGAGCGCAAGGGGTTAATCCACCTGACCAGTAAAGCGGAAAGGCAGGCCAGCTGGCGTAAGACGTTGGCTGAAAATCCGAATCGCGATGGTTCGGTGTGGGTCTTTGCATACGGCTCGTTGCTGTGGAACCCGGCTATTCATATTTCCGAACAGATTGATGCTCAGCTGGAGGGGTATCACCGCGATTTCACGCTGCGTACCTACATTGGCCGTGGCAGCAAAGAACAGCCTGGGCTGGTGCTGGGGCTGGAGCAGGGGCATAGCTGCAGGGGGCGGGCGCTGCGGGTTGCCGATGAACACATTGAAAGCGAGCTGGATGTGTTGTGGTCACGCGAGATGCTCGCCAGTGCGTACAAGCCAACCTGGCTGCCGGTACAAACCGGCCGAGCCGAGCCGGTATACGCAATTGCCTTTCTGATGGATACCAACTACCCGCACTATGTTGCGCACCTGAGCTTTGAGGAGCGCTGTCACGACCTCGCCCATGGTGAGGGGGCACTGGGTGGCGCAGCCGATTATCTGTTTTCTACACTGGAGGCGCTGCAGTCTCTCGGCATTGAAGATACTTTACTTGAACGCTACGCGCGTCAGGTTCGTAAAATACAGGCCAGCGGGTAGTTTTCAGAACAGATTATTGCGAAATATCGCAGATCTGTGACTGGGATTGAAAAAGCCTTTGTGTACAATACCCTGCTTTCACGGGCTGTTGATTTTCTGATCAAAATCTGACTGCCTGGACTATTTTTGAGAATCGTTTTCTAGTTTTTTTGTGGAAAGTACGCAATCTGGCAGGGTGCTTCTATTTGAGTGACGCTCGAGCACGTCCATGTGTCGCTCAGCAGCCGAATTCCCTTTCGGCTGATGCACTCAAATAGAAGCACCCTACCAAATTGCTCAGTGCGGCGCTGTATTAAGCGTGAATCGCTGATTTTGGTTTTCAGATACATCGGCAGACAGGATGTCTGCCGCTGAGCGACACATGGATGTGCTTGAGCGCTATCTGAAAACCAAAATCAGCGGTTCATGCGTACAATTGCCACAACCTAGATGAAACTAAAAAACGGTTCTACAAACAATGCGGAGAGACACATGTTTGAAAAGACAATGAACATTGCCGATTACGATGCCGATTTGTGGCAGGCCATGGAAGCGGAGCGAGTGCGTCAGGAAGAGCACATCGAACTGATCGCTTCTGAAAACTACACCTCACCGCGTGTTATGCAGGCGCAGGGTTCTCAGCTGACCAACAAGTACGCTGAAGGCTATCCGGGCAAGCGTTACTACGGTGGCTGCGAGCACGTAGACGTTGTTGAGCAGCTGGCGATTGATCGTGCGAAAGAGCTGTTTGGTGCCGAATACGCCAACGTTCAGCCGCATTCCGGCTCTCAGGCAAACGCTGCGGTATATATGGCGGTATGTCAGCCTGGCGATACCGTACTGGGCATGAGCCTGGCACACGGTGGTCACCTGACTCACGGTGCCCCTGTATCGTTCTCTGGCCGTATCTATAACGCAGTTCAGTATGGCCTGAACCCGGAAACCGGCGAGATCGATTACGATCAGGTTGAAGCGCTGGCGCGTGAGCACAAGCCAAAAATGATCGTGGCTGGCTTCTCGGCTTACTCGATGGTGGTTGACTGGGCGCGTTTCCGCAAGATCGCTGACGAAGTAGGCGCTGTACTGTTCGTTGATATGGCGCACGTTGCAGGCCTGGTTGCCGCAGGCGTTTACCCAAGCCCAATGCCTTACGCCGATGTTGTGACCACCACCACTCACAAAACACTGGGTGGCCCGCGTGGTGGCTTGATTCTGGCTAAAGAAGACGAAGATCTGAATAAGAAGCTGAACTTCGCCGTCTTCCCAGAAAGCCAGGGCGGCCCGCTGATGCACGTGATCGCAGCGAAAGCCGTGTGCTTCAAAGAAGCTATGGAGCCTGAATTCAAAGCGTATCAGGCACAGGTTGTGAAAAACGCCAAAGCGATGGCTGAAGAGTTCATGGCTCGAGGCATCAACATTGTTTCCAACGGTACTGAAGATCACCTGTTCCTGGTGGATCTGATCGGTAAAGAATACTCCGGTAAAGACGCAGACGCCGCTCTGGGCAAAGCCAATATTACCGTGAATAAAAACTCCGTACCGAACGATCCGCGTTCACCGTTTGTAACCTCGGGTCTGCGTATCGGTACGCCTTCGATTACCCGTCGTGGCTTTAAAGAAGCGGAATCCCGTGAGCTGGCTGGCTGGATCTGCGATGTACTGGATGGCCTGGAAAGCGGCAATGCAGACGCGGCAATCGAAGAAGTGAAAGGTAAAGTTCTGGATATCTGTGGCAAGCTGCCGGTTTATAAATAAGACCTGAGTTAGCCCGATGTTATTAAGCCGGCGATTGCCGGCTTTTTTGTGCCCGTGTGGTTATGGCGGGGCGGGAGGGCGATTGGCTCGCTCAGTTCAGACGAACAAAAAGTTTCGAATCAGGTCTTTACCGCCCTCGGTCGCAAACGATTCCGGATGGAACTGAATGCCATGAATCGGGTAATCAAAATGCTCGACCCCCATAATCTCGAAGTCTTCCGGGTGGGTGGATTTTATCTTTTCACGATCGTTAAAGCTTTCCTGGGTAAGGGTGCCTACCGTTGAGGTTACCCGTAAGCAGCTCGGCAGTTTTGCCTGATTGGCGATCAGGGAGTGATAGCGCATCACCTCGAGCTGGTCGGGCAGGTTTTTAAACACGCCCGTGCCATCGTGATTAATCGGGCTGATTTTGCCATGCATCGGCAATGGCGCCTTAACGACTTCACCGCCGAAGCAGTGAACGATGCCCTGCATGCCCAGGCAAACACCCAGCAACGGCGTGGTTTTACCTAATTCCATAATTGCATCGGCGCATACGCCAAAGTATTCCGGGTCGTCCGGGCTGCCCGGGCCGGGTGACACTATGATGCGGTCCGGGTTCAGCGCCTTAATTTCATCCAGGCTGATTTCATCGTTACGCTTAACAGTAATTTCGAACTGTTCCAACGCGCCGCGGTTTTTTTCGCTTGCTAAAATTTCGCCAATAAACTGGTAAAGGTTAAAGGTGAAGGAATCGTAGTTATCAATAATGAGTACGTTCATAACAGGGGGTTTCCTCAGTCCTTTTCGCTTTCAGTCATAAACAGGTCGAGCACTTTTTTGGTACCGGCAAACTTTCGTTTGATCTCTTCGTATTCATCGGCCGGGTTAGAATCGTAAACGTTGCCACCACAGGTTTGTACATAGGCCTGTTTGCCATTGGCAAAGACCGTGCGGATGGGAATGGCAAAGGTGCAATCGCCATTAAACGAGAAGTTACCCACCGCGCCACCGTATGGGCCGCGGCCGTCAATCTCTAAATTGTCGATGATCTTCATCGCTTCTATTTTCGGCGCGCCGGTTAGAGTGCCGGCCGGGAAGTTACTGGCCAGGGCCGTAAACATATCGTGCTTCTCATCGATAATGCCGACAATCTCGCTGGAGATATGCTGGACATGGCTGAAGCGCTTGATGTCCATCAGGCTGCGTACCTTGACGGTGCCGAAGCGGGCGACGCGGCCGATGTCGTTGCGGTGCAAGTCGACAATCATGTTATGTTCGGCAATTTCTTTCGGGTCGTTGAGCAGCTTGCGCGCCAGCGCGGTGTCTTCTTCTGCGGTTTTGCCGCGCAGTGTTGTACCGGCCAGTGGGAAGGTATCCATTTCACCCTGACGCAAGCGGAACAGAATTTCCGGGCTGGCACCGATCAGTTTTTGTTCGCCAAACTTCACGTAGTACATCATGGGCGACGGGTTCACATCCCGCAGCTTTTCATACAGGTTGATGCTGTCGCCTTCCATATCGAAGTACTTCTTAAAGCCGACCTCGGTCTGGAATATCTTGCCGTCGATGATGTCCTGCTTCACCTTCATCACCGCCTCAGCGTGCTCCTGCTGGGTCATACCATCGCGGAAGTTAGAGATTTTAAGCTCACCGTTGCCGGTGTAACTTTCATTCAGCAGTTGCTCGACAATATCAATGCGATTATCGGTGTAATAGAAGTAGAAAACTTCACCGGTCATCTTGTCGAGCACCAGCCCGTCTTTAAACAGGCCGAAGCGGAAGGCATCGAACAGCTCGCTGCGCTGAATGCTCAGCGTCGGTTCAAAGTAGTTCATGGCATCGTAGCCAATGTAGCCCGAAAGGCCGCCGCAATACATGCGGGAGATGATGTTTTGCGGCATCAGCTCGCGCAGCATTAAATAGGGGTTTTCGCTTTCAATGTTTTCCTGGCTGCCGTCACGCTCTTCAATGGTCAGTGTTGTGCCATTGGCGTAGATGATTCTTTCCGGGTCGAAGCAGATGATGGAATAGCGGGCGATGTGGCTTTCTTCACCCAGCGATTCGAGCATGATGCAGTTGTCGAATTTCTTTTCGACCTTTTTGAACAGCTCAAAAAAATCGCACTGGTCTGTTACTTTAATGTATTGGGGTTTGCGCGGCAGCGAAAACTTTTCTTCAATGGTCATGTTGTTCTCTTAGTCTGATTCTTTTAATGCCCGGGCACCGCGCGAAACGGTGGCGATGCCGACGCCCAGCTGCTCGGCGATTTTGCGCTGCGGTACACCCTGTTTTAACAGCACCAAAATTTGCAGGCGTTTACAAACCTCTTCATATTCGGTTTGCGTCAGCAGTTGCTGTAATCGTTCATCCATCTGTTCGCGGCTGGTAGCGTTGAGCAGGTGATCGGCCAGTTGTTGTTTAAAAGAGTTGTCTGTATTCATGTACTAGTATGCTATAACAATTTGCGGTAGAGTCAACGCTGGTTTTTAATTATTTATTGTTGATTTCAGCATAACTTTGAACAGTGACACATAACCTTGAACTATGAAGCGTATCTTTGAACAGTGAGACGTAACTTTGAACAATGATATGTATCTCTGAACAGGCCGCTTCTAGGTTCATATTTAGACTTAAGTGTGGGGCAAGGCCTGTAAGGGTCTAAGCTTGCTCTGAACGGCGCTTTGCCAGGGACGCTAGTTTATCAGACCTTTTTGAAAGGCTTGCCCGTCTGAAATGCCAGGCAAAGACAATTGCTACCAGTAAAGCACCTATCCCTATGCTGATAATGCATGGTCTACCAGTGCTCATTGATGCTACTAAGGTAATGAAAACATTAAGGATAGTCCCACGCAGCATACGTAAATCGAAGTATCGATCCATTAATTGAGCAGAGGCTTCAGGGTAGTCCAGCCAGAAATCTGAAGCTCTTTCATTCTTTTCACGTTTATAAACCCAGGTGTTTAACAGTTGTTCGACTGCTCCTGTAATTGCGTCTGCTAATGACCCCGCAATGTATGCAAAGCCAATTACTGCAAAGCTAACAATCACTCCAACGTCTTTAGCCCTTATAACTAAGTGATAAACTTCCTTTACTGAAAGCCCGCTCCAAAGGAACATCCATATCGATGCCTGAAGCCCTAATATCAGAAACTCAATGCGAAGTGGAGTGGTGTTTATATTCATTTCATACCTGCTGGTTTTGTTTTAACTTCTCGGTACTTTTTAACCTCGCGCCGGAAAGCCGCTAAATCGACATCAGCGATGTTAATAGAGATTTGATCGGAGCCGTGTGTATGAGAGATCAGTCGCTCATAGGGTATTTTGTATGGTGCTTGTATAGTAGATCCACCAAATTGCCCTATATTAGCAATGACGACATGCTGGTACATGTGGTACTGGAGAGCCGCGGCCATATTATCAAACGTACTTACATCCTGATTGTGCGCAGCAATCACATAAAGATCGGTTTTGTCTCTGAGGTCTGCTGCTAGTTTGATATCAGTGGCATCGTAGCAAATTGAGCCAGTTAATGTGAAAGGGCCATCTTTGAATCCGTCAATTACGATTAAATGCTGGCAAGGTCGATAAGATGTAATGCCTAGAGACTTTTCTATATTTGTAAGATTTTCTTCGCCTTGATCTCTGATCACCCACTGGCGTCCAGTATCTCTGTAATCAGGAATGAACCAACGCGCGACGTTTACAAGCTTTCCTTGGTGATCTTTGAAGACTAAACCAGCGAAGACAATGGCCTTTGTCTGATCAACAAGCCTTTTAATGATTCGTTCATCATCAAGGTGTACAGATAGTTCAGGAAAAACTATCAAATCTGCATAAGATTTTTCGCCAGACTCAACAGTCTCAGAAGCTCGTTTCGCCTCTAAAGTCTTAGTAACAATTTTACATACGGTAGATAAGTGTTCTGTATGGCGTGCCTTGTATTTCGGATCATCTAATTTTATACCAGCCATAGAAAAATCATCTTGATAAGGCATTAGCTGCTGAACAGTCACGAGCCTGAACAAACGATCGATTTCTGGGGTAGGTGAACGCTTTCTATCGACTACGGATGGTATCGCAGGCAAGTTGGATGCACTACAAACTAAGGTGTTTAATTGTGTCAGCCGCAATTTGAGGATCCGCTTGAACGAACTCAGGCCATCTATTGTTAAAATATCTTGACTCTTAACATAGGTTGACTCAAAGCCAGGCCATTGCAAACAACGGCAAAGTAAGTCAGAGAACCAGGAACTAACAGTGCTGTATTCACCTACCAAATTCTCCGGAGAATGCATCATACCCATGCGCCGTTTATACCAGTTAGAGCGAACCCCTTTATAAGCTGTTGTCTTACTCTGTTTCCAGCGATTGCCTGTGTAGTCAGTTCCTCCTAGGGCTGCTGCTCGTAATACTGTCCCTACCCAGTAGAGCTTTGCTTCATCACCTAAATGGCTATCCGAATTAGAGTCAACAATCCAGTCAGGAACTTTGAACCTAGGATCTACGCTAAATTCCTTCTCAATTAAGCTTAGAGCTACTATTTCATTTGACTGTTGCCAGAGCTCTGACCAAGAATCTTCAGAACTAATAGTGATAGATATTTCTCTAGGTGATTTCTCATAGGCCGCTGGAGTTTTCTCAAGTAATTTTGCTAACGAAAGGCCGAGCTTAATGAGCGCATGTTCATATTCAAAACCATTGTCGGCAGAGCCGATAACACGCTGTAACGATTGCTTACTACCGCTGGCATTGACCGGCTTCTGAGGTGCTGCCCAATCAAGTGAGATTAGCTCTTTTTCAAACTTAGGGTGCTTATTCAATTGCTCCCAAATGGCAAACCAGAAAGGCCCTCCGCGTTTGGCAAATGCTTCCAGCAATTTATACCTTTTGGATGTCGATGGTTGAATTGTTTTCAGATAGAGCGATGCAAAACTTTCAAAGTTCCCAGTTATTTGAGCAGCAATCTCAAAGAGCACCGGAATTTGCACATTAAACTTAGGCGGGGTCCCGGCAAGGATTTCATGAAGCCATTCATGGATTAAGCTTGAGTTCTTCGAGTTACATACAGGCTTGTTTGCAATTGCCAGTAATACCAGTGCTTGGCGTTTGATGTCCGAGTTACCCACATTTAGTAGACACCTTCTATAGTTAGATAGGAGGTGCACTATGGCACGCAAGAAAACCCAAGCTTATTCAGAAGAGTTTCG
>NZ_SLZR01000029.1 GCF_004341165.1 Reinekea marinisedimentorum
TGATTAAACTTTAACAAAACACAAAAGGATTTTTTTTGGTTTATTGAAAATTATTCTTTTAAATTAATGAGTTAGCTGTTTCTGGATGGGCACTAACTATAGGTAACTCCTACCTCCCTAATGAGCTTAACTCTTGTTTTCAATTTATTTAGTTTCACTTTGGTAGTAGATTAAGCTCATGATTACAGACAACGCGGTTTTCACGCTAACCTGCACTAGCTAAATTGCAGCAGAGAAGATAGTTTGTAGGAGGGTAGCTATCAGATTTATAGTTTTTGTAAAATATCCGGACTAGAGTAATTATTACATGAGGTAAGTTTCAAACTATGAGATTTTTTTTACTTGGTCCTGTTCTACTCTTCATACTCTCAACGGTTGGCTGCTCTACGGTTAGGTTGAGTGATCTACAAAGTCATGGAAGCGTTAAGCCCGATAAGTTTTATGCCAAAGGCGATATTTCATTTATAGGATCAAGGATCCTTATTTCAGCAAATATCCATGGTGAGGAAAAAAATTACATTTTCGATACTGGCGCTGAGGCATCATTTATACATAAAAATAAAAGTAGTGGAAAAAGTGTGAACGTTAGCAGTCCGCTTGGCGAAACGTTAGAGTACGGAAGTGAGTACATAGATTCTATAAAGATTATGGATATTGAATTTGTCGATACCTTTGCAGTCAATGGTAACCGTCCAGTCCTTAGTAAGGAGATAGATAATTTTGGCGGTTTGATTGGGGCACCCGTCATAAACAAGGCAAATTGGCTAATTAGTTTCACAGAAAATTACATTGAATTTTCAGACCGAAGCCTTATCAAGTACAATTACGCGGAGCTCAACACCACCGTAAAAAACGGCCTTAAATACATAGAAATAGATATAGGTGGAATAAAGCAATACGCTCAAATAGATTTAGGAAGTTCAGCTGCAATACTGTTACCTCACAACTCAAAAATAGCGAAAGCCTTACTACAAACAAACGAATATGTAGTTAAAAGAGGAACAGCAACAACAGCAACTGGAAAACATAAAATTTCGGCAAAGGTCATACCTAACCAAACTGTATATTTAGGTAAAGAAGAAATTAGCCATTTAGACATAATAGTTACAGATGTTGATGAAGCCATAATCGGTAGCGATTTTTTTAAAGGAACCAGTCTTTACTTCGATAACTCGAACGACATAGTTTATTTAAAAAAATAACTTGTATCCTTACTAGTATGAGTTTGAAAGAGCACTCGACAACTTAAACAGTGGCTAGAAGGAAAGGTGCTGACCCGATACAAAAAGAATGGGGGAGGGGAATTACGCCTGAAATATTGAAAAGAAACCTAAATGCGCCAAAACATATATGATCAGGCGAATTTCGTGAATAAACAGAAATAAAGATGTAATCCCCCCGAAAAACCAAGACAGTTATAAGTAGAAAATTCCATTACAATTGAACGCAATGATGAGTTTTCTTAACCATGCGAAAATCAACAAAAAATACTGTTAAATTTGAATAGTTTTAGATAAACGATTTTGGGGCACAAACAATTTATCAGGGTGGTAAATTAACCTCTACTTCACAGCTAAACAAGAATGCCCCGAAATTCTCATAATGGCCGCTATAGTGCAGCAAGCCTTTAGAGGTCCAATCCAAGAGCAACCCGTCAACTCACCTCGAACTGCTACTTTCAGGCTGAATAAGAAAGATTACGAACTAACGGTAAGAGCAGACCGGGGATCCACAAAAAATCCAATCTCACGCATTAGAGCAGACACAACCTTACACCGGTAGAACTACGCAACTCTCCTAACCTACAAGGCCTACAACTAGGGCTTAGTCTTCACTTTAATGTAATCTCGGGGAAGGAGCTCAAAAAACAAACAAAAAAAAGAAATAAAGGGGCTAGAAGGGGTAGCTTGTCTTAACTATTACTTACAATAGGTAAAACTTTGTCTTCACTCTAATGTCATTGTCTTCACTTTTAATGTAAGCACCCATTAGCTAAACAACCTGTCCCGCCGCCCAGCCAGAACTCCAGCTCCACTGAAAGTTGTAACCGCCCAAGTGCCCGGTCACATCCAGTACTTCACCAATAAAATAGAGCCCATTGCACAGTTGGCTTTCGAGCGTTTTAGAAGAAACCTTACTGGTATCTACCCCGCCGATGGTCACTTCAGCAGTACGGTAACCTTCGGTGCCTCCAGGCACAAATACCCAGCTGTGCAGGGTTTGCTGAATCAGCTCAACATCCTTTTTAGAAAGCTCTGCCAGTGTTTTTTGCAGATTTAGCTGCGCACAAAAATGCTCAGCCAATCGCGCGGGCATAAGAGCAGACAAGAAGGTTTTAAATTGCTTTTTACCCTGTGCGTGCCGTGCCTGCTGAATTTCGCCGTTAATATCAATGGCGGGTAACCAGTCGATGGTGAGGGTTTCACCCGGCTGCCAATAGTTGGAAATTTGCAGCATGGCCGGGCCACTTAAACCGCGGTGGGTAATCAGCGCATCCAGCGTAAAACTGTGGCCGTTATTAGCGGTTGCGGTTATCGGTAGTGAAAGGCCGGAAAGCTCGCTCCATTGTGGTTTATCTTTGGTATTCCAGGTAAAGGGCACCAGTGCGGCGCGGTATGGCACCAGGGTATGACCAAACTGCTGGGCAATTTTAAAGCCGAAATCGGTTGCCCCCATGGTGGGTATTGAAAGCCCGCCCGTGGCTACCACCAGCGATTGAACAAGGTAGTCACCCTGTGTGGTCCGTACCAGAAACTGGTCTTCCTGCTTTTCAATAGCGGTGATTTCAGTTTTCAACTGAATACTGGCACCGGCCTGTTCCACCTCGGCCAGCAGCATGTTGAGGATGTCTTTAGCGCTGTCATCACAAAACAGTTGGCCATGGTCGCGCTCGTGGTAAGCAATACCGTGCTGACACACCAGGCCGATAAAATCCCACTGGGTGTAGCGGCTTAAGGCACTGCGCACAAAGTGCGGGTTGGCGCTTAAATAGTTTTGCGGGGTTACGTCCATATTGGTGAAGTTACAGCGCCCACCACCGCTCATGAGTATTTTCTTTCCGGCTTTATTGGCGTGGTCGAGCACCAATGTGCTGCGTCCGCGCTTGGCCGCTTCGATTGCACAAAAAAGGCCGGATGCTCCGGCCCCTATGATTAATACGTCTACTTTATTCGACATTCCGCTCACACAGCTTTCAGTTCACAGGATAAAATTAAACTAACCAGCCGCCATTACTTACGGCCTTTACCCACAGAGCGACGCGTACGCTGCTTTTCCATCTTGCGTTTCAGTGGGTCGAACTTGTTTTTAACAATAGACTTCCAAGGCATTGCGGGCAGCTCTACTGTTGCAGCCAGTTTATCGATCTCTTTTTTAGGCAGCTCCTGCCAGGTACCGGCGCGTACTTCGGAATCCAAAAATACCGAGCCATAGCGCACGCGTTTCAAACGCGAAACCTGCAGACCCTGGCTTTCCCATAAGCGGCGCACTTCACGGTTACGGCCTTCCATAATAACCACATGGAACCACTGGTTAGCGCCTTTACCATCGAAGAACTGCACATCAGTAAACTTCGCCGGGCCATCTTCCAGCTCTACGCCATTGCACATGTTATCGATATGCTCCTGGGTAACTTCACCCAGCACACGCACGGCGTATTCGCGTTCAATTTGACGACTGGGGTGCATCAGCCGGTTGGCCATCTCACCGTCGTTTGTGAACAACAACAAACCGGAGGTATTAATATCCAGGCGGCCAATCGCCACCCAACGCTCGCCATTTATATTCGGCAGTTTGTCGAAAACCGTATGGCGCCCTTCCGGGTCTTTACGGGTGCAGATTTCGCCTTCCGGCTTGTTGTAAACCAGCACTCGGCGCACAGCTTTGTTTTCAACCTTAATGGTTCTGCCATCCAATTTCAGCTCGTCACGCGGGGTAATTTTATCGCCCAGCTTGGCGACTTCACCGTTCACCAGTACTCGGCCTTCATCAATGGCGCGCTCCATTTCGCGGCGCGAACCTGAGCCTGCATTTGCTAAAACTTTCTGAATTCTTTCTTCACTCATTTTCATCATCCTCGCCCTGCTGGTCACTCTCGCGACCGTCCAACAGTGCCTGTTGTTGTGCTAGTTTTTCCTGAATAATTTTCCACTGCTCTTCTTCAGAAAGTTCCGTTTGCGGTTCACTTTCTTGCAAAGATTGTGGCTGAAGGTTTTCTGGTTCTTCAGTCTGTTCTGAACGTTCCTGTTCAGTTTGCTCCGGCGTTGATTCAGGTTCGTCATCGCCATCATTTAAATCTAAATCAGGATGTTCATGCTCGGCCCGCTGTTGCTGCAACGATTGCTCAAACTGGGCATTCACATCATCCATTTCTTTCAGTTCGTCATCGAGCTGCTCATCAATAAACTGGTTACCGGTTTTACCGGTGGTTTGGCTGTCTCGAATCTTTTCAATTAAGCCACTGAATGAGATCTCCGATTGCGCATCGTTTTCAACCTCTCCGCCGTCACCGGAATCCAGATCCATTTGCGGGTTCAGCTCATCCATGTTGCGAATTTCTGAAAGGCTTGGCAGTTGATCCAGCGAGCTTAAGCCGAAGTAATCCAGAAACTGTCGTGTGGTGGCATACATAGCCGGCCGGCCGGGTACATCCCGATGACCCACAACACGCACCCAATCGCGTTCCAGTAGCGTACGAACAATATTAGAGCTCACGGCCACACCGCGAACATCTTCAATTTCGCCACGGGTAATCGGCTGCCGGTAAGCAATCAGCGCAATGGTTTCCATCAGTGCCCGTGAGTAACGCTGAGGTTTTTCATCCCACAGTTTAGCAACCCATTGCGCGGTACCGGCATCCGTTTGAAACCGGTAACCACTGGCAACTTCCACCAGCTGTATACCGCCCCCCTGATAAGCAGCGATCAGCTCGGCCAGCAGTGCGCGAACGGTTTTACCGTGCGGTCGCTCATGCTCTTCAAATAGCGCACGCAAATGTGAAACGCTCAGCGTGGTGCCCGATGCAAACAGCGCAGCCTCGATAATATTTTTCACCGTTTCCGGGGTATGGCCACCGTAAGGATCGCCCTTTTCAGGGTCTTCCAGCTCAACCACCAGTGCCGACAGTTCAATATCGCCATGCGCTGCCGGGTCTACCTGTTCTATTTCGTTCAGCTCCGGGCTTTCAGAAGCCGGCTCGTCTGCTTCCGGCGAGCTGGCTTCCAGGCTTTGTGCCAATTCTTCCAGGCTTTTTTCCGGTTGGCTGTTTTCGTTAGTAGGGTCAGTCATAGTGGTTCCAATATTTATTCCGACCTTGCTTTCACATGAATCGGAGCAAACACCTCGTTTTGCACCAGGTCGATCAGAGATTCTTTTGAAAGTTCCATAATGGCTAAAAAGGTAACGATCACGCCCATGCGGCCTTCTGCGGCAGCAAACAGGCTGATAAAGGGAACAAACGCCTTGCCCTGCAAGCGGTCTAACACTTCAGACATTCGAGCGCGGGTCGAAAGTGTTTCTTTCTGCACCTCGTGCTCTTCAAACATTTCTGCACGGCTCATCACATCTTTAAAAGCCAGCATAATCTCGCGCAGATCAACATCCGGGTGCAGCTTGGGCCGTTCGTAATCGGGGCGCATCTCTTCCGCGGTGAAAATATCGCGACCAATGCGCGGCATGGCATCAATGTTTTCGGCGGCCTCTTTGAACTGCTCGTACTCCTGCAGGCGTCGGATCAGCTCGGCACGCGGGTCACCCTCGTCTTCTTCACCGGCCTCAACGTTGCGTGGCAACAACATACGGCTTTTAATTTCTGCCAGCATCGAGGCCATTACCAGGTATTCTGCTGCCAGCTCCAGCTGCATGTTGTGCATCAGTTCGATGTACTCCATGTACTGCCGGGTAATTTCAAACACGTTGATGTTGAGAATATCCAGATTCTGCTTGCGAATTAAATACAGCAGTAAATCGAGCGGGCCTTCAAAGGCATCCAGAAAAACTTCCAGCGCATCGGGCGGTATGTACAGATCAATCGGAATCTGCGTCATGGCTTCGCCATCGACCACAGCAAAGGGCATTTCAGCCTGCTCCACGGCGGCGCGCTCGCGTAATGCTTTCAGTGCGCGCTGCTTGGGTGTGAGCGTTACTTCCGGAACCGGCAGCTCGCTTTCCTGGAACAGTTTATCCGGCTGCGTGCCAGTGGCTGCCGCCGCTTCCGCTTCGGCAACTTCCTGCGCAGCGTTATTCTGTTCCGTGGGTGTCGGGTTCTGATCTGTCATAACGGGCGATTTTTACAAAAACGGAGTCGGGTCACCAGCACCTTCACGAATCACCTCTGGCACGCCGTCGAGAAGGCTGACAACGGTGGATTCCTGAAAACCGCAGAAGCCGCCGTCGATGATCAGATCGAGATCGTTTTCCAGCAGGTCACGAATGTAATACGGGTCGGCCAGCGGTGCGTCTTCGTTCGGCATAATCAACGAGGCGCTGAGCATGGGCTCGCCCAGTTCCTGCAGTAAATCGGCGGCAATCTGGTTACCCAACACACGCAAACCAATGGTTCGCTTCTTCGGGTGCAGCATGCGCCGTGGAACCTCACGCGTGGCTTCCAAAATAAAGGTATAGGGGCCGGGCGTGTTGTTCTTGATTAAACGAAAGGCGACGTTATCGACCTTGGCAAACACGGAAAGATCAGAAAGATCGCGGCACACCAGTGTCAGATTGTGCTTTTCATCAATCTGACGGATGCGGCGAATACGATCAATACCGTGCTTATCGCCCATCATGCAACCAATCGCGTATGCGGTGTCGGTCGGGTACGCAATAACCCCACCGTTGCGCAAGATATCGGCTGCCTGCTTGATTAAACGTGCCTGAGGATTTTCGGGATGAATAACAAAAAATTGACTCATGTTGGCTCCCGCCAAGTACCATAAAATATGGCCGCTACTTTACCCTGTTGATCAGTACCTTACCAGCGCCTCGAACATTGATTGTACAAACTGCGGTTTGTTCAGTGTTCGGGGCATTTAACGGCCAACTGCTGCATATTTGCGTAACAACCAGTCTTTTACGGTTGCGGCATGGTTTGGCCACATCGGGTACTTGCCAAGCTTCAGCCAGGCAGAATCCGGGTGGTGAAAATCGCTGCCGCCACTGACGTATAAATCGTTCTGCTGCGCCTGCTCCACCAGAAACTTACTGAACTCCGGGTGAATACCAATGCACGCCACTTCTATACCCTTGCCACCGGCCGCGGTGAAATCGGCGATCAGTTCACGGGCTTTGGTCCAGGTCAGCTTATAGCGGTGCGGGTGCGCTATCACGGCAATGCCGCCGCACCGGTTGATGGCATCAATGGCTTCGGCCATTTCCGGCCACTGGCTTTTCACATCGCCGATCTGCCCCTGCCCCAACCAACGCTTGTAGACCGAACCCAGGTTCTTCGCCTGACCGGTTTCCACCAGGTGTTTGGCAATATGCGGTCGTGCCGGCGGCCCCGGCTTGGCATATTCACGAATCGTCTGCTCATCTATTTTCAGTCCGGCCCGCTGCAACAGATAAACGATGCGCTGGAATCGCTTTTCGCGGCGATGGTTATAGGCCTGCTCAACGGCCAGCCACTCACTGGAATAGGCATCGATACCCAGGCCAACAACATGCAGCGTGCGCTTGTTCCACACGCAGGAAAGCTCCGTTGCCGGGTACAGCGTAAAGCCTTCGGGCACCTGGGCCTCATCTAACGCCGCCCGGTAACCGGCTGCGGTATCGTGATCGGTCAGCGCCAGGTGCGAAACACCGTTGCTCTGCGCCAGTTCAAACAGCGCTTTTAAACCCATCGAGCCGTCAGAATATTGGCTATGGCAGTGTAACTCCCAATCGTGGGTGCAATTTACAATCATCAGTTTTTACAATCCTCTTAAGGCGTTGTGAGCGCTTGCCCAACGCGGTTGCGCCTACATTAACAAATTTACGCCCTGGCGGTTGCAATAAACCCTGCGCCCCCTGTAAGTTATCGGCACATTTTAATTCAACGTCTAACCCGATAGGAAATATCCATGCATTTCAAAAAGATGCTTAAGCTGCTGCTCATCGTCACCCTGTTTACAGCACCTGTTGCCACCTTGGCTGAAACCGTCTGGTTAAGAGATGTTCTGTACGTCAATATCCGTACCGGACCAAGCAACAACAACCGTATTCTGAAAACCATCACCTCCGGTACTCGCATGGAGGTTCTGGAAAAGCCCGATGGCGCAGATTTTTACCGTGTTCGAACCGAAGATGGCCTTGAAGGCTGGATTCCAAGCCAGTACCTGGTGACCGAGCCTACCGGTGATATCCGCGCAGAAATGGTTCAGGCCGAAAAAGATCAACTGCAAAGCCAGTACGAAGCGCTGGAAGAGAAATACAACTCTCTGCTCAACGATAAAGGCGATGTTCGCGGCGAACTGGAAACTCTGCGTACAAATAACGAGCAACTCACTTCAGAGCTGAACCGCATAAAAGCCGTCAGTGGTGATGCACTGAATATGGATGTGCAGTTGCAGCAAATCTCGGAAGAGAACGCCATCATCAATACCGAGCTGGATGTTCTGAAAGCTGAAAACCAATCGCTGCGCGAATACAACGACAACATTCTGTTGCTGGCCGGCGGTGGTCTGACTGTATTTGGCATTATTCTCGGCTTTATTCTTCCGCACCTCACCGGCAACAACAAACGCCGCAAAGACGGTTGGTCTTGATTTTGGCAGGCTGTTAAACTGCGTCCATTAAATTAATGGAAAGCGCCAATGGCCTGGTCTGAAAAACCTCTTGATAAACCTTTCATCCTTGCAAACCTGGCTGATCTGCTCAGCCAGGGCTTGCTGGGCTCTATGTCCCGCTACAGTCATTTCCAGATTGTGGAATGGTGCAGTAACTTTGTTGATCAATACGATTTAACGCCCGATGCCGAACTCCCTGTCACGCCGGCCAATGCTGTCAGCATTGCTGATGACGTTGTGGTTCAGTGGGAGCTTTACATCGCCACCCAATACACACTGGACGATTTAAACCGCTTTTCTATGAACGATATCGTACTGCCGAAAGCCTACTTTGAAGACTGGCTTAACCAGATTCTCGCCCTGCCTACACAGCACTAAACCCATGCAAAAAGCCGTATTAACATTCGCCGAGGATGGCACACCCTGCTCCAGTGAGTTTGGCGACTCTTACTTCTCCAAAGGGGAAGGCCCTGCTGAAACCCGCTTTGTTTTTCTGGAACAAAACGAATTGCCGCAACGGTTTTCTGCGCTTCAGCAACAGCAAAACTTCACCATTGCCGAAACCGGCTTTGGTACCGGGCTGAACTTCCTGCTGGCCTGGCAGCTGTTTAACGAGGTGGCGCCACAGGGTGCCCGCCTTACCTTTGTCAGTTGTGAAAAATTCCCAATTGAGCGGGCCGAGCTGCAAGCCATTCATCAGCAGTGGCCTGAGCTTGCGGAACTGAGCAAACAATTGCTGAGCCAGTACCCGCCCTCGCTGGGCGGCTATCACCCGCTGGTATTTGGCAACGTAACTCTGCTGCTGATGTACGGCGACGCCTGCAGCCAATACAGCCAACTGGCCGCCACGGTAGATGCCTGGTTTCTGGATGGCTTCAGCCCGGCACTGAACCCGGATATGTGGCAGCCCGAGCTGTTCCAGCACATCCGCCGGTTAAGCCGCATCGGCACCACCGCAGCCACCTTTACCGCGGCGCGCATTGTGAAAGACGGCCTGCTCGGTGCCGGCTTTAAGCTCACCCGCAGTAAAGGTTACGGCCGCAAACGCCACAAGCTGCGTGGTGATTTTATCGGCTTATGCGGCCCGTCATACGTTGGCGGCTGGCCCTGTTCAGAAATGCCCATTGCAGAACCTAACCGGGCAAAAAACATTGCCATTATCGGTGCCGGCATTGCCGGTATCAGCACGGCCCTGGAACTCACAAAACGTGGTTACCGGGTTACCGTTTTTGAAAAAAACCAAACCGTTGCCAGTGGTGGTTCCGGAAACTTACAGGGCGCGGTTTACGCAAAGCTTTCTGCAAAAATAAACGACGCCACCCAGTTTTATGCACAGGCGTTGATACAGGCACAGCACATTTTAGCGACACTGCCGAATGAAGTTGCACACCAAGCCTGTGGCCTGGTGCAACTGGCGAACAGCGACAGCGAGCTGAAAAAACTGCAGGCGTTTGATAGCAGCGACGATATTCCACGCGAACTGGCGGAACCCAAAACTGCGCAGGAGCTTAGCGAGTTAACCGGCATAGAGGTGGAGCACCCGGGGCTGTGGTTTGCTGATGGTGGCTGGTTATCGCCTTCGGAGTTGATCCGTTACCTGGTTAAAGAATTTCAACTGCAGGTGAAAACCGCAACCGAAATCACCGAAATTACCCAGCAGGAAAACGGCTGGCAGCTGTCAGATGCCAACCGCAACAGCTACCAGTTTGATCAGCTTGTTCTGTGCAACGGCTTCGATGCCAAAAAACATCCGCACACTCAGCACCTGCCGGTTAAACCGATTGCCGGCCAGGTCACTTACCTGCAGGAAACCAGTACCAGTGCAGCCCTGAAAGCGGTCATCTGTACCGACCGCTATGTCATGCCAACGCATAACCAGCAATTGATTATTGGCAGCACCTTCCGGGTAAAAACCGAGAACAGCGAACTAAAACCGGAGGACAACGCTGAAAACATCAACGCCCTGCACCAGCGATTGCCGCAACTAAACATTGCAGCTCAGCAGGCGATTGGCGGCCGCGCCGGCATTCGCTGCACCTCGCCCGACTACCTGCCAATCGTCGGCGCTGTCAGTGAACCGGATTGGCTGCACCGCCAGTTCACCATTGCCGTGCAACGCAAACAAACCGATCGCCTGCCCGCTGCCGAAACGGTGAATGGGCTCTGGCTGAATATTGCCCATGGCTCCAAGGGCTTGTGCAGCGCACACTACACAGCCAAAATACTGGCTGCGCTGATCAGCGGCGAGCCACTACCCATTCAGGCGGAACTGCTCAACAAGCTCAACCCCAACCGTTTTGAAGTGCGCGCCATGCTGCGCGGTAAACGGGTAAAACACTAATTGCATCACTATGGCGGTTACGCGATAGTGAAAAGCCTTCATAAACTGGCCCAAAAGGAATTGAAAACGAATGAAAAGATTCATTGCAACCGTTGTATTCAGTGCTCCGGCGCTCACATTTGCTCACCCTGGTGCTGTCGACGCCAACTGGTGCCATGAATCACCCACCGGCTTTCACTGCCATAAGTGGGACGACGATCAAACCTACACACCAGAACAGGTGGGTGTTACCTACAGCAACCCGGATGAGGCGCAAACGGAATCCGAAAACCAGGGCAGTGGCCGGGCTTCTTCAATAGCGCCTTACCTGAGCCTGGGTGTTGGCGTGCACGGCATGATTATCGACACATCAATAGACAACTTCTATTACTCCGGGCTGACCACCACCGCGAAGTTGGGCCTGGCATTCGACCGCCTGGCGGTTTACGGGCTTTACGACGCGGCCTGGTTTCACGAGGGCGAGGGCATTTACGATATGTTCAGTCTGACCGGCGCAGGCGCCAGCTGGCAGTTTAAAAACCGCTGGTATATTGAAAGCGGCCTTGGCATTGGCTACAGCAAGTTGGATTTAACCGGTGAAGAATCGTCTTCCGATATTGAACTGGATGCCAACGGCCTGTCGTGGATGATGGGCTTTGGTAAAGCCAACGGCCACTGGAGCTACGGCCTTACCTTCAGCCAGGTGCGGGTACAAAGTGACGGCATCGATTACAACAGTAATTACCTCACCGCAAAAGGCGCATATACTTTTTAACCACCACCTTTGAGTTAATAACAGCTAAGTGAAAACCAAAATCATCACCCGCGAAGGCTACCTAAAGCTGCAGCAAGAGCTCGATTATTTGTGGCGTGACGAACGCCCTAAAATCACCAAAATTGTCACCTGGGCTGCCAGCCTGGGTGATCGCTCAGAAAACGCCGATTACACCTTTAACAAACGCAAATTGCGTGAAATAGACCGGCGCGTACGCTTTCTGCGCAAGTACCTGTTTGATGTCAAAGTTGTCGATTACAACCCGCAACAGGAAGGCGCGGCTTACTTCGGAGCCTGGGTCAATCTGGAAAACGACGATGGCAAAGAGCTGGACATCCGCATTGTGGGTCCGGAAGAAATCTACTGGCACCGAGCCTATATTTCTGTGGATTCACCCATGGCCAAAGCCTGCCTGGGTAAGCGCGTCGACGACGAAATTTCCGTGACAACGCCCGAAGGCAATAAATTCTGGATCATCAACGAAATCAGCTACCGGGCGGCGGCAGAATAGCCGTGCCCACGCAGGCCTGAACCACTCAGGCCACCGCTCACGCCCCAAGACTTCTGCCCCCAATAACCGCCCCTGCCAGCCCCCTTTTGGCCCCGCTCATAGACTTTGATCTATGAGAATCATAAAGATTATATATTTTTAATTATGAATCTGATTCGTACCATGACGCGCTCAGCCGAACAAAGGTTGAAGGGCCCGAAGGGGCCAGCCTAAATACATTGAACAAACGGAGTATCCATGACTTTAGTGTTTTCCTTTCTGACTTTACTCATGCTGCTGGCAGTGACGCTCGTGGCGCAGAGCACCGGCATGGTAGTGACCAACTACTTCATGCTCATCGCAGCCCTGGTTGTTTACGTTGGCTGGAAAAGCCGTAAATCCGTGAAAGTCTCGTTGCTTAAAAGAGGCAGGTCTGCCGCATGAGTTCATTCCTGCCCGATATTCTGGCGCTGTTCTTTTTGTTCAGCCTGATCATTCGCAGACTGGGGGTGAACCTGGCGTTTCAACCGGCCACCTACCAGCTGCTCACCTATGTATTGCTGCTGACCATCGGCTTAAAAGGCGGCCAGGCGCTGACCTCGGAGTTCACCTTCAGCCTGATCAGTAACAGCCTTATTGTGATCGCACTGGGCGTGGTGTTAACGCTGGTTGCCATGTTGATCATTCACACCTTCAGCGCCATGAACCAAAGCGACAGGGTGACGCTGGCTGCCCACTATGGCTCGGTCAGCGTAGGCACCTTTGCCGTGGCGCTGAGCTACCTGCAGTTAAAGGGTGTCAGCTATGAAGCCGCACTCAACCTCTACGTGGCCCTGCTGGAGTTGCCTTCCATTCTGGTGGGCCTGTGGTGGCTTAACCGAAATCAGTCGAGCACCTCGCTGAAGACGATCTTTGGTCATCAAAGCCTGATGCTGCTGCTCATCGGCCTGGTCATTGGTGGCCTGTACGGAGATATCGCCGAGCCTATGGTTAAACAGCTGCAACCCTTGTTTGCGGTGATGCTGGCGCTCTACCTGATTCACATGGGCGCAGTCGCCGGCAGCAAGTTTGGCGAGTTTGGCAGTAACCAGCTGTTCCTGATCTGCTTCGCCATCTTCATGCCGTTGCTTGCCGCCGCGATTGGCCTGGGCACTGCCCTGTTGCTGGGGTTGAGCATCGGCGGTACAACCCTGCTGATGACACTGGCGGCCAGTGCCTCGTACATTGCCGTACCGGCGGTCTTTGAGCAGGCACAACCGAATGCAAACGTTGCACAGGCGCTGGTTGCCAGCCTGGCGGTGACCTTCAGCTTTAATGTTATCTGGGGCATTCCGCTGTACCACCATATCGCTGGCGTTGTCGCCTAACAGCCGCTGTACCGCTCAACAAAACAAAAATATCAGCGGTATTTTCAGCAACCCTTCAATTTCACGTTAAACTTTGTTCTGTTTCTTCGTTTACAACAGGTCAGTTTATGTCGCCAATCAGAGAAAAAGTCGTGGTCTTCACCGGGGCCGGTGTCAGTGCCGAAAGCGGTATCCAAACCTTTCGCGATGCTAACGGGCTTTGGCACAACCATAACGTGCAGGATATCTGTTCGCTCGATGGCTGGCACCGCAACCCGGAAATGGTGCTGAACTTTTACAACCAACGCCGCGCCGATGTTAAGAATGCCGCGCCCAATAAGGCGCATGAGGCCATTGCCAGCTTGCAGGAAAAGTACGAAGTTGTCGTGGTGACCCAAAATATCGACGACCTGCATGAGCGCGCAGGCTCGGAAACCGTTCTGCACGTTCATGGCGAGGTGACCAAAGCGCGCAGCAGCGAAGATGAAACACTGATTTACGATATCAGCTACGAGCCGATTGAACTCGGCCACACCTGCAGCTTAGGCTCGCAACTGCGGCCACATATTGTCTGGTTTGGCGAGGCGGTGAATCACATCCAGGAGGCTTACGATCATTTTCTGGATGCCGATAAAGTACTGGTCGTTGGTACGTCGTTGCAGGTTTACCCGGTTGCCGGCCTGGTGCACGAAGCGCCGCTGCATGCGGAAAAGGTTATTGTCAGCCTGGATGTTGAAAACGTGCCATCAGGCTATGAATACATACAACAAAAGGCGGCAAGCTCCGTTCCGGAGATCGCCGCTCGTTGGTTAGCCCGCTAACCGTTGATCAGGCAAACCAGATTTTCGCTTCGTCTTCTTTTGGCACGCTGCCCTTGTGGACCACCTGCTCGTCGATAACAACGGCAGGTGTTTTCATGACGCCATAAGCCATAATGTCTTGAACGTCGGTGACCTTCACCATCTCAATTTCAATACCGGCCTGAGCGGCTGTTTTCTCAACGATATCAGCGGTGACCTGACAGTTTTTACAACCGGAACCTAATATTTTTACAGTTTTCATTTTCAGTTTCTCTCTTGTTTAAATGAATGGAATGACATTAAAAAACCAGCCAACCAGGGTAAAGGCGGCCAACAACACTGCGAACAGCACAGCCAGCAGCTTCCACTGCATAACCTGCTTCAGCAGCACAAACTCAGGGAAGCTCGCTGCGACGGTACTCATACAGAACGCCAGGGTAGTACCAATCGGCAAGCCATTGACGATCAGGCTTTCCATCACCGGGATCACACCGGTGGCGTTGGAATACAACGGAATGCCCAACAACACAGCCGCCGGAACAGACCACCACTGCTTATCGCCCAGGTGCGCTTCAATCCAACCATCGGGAACGAAGCCATGCAGTGCTGCTCCTAAGCCAACACCTATGAACACCCACTTCCACACGCGGCCGAAAATAGCTTTGGTCTCATCTTTGGCGAACTCGTGACGCGCCCTGGCCGATAACGACTGTTTATTGGCAACCGGTTGCGCATTGGTACTATCCTGCTGCTCCTGACCGCGTTTCAGCGCATTGGCAGCAAAGGATTGCAACCAGCGCTCAGCACCAATCGCATCCAGAAAGATGCCGCCGGCGATGCCCACCAGAATACCGATCACCACATACAGCACGGTAAACTTCCAGCCCAACAGGCCGAGCAGTAGCAAGACCGCTACCTCGTTAATCAATGGCGAGGTGATCAGGAACGACATGGTAATGCCCAGCGGAATGCCGGCCGAGGTGAAACCGAGGAACACCGGAATACTGGAGCAGGAACAGAACGGCGTGACCGAACCAAACATCGCACCCAACGAATAGCCGAAAAAGCGGTGCTTGCCGGCAAGAAAATCTCGCACCCGCTCTACATCGAGTGCGGCGCGTAAAAAAGATACGGCGTAGATCATCACCAGCAGCAAGGCGAAAATCTTGGAGGTATCTTCAACAAAGAAATGAAGCGCATCACCGGCTTTTGTTTCGGCGCTTAAGCCGAAAATTCCGTACACCAGCCAGCTGGCGAAGTCAGTAAAAATCTGGAACATAAAACACCTGCTTTTTGTTTATCTGTTTAATAGACGAAGCAGGTCTGAAAAGGATGCTTTTTTTAAAAGTTTTTTTATGAACGGCAAACACAATAAAAAAGGGCGAGCACAACGCTGCTCACCCCAGTTTGAAAGCGCCAGAAAACTCAGTATCCAATACTTAGTTCACTAACACCTGTAACTCAATAAAGGGTTTCATGAGAAACCAGACGGAAGCTATCGAACGCGGCTGCCGAGCCCACTGCAGTACCATAAACGGTTATGCTGGTTGCAGAGCCAGAGTTAAAGCTCACCGTTGCCAGTTCATAATCCGATGCACTGGTTGCCGTGGTGTAATCAATGCCATCAACCTCTGCCCCTAACGTCGCTTCACCGTTGACAAACGCCGTCAGCGTGTAATTTGTGTTCGCTTCTATGCTCACTTCCTGGCTGATAATGCCTCCGGCCACATCAATGTATGCACTGCTACCGCGCGAAAACACAACCGTGCTGTCTTCCGAGATGTACGCATCCGCTAAATTCCAGCCTGTACTGCCGTTGTCGAAGTCATAGTTATCAATTTCAACTTCGGCCACATGCGGCTCAGTCGCTTCCGGGGTATAGGTCATCGGGCCAACATCGTAACGGTTTAGCAAACCGATTGAAGCGGCACTGGTGGCAATTTCATCTGCACCGGCCAGCGTCACGCTGCTGCGGGACTGACCGTCCATATCGTCATCAATACTTTCAAAGCTGCTGTTGCTGTAGGCATCAACTTCCAGGTTGGCACTGCTGCTGTCTGTTGGGCGATAAAGGCCCTGGCTGTCTTGCTCCAGCTCGGCGTCCCACCAGGTAATTCCATAAACAGAGTCGTCGGCCAGGGTATCGCTGTCGGCATAACTCTGGCCAAAGAAGATATTGCCTTCAATGGTTGAGTTTTCCGGCATACCATCATCCGATTGAGTAATCACCGCACCAATGCCGTCCTGAATCAGGTTGTTAACCAGGTATACGGAATCCGGGTTGTAACTTTTACTCCCGCCATCAACGTTCAGGCTGTTCACGCTATCAACGATGGTGTTATTGGCCACCATAACGTTCGTTAAGTATTGATAGCCGCTACTGGTAGAGCCGGTCGCGCTGACGGTCGAACCCATTAATACGATGCCGCCGTGGTGAGTGGTGTCTTTATAACGGGCACCTTCAATATAGTTGTTGAACACGCTGTGACCATCATCAACAATGCGAATACCACCGGCATAGGGGTGGTCATCACCGATAATCACGTTGCCCTCAATAGTAATTGAAGAGCCGTGACGGGTCGTCAGCGAACCATAGCTATCACGGATGGTATTAAAGCGAATGGTGTTGTTACCCGATTTATTCGAGATAACTTCCGCCTCACCCTGAATTTTTTCCAGGTAATTGTATTCCACCACCGAGTTGGAATCTGACTCATGAGTTTCACTGGTACCAATACGAATAGCTTCGTATTCGTTGTCACTGCTTTCTGCGTAGGCTTTGCCATCCGCCGGTGGTCGATCACCAAAATAGTTATGGTCGATGGTCATATAGTTGCCATACGAGCCCGCCGCATCGGTCACGTAATCGCTCAATTCCCGGCTGACCGTCATTAGTGAGCCCGCATTTGATTTACCCGAGAAATAGCTGTGATCCACACGGTTGTACTCACCGTACAGGTGAACCCAGCGGTTACTGTCGGTTGCGTCTTCATCCATGTCGATCACCGAGATTTCGGTAATCCGGCAGTTGTAACAGAACTCAGCCGGGTCACTGCCCAGACGGGTTTGGATTAAGTCGCCATCCGATAAACCGTCTTTAAAGATAAAGCCCTGCAACTGAACATACTCACCACCCATACGAACCAATACTGTGCCACCAATGGTCACGCCGCCGGATGTTTCAGCCGCCACTTTGATGGGCGCAGAAGATGAGCCAACACCACCGAACTGAAGTTCCAGATCGGTATATTCACCATTGGCAAGACAGATTGTGGTTCCGGCTTCCATGGTTTCACTCACGGCGTCTTCCAGCGCGGAAGTTGAAGAAACGGTAGTGTCGCAAGCGATCGTAGGCACCGTATCGTTATCGCCCAATGAGCCACGGGTAAAATTAGATTCTGTTGAGCCGGAACCGATTGTACCGCTGTCTTCTTCGCCAGAATCCTCTTCTTCAGAATCATCCTCAACCGGTTCCTCCGTCACCGGCAGATCTTCTTCAGGCTCGTCATCATCGGCATTGTCATCGCTTAGGCAACCGTTTACATCCACTTCAATAATGCTGTTCCACGCATTGGCGGAATTTCCGTAGCCAGTAATACGAACATACTCGCCTTCTGCATCGCTCAGATCAAAGGCTTCAAAACCGGTCGATGAACCACTAGAACTGCCACCGGAAATCACATCTGTCCAGCTGCTGTTATCGCTGGAAACAGATACATCAAAATAAGAGGATCGGCTATCGCCCTTGTACCAGAATATATCGATTGAACTTAAGCTATAAACATCCGCCAACGAATAGGTAATGTAGGCGCCGTTTTCATCGGAAGACCAGCGAGACTCATCTGTCGTAACATTATCAATGGTATTGCCAGGCTCGTAGATGCTGTCGTACGAGGACGTACTTTCCACCACGGACATATCAATTGCGCTACATGCTTCAGTCGAGTCATCCGAATCTTCCGAGTCATCGGTGGTGTCATCCGCTTCATCGACCGTTTCTTCCGTCTCCCCTGCCGTACTCTCACCGGTACTTTCCAAGGTAACGTAATCAACTAAACCCTCGTCATCGTTATACGCACCGAAAAGTGTTATTTCCGTTTCACTACCGGACTCAATCTGAACACTCACTTCAATCCAGTCATCCATATCGGCGGTCAGGCTTTGTGAATATTCAACCGCTCCGACATCCGCGCCGATAACACCGCTACCCATTATTTGAGCTGTCAGCGTATAGCTGGTATTCGCATCAACAGAAACAGTCTGCTCAAAGCGACTGCCCGATGTACTAATGTCTGCAGCATAATCGCCATCGTAAGCGTCGTTGTCGGTCAACGAGGCAGATGAACTGACCCAACTTCCCCAACCGTTTTCAAAGCTGGCATCATCAATGCTAACGGTCGCCGCATTTGCCGCTGAAACGGCAGCAACCAAGGTAGCCAATACAGAAACTTTTTTTAAAGACATTAAAGTGTCTCCTAATCCTTTCAGTTTTAAACCGCGAACCAAAAAATCAGGAACATAACCAAATGCTCAAATAAGGCAAAAATCGCGAAGTGTTTGTTTTAAATAGATGCAGCAGGTTAAGCCGTTTTTATAGATTTATTGATACCTGTGCAGCTTAGAAACCAGCTAACTTCAGTTGAGTTAATAGTCTGAGTTGGAATAAATATACAAAAGTCACCGGCGAGAAATACGTGAAGAGGCTCTATAAAATAGCGATGCTATTTACAGTTTAAATTCAGGGTGCGGGATGGTTCCGCCTGGGCTGCAAACGTGTCGACATTCTTTGATGACTCACGGAGCGCGTTGAGTAAAGCAACAAACCTGTTCGTTTTCGTCTAGCTGAACATGACAAGCCGTTTCAATCTGCTGCTTCAGTTTCTGCCGGGCACGGCGCAGGCGGGATTTCACCGCGGGCAGGGAAAGCAGATGCTGTTCGGCATATTCCTGTTGCTTCATACCGTTAATATCGCAAGCGAAAATGATGTCGCGATCTTCCTCATCGAGTTCATTGAGCACCCGTGGCAGGCAGTTAATGGCCAACAGATCAATGGCAGAAGGGTCTGCCTCTTCATGGGCAATGTCGGTATCTTCGATGGGCTGATAGCGGTCACGGCGGGCATGATCGATCAGTAAATTGCGGGCCACACGAAACAGCCAGCCCTTGGTGTTTTCGACCTCGCAGAAGGCATTACGCTGTTGCATCAATTTAACAAACACTTCTTGCAGCAGGTCTTCACTGAGCGCCCGGTTATTACCGGTTTCTTTCAGCAGCCAGCCAACCAGCGCCTGCTCGTGCTCTGCCCATGCACTGATAGCACAGGGAAAGGCATTGCCAGTATTAGCAAGGCTTGCTTTACTCACTATAGATCCTCCTACGATAGCAGCAGCGGGTTGAACTTTACTCAAACCGGAACAGAGTGCAACCTACGCGGGTGTGAAAGGAAAGTATATTCTACGGGTAGAACCTATGCCGCTGAGCGAATTTGAAATTAAGAAGTACGAAAAAGCAAAGGCTGCCTTTATGGCAAAAAGACGCCCCAGGCCTGAAATCCGCAGCAAACTCGATTTAGACTGCCGCCTGGAAGAGCGCACCATGCAACTGTTTGAAGTTCGTCCTCAGTGGGATGACCCAAGCGTTCAGCAGGAGATTTCAATCGCCAAAGCCAAGTACGACAGCAGTGAAATGCACTGGAAGATCTACTGGATGGATTCAAAACAACAGTGGCGTGAATACGGCCCGGATAAACGAGCCACCACGATTGAAGAGGTATTCAACATCATTGATATCGATGAAACCGGGGCCTTCTTCGGTTAAGAACCTTTAAACCGGCCATGGTCAATCATCTGTTGAAACAACGCTTCCATCGACTCCTGCAACGGCCGGTAGCGGATACCCAGCTCACGCACGGCCTTACTGTTATCGGCCCGCCACGGACGGTTTACATTTAAGGCGACCACCTTGCGGCTCATGCCCTTGTTCAGCATTGGGCCGAACAACCACAGCGGCCAGCGGGGCAGCACTCTTTTAGGGATCGGGTAGGCTGCGCCGTAGCGCTCCATTAACGAATTGGCCAGCTCAAACATATCGGTATTGTGGGCACTGATTAAATAGCGCCCTTCTGCCTCTGCGGTAAAGCCTGCCTTATAGTGCGCTTCCGCGACATCGCGCACATCCACCACACCAAAGCCCCAGCGCGGCGCACCAAAGCGCAAGCTGCCGTTACCGCACTGGCGCACCACGTCAAAACTGCCGGAGGTCGCATAGGGGTTTACCGCCGGTCCAATCACTAAACTGGGGTTAATGGTGACCAGCTGCCAGCGTGCCTGCGCGTTGTAAATCTTCCAGGCTTCGCGTTCGGCCAGCGTTTTTGAATAGGCATAGGCGTTATGGTTGAGCGACGATGTTTCGTTCCAAACGGACTCGCTGAGGATACGCCCCGGGGCGAGGTCGATATCGGCATTGTCGCCGCAGATGGCCGCGCAACTGCTGGTCAGCACCACCCGCTTCACCGAAGGCGTTTGGTTTGCCTGTTTCAACACGTTCCGGGTACCGGAAAGCGCCGGCTCTATTAATTCTTTATGGGCATCCTTCACCTTGGTTACAAAGGGCGAAGCGGTATGGAACACCAGCTCGCAGCCATCCATCGCCTGCCGGTAAGAGCCTTCGTGCAGCAGATCGGCCTTAAAATATTTAATGCGGCCAGGCAGCTGTTCGGCCAGCTCGTTCAGGTGCTTCAGCTTGGTGGTATTGGCCGGGTCTCGCACGGCCGCATGCACCGTCAGCCCCTGCTGCAACAGCTTTTTAACCAGATGCCCGGCAACATAGCCGGTTGCGCCGGTGACCATGACAGGGCGTTGAGTTTTGCTCACATCATTCCCGTTTAACATCAGTATTTGAAACTCTTATACACCAATACACCGGTTATTGGCATCTGCCGAAAGCCGGGTCTAGGCTGAATGGTTAAAAATTGAACGCTATAGAAAGGGAGTCTTTATGCGACGAGTAGTCTTTAATCAGAAAGGCGGCGTGGGTAAATCCAGCATTGCCTGCAACCTGGCAGCCATCAGTGCGGAAAACGGCTACAAAACCCTGCTGCTCGATCTGGATGTTCAGGGCAACGCCAGCTTTTACGTTGGCCATGACCGGGCACAGGCCAGCGGTACAGATTCTATTGCCGAGCTGCTCAGCCAAACCGCTGGCTGGTTCAGCACCAGCAAACCGGTGGCGAAGTTTCCGCAGCAAACGCCATTTGAAAACCTTTATTTAATCCCTTCCAGCGCCACGCTGGAATCGTTGGAAAAAGATCTGGAAAGGCGCTACAAAATATACAAATTGCGTGACGCCCTGAACGAGCTGGAAAAGGAGTTTGAGCGCATCTATATCGATACGCCACCCAACCTGAACTTCTACAGCAAATCGGCACTGATCGCGGCAAACACGGTGCTGATCCCCTTCGATTGCGATACCTTTTCCCAGCAGGCGCTGCTCACGCTGATGGACAACATTGCCGAGCTGCGCGAAGACCACAACCCGGAGCTGGTCATTGAGGGCATTATCGTCAATCAGTTCAATCATCAGGCCAACTACCCGAAGGTGATCATTGAGCAGATTAAAGACATCGGCCTGCCGCTGCTGGGGCAGTACCTTTCCAGCTCGGTGAAGATGAAAGAGTCGCACCACGAGCAAAAACCGCTGGTGCATATGCTGCCGAATCACAAACTCACGCGGGAGTTTTCAGCACTGTTCAGCTTACTGGAAGGAATCCCGGCCGAAGCCGAATAACTGGCCGGGAATGCAGCTGCGCTGCCTGGCTGGCAGCGCGGCCAATCAGGTCATTTTTTTCAGGATCCGGCCAATAAAGGCGATCGCCTGCTCGCGCTCTGGCGTCCATTCGTTGGAAAAGCTCAGCCGGAAACAGTTCTGGTAAAGGCCGGAAACCGAGAACAACTCACCCGGCGCAATGTGAATATCTTCCTCGCGGCAAATGTAATACAGCTCGGTGGCATCCACGCTTCTGGGCATCTCAAACCAGGCTACCAGCCCGCCCTTGGCAGAGCTGACCCGCATGCTTTCCGGGAAGTGCTCACGCGCCAGCTCCAGCAAACGCATATACCGCTGATGATAGCTGGCACGGGCGTGGCGCAAATGACGGTCATATAAGCCCTTTTTCATGATCTCGGCCGTCACCACCTGCGGCAACGTCGGCGAAGAAATTTCGCTGACAAACTTCTGCTGCAGCACTTCATCGTAATAGCGGCCGGGTGCTATCCAGCCAACGCGCAGGTGTGGGTCCATCGTTTTAGAAACCGAAGAACACCACAGTACGCGACCATCCGGGTCGATAGACTTCAACGCCTTGGAGCGCCGCCCTTCAAACTGCAGATCACCATAGATGTCATCTTCAATAATGGGGATATCGTAACGCTGCGCCAGTTGAATGAGGATGCGCTTCTTCTCCATCGGAATAATGCACCCCAGCGGGTTGGTAAAGGCCGGAATCGTCAAGATCGCCTTAATTGGCCAACGCTGTAATGCCAGTGTCAGCGCATCGACACTGATGCCGGTTACCGGGTCCGTCGGTATTTCAATGGCTTTCAGGCCAAAGCCCTCAATCATTTGCAGCAGGCCGAAATAGCAGGGTGATTCAACCGCTACAATATCGCCCGCGGTGGTCAGCGCACGCAAGGCATGGGAAATGGCATTCTGTGCACCCATGGTGGTAATGAGCGCATCGGGCGAGATATGCACACCGGCATCGATGGCACGGCGGGCAATTTGCAGGCGAAGCTCCAACAAACCTTCGGGCGTTTCGTAGCCATTACCAAAAGAGCTGGAATAGCGGGATAAACGGGTAAAGTTGCGCTTCACGACTTCGGCAATGGGAAATTCCAGATCGGGTATGGCCGCACTGAACACCACACCACGGCTGGCTGCCGCACCGCGCTGAATGGCCATAGCTAGCTCGGCCACGGTGACCGCACGCGGGCTGGTTTTTGCGCGGGATTTCTTCGGCATACTCAACGGCTCTATCGCCGTACGCTTAACAAAATAACCGGATTTTGGCCGTGGTTCGGCCCAGCCACGCTCTTCAAGAATGGAGTAAGCCGAGGTAACCGTTGCAATGCTCACCTGCTCACTTTTCGCCAGCGCCCGTACAGATGGCAAACGCGAGCCTACCGGGTACACCCCTTCTTCTATGTGGTCTATTAACCGGTCTGCCAGCTGTTCGTAGAGCAACGATTCCATAAGTGATAACCCTCTAATTACATCTGTACCACTTATTCAATCCATAAAAATAAGTTATAGCAGTACAGATAGGCCGTGATTTACTGAGACTAAACGGTACAGATTTAATCTGTACCGGTCTAACTTTAATATTTCTGAATCTGTACCGCAACACTGTACCGCTCTACCATATGCACAACTTAAACGAACGAGGAGGCTCGGACATGACGACTTACCAACTTAAGCAATCATTTTCAACTATGTACGTAGGGTTTCCTCGTGCGATCAGTTTCACGAAATGGTTACGCAATTACAAAACCCGCCAATCACTGGCTGGCCTGAGCGACCACATGCTGAAAGACGTAGGCATTGGCAAGACCCAGGCAAAAGCAGAAATTGCGAAACCTTTTTGGAAAGATTAAGCAAAGCGCCCGGAAGGCAGTTATCGACTCCTAGTACTGCCTTCCGGTTTTTTCCTTCTCTGCCTTTCGGCATGCTCTGCATATCTGGCTAAAGCAACCCTGTTGGCCTAAAGACCAACCTACAAACACACCGCACCCTGTAGGTCCGGCTTCAGCCCGACAAAGTCAGCCTAAGATGTAAAAGCAACCCTGTTGGCCTAAAGGCCAACCTACAAACACACCGCACTCTGTAGGTCGGGCTTCAGCCCGACAAAGTCAACCTTAGATATAAAAGCAACCCTGTTGGCCTAAAGACCAACCTACAAACACACCGCGCCCTGTAGATACCATCTCTCCATATCGCGTACAAGCACTTCTTCAAGCTGCTTGTGCGCAATATTCCGTTTGATTTTTAACGACGCCAAAACAGATTTGAACAAGCTTTCTCATGGCTGCACCCAGTGCTTCCATC
>NZ_SLZR01000030.1 GCF_004341165.1 Reinekea marinisedimentorum
TCTAATTCACTTCTTGCCGGGAGCGAAAAAGACGGAGTATTGCAGGTCACCTCCATTTTTTGAATGTGTGTCGCACTTAGTTTATGAATTCGGCCCTTGGAATAGCCAGGGCTTGGCGGACAATCGAAAAAACTGTTTAGGCTCATTTCCCACAGCTTACGATCTATGGTGAAACTTTCGGGCTAGGATGCGATAGAAATGCGCTTCACGTCGGATTCGTTCATGGTAACCCTGGGCACGGTAATTTTTAACAGGCCGTCTTTCATGGTTGCATGAATGTCATCGGCAGCGGCATCTTCCGGCAGTGCCAGTGTGCGCTGAAACGAACCGTAGTAGCGCTCTACCCGATAGTATTTTTTATCGTCGCTATCCGTTTTGGTTTCGGTTTCACCTTTAATGGTTAAGATGCGGTCTTTCAGTTCAATGGAAACATCACCTTCTTTCATACCCGGCAAGTCGACAGAAATTTCGTACTGTTTTTCATCACCGGAAACATCCGTAGACGGTTTAAAGCCCTGGTTAATATCCAGTGCGGGCATAAAGGCTTCATGACTGAAGCGGCCGGGGCCGGACAGACCAAAGGAGCGGAAAGCCTCATCAAACAGTCGGTCCATATCGCGGTGCAACTGCACAAATGAATCGAGCGGATGACCGCCTGCGACCGGCAGTGTCTCACCCTTTTTCACGGGCACAGGTGCCGCTGCAGAGCCGGCTTCATCTTCGTGTTTAAACCAGTTCCATGGGTTCAATTTTTCAAGTTTCATAACAAACCTCCCGGGGTGCCGCTGGCACCCCTTTACTGTTAAAAGTAACAGGCCTTAGGGTTAAGCCGCGTGCTCTGAACTGTGCTCGATAACGTTCGTATCCGAACCAATTTCAATCTTGCGTGGCTTCAGTTCTTCCGGAACGTTTTTCTTCAGTTCAATCACCAGTAAACCGTTCTTTAAGGAAGCGCCGGTTACTTCAACAAAGTCTGCAAGGTTAAACTTACGCTCAAAGGCCCGGTGGGCAATACCATGATGTAAGTACTTGCGTTTTTTCTCGTCCGCTTTTTTACCTGCGACAGCCAGCACACCCTTTTCCAGGGTGATATCGAGCTCGGATTCTTCAAAACCGGCAACCGCCAGAGTAATGGCGTAGCGGTTTACTTCCAGCAGTTCTATATCGTAAGGCGGATAGGCGCTATGGCCGGCATCTCCGGCAAAGGCGCTGTCCAGCAGGTTAGCGAAACGATCAAAACCGATGGTGCTTCGGTATAAAGGGGAGAGGTCAATTGCGTTCATAATATATCCTCCAAATGAGCAACATAAATAAAAACACATCAGTGGCAGAAGCTCTCGTGAGACACCCCTGCAGTCGTAAAAATAGGATTCTTTAAGCGCTTTTCAATAGCCGTTTTTGAAATATTTTTTATAAATTTCAGGCTAAAAATAATGAATTTTTATATAAAGTAAGGGCACCGGAAGTGCCACGGAAAGGAGGAATTAAAAGAGCCCTGCGCTGTGCGCAGGGCCCTGATGTGGTTTGCAAAACACCGCTCAGGCCAGGTAACGACCGCCGGTTTCAGCAATGATGATCTCGCCTTCATAGCCGGCATTACGCAGTGCCTGTTTGGTCGCCGCTTCATCGACCTGCAGTGGCGGCAGATGCGTCAGTACCACTTTCTTAACCTTGGCCTTTGAAGCCGTCTGCGCGATGTCTTCATTCGACATATGCGCCTTACGCATGTTGTCGCGCTGCTCCGGGTTACTCAACACGTTACTGGCAAACGCGCCCTCAGCCATGTGGGCATCGATGACCAGAATGTCGGCTCCCTTGGAAAGCTCGACGATGTCTTCGGAGTAGGCGGTATCGCCAGTGACCACAACCGCCTGACCTTCGGCTTCAAAACGGTAAGCGTAATTGGTGATGGTGTGAATACCTTCAGCCGCTTTCACCTGAACGCCATCCATCACAAAGGCTTCGGGTTTGGCCATCTCAGTAATGGTGACATTTTTCGCCAGCCCTTCTGCGGGGAAGCCATAGTGCATGCGGTAATCGAGGTCTTCTTTGTAGAAGGTCATCATCATGTCATACAGCTGCTGGGTTTGGCGCGGGCCGGCAATGTTCAGCTCGCGCCGACCGCCCGGGCCATTCCAGCCGCCGATAACAAAGGTGAAGAAATCGGAGTTATGGTCAGCGTGGTGATGGGTAAACAGCAGGTTTTTCACCTTTGAAGGCTCAATGCCGGCCTTCAGCAAGCCATGAGTGGCACCGCCGCCGCAATCCACCAGAAAATACTTATCGCGGAACTGCACCACGGTTGCCGGCCAGGTTCGGTTGCGGTTTGGCAGGTCCATCGGCGGCCCGGCAATGCCGATGGTAATCACCTGAAAGCCTTCGGGTAACGCGTTGGCGGCCGGCGGCTCACCGGCAGGTTTCGTTTGTGAGGCTGCAAATGCCGTGGAGCCGGCTGTCGCTGCCAACGATACTGCACCGGCAACCTTGCCGGCGGTGGTTAAAAAATCTCTGCGCGAGGCTTCGTAGCCCGGCTTTTTATCAGTCATGGTAAACACCTTTGTTATTTTTATTTCGTTTCGGTACCGCTGTTAAAGTGACTTAGGGGTTAATTTCCAGGCCATCACGGCCTTCAATAACTCGCCCTTTAAAGCCGGCCTGCTCAAAGTAAGGTTTGATCGCCGCCATGTTGAACGGCGCTGGCGGCAGGTGCGTCAGTACAACCGTTTTCACATTGGCGGCCGTTGCGGTTTTTGCCACCTCATCAATACCCATATGCGGGGCGACATCGAAGTTGCCGGCAAATTCATACTTCGGTTTCGGCTTCTTGATGGAGTCATCGGTAAAGGCCTGCTCTTCTGTGCCTTTCTTCGCGGCGGCGGCAACAATGTTTGCGTCGATCACCAGTACGTCGGCGTCTTTAGCCAGCTCGATAAGTGTCGGGTCGTAAGAGGTGTCGCCGGAAACGACAATCGATTTGCCATTCGCCTCAAAGCGATAGCCCAGGTTGTACATGGTGTGGGTCAGTGGCTCTGTGCGGATGCGCATACCATCAAGTTCAAACCGGTTGCTGCCGGTCAGTTCGCGCACATCAATGCCCTTGAACATACCCACCTCACTGACGCCACGCGCATAGCCGCGGTACTGTCGGTAGGTGAGATCGTCGGCAAAGAAATCGATCATGAAGTTGTAGTAAGCGCCGCTTCTTGGCGGGCCGATAATCTGCATTTCTTTACCGCCGGTCATCCAGCGGTTAATCATCAGGTCGACAAAATCGGTCATGTGGTCGGCGTGCAGATGGGTATAGAAGATTGCATTGATATTGCGGTAGGCAAAGCCATTTTCGGCCAGCACATCGTTACTGCCATTGCCGGTATCGAGCAGGTAGTAATGGCCATTAAACTGGATCATGGTGCAGGCAGAGGCGCGGTTTTTATCCGGAATTGGGTTACCGGTCCCTATGGTTACCACGCTGAAGTTTTGTGTGTGCTGGTAGCCGGCCGGGCCTGCGGCCTGTGCTTTGGCAGCCGTGCCTAGAACACCGGTTGCCCCCACCGAAAGCGCAGCAGCGCCGAATGCGGCCGATTTTACGAAGGCTCTTCGATCAAGCCCGTTTGAATTTTGATCAGACATTTAATCCCCTTAATGCAGAAAGCTTTTCCCGCTGGCGGGTTGTTGTTATTGGAAGCATTCATAAGCGGACAAAGAAGCGATGTGCGGCACAGGCATTGGCAAGTTTAAAGCCACCGGGCCCGGATAAGCGCCTGCTCTTTGAACAGGGAAATAGTATAAGTGGTTATACTAATATTCTATGGAATCGTTCAGGATCGGCTAAATTAATGATCCAGATCGCGTTGCAGAGCGCTTATCGGAACAAATTAGTATAAGCAGGATAACTATTATTCTGAAATTATTGACCGGCCAGGTTGTGGATCATGCGCTTCAGCATAGAGCGGTAGCTGTCTATTTCCTCGCTACTGAAGCCCCGGAATGCCACACCGCGGTGTTCATCAACCAGTGCCAGCAATGGCGTTTTTAACTTTTTACCCAGCGATGTTAAGAAGATACGGTTGTTGCGCATGTCGTTTTCACTGGGCACACGCACAACGATATTGGCCTCTTCCAGGTCGTTGATAATCTTGACCAGAGAGATTTTGCTGAGCTTAATGAATTCCCGCAGCTGCTTTTGCTCTATGCCATCCTCTTCATAAACATAAAACAGGATTCGCAGCTGATGCTTGGAAAGGTTCAGGCCACTCTCTGCCAGCAGCTTGGTCAGCCCTTCATGCAAGTGGTTGCCTGCTACATTGGTTAAAAAGGCCGGGCAATTATCGGTATAGTCTTTCACTAGCGCACTCTCTTTGCAGCACCTGATTTACAACAAAGAGTAAAGCAATTAACCTTATTTTCCCAATCTGAAGCTTGGATGAGTAACATCTTATTACATATAAACACGCCGCACAGGCGGGCTTTTGGCGGGCAATCCCGTCATCTGCAACTACTCTTAAATGAATAATAAGATCCGTTGAGATGCAGTAGAAGTATGCCTGACAACGCCCCTACTCCTGAAGAGCCATGGCTTAAGCAGATTAAGCAGCTCAAAGATGAAATTGCCGCCCTCAAGCAGGAGTCCTTTGAGAGCGGGCTTTCAGCTCAGCTCAGAGCTATTCTCGACAACATCCCCATTCGGGCCTTCTGGAAAGATACCAACAGCGTCTACCAGGGTGCCAATGCCACCTTCCTGTATGATGCTGGCATTCAGAGCTTCGACGACATCGTCGGCAAAACGGATTTTGATCTGCCGTGGACGGAGCATCAGGCCGAACTGTTCCGTCATGATGACAAACGGGTCATGGAGAGCGGCGAGCCGGACCTGAACATCGAAGAATCTCAGACCCGGGCCGATGGCATTACCGGCTGGCTGAGAACCAGTAAAATTCCGTTAAAAGACGATAGCGGTCATGTCTACGGCATTCTCGGCACCTACGAGGATATTACCGACCTTAAGCTGCAGCAGCGTGCGTTGGAAGCCAGCGAACAGCGCTTTAAGATGCTTTACAACCAAACCTCGCACCTGATGGGCCTGCTCACCCCAATGGGCAACATGATAGCCGGCAACGATACCGTCATGAAGCGCTTTAACCTCACCGAGGAAGGCACCGCCGGTAAGTATTTCCCGGATGCGCCGTTCTGGTCACATGATGCCTACGAACGCGATAAGGTGATCAATGGCATCGCTCAGGCGCTGAAGGGTGAAACCACCCAATTTCTTACCAACAACCCAACGCCGCAGGGCGACATTATCTTTGTAGAATTCAGCATTAAGCCGATCTTTGACGCCAGCGGGCAAGTTGAAATGCTTCTGGTAGAAGGCCACGAAGTGACCGAGGCAATCCACAACCAGAGACGCCTGGAAGAAGCAAAGAACAAGCTGCGCGAGCTGAACGAAACACTCGAACGCAGAGTGGCTGAACGCACCGAGCAGCTGGAAAGCAACAACAAGGTACTGTCATCGACACTGGAGCGCCTGAACAGAACGCAAACCGAGCTGGCAGAATCGGAGAAAATGGCCTCACTCGGCAGCCTGGTCAGCGGCTTTTCGCACGAGGTAAATACCCCTATTGGCATCGCAGTAACGGCCGGTTCTATGATCGGCGATGAACTTAAATCACTGCGCAACCTGTACCAGAATGGCGAAATGGCACGCAGCAATCTGGAAAGCTTTTTTGATAAAGCCGATGAAGGCGTGCTCATGCTGATTAAAAATCTGAAGCGCGCTTCCGAGTTGATCAGTAGCTTTAAACAGGTGGCTGTAGACCAGGCCTCTGATGTACTGCGCCCGATTGAACTGACCAGCTACATTCACGAAGTTATCAACAGTCTGCACCCCAAATTTAAACGCACCAACATTTCGGTCGAGGTTGAATCCAGCGAACAGATTGAGCTGATCACCTACCCGGGTAACATCGCGCAGATCATCACCAACCTGTTCATCAATTCCATCACCCATGCTTTTGAAGGTATTGCCAAGCCGGAAATTAAAATCCACGTGGAAAAGCACCGCTCCGCTGACAGTATCTCACTGGTCTATCAGGATAACGGTGTCGGCATGAACGAATCGGTACTGCAGCACGTGTTTGAACCGTTCTTCACCACCCGCCGGGAAGATGGCGGCAGCGGCCTGGGCATGAACATTGTGTACAAGCTTGTGACCCAAAAGCTGCAGGGCAAAATCAGCTGTGAGAGTGAATTCGGCCACGGCGTGAAATTTAAAATCACCCTGCCTGTAAAACTGAACTTACCGGATAGCTGAGCTTGCCTGCCGCCTACAAAAGGAAACAAAAGACGCGGCAAAACCCGCTAAAATAACGGCCTGACTTTGTATGTTTGCCCGCATAAATTGGAGCCCGGCTATGAACATTAACGGCGTCTCAGCTTCTACAAGCTCTTTGAACAGCAGTTCAGAGCGTATCGATTCACTGTTTGAGCAACTCAGCTCCGGCAAGCGGATCAACAGCGCTGCCGATGATGCAGCAGGGCTGGCCATCAGCACCCAAATGAGCAGCGAAACTCAGGGCCAGATGCAGGCCATCGCCAACGCGTCCGATGGCATCGCTTTAACCCAGACCGCTGCCGGCGCACTTGAAACCGTGACCGATAACGTTCAGCGCATTCGCGAGCTTTCTGTGCAAGCGGCAAACAGCAGCTATTCTGCAACCGACCGTGAAGCTATAAACTCTGAAGCGCAGATGCTGGTTGAACAGACCAACTCGGTGCTCGAATCCGCCAACTTTAACGGTGTTTCACTATTCAACAGCAGCGATGATCAGGTGTTTCAGATTGGCCCCGAGGCCGGCGATACCCTAACCGTTGAAGCGAACGACCTAACCACGCAAATTGCAGATATGGGCTTTGGCAGTATCGACCTGAGCAGCGCAGAAGGTGCCAGTGCCGCACTGGAAATGAGCGACAGTGTGCTCGACTCTGTAAGCTCAGCCGCCGCCGAATTTGGCGCGGTGCAAAACCGGTTTGAATCGGTCGTCAGCGGGCTGGAGCAATCGGTCCTCAGCAGCACCGCCACCACCTCGCAAATTCAGGATACCGACTACGCCGAAACCATCAGCGCACTGGCCTCCGAGCAGGTGAAAGAACAGGCCGCGCTGGCCGTTCAGGCCATGGCCAATGAAAATCAGGGCAACGTGCTGCGTTTGCTGGGCACTTAAGCCGACATCGGCTCAGGCTTATTCTGTGCCTGAGCTGGATAAAACTGAATAAAACCGGATACACAAGAATTAACGGGCTGTCACAACAGCGCCTTTTAGCCGCGTTACCCTGCAGCCTGTTTGTTCTTAACCCGGATTCAAAATGCCCGCATCCTCCACAACACCACAACTCACACTCTTCGTTTGCTCCGACCTGCATCTCAACCTGCTCAGCCCGCATCAACTGGACGCACTCACACTTCCGGCGGCCGATGCCTACCTGATCGCCGGAGATACCATGGATGGCGTTGACCCGCAGCTGTGCAACTGGGTGGTGGAAAACACCCGCAACCAGCCCACCTTTCTGATACCGGGGAACCACGACCTGCACGGCTTTACCCGCCATGGCGCCGTCACCGCCCTGGAGAAAGCCTTCTCGCACAGTCGGGTAACGGTGCTGATGGATTCGTACGCGGAGATTGCGCCGGGCCTCGCCGTCTACGGCAGCGACTACTGGACCGACCTGAAGCTGACCCACAACCCTGAACAGGTCAGCCAAACGCTGCGCGAGTCGTGGGATGACTTTAAAAAGATAAAAACAGAAAGCGATGACGGCGAGCGCAGCATTACACCGGAAGACACCGTAGCCTGGCACCGCCGGGCCAAACAAAAACTGGCAGAGTTTGCCGAAGGCTATCAGGGCCGCTACATCCTGATGACGCACCACGGTGCCTTTAAGGAAATTCTGCCACTGAACCACCGCAATGAGCACAGCTTTAATGAACTGGATGCCGCCTACACCTCGGATGGCCGCCACTTTATCCACAGCCTGAAAAACAAGCCGCTGCTGTGTGTGAATGGCCACTTACATATCCGCCACCAGAGTACCGAGAACGGCATCCGGCTTTATGCCAATCCGCGCCTCAGCGAGGGCGAGTTGGCACAACAGACGCTGAGTGTGACGCTCTGCGACGAGCAACAGCATCAACGCGCTCAGCATTACAGCACGGGTGAATGACGGCGGGTAAAACGACTCAGCCGACCATGTTTTCCGGTGCCATCACCTCTTCCAGCTGCTGTTTAGAAAGCAGCCCCTGCTGCAGTACCAAATCGTAAACACTGCAATCGTTCTGCAGTGCTTCCTTCGCCAGCCGGGTGCAAACCTCGTAGCCGAGATAAGGGTTCAGTGCGGTAATGACACCAATCGAATTCTTCACGTTGTCCAGGCACACCTGAGCATTGGCGGTAATACCGCTGATGCACCGGCTGCTCAGGGTGTTCATACCGCTCTTGAGAATTTCGATCGATTCAAACAGGCTTTCCACCATCACCGGTTCCATCACGTTCAATTCCAGCTGACCGGCTTCGGCGGCCATGGTGATGGTCTGGTCGTTACCGATCACCTTATAAGCGATCTGATTCACCACCTCAGGAATCACCGGGTTCACCTTGCCTGGCATAATGGACGAGCCGGGCTGCATCGGCGGCAGATTAATCTCGTTTAAGCCGGCACGCGGGCCGGAAGACAGCAGGCGCAAATCGTTACAGATTTTAGAAAGCTTCACCGCCAGTTGCTTCAGCGCAGAGGAGTACATCACCAGCGCGCCGGTATCGTGCGTGGCCTCAATCAGGTCGTCGGCCAGGCGCACCTTGTAGCCGGTTACCTCGCGCAGGTAAGGCACAATCTTTTCCCGGTAGGCCGGCGCAGCGTTCAGCCCGGTGCCAATGGCTGTACCGCCCATGTTCACGGTCAGAAAATCGCCGCTGCAGGTTTTCAGCCGTTCAATTTCATTGCGCAGGCTGGAAGCGTAGGCCTGAAAACTCTGCCCCAGGGTCATCGGCACGGCATCCTGCAATTGGGTTCGGCCCATTTTCAGAATGTCGCGGAACTCATTCGACTTTAATTCAATAAACCCGATCAGCTTTTCAACTTCGCGCATCAGCTCTTCGTTGGCCTCCAACAGCGCAACCTTAATGGCGGTTGGGTAGGCATCGTTGGTCGATTGCGAACAGTTAATGTGATTGTTGGGGCTGCAATGCTGGTACTCACCGCGCTGATAACCGAGGATTTCCAGTGTGCGGTTGGCGATCACCTCGTTGGCATTCATGTTGGTGGAAGTACCCGCACCGCCCTGAATCATGTCGACAATAAAGTGGTTGTGCAGCATGCCCATCACAATTTCATCGCAGGCCTGACAAATGGCTCCGATCATTTCATCCGGGATGTGGCCGAGCTCATGGTTGGCCAGTGCCGCTGCCTTTTTCACCCTGGCCAAGCCGCGAATAAAGCTGGGATAAAAGTTCAGGGTAATACCGCTGATGTTAAAGTTTTCCAGCGCGCGCAGGGTTTGCACGCCGTAGTAGGCAGTATCGGGAATCTGCTTTTCACCAAGCAAGTCGTGCTCGGTGCGGTAGCTATTGTTGCGGTAAAGGGTGGCAATGTTTTCATAACGGCTGTTGGCGTGTTCCATTCGGCGAATCACGATCTGCGAAATGGTCGAGCACACCTGAAGCGCCAAATCGCCATGCGCTTCCAGCAACGACTGCAATGCCTCGCGACTGAATTGTAGCAGCGTGGTATTGGCCAGCATGCGCGCATTCACGCCATGGATGTGCTCCGGTGCGATCAAGACCGTTTCACCAATGAACTCGTGCCTGGAAAACACCGTCAGGCTTTGCTCAATGCCTTCCTTGATGTCGTAAAGCTGAATACTGCCGTCCACAATGACATAGAGGGCATCAGCGCTGTCGTCGCTTTGAAACAGCGTATCGCCTTTAGAAAAGGTTTTGGGCTGTGCGCATTCTGCAAACAGGGCGAGTTGCTGTGGCGAAACACCGTGCAGAATTTCCACCTGGCTCAGGCATTCAATAATGGCTGCTTTATTCATGGATATACCGTTTTTATGAGTCGAGAAAGTTGGCTTGCCGAAAGCATGGAGCATGCCAGTAAAACGGGTCAAAAATACAGGTATCGCAGCCGCCTGAAGAATACGGCTCGCCACCCGTAAACAGCGTACTTTGCTGTCGCTGATTCGGCGATTGCTGACGCCTGCGTTTTAGCCTCGGCCACCGGCTTGCACTGTTGAAATGCATGGCTATCGCGGAAGCAATTAAATGGCTCCACCGTATGGCATTTTTATAAAAACTAAGCAGGCGGATCGGCTGCAGCCCAATGCCACACTTTAGAGCTTGCTCTCAGTCGCGCTTTGAACTCTTGCACAATGCCGAACGCGCGCCGTCTGCTTTTTCGATCCGATGCACACTCTAAAACCAAACCCATGTTTTGTATGACAAAAAGCCTCTAACGTAAGCCGCGCATAAAAATAAAATTACGATTATCTCTCGGCTCATTCAATCTTTTGATGTGAACAGAACGGGTCGTTCAATCCATAAAGACCAAGAGGTTAAATGTGAAAAAGATACTGACTATATCTGCATTGGCGCTGTCAATTTCTGCTGCCAATGCTGCGACCTTTGTTATCGAAAAGCAGGGCACCAGCTTTGCCATGGACGGAGGCTCAGGCTCAGAGCGCGAAGGAAACACCGCCTACATTTGGGAAACCGATGATGAAATGGATAACGAAAACCAATGGTGGGTTCAATACGACCGCGGTGACGGCTATTACTCCTACAAAAAATACGGCACCTCGCTGTGTTTAGATGGCGGTGAAGACGGTTCAGATGGCCAGGAAATAACCCTGGAAGAGTGTGACGCAGACAACTACGACCAGCATTGGGAGAAGGTCAAAGTTACCAGTGGCACTGAAATCTATCGCTTTATTAAGCGTAATGATGATGAACACGCTATTTATGGCGGTGAAGAAAACACCAATAAACTGGATCTGACCTTAACTGACGAAGACGATGACGATGCCGACCAATACTGGGAGCTGTTTAACATCGATACCGACAGCGTTGTAGATGATGAAGACGACGACAGCGACAGCGAAACCGACAGCAGTACAACGCCCGATGGCTACGCGGCACTGATCACCGACAGCAGCAGTTCTGATACCGGAGAACTGCGCCTGAACCTGGGCAATGGCTATTCCGAAGGTACATTATCTGTTGATGTTAAAATGTCTTCCGATGAAACCGAAACGGCCTACATTGGCATCTATGGCGAAAGCGGCGCGGATACCGCCTACCGCATGGCCGAGTTAAAACTGGATGACAGCTATTCCGACTATGGCGACAGCTACATCGGCGTGCGTCTTCGCGATGACAGCAGCTATGACAGCAGCACACTGACCAGCATCAGCGCAGATGCGTGGACCAACTTTACGGTCGCATGGGATCTTGACAGTGCAACCTACAGTGTTGAAGTCGATGGTACCGAGCTGGGTTATTTCAACCTGATTGAAAGCAGCGAAGATGTTCAATATGTTGCGATTAAGCTTTCAACCAACTCTGGCAAAGCCGCAGCAGATTACCCGATCTTCATCGATAACATCGATGTTTCATCCGGCAGCGACAGCGTCTTCTTTGATGACTTTGAAAGCTATGATGCCAACTACGATTTGAGCAGTGACGACAATTACGATTCAAAATCATTCAGCGTCACAGTTGTCGACCCTGAAAACCTCGATGAAGTAGACGATGGCAATACCGATGATACGGATGATGGCAGTACCGATGACACAGACGATTCAACCGGCACCATCAGCGACTTCGACTGGGATGGCTGGAAAGTTACCCTGCCCGTCAACGGTGATACCTACTACGACGATGGCAACACCGACAGCGCCGCTGAAATTCTGCCGATGGATGAAGAATCCGGCGAACAGTGCTCTGAAGATGTATTCAATGAAGATCTGGAAAACGATTACTTCTGGTCAGACAGCGAAGGCCTGCACTTTAAAGTGCCGATGAACCTGGATGGCAAAACACCGAATACCTCTTACATTCGCTCTGAACTGCGTGAGCTGTACGATTGGTCGCCTTGCGAAACTAGCAGCGAAGCGAACTGGGCATACGGTGGTGACCACACACTCGAAGCCACCCTGCGTATGGACGACTACAACGAAGACACCACCAAAGTTGTCATCGGTCAGATTCATGGCCACGACATCAGCTACGCAACGATTAAGCTGCACTGGGAAGGTGACGACAAACCGATTCGTGTGATCTATAACGAAACACCGGAAGAATCGAGCTCAGAATCTGTTTACCTGGGTTATGTAGACGCTTCAGACTTCTTCAGCTACACCATCAAAATGACCGATGAAGGCATTGAGTTAACCGCTGGTGGCGTCACCGAAACCATTAAGTTTGGTGAGGAACTGGACGATGCCTGGACGGATGAAACCTTCTACTTTAAAGCCGGTCTTTACCCACAGGAAGAGCCGGATGAAGACTCCAGCGATGTTTATGAAGCAACGTTCTCTAGCGTGACTGTTACGCACTCTAATTAAGATTTTCAGTTAGAAGAGACTTAAAAGCGCGACTGTTTGGTCGCGCTTTTTTATTGGGAATTTGAAAAGCAGCTAAACGAAAAATTCTGGAAGTAAACGACCCACTTAAAATCGCCGCTTCAGCGTTCGGGTAATAATGCGGTTCTGCGGCGTATCATTATTTTCAATAGCTTGCTCTGTGATCGACCAGGCCGCTTCGGCAATTTGCTCGTATTGTTGGGGCAACGAGACCACCGGTATCGGCAAAAAATCCAGCAGGCGACTGTCGCCGAAGGTAGCCAGATGAATATTGCCGGAGGCGCCCAGCCCGGGGCCGAATTCATTTTGCAGCTCACTGATCACGCCTTCCAGCAGCGCATAGGATGTTGTCACGATCGCCGGTGGTAAACCGCCCTGCTCTTCGCGCGCCTGCTGCAGCAATGCTACGCCACCGGCCGGCTCAAAGTGATCGCCATAATAGATGTGCGCGGTCAGGCCATTGATGCCGGCAACGGCATCACGAAACCCGCGCTCACGTTCTTTACTGATCGAAAGCTCGGGGATAGCACCAATCAGGCTAATCGAGCCCAGTTGCTGCAAAGGAAGAGCCCGCGTCAGTTGCAGGCCGCCTTCATAGTCATCGGAAAGTACATTGGAGAAGCCCTCCGGTAGGGCACGGTCGAGCGCGATTACCGGCGTGCCGTTCTTAACAATCTTTTGATATGGACTGGCATCGGTTAAGCAGGTAGAAACCATCAGCGCATCAATACCGCGAGAGACCAGCTTTTGCGCACTTTCGACCTCGGTTTCCGGGTTGTCATCGGAAGAGGCAATAATCAGCTGAAAGCCCTTTTTACGGGCCAGCGCTTCCAGCCGCTTGGCAATGCGCAGGTAACTTCGGTTTTCAAAATCGGGCACGATCAGGCCAATGGCATAGCTTTTACCACTGCGCAGTGAGGCGGCTGAATGGTTGGGCTGATAGTCGTGCTCCTGCACCACCCTGAGGACTTTATCCTGGGTTTTCTGGCTGATGCGGTATTTTTCGGCCTTACCGTTTAAAATACTGCTGACTGTTGCCTTGGAAACCCCAGCGAGCTTTGCGATATCTGCCAAGTTCATAACTACCCCCGTTTACTCGGACCCTTATTGTACAAAAAACCGAGCTGAATGCATTTAGCAATGCCAAATCACTACAAATTTCTAGCATTTATAACCTTTTTTCTGATTCAAACCACTTTTCATTCAGATTGAACAGTGTTTTTTACAAAAAGTTAATAACTGGCGGTTGATCTGTTTGCTGAATCGGTTCAGTATACTTGCTAAATCGTTTTAGCAAGCTACTCTATAAATACAATAAACGTTGCGACATCAAGTACAGGGGCTCCAATATGACCAAACCCGTTTTAACCGTTACGTTGAATCCCGCCCTGGATTTAACCGTTTCACTGTCCACACTGCACGCAGGTGAGGTCAACAAGGCTCAGGCGGGCTCGCTGCGCGCGGCCGGCAAAGGCATTAATGTGGCGGCAGTGCTGAAAGACCTGGATCACACGGTGACAGCCACCGGATTTTTAGGCGAAAACAACCACGCTCAGTTTCAGGATTTCTGCGAACAAAAGGCTGTGGATAACCGCTTTCTGTTTATCCCCGGCGCAACCCGCATCAATGTGAAAATCTCTGAAGTGGGCGGCCGGGTAACGGATGTCAATCTGCCGGGCCTGAATGTTCCGGCAAGCTATTGGCAGCTGCTGAAAGACAACCTGGTGCCACTGGCTAAACAGTGCAGTGCTGTCGTTCTGGCGGGCAGCCTGCCACCGGGCTTACAGCAGAATGCCTATGCCGAACTCATTCACCTTTTAAAAGACTGCGATGTTCCGGTCGTGGTGGATACCAGTGGCGAAGCATTGCTGGCCGCGGTTGCCGCCAAACCAGCGCTGATTAAGCCCAACGTACACGAGCTGGAAGTATTTACCGGCCAGCCGGTAACCAACCAGCAACAGCTGCTGGCGGCAGGTAAAAAGCTGATCGCCGATGGCATAGCAAACGTGGTGATCTCTGATGGTGAAAAGGGCTGCTACTGGCTAACGGAAAACCGCATTGTGAAGGCGGTACCACCGCTGATGGATGTTGTCAGCACCGTTGGCGCAGGAGACAGCCTGGTGGCCGGGCTAACCCATTGCCTGGTGAATAAAACCGCCCTACCCGAGGGCCTGCAACTGGCCTGTGCTGTTTCAGCGCATGCCGTAGAACAGGTCGGCGTCGGCATTTTATCCGCCGAGCGATTACAACAAATTCTGGAGCTGGTTCGCGTTGAAGACCTTTCCGGGTCTCTGTGAACCGTTGCTTGTAACCGTGCAGGGCAACGCCTTGCACAATAAAAAATTCAGCAAACTTTTGTAGCGCTGATTAACTTTAGTCAACAACAAAAACAACAATTTAATGAGGTAATGATTATGCAACCGTTAAATATTATTGCAGTTACCGCTTGCCCCACAGGTGTCGCCCACACCTTTATGGCAGCGGAAGCACTGCAAATAGCGGCGACTGAAAAAGGACACCAGATCAAGGTGGAAACCCGCGGTTCCATTGGTGCTGGTGAAAAGCTCACCGCCGAAGAAATAGCCGCTGCCGACTTTGTGATTCTGGCAGTCGATATTGAAGTGGATACCAGTGCCTTTGCCGGTAAACGCATTTACCGCACCAGCACCGGTAACGCCTTGCGCAAGGCCGCTGAGGTGATCGAAACCGCAGCCACCGAGGCCGTTGTTGAGCAAGGCTCCGCCGGCAACCAACCGGCAGCAGACTTCAAGAAAGAGAAAACCGGTGCCTACAAACACCTGATGACCGGCGTATCGTTCATGCTGCCGGTTGTTGTGGCGGGTGGTTTGATTATCGCCCTCAGTTTTATTTTTGGTATTGAAGCCTTTAAAGAAGAAGGCACCCTGGCCGCTGCCCTGATGACCATTGGTGGCGGTTCTGCCTTTGCATTGATGATTCCGGTACTGGCCGGTTACATTGCCTTTTCTATTGCCGACCGTCCCGGCCTGGCACCCGGTTTAGTGGGTGGCATGCTGGCCTCCAGCGTTGGCGCGGGCTTCCTAGGCGGCATTGTTGCCGGTTTCATCGCCGGTTACGGTGCCAAGTGGCTGGTCGATACCATTAAGCTGCCTAAATCCCTGGAATCTTTAAAACCTATTCTGATTGTTCCGTTCATTGCCACGCTGGTTACCGGCCTGATTATGATTTACATCGTCGGCGGCCCGGTTTCAGCCATCATGAACGGCCTCACCGACTTCTTACAGAGCATGGGTTCTGCAAACGCGGTTGTGCTGGGTATCATCCTGGGTGCAATGATGTGTTTCGACCTCGGTGGCCCTGTTAATAAAGCGGCTTATACCTTTGGCGTTGGCCTGCTGGCTTCTCAAACCTATGCCCCTATGGCAGCGGTAATGGCGGCTGGTATGACACCTGCTATTGGTATGGGGTTGGCTACATTCTTCGGTCGTAAGTACTTCACAGATTCAGAGCATGAAGCAGGGCGTGCTTCGTTTGTTCTGGGTCTGTGCTTTATTTCCGAAGGCGCCATTCCCTTCGCAGCAAAAGACCCGCTGCGTGTTATTCCTTCAACCATGATCGGCGGTGCCATTACCGGTGCGCTGTCTATGGTGATCGGTGCTGAGCTGCTGGCTCCTCACGGCGGTATTTTTGTACTGTTTATTCCGAATGCGATTTCACACGTATTCCTGTACGCCGGCTCAATCGCTATTGGCTCTGTGGTAACTGCAGCCTGCTACCTGGTTGCCAAAAACATTGGCAACAAAGGCGTTACCCAAGCGGCTTAATAGACTTTCAGAGAGACGCGTTTATTAGCGCGTAATTTCAGGCCAGCCTCGCGCTGGCCTTTTTTGTACCTAAAACAGCCCATAGTAAAAAGCAGGTAGCGAGAGACCAATAAACAATATCCCCAACCAGGAATCATTTCCTTTAGCCAAACGGGCCTTCGCTTCATTTCCCGGCTGGTAGAGAACGTCGACTTTTTCGCCAACAGGGATGGCCTTAGAGCTATAAGAGGTATTCGATTTAACCTCGTACGCCTTTCCACCTACAGCAAACACAAAGTAAGGGCAGTACATTGTCCGCTTTCGGTTATCGCTGTCTTTACTTTGATACTCATCATAGCGAAGAATTTCACCCTGAGCTTTTATCGCGCTTTTGTTAAAGCGGTAGTAATCATAAACCATGAATACCCCCAGCCCGGCAAAAATGCCACCTGCAACTAATGGGACAAACTGAATTTCCATACTTTCTCCTTGAGAGGTGTAGTAAGAACTAACTCTGGAATATACGTTTATTAGCTAGGGTATAAAAGCGTGCAGCAATATGCCCGGAGCGAGCGACTAAGGCCGGGTCAGCAGGTGACTTTCCACCTTGCTTAAAAGCATCTCCATACACCTAAAGTACCAGTTAGCTCTTTACTAAAAATAAACCAATCAAGAATCTCAATCGTGAATACTGCGCGTACCGGTGCTGACGATAGTAATGATCCGTTGGCTTGAGTCTTAATGATAAAAGAGAGAGTAATCATGACCCGAATAAAACTTTCAATGCTGCTTGCGATGGCATTGCCGATGAGCGCGCTGGCGGCACCCCCCAGCGCAGACACCGTATTGATAGGCGGTAAAGTTCTGACGGCCGACGATAGCTTCACTATCGCCGAAAGCCTGGCCATTAAAGATGGGCGCATCGTTGCGGTAGGAAGTAACAGTAACGTCAGCGCCTATATTGGCGCTGAGACCCATATCATTGAGCTCGACGGTAAAACCGTAATTCCCGGTTTAATCGACAACCATTTCCACTTTGTGCGCAGTGCCTGGAACTTCCAGAACGAAGCTCGACTAGACGGTGTCGATACCCGCGCTGAAGCACTGGCAATCTTAAAAGCAAAAGCGGCCGAAGCTGAACCGGGTGACTGGATTACGGTGATTGGTGGCTGGTCACCACGTCAGTTTCAGGATGACTCCAGCAGTTTTACCCTGGCTGAGTTGGACTCGGTATCTAAAACAAACCCAGTGTACTTGCTGCAAAGCTATTCCAGTGGCTATGCCAACAGTGCTGCCTTTGCCGAAACGGGAACAGAAAATACCGGCAGTGCCGAGCTTTCAGGCCGCAATGGCTTAACGCCCTTTACCAATGCCGTGAGCTGGAGCAACAAGGCAGCTAGCCGAGAAGCCATTTTGAACTATATGGCTGAACTGAACCGCTTAGGATTAACCGCGGTGTACGATTCTGGCCGCGAATCGGATGGCGACTTAACCCCCATTGGCGAACTGGCCGCCGAAGGGCCAATGCCGCTTCGAGTGTTCCATACGCTGCGATATAACGCAGCTGATGCGCCAGCTGCTGTAAACCTTATTGAAGGTATGTCACCGAATACCAAGAATGACTACTACGGCTTGATTGGCCTGGGTGAGCACATATATTCCCCTGTGCAAGATAGCCCTAACGTGACGGCTATGTGGCCAGACGCCACCTGGGCACCCTTCAGCGATATTTCGTGGGCTGCTGCTAAAAATGGCTGGTCCGTTCATGAACATGTAATGAGCAACGCCACCGCAGTTCAGTTTTTAGATCTCATTGAAGATATCGCTGAAGAAGTTCCGCAAGTAAAAGAACTTCGCTGGACCATTGCCCACGCAAATGGCATGACCGATGCCGAAATTGCCCGCGCCAAAGATTTAGGTGTAGCCATTGGTGTGCACGCCCAAGCACGCATGAGTTTTAGAACAGTTGATAAACCGCCGATTGGCAGTATCTCCCGCTCGGGTGTGTTGTGGGGGCTTGGTTCAGACGGTGCAATTGTGTCCTCGTACAATCCGTTTCACACCTTAGGTTGGGCAGTTACCGGTAAAAACATTGCTCAAGGCATTGGCTGGGGAGATACCGAAACAGTATCGCGTGAAGAGGCTTTACTGGCGCACACAAACTACAACGCCAAGTTAATCTTTATGGAAGATGATTTAGGTACGCTTGAAGTTGGTAAGCTGGCTGACTTGGTTGTGTTGAATGAAGATTACTTGACGGTGCCCGAAGATGATATTGCGCATCTTCTGCCGGTACTTACGATGACGGCGGGAGAAGTCGTTTTCGAGAAGTAAGTAGATAATCACAATTAAAACCCCGACTCAATTGTAGATACCATCTCTCCATATCGCGTACAAGCACTTGTTCAAGCTGCTTGTGCGCAATATTCCGTTTGATTTTTAACGACGCCAAAACAGATTTGAACAAGCTTTCTCATGGCTGCACCCAGTGCTTCCATC
>NZ_SLZR01000031.1 GCF_004341165.1 Reinekea marinisedimentorum
ATTTTCTGAGTCGTGTCAGAGGGTTCTACCCGTTAAAATCAGAGGCTGCAACCCTTTCAAAGAATCCCATTAATTTATTCCGGACAGTAGTGCGCTTTCGCGGGAATGACGACTGTGGTGTTTCTATTACTTTGAGTAAGTACGTTTGCTGAGTCATACCAGTGCATTTTTCCATTGAGGCTAGACGCTGCAATCCCTTCAACGTATCCCGTTTACTTATTCCTGCCAGTAGTGCGCCTGCGCGGTGGTCCGACATTTCGGAATGACGACTGTGGAATTTCCAAAGAATCCCGTTTATTTATTCCGGTCAACACTGCGCATTCGCGGGCAACCCAGTGAGAATGCGGCAGCATATAGGTGCCCACTGGCTAGGCATAGCAAGGCGAGAAAGCCCCCTAAAACAACTCCGCCAAATCACTCTGCGCCTGATACACCTCCACCAGCGATACAAAGGTGGTTACCTGTGAAAGCTGCAACGCCAATCGTTGCTGGCTTAGCTCTAAGGCCGTACGCTCACCCACTTCAAACAGGTATTCCGCTTCCCGCGTGTTTATCTCTTCCTGCTCCAAAGCACTGAGGTTAGATTCCAGCGCGGCTTCGGCAATTTCGACCTTCTTTCGGTTAACGTTCAGCTGTACAGCCAGGCTGAGCTTTTCATCGGCCAGCTCCATTTCTTTCAGGGTTACTTCCATGGCCGCATCGGCCTGATCCTCCTTGCCGAACTGGGCCGGAGAAAGGTTGACGCTGAGCGAGGCAGTAAACACCTCATCGTCAATATCGTAATTTGCCCCCAGGGTTAAATCGGGGTCGTAATCATAGATATTGGCCAGCTGCGCCTTCAGTGAAATAAGTTCAACCGCCAGCGTGCGCAGCTCTTCACTTTTGGCGTCGGCATCCTGCAGGCTTTCTATGGATTTCTGCCGTTCTTCAACCAGTGCCTGCAAGCCCTGAAAATTCACCAGATTGCTGACATCGGTATTCACATCTTCACCCAGCAATTCCTGATAGCTCTGCTCTGCCTCGGCAACGCTCACCAGCGTTTCGTACAAGTCTTCGCGGGCGTCGATCACGTCTTTTTGCGCGTCGATCAAATCAGAAGAGGACGACTCGCCCAGCTCAAACGCTCCGCGAACACTTTCCAGAACCTGTTCGGCTATTGCCAGATCCAGCTCGGCTATTTCGTATTCCTGCTGAGCCGTCACTAAATTCAGAAAGGCGCTTTCCAGCTCTGTTTTCAGATCTTGGCGGGTGTACTCCAAGGCCAACACAGCCAACTCGTAGGCCTCGACCATTTCCGGCGTAATATCACTCAGCGCAAAGGGCTTGTAGGTGCTGTAGATTTCCGCTTCATCGTCGGTAGAAACCGAGCTGCCAATCTCCAGTTTAGAGTTCAGCGGCACCGAGGCATCGAGCGTTACGGCATAGCTGTTGTCTTCCGCGTCAAGGTCGTAGGTGGAGCTGCCGGTCAGTTTAATGTCGGCGTCATCCCACCACTTTATATCCAGCTCGTCGGCAGCCAGGCGAAGGTCGTTACGCGCCTTCACCATGTCATAGCTGTCGCTTTGTACGATATTCCATTGCTCATCCAGCGCCAGCGCCGGCAAATCTTTTGCCAGTGCCGATGCCGCAAATGGCAACAGCAGAACAGCAAGTGCGCCATAAGCCTTTAAACTACGCATCGCGAATGCCCTCCGCGATGGGTCGTTTAACCAGCGAGTGCAGCGGCAGAATGCCGAACAACCCACCAAACACCAGTGCACTGGCAAAACCAATCAACACCGCTACCGGCGTGATGATACTGCCGCGAACATCACTGGCGCTGAAGCCTTCAAACACTGAGGTGACGGTTTGCGCCAGGGGTGCCGCAAAGAAGTACGCCAGCGCAATACCAATCAGGGCTGAAAGGCCACTCAAAATGAGCGCCTGAGTTAAGAACTTACGCACAATGCGCGGAATGCTGGCACCAAGGGCTCGCTCAATGGCGATATCGCGATTCTTGCCGATAATCTCCACCAGCATGATGCTTAATATGCCGATGGCACCGGAAACCAGCAGAATAAAGCCAAGCACATTAATGATCAGCGTTACCTGGCGCACCGATTCCCGCGTTTCAGAAAGCAGCGTCGACGGGCCATCGGTGGTGCCTTCCCAAACATTGACGTTGGCGTCGTAGCCATACTCGTTGGCGATAACATCACGAATTTGCCCTTCTGCGCTGTCGTTACCGTCAACCTTCAATACAAAGGTGGATGAATAAAAGCCGATCAACCGTTCGGAGTTCACACTGGATGAGATCATCGAGGTGTAAGGCACAAACATATCGCCAATGCCGTAAGCCTCGCGCTTCAGCTCATCCGGGTTTTTATAAACCCCCTCAATGGTATAAAGCGGAATGGTGGTTCCGGCTTCGCGCCGGCCGGGGCCACGTGAGGTTGGCGTTTGCACCTGTTTGCCTATAGCGGCATCGGCACTGCCATAAAGAATGACGGCGGCGTCTTCGCTGAGCCACATTTTCTTCAGGCCTTTGGTGACATCTTCCGCTGTCATTGGTAAACCGTTCAGCAGTTCCAGCCCCATAACATCCAGGTACTCTTCGCTCACGCCAACGGCAGAACGCAGGGTAAACTTATCGCCTTCTGAAACTAGCGAATCAAACACACCAGTAACCACCACTGCCGAGCTTTTAGCACCGCTGACGCTGGCCCGGGTAATGCTGTAGGCGTTCAGGTCGAACTCGCCGGGGCGAATGCGGTCGTAGCTGCCATCGCTTTGCAGCTCGGTATTGGAAACGGTCAGCACTATGCCGCCCTGATTAATTTTTTCTTCCAGCATCTCAGAAAAATACTGGCTGATGCTGAGCGCAAAAATCAGGATGCCCACACCAATACCAACAGATAAAAAGGTAACCGCCGATTTAAACGGGTTTTTGCGAATGCTTTCCAGGGTATCAAATAAAGCTTGCATAACGTTCTCCTATTCCACCCGCATGGCTTCAGCCGGCGGAACTTTTGCGGCCTGTAAAGCCGGCACCACTGTAAAGGCCAGCGTGATAATGCTGGAAACCAAAACCCCCAAAGCAACCGCTAAATAATTGAAGCTGCCCTCGCCGTTGGCGGAAGAAAGGATCTGCGAGAATGCCAGCACAATGGCAATACCAAATACCGCGCCCACCACCAGCAACAGGCCACCTTCAGATAGAAACATGGTGAACACATCGCGCCGGGTTGCGCCAAGCGCCTTTAAAATTCCAATCTGCTTACGTCGGCGGAGTGTGCGGCTGTACAGAATATTGGAAACATTCACACTGGCGATCAGCAAACCTGCCAGCGCCAGTACCAGCGTAATGATGGCGATCTTTTCATTACGGCTGATGATGGCTTCGGCTTCTTCGCGCGGTACGCTGATGCTGACCATGCCAACGCCGTAGATGCTGTCGAACCAGCTGGTGAGCTGCGCTTCGGCGCTTTCTAACTGAGTGGCATCATCAACCGAAAAGTGCAGCGATTCATTGCCACCACCTGTTGGGCCGCGTGCTGCCTGCGCGCCGGTCGAATCACTGGCAAGTTCTGATGGTGTAAAAAACATATCGTCGTAAACCGTGCCGGTTTCTTCCAGCGCACCGATGATGGTGTAAATACGATCAAAGGATGCGATCTGCCGGCCAACCGCTTCACCATCTTCATACAGAGTGGCGGCAACGTTAGCGCCCAGAACCAGCAGCTTGCTGCCGTTGGCCACATCCTGTGCGGTAAACACACTGCCCTGCGCGGCATTTATGTTCATGGCCATGAAAAATTCATCGCTCACTTCATAGCCGGCCAGCTCATCCACCGTTGGCTCCGGCCCTTCCACGGTGGCTAAATCTTCCAGGCTGGGTTCCGGTGGCCGACCATCCTGAGGCTGGCTTTGCTGGGGTTGCGCGGCCTGGGCCTGCCCTGCATCGGCCGGGCTCGTGGGCTGTGCCGATTGTTCGGTTTGTGGTTCCGCCTGTACCTCTGGCGGCTGTTCGCGGTTGGCAATACGCTCTAACAGCGCCGAGGTGTTAATGCGCAGGCGCGTGCGGCTGGATATATAGGAGTAACTGATGGCCGGTGAAACACTCTTGGCATCCAAATCTTCAAAATCCAGATTGAAGTCATCGTCTTCACTGGTTTCAACCAGTGGCTGCAGCATATCTTCGGCAGACTCTTTCGGCCGAACCACAATTTCACGGAACTCTGAAAGCTTGAGCATTTGTTTGCCGTCTTCAACCGCTTTACCAAACATGCCAAAGCCGGAAGCCGTCGCGCCAATACTCAATGCCAAACCGAGTATCAACAGCATGGATTCTATCGGGCTCAAAAACATCGCCCGAACGCTGAGCGTCAGGTCTTCTTTCATGTTCATCGGCGCACCTCGCTGGCCAGCAGGCCATCACGAATATTGATCACGCGCTGGGCCATTTCGCCCTGAGCATCGTTGTGAGTCACCATCACAATGGTGGTGCCCTGCTTGTGCAGGTCGGTAAGAATATCCAGCACCTCCTGGCCTTTATCGGTGGGCAGGTTACCGGTGGGTTCGTCGGCCAGAATCAGGTTGGGCTTATTGGAAAGCGCACGCGCAATGGCCACACGCTGCTGTTCACCACCGGAAAGCATGGTGGGCAAATGGCTCATGCGGTGACTTAAACCGACTTGATCCAGCAACTCAGCTGCGCGCTTCTTCCGCTCGTTGTAGGCCACGCCTGCGTAGCTCATGGGCAGCATGACGTTTTCCATCGCGGAAAGCTCCGGGAACAGGTTGAAGCTTTGAAAGATAAAGCCAAAGTGCGTATTACGGATACGCGCCTGTTCTTTATCCGGCAGTGCGGTAATGTCGTAATCTTCCAGATAATAGGTACCACCGGTGGCGTTATCGAGAATGCCGATAATGTTCATCAGCGTCGATTTACCCGAGCCGGAAGGCCCCATAATGGCCACGAACTCGCCGGCTGTTATTTCAAACGAAACCTCATGCAATGCCGCTACTTCGGTATCACCGAGATCATACTTTTTCTGAATTTTGTCTAAACGGATCATGTGGTTACTCTCCCGATAATTTAATTTCGTCGTAGCTGATAAAGTTCTGGTAGCCAGAAGTGATAATTTTGTCGCCCGCTTTCAGGCCGGTTAACACCTGTACGGTATTGCCTTCAATTTCACCAAAGGTCACCGTGGTTTTAACCGCGCGGTTGCCTTCAATGACATAAACGTATTTTTGCGCACCGGTGGTCAGGTAAGAGCCACGCGGCAGTGTTAAGGCGTTTTCTTTCACCCCCAGGGTGAACACGCCAATGGCGGTAGAGCCCAGCAGCAGGCTGCTGTTGTATTCGTTAGGCGTCACATCAACAGAAACGGTAGCGCCCAGGCCATCGTCGGAGGTTTCAGCCACCCGGCCAATGGAGGTAATGGTGCCGATCACTTTTAAAGAACCCACCGTCACCGAAACCGAATCGCCCAATGCGATATCGTCGGCATACTCTTCAGATATGGATAAATCGAACAAGGCGCTGGTTGGGTCGGCAATGGTGAACAGCTCGTCACCGGAATCCAGCGTACTGCCGGAAACAGACATTTCATCGGAGATTTCCAGAATATCGCCATCCATCGGGCTTTTAATGCGGGTGTCTTCCAGCTCGTTTCTGGCACGGGTTAAGCTGAGCTGCTTCTGGTTGATCAGCGCTTCAGCTTCCTTCAGGTTAATGACATACATGGCTTTGTTCTGCTTCAGCTCACGCTCGGCGGTTTCCAGCTCTTCACGTTTGGTTTCCAGCTCGTCCTGAATGTCTTCCAGCTCAGATTCGCGCGCGTTGTTGATTTGCACCAGCTTGATGTAGGTGGCTTCGTCTTCTTCCAGGTCTGCGATATCGCGCTTGATGGTTTTAATTTCGAAGGCGCTGTCTTCAAGGGAGTTTTCATATTCCAGAATCACCTGTTCACGATCCACCTGCGCCACAATGAGCTCGGCCTCGTAATCTTCGATGTCTTCTTCAAGGTCATCGACATCGATCTCGGCCAACAGCTGGCCTTTGCTGACGGTATCGCCCAGGGTGACATAAAGGGCACCGCTGTAGGCGTCATCAGGGCTGGTTACAATAATTTGGTTGGGCAGTTGCACGGTGCCACTGGCCTGCTCTGTCAGTACCAAATCCTGCTGGGTGACAAAGGCGGTATCGTAATCGCTCAACACATAGCCGCCATCGCCGCTGAGCAGGGTTTGGTAGGCAATACCAATCGCCACGACAAGCACCGCCAGCACGATCAGGGCAATGCGCCCCTGGCTTTTCTGCTTTTTGGATTTCACCGGTTTCACCGATGCCTGATCAACAATTGCCATTCCCAACTCCCGGTTTATAAGTTTTTTCTGATGACCTCACTATAAAACGCTGAAAAATCGTTGAGTTAAGGCAGTGTTAAACGAATGTTAAAAATGTAAAAACTCAATGGCGCTGGCGCGGTTCAAGTGTTTAGCGGGCGTTGAAAGGTCTACAATCGGGGCAAATACAGCAGGTAAACTGTTCATATGTTCAACCGAATCAACACACAACGACTCGCCATCTTCTTTTACCCCATCGTTTTAGGGTGCGTGGTGGTTTTGGGTGTTTTGCAACTGGGCTGGGTTTCGCAGGCTTCAGAAAGGCAACTGGATTTCGCGCAAAAGAACATGGCACTGGAAGTGACCAAAGCGGTGGATACCCTCGCCAAAGAACTTCACGAGCAACTGCTGGCCGCCTTGGCCAACAACCCCGAAAGCGCCGAGCTGTTCAGCCAGTACCAGCGCATTGAATACGATCAGGGCTGGCCAACTTACAATGCCGAAGACCCACGTGCAGCCATTGTTGAATTGATAACCGCAGAGCCCGGCCAATCCGGCTTAACCAGCCTGCTGCACCAGATAAACCGCCTGCAAACCGATAACCGGCTGGCGCTGCTGCAAATGAACAACACCCGGGGCGAGCCCTCTGGCAACCGTTTTACCGTTCACCTGATTACCATCGATGAACGCGCCTTTATTAATGAGCACACGATTGGGCTGATTAAAAGCAACCTGCAAAACTACGGCTTTACCCTCGTCAATAACGGCGAAACGCTCTACTCCACACTGCCCTCGGCCCCTGCAACGGCTGCAGAAGTAGAGGTGGCTGTGATCAGTGGTGTGCGGGTACCGGTGCTGCAGAATGCCGACGGTACGCTTCAATACCGGGAAAGCCGCTTCAACCGACAGGAAACCCCGGATAATGCGGAAAACAGCCTGCTCAACTCGCCCGATATTTTTGCCTTTTACGACCGAGTGCTGAACGCCATCAGCAGTGACAGCCACCCTGAAGATTCGGGCAGCGGCCTGGTGATACAGATATACGCACCGGAAGGCCCGTTAAAAGCCACGGCTAAAAAACATCGGCTGCTGAACAGTATTGTCAGTACCAGCATTCTGGTACTCATCAGCATAACGGCGCTGGTGCTGTTGCTGGCAACACGCAAACTGCAAATGCTGCGTGACCGCGAGCGGGATTTTGTCGCCACCGTCAGCCATGAACTGCGCACCCCGTTAACGGTGATAAGCTCTGCGGCAGATAATTTAAAAGCGGGCATTGTTTCAAAGCCAGAGTCGATCAACCGCTATGGTGAAGAAATTGCCCGGCAAAGTAAGCGGCTGGAGCGAATGATTGAAAGCACGCTTTACTATTCCGGCCTGCCGCAACAAAACCGGGTAGAGCTCAGCCTGGTAGATTGCGAAGCCTACTTTTCTGAGGTACTGGCACCACTGGAACAATTAACCGCCAATCAGGGCATTCAATTTAACGTTTCTATTGATTGCTCGGTACGGCAAATCAATATCGATACCCAGGCCATTCGCCTGATTATTGAAAACTTGGTAATGAATGCCGTGGTACACGGTAAACCAGACCAAGGCCCGGGCGTTATCTGGTTAGACATTTCAGCCACCAAACACCAGCTCCACATAGGCGTTGCCGATAACGGCAATGGCATACCGCGCAACGAGCACAAACAGGTATTTGACGCCTTTGCCCGTGGCAAGCGCAGCCTGGAGCAACAACGGCCCGGCAGTGGCCTGGGCCTTAACCTGATCGCCCGCACCACAAAACTGCTGGGGGGCGAGGTTTCGCTGCACAGCCCCTACACCGGCAAGCTGGGCACGCAACAGCACGGCGCGCAGTTTCACATTGATTTACCCTTAGGTGCGGCCAGCGATGACTAAAACCCTACTGATTATTGAAGATGAAGCCGGCATTGCCTTTATGCTGCAAGACCGCTTTGAAAGCGAAGGCTACAGCGTTGTGCATAAAGACAACGGCCCCGAAGGCGAAGCCTACGCGCGGCAAAATAGCGTCGACGTGATTCTGCTCGATATCATGCTGCCGGGCAAAGATGGCTTTCAGGTGTGTCAGGATTTACGCCGCAGCGGCATTAACACCCCCATACTGATGCTCACCGCACGCACTACCAACATCGATACCGTGATGGGTTTAAAACTGGGCGCCGATGATTACCTGACCAAACCGTTCGATATGGCCGTGCTCAGCGCCCGGGTAGAAGCCCTGCTGCGCCGCGCGCAGGCCGAAACACCGGCCAAACCAGCGGTACAAAACGACCAATACCCCTTTGGCGATTTTCTGCTGGATACCAGCAAACAGGAGCTTTACCGCAACGGCAGCTTAGTTGAACTGAACACGCAGGAATACCGGCTGCTGAAATACCTGGTGCAAAACCCCGGGCGCGTACTCAGCCGCGATGAACTGCTCGATGCCGTTTGGGGCTATAACAGCGATGTCACCACCCGCACGGTGGATGTACACATTGCCTGGCTGCGCAAAAAGATAGAAGACAACCCGGTGAGCCGGCATTTAATTACGCTGCGTGGGCGCGGGTATAAGTTTTTGCAGGAAGCCGAGTAAGCCCAGGCAAACATTAAAACGGTGCAACCCAACAATAAGCCGGCAAACCTGCCGGTTGATTGCTGACTGGATGCTCGCGCCAAACCATGCCTTTTAATTTGAATATAAATTAAAAAGGGCCGCTAAGGTTTTAGCCGCCCCGCTTATTACTGGGTTTGTGTAGCCAGGTACTGTAGCCACTCATCACTGTTTGGCCCAACCACACACTCCCCCTTTACACGCAAAGCCAAGCGCGTTTTACAGCGGCTTTTTATCTCTGCGAAGGGCTCTCCCGGCAACTGACGAACGGAATCGACCAGTGATTGCCAGTGCGGCAGTGTTTGCTCTGCCAACGTGTAATAAACCCATTTCCCGCGTCGCTCTTGTGAGAGCAACCCGGCTTTGAACAACATTTTTAGATTGCGTGACACGTTATATTGGCTTTCACCGGTGACATCCATTGCTTCTGCGACGGTGACCTTTTGATCAACATGGATCAACAGCCAAAACAGTTTTAGCCGGTTTGGCTCGGCCAGCGCTTTTAATGCATCCAGATAGGAGAAATCCATCTAACACCTTTTTTTCAAACCGATGAACATAAGCACTAAGCCTATCATAATCACCACGCCCGAATGCGTTGCATGGAAGGCCAGCTCGGCTTTATTCGCACCGGTAAGCAGCGCGTACCAAAAGAATGGGCAAAATAAACCAAGCAACGCAATGTTTCTGCCTGCTCTGGCTTGTTCTGAAATAGCCTCCCCCTTAATTAAGGCGGAGCCAACCTTAACCAGGTGGCTGTATGCACACCACTTCGTCAAATTCTTAATCGATAGTTTCATTGGCAGCCTTTAAGCGAGTCTCGGGTATTTTGCGATTCTAATAGATTCCGACACACATTCATACTTGCACATTCGCGCATATATAAATATGATTCCGCCAAATCTAAATTTAGATTTATCTAATACACACTGACACTAAGGTGATTTTGCAACGATGGAAAATTTAACAATCGCATTGAATGAGTTTATTCATGTAGGCGGCGCGCTGATCATTGTGATCGCTGTTGTCTCTGTCCTTACCGGATTTATGCGCGAATACATTCCGCAAGATAAGCTTCAGCAAAAGCTTTCTAAACACGAGAAGCAAGGGCCGATATTTGGCGCACTGTTTGGCATGCTAACCCCTTTTTGCAGCGCATCTGTTGTGCCTGTTTCAATGGGTATGGCAACGATGGGCGTTTCGCTTGGCACAGTCCTCAGTTTTTTAATTTCAGCGCCACTGTGTAACTTCATTGTACTGGCCATGGTGTACGCCACCTTTGGGCTTAAGGTAACGTTGACCTACTTATCCATTACCCTAACGGCCGCGGTTCTGGGTGGCTGGCTGATTACCAAAACGCCGTGGCGCAATGAAATTAAGCGTGGTGAAGAACTGGAAGCCAAGCCCGCCACTTCATGCGGTTCCGCGCCAATGGCCCAATCGGCTTGTTCTGCTCAAACGGCTGAAGCCTCTTGCAGCGCCGAACCTGTAACTCAGGCCTCAGTGACTACCAGCTGCAGCGCAAACGGTACGCTTCATATGAATATGGCTGCGATTCAGCCAACAAAAAACCAGAATGCCCTTCGCTTTGCACTGGCCCTGTTTAAAAAGATCATTCCGTACGTTCTGTTGGGCGCGCTCATCAGTGGCTTATCTGCGGCTTACTTACCTTCCGAATTGGTGGAGAAATACGTCGGTGGCGACACCATACTTTCAATCCTGATCGCTGCGGTGATTGGCGTGCCGCTGTACCTGCGTATTGAAATGGCAATCCCTTTGCTGAACGTATTAATTGTAAAAGGCATGGGGCTTGGGCCAGCAATGGCATTAATTGTGGGTGGTACAGGTGCAAGCCTGCCTGAAATTGCGCTGGTTTCTTCCGTACTTAAACCAAAAGCAGTGGTGGCTTTTGTGGCTATTGTATTAACCACGGCCATTATTGCGGGCCTGCTATTTCAGTATGTCATCTGATTAGTGCATACCTTGGCCTGATTAGTGATCAGGCCAAGGTACCCGCAATTCGTGGGTTTTCAGTGTTAAACAGAGTGTCGCTTTTATGCAGGGTGCTGAAACCAACCGTAGTCTCCTGCACAAGCGGCTTCAACAACATCTTCATAACTGAGAGATTCACAGCAAGGGTTGTAGCCCCATGCGCTGGTTTTAAACCGGGCTTAGCGCATTTCAAATAATTCCTGATGGAAATGCTTTGGCTCCAAGCCCTGCTGAACCAAATCCGTTCTAATGGCTTTACCAAAGCCGGATGGGCCACAGAACCAGACACTGGCGGATTTCCAATCCGGTATCATGGAACGCAATCGCTCACCGCTTAACAGCCCGTCTTCGCCTTCAACCAGTAAATGCAGGTTCACATTCGAGCCTTTAACATCGGCCTCCAGCCTGCTTAGTGCTTCGGGGGCCAGTTTTGTTGTGCTGTGGAACAGATCAACCTGTTGCTTGTTGCCCGATGCTGCCAGTTCTTTCATGCGGGCAATAAAGGGGGTAATACCTATACCGCCGCCAATCCAGATTTGTCGTTCTGCAGTATCTTCAAAGGTGAAGCCACCATAGGGGCCTTCAACCACAGCATGTTGGCCGAGCCTAAGCTCTTCTGGTAACTGCTCGGTATAGTCACCCAACGCCTTGGTGATAAAGGTAATGCGCGAGCTGGAGTCATCCCAGGAGGACGCAATGGTAAAGGGGTGAGCGCCTTCTTTCTTATCGAAAGTTACGAACGCGAATTGACCAGCCTTATGGCCAGACCAACCCGGTTGCAGTTTAAGCGTCGTTTCCATGATGTTCATTTCTTTGAACTCAATTTGCTCTTCAATAACACCCGTTACTTTATGGCGTTTACCCACCTGGCGTAATAAAACAATGACCGCCGAAATCGTTCCTGCCAACAGCAGCAATGCCATAACAAAGCCCAATGGCGATAACCACAATGCATATTCGAACAGGATGACGGCATGAACGACCAACGCCAAATAGGCTACAGCGATGATTAGGTGCGTTTTTGCAAACCACTTGTACTTAAACCGTTTAACCAGCGCTAACACGATCACCACGACCACGGCGTAAAAAGCCCATTCACCGATGGATTCAGCAAGATGCTTCCAGCCTAAAAACAGCTGCTCTAAAGAAAATACAGCGTCTTCTCCGCCGATCATTGGCGGCTTACCACGTTCCGGTGCCTCCATGAGCCCTAAAGAGATCGCCCAGGTAGGCGCGTTTTTACCGGCCCAATGCAAAATAGCCATAACCAGCCCGGTTATGCCCAGCCATTTGTGCAGACGGTAGGATTTATCCAAACCGTTGAGCAACGGTTCTAAGAATTTAGGTCGGGTTGCCAGCACCATAGCAATGCTCATAACCCCAATGGCAATAACACCAGAGTACTGAAGGAATAAATCCCGAATGGCAATGAAATCTGTACCGGCTGAAAATGGCAGGTTTGCAGCCAACCAGAGCACGGTGAGTGCTGTCAGCCCTCCCCAGAAGGCTAGTTTTATGTTCTTGAGCATATTTTGACCTTATCCCTACGCTGGGCAATTGTTAGGTAAGCGTTAACTGGCAGCCAAAGTAACGGTCAAAAATGCAAGAACTGTGGATGGTTTATGGGGAATGTTGGAGATTGGGCCGAGGGGCTATTTCACGGGAGAAATTCAGCAAATGTGAGAGCTAGTGGGCCATGAATTACCACGATTGACCTGATCTACTGATTCCCTTAACCGAGCACTGAACCAGATCGTTTTTATTTGCTAAGCTACCAATCAACCGTGACATAATTTTTCGAGCTATCGTCGTATAAAATCACTGTTGCGGCACCTCGATCACCGGATACCGAAATAGAACTCACATGCCCTTTCATAGTTTCACCGGCATTTTGTTTGGCTAACTCTATAGCCATCTGTTTTTCTTCAACCAAAAAGAAGTTCATCATAATGGTCATCAACACGACAAAGCCCAGGCCCAAACCGTAGGCTATTTTGGGCCTGCCGGTCTTATAACCCGCCTCTGCTAATGCAGATAACACCTGTTTACCTGAAAGTGAAAGATGAACCCATATAAGTATTGCCAGTAGCGCTGCACTTATTAAATACTGCCCGATCACTTTAAAAGTATTGAGCTTTAAGTTCAGCATTGTCAGATCCAAAGGCTGAAGGAAAGGCGACACTATAAACATTCCTAAAAACGACGCGACCAAAAAGCCTGTGGCTACGCGCAGGAATCTTGCGGTTCTTACCGAGCCCTTAACCAGCAGGATACCTGAGATTACCGCGAAGATATTAAAGCTGGATGAGTAGTTGATGCGATTACTGATACAGTAAATCATGAATAAGATATCGACGATGCCAATAACGATCAGTGCGTATCCGATTTTTTTGAAGGGGTTTTCTGTGGTGTTCAAATTGCTTCCTTGTAAATAAAGGATTTAGTAGTGAAATAAAGCAGATTAATTAGGTCGATGAAGCTAGACCCTTTGACTAATGGCGTCAGCAAGTTGAGTTTGACGAAAAACACGATATCTATCCACAAACCCGATCACGGAGACCCTGTAATTAATTCTGTGTAACTGCAAGGTTTATAAATAATCTTCCAAGCGCTCTTCAAATTCAATCATGAACCGGTTGAGCGCTGCCTTCC
>NZ_SLZR01000032.1 GCF_004341165.1 Reinekea marinisedimentorum
GTCTAATTCACTTCTTGCCGGGAGCGAAAAAGACGGAGTATTGCAGGTCACCTCCATTTTTTGAATGTGTGTCGCACTTAGTTTATGAATTCGGCAGTTCATTCAAGCATGGTGGTATGGACGCATCCATGATGAAGCGGGGAGTTTGAAACACGGATAAAGCCTTTTACGCTAGGCAGTAAAGCTGAAAGGTCTGCAGAATGGAGATTCGAACATGAAACCATGTGTATAAGTATGGTATCTCAAAGGGGCTGCTTTCATGGAGAGCACCAATTACTAAAAAGTATTATGAGATTTAATATTTTTTAGTAATTTTAGTAATTCCTTAAAAATCAACAGCTTATAAGTCAAAATAGGATTGACAGTGATTTGCACTGAATTCCTGAATCGCCCAGAAGAACAAAGCTAGTTGGTATTTTCTATAGTCGCTCAAACTCAATCTGACAGGATCTAAAGCAAGCTCCGCCTTGTCCTGACAACTCATGTAACTCATTTCTGTCCAACTTCGACTTATCCTGGAAGCCGGAATCAAAATTGCCCCAAAACAACGAATATACCACTGTTCAACTTCTCACCTAATCTGATCTTTGTTGTTTGTGATATGCGAATCCAAGGGTCCGTATTATTAACAAGGAATTGCTTTAACTCCTATTGCTAAGATTCTGAATATAGGCAATATTAGATGGAATTTTAAACAATATAAAAAGTAATGTACGGACCCGGCTTATCCGGCTCGGTCCATACATTCCACTGTTATACGTTGCCGCACGAGAGGCTGTACTCGATAAAAATCGAACATAAAGTAGAAGCACAAAATTCTTGGCTTCCAGATAAATTAACTAGGAAATGGATTAACTACATTGATAAAGCCAGATTGGAATATATTTAAATTCAAATTCACTGACAATCCTCAATTTCACTTTGAGTGGCTGTGTTACTTACTTTTTTGTAATGAATATGGAAAGAAAACTGGAATTTTTAGATATAAGAACCAATCAGCAATTGAAACAGATCCTATTGTTGACGGCGATGACATTCTTGGCTGGCAAGCTAAGTTTTACGGTACTGCATTATCTGATAATAAAGACGATATTCTCAAAATGCTAAAAAAGGCTAAACGAGACTATCCCAATATAACTAAAATAGTATTTTATACAAATTCAGAGTGGGGGCAGTATAAAGGCAAGGAGCCTTCTGGAAAAAAGGAAATTGAAAAGGAAGCAAATAAACTATTAATAACTATAGAATGGAGATGCGGAAGTTATTTCGAATCTCCTTTCGTAGTAGAAGAAAACAAAAAAGTATGCTCTCACTTTTTTGTAGAATCGGACAATATATTTGATCTATTACTTACTCTTGTTTCTCATACTGACAGGCTACTTAACAAAATATCTGAGAATATAGACTTTTATGGTAAAAGCGTTGAAATCGACCGTTCGAGTGAGCTTTCAAGCATCAATACAAGCGCCAACCGAGCAGCAATAATTAGCGGTGAGGGTGGCACAGGAAAGACAGCCCTCATAAAGTCTCTCTACAAAAATAGAGACCCACATTCAGCCTTTTATGCTTTCAAAGCCACTGAATTCCAATCAAATAAAGTTGAGGAAATTCTTTCTGGCGTTTCTTTGGATGACTTTTTGACTGCTCATCTAGGAGTTGACGAAAAAATAGTAGTAATTGACTCTGCCGAACACCTTTTGTCACTAGAAAATACGGATCCTTTCAGGGAGTTTGTAACAGGATTACTAGAGAATGGTTGGAAGGTATGGCTCACTACTAGGAATAATTACCTTAATGATCTGGCATTCCAATTTATCGAAGTTTATCAATGTAGCTATGAAACGATAAGCTTAACTCCTCTCAACTTAAAAGAGCTAAGAGAGTTAGCGGATAAATATAATTTTGACCTGCCGACCGACCAGAAGTTAATCGATCTAATTTCTGTGCCTATGTATTTGAAAGAATACCTTAGACACTATACAGAAAACAAATCCTTGGATTATTTGGGGTTTAAAAACTCATTATGGCCAAGGGTTATTTTGAAAAGTAATCCTGAGCGTGAAAGAGTATTTATTGATTTCTGCGTTCACCGGGTAAATAGTGGTCGTTTCTTTATCCCAATGGGTGCTCCTTCATCCAGTAAAAATGTTATTGACGGTCTAATTGTGGACGGCATATTAGGTTATGAGTCTCCACACGGTTATTTTGTTACCCATGACCTCTACGAAGAATGGGCACTAGATAAACGACTTGAGGCCTCTTTTCTGGGAAACGCAACTTCATCAGATTTTTTTGACGAGATTGGTAAATCATTACCAGTCAGGCGAGCATTTAGAAAGTGGCTTTCAGAAATGTTATCTCAAGAAAATGAAGAAATACTGACATTTTTGAATGAATCCCTAACGTCTAGCTCAATTGAAAAAATATGGTTGGATGAAACTATTGTGGCCATTCTGCTTTCTGATCATTCCGGCGTTTTCTTTAATTCATATAAAGATAGGCTGTTAAGTGATGATTGCTCCCTGCTTAAAAAAGTATGTCTTCTAGTCCGTATAGGCTGTAAGGAAGTAAATACTGATATTTTTGAAAAAATAGGTATAGAAAATATTGGTATTCTCTCGATGGAATATGTATTGACCAGGCCAAGAGGTGATGGATGGGAAGCTTTAATTCGATTCATTTGGGACAACAAGAGTAAGTTTCTAAAACATGCAATCAACTTTGTCTTACCAGTATTGAACGATTGGAATAACAATAATAGATCGGGTGAAACCACAAGAATGTCCAGTTTGCTGGCGCTGGAATACTACGAAATAATGCTTAAAAACGACACTTACTACACTAGGGGTGACGACTTCACCAAGAACCTTCTTCATACAATCATTTTTGGCTCTAAAGAAATTAAGCAAGAACTTTCATCGATTATTGATCTAGTGGTAAACAATAGGTGGCGTAACCATAATGATCCATACAGCTCTTTGTGTGGCTATATCTTGTCAAAAATGGAATGCGCCACAGTTGCTCAAGTAATCCCAGAAAAAGTTATTGATCTTGCCAAATTGTACTGGACTCATGTTCCTCCAGAAGATGAATACTACTATTCAACCTCCGAAATAGATCATTATTTCGGAATTGAGCATATCAGCCAAGACTATTTTCCTGCCAGCGCATATCAAACACCAATCTATAGCCTGTTAGGAGCAAATTTATACAAGACGCTAGATTTTATCATTGAGTTTTCAAATTACGCAGCCGAAAAATATGTCAACTCGTCCTTGTCAGTAAATGAATATGAAACTGTGCCGGTATGGATTAATGAAGGCACAATGGCTGATCAATATATGTCTAACCGTCTTTGGTGTGTATACCGAGGTACTCAGGTTAATTCTGACATCTTAGAGTCTATAAACATGGCTCTAGAAAAGTTTCTTATAGAGCGAGGAAAGAATACTCCTAACGAAACGCTTGAGAAAATACTATTAAGTATCTTATCGAGATCTAATTCAGCAATATTAACATCAGTAGTAGTGAGTGTTGTGGCTGCACTATCAGATAAGACCTTTAATATTGCCAAGGTACTGTTTCGAACTAAAGAGCTATTCCTCTACGACACAAATCGCTACGTTTTGGATAGAACCCACAAGTCTCAGTTGATCTCTCTAAAAAACAACTTTGGCATTAACGGGAATAATGAGCTTCATGAAAACGAAAGAATAGATGCATGCGATGATTCACATAGAAAATTTAGCTTAGAGCACATCATGCTGCAATATCAACTAATCCGAAAGGAAGAAATAAGCGAGAAAGATTTCATAGAAAGATCCGAGGAGATATGGCGGATACTAGACGCATATTACGAGCAGCTTCCAGATAAGGATAATGAGAGCCATTACGATAAAAAATGGCGACTATTTTTAGCTCGCATGGATCGAAGAAAAATGTCACTTGAAGCAAAGGAAACCGAAGATGGCTTCTATATTGATTTAAACCCCGAAATTGATGACGAACTTCGGCAGTATAGTGAAGATGCTTTAGAGAAAACCAATGAGGCTTATAAAAACAGCCGGTTAATGGTATGGGCAAGCGATAGATTATATGGCCGAGAGGGCTATAAGAAATATGAAGACTATGAAAATGACCCGTTAATCGCCTTAAAAGAAGTTAAAACTGTTTGGTCAGACTTAACAAGTGGCAAAGAGTCCGATTCTACTCTATTTAATCGATCTCTTCCCTCTGATGCTTGCACGGTATTGCTCAGAGATTTCGTTGAAAAATTGGACAGTGACGGCCTGAAATTATGTCGAGATATTATTTTCTCTTATGCCAGCCTTTTTACTAAAGAAGGCTATATGTATCAGACTTACGACGGAGTACTTCCCGCTATATCTGTACTACCCGTTCTGCATAATAAATTTACCGAAGATAGGGCGGATATTAAGGCGCTAATGATCCTTGCTTTGATGCGAAATGATCCCATAGGCATGATGGGGGGAGCTAGATTTAACTCAGTTCCTATTAACGCATTGCAAACTATCTGGGCAGAAGATTACGACTCTGCACTTGCTATATATATTGGCTACTTAGTGCTGGCCAAGAGACACGAAGCTTTGTTCGAAGAATTTCGAAGATCAGAGTATGAGAATGGCAACTATAATTTAAATATAGGAAAGTTCTGGAAATCATTTTTTGATAAAACGTCCTATATTTTCGAAGAAATAGCCGACGGATCAATAACTGATCACATAATCGATGATCTTGATAGTTATGATATAGACATACTTTCTACAGCTTTCCAACTAGTCCCTCTACATAGTACCTGCCCAAAAGAAGTACCTTACGCTAAATCTCTAATTGAGATTGTTGCTAGCAATATACTGTCTGATGACAGGGAGCATAGAATTGATTACCTAACAAAGCATAATTTTCTAGGATGGTATACAAAGTATGTGCTTCACTCAGATGTTAATGAAATTTCTAAGAATTTAGCGATATTTACTACTGAATTTTCGGCTAGCAAAGGTATTGTAGACTTACTAGAGGAATTCGTTAGATCTGAAGATAGAAGTGGAAAGTCAGATAATTTTTGGAAGGTATGGGATTTATTTAAAGATAACATTGTATCCTCAGCGTTGGACAGACCTTCATATCACTATTCAAAAAAAATTATTGAAGCTTATATGCTTGCATCTACCCCTTGGAAAAATGACGCAACAATCTGGCCCGCTCTTACCGATGACAAGCAAGTGTTTTTTGAAAATCTAACCGAAAAAATCGGTGGCAATGAAGCATATCTGTATAGCTTAAGCAAATTACTTTGCGGTATAGGAAGCTCCTACTTAAATTCCGGTATTTTTTGGCTGTCGAATGCGATTAGAAATAATAATATTTCTTTATCCAGAGATTATCGTGAAAATACGATGTGGTATTTAGAAAAAGCTACGAGAAAGTACGTATTTTTAAATCGGGATAAAGCCAGAAAAAACGTAAAAGTTAATGCTGCATTACTATGTATTTTTGATTATTTAATAGAAAATGGCTCAGTACTTGGTTACTTGTTTCGCGAAGACATCACATGATTTTAGGCTGCAGTTGCAGCTTTAGCATTGACGATGAAGTAAGGCTTCAGAATGTTGGCTTTTAACAGTATTTGGTCAGAAAAGAGATAGGTTAAAATACCGTATAACATGTAAGTGCAGCGGAATTCCGTCCAACAAGTGAATCAAGCTGACTACGCTCCAAACCAGCCGCATATAAGGGTGCTTTGAGGATTGATAATTCGGCACTTTCTACCGTCGTTCGGCCAAACTCGGAAATGTCCAACTGTGAGTTAATTGAGATAGCTATGGGCATTGCATTTATTTCTCATGCAAATGCAAGCACTCTACTGAGTCGCTAGATTAAGCGCGTACTACCTTTTGCCTCCATTTGATCTGCCTTGATATTGCAAAGGTTAATAGGAAGCCCGCCAACAGCCGCCAAACAGACGCAATTCCCCAGGCCTGAACAATGGGTGCAAATCCAAATGCCGCTAAGGCACTACCTGCATGTAAAGTTAGGCTCATAATGCTGTGAGTGGTAGAGCGAACGTTGTCGTTTGTTTGTAGGTTTAGCATCACATTAACCGGAATGTGAATGCAGGTAAAAATAGCCATAAAGGAAAAATAAGAGACTGCAAACGTTGAGGTTGACTGGGTGTTAGAAAGAGCAAATAGGATGACCGCTGACATCGATAATATGGCAGTAATTGTGAGCGAACTTTTAACGTTTACTCTGCTATCCAGAAAAGAATAAAAAGCCGGGCCAATGGCTGCGCTTAAGAAATACCCGGTAGTTACCCAGCCGAAGAGGGCATAGCTACCTGGGGTTGCTAGTGCCTTTAAATAGGGCTGCCAGTAAGCTTCCAGAGTGCTTAGAACCATGCCAAGGCAAACTGAAACTGATAGTAAGCTACGCATAGCATGGTTATGAGTACCGTGAAGGATTCCAGCCTTAATTTGTTCAATTACATTCGTTTTCTTCTGCCTTGGTTGTATGGTGTCGCCTTCCCTAAAGAGAAAGGGTAATAACAGTATGTGCAGGCTAGTGATCGCGGCGACAACCAGTAGGTTAGAAGAAGCCGGCAATATATACCCAGGAAAATGATGAAGGAATAAATCTGGTATATATCCTCCAAGTAAAGCGCCAATGGCAATTCCAATGGCGTTGAGTGCCTGGAAGCGGCTTAAATAAGAGGTGAGCATGTTTTCTTCGCCGACACTTCGTATTTGCTCTATTTCCCAGGCACTGACAGAGCCAGACTCTAATGCCCGGGCAGCCCCCATTAATGATAATGCAGCGAGAATCAGTACATAAGCTTCGCTGAATGTGGCTAATAGAAGTGAACCCACATTGATTAACAGAGACCACCGAAAAACCCGAATGCGGCCATATAAGTCTGCCGCCGCGCCAAGCGGTAGTTCTAAAAGCATGGTCGTGGCGCTGTAAACGCCGTATGCCACGCCAATTTGACCAAGCTGCAACCCCTTTTCAGTCATAAAAAGTGTAATGACGCACAGCAAAATGCCCTGACTAAGCCCCAATATTAAATAATGGCTCGATAGGCGAGCTCTTAAGTTCATCTGGCGTTCCTCTGGTGAATGGATGCCCATCAGAGTAGAGTGTCTTTTATGTAAACAAAATATTGATAATGGTTATGTTTATTAAACTAAAAGATGAATTGCTATGTTGAAAACGGATTGGATTGAAACACTGGCAGAGGTGAAGCGGCTTGGCAGTTTTACCGCCGTAGCCCGAAAGCGTGGGGTTACCACGATGGCCATCAGCAAGCAGATTGCTCAGTTTGAGAGCCGAATCAACGAAGCATTGGTAAATCGATCAAAGCGAACACTGACTTTAACGGAAGTGGGTGAATCGATATTGTTACGCAGTCAGCAGCTTTTAGCTGAAAAGGAAGCTTTGGATTCGTGGTTAGAAGAGCGTAACAGCGAGCCTTCAGGTACGCTTAAGGTTGCTGTTCTCGAAGAACCGGTCTTAAGGCTTACCCTAACACCTTGGCTGGGGGATTTTTTACAGCGGTACCCAAAAATAAAATTGGAGATAGAAACTTTATCCCGTATTTCTGATTTCCAGCAGGTAAAGGCCGATGTTTTTTGGGGTGTAGGGCCATACCTAGGTGAGCTGATGCCGGGCCTGAAACGAAAGCCGCTATTGAAAACTCGCTTTGGTATTTATGCCTCTCCTGAATACTTGCAGCGTTACGGAACACCAGAAAATCCATCAGACCTTAAGGGCCATTTTGTTATTGGCAGTTCTCATAACCAGCCGCCAAACTTGCTAATAGTTAAAGGAGGCCGCGACTTCAGTGATAAACGAATCGAAGGCGCGTATCTGGAAACGAAAGTTATAAGCGATAACAATGGCTTGTTGTTTGCCGAGCAGGGCCTGGGTTTAATAAATAGTGCAGAGTCTTTACTTAATCATAAGCTTTCTCTCAAACCGATGAATCTGGTGCCGGTATTGGAATCCTATTGGCTCGATGGCATTGAGGCATACGCCTATTTTCATCAGACCAAAATTGAACAGCCTAAAGTGAGAGCATTTTTAGACTTTTTCTATGGCAAGTTAGATCAATGGGGCGCTTAAATTGGAGGTATTGATTCATACGGTGGCATGAATCAGGTTGTTCTCTGGAAAGTTATTTCTGCCCCAAAGCGTTGTATATACCACTGTTCAACTACTTACCTAATCCGATCTTCGTTGTTTGTGATATATAGACCAGTGGGCCCGTATTATTAACAAGGAATTGCTTTAATTCTTATTGCTAATATTCTGAATTTACGCAATATTAGGTGAAATTTTAAACAATATAAAAAGTAATGTACGGACCCGGCTTTGCCAGCTCGGTTCTTACACTCCTCTGTCATATTTCACGGAGAGAATATTGGGTATATGTCTTAGTATTTCAGAAATCAATTGGGCTTTAACTAAAGATGTTTTTAGTATACTTGGAACATTAGGCGCTCTAATAATCGGATCAATCGGACTTTTTACTTGGAAACGCCAACTAAAAGGTACAAGTGAGTATGAGCTTGCTAAAAAAGCCATTCTTAAAACCTATCAGGTAGAACAAGCTATTCAAGCGGTTCGCAATCCAATGCTCCATTTGAAACAAGAAGAGGTTGAGTCAGGTAATCAACTTCAAGAGGAGCAACGAATCTATAATGAAAGGCTTAGTTACATGTTTGAGAAGTGGAGCGAACTTCAAACTATTCGTCTTGAATCAAAAGTTGTTTGGTCTACGAGTGCTCATTCCGCCTTCGATGATTTACAGAAAGTTATTGGGAAGTTGAAAGCGTCAATATGGTTGCATTTCTGGCTTAAAGGAGCATACGCCGCTCCAGGAGCAACGGTTGACCGAGACCCAGATAGAGTGGCGGAGAATGACAAAATTGTATATTTCATTGATGGAGAAGATGCTTTTAGTAAGGCAATAAAAAACTCAGTCATGAAAGTTGAGGGATTTTTTAGTTCTAAAATTCGCTAGCATAGAACTGAACATAGAAAACCAAATCTGCAATGGCCTAAAACTCTTTGCTTCACAAACTAGGCCAAGACAAAAAAATCTGTGCTTTTTTTCCGCAGTTTAGGAACGTTAAATCTTATGGACCACCAAGAACGCAGAGTATTTGAATACTTAAAGTCGTCGGGATTCAAGGAAGAAGAGATCGTCTTTGAGCCAGATGGCAATATCACGCCTGATTTCTTAGTAAAAGGTGAAATTGCTATTGAGGTAAGACGACTAAATCACCACTCGGAGAAAAATGGAAAAAAAATAGGGTTGGAAGTCGACAGCATCCCCTTATATCAATGTGTATCAAAAATACTACCTGAATTTAATGGCCAAATTTCAGGTAGAACATACTTTGTATTTCTTCGCTATAGTAGGCCCTTACCCAAGACAAAAAATCTCAAGCTGCTCACAAGGAAAATTTTAAGAGGTTTTTGCGAGAATCCTAGTGAAGTGAAGAGTGAAATTGGAACCGAACAGAATATAACCTACTTAATATTTCCAGGAGCACCTAGAGAAAATATAACTTTCCTGATGGGTGGTGATAACGATCAGGACAGTGGAGGTTCGCTTCTAGGTGAAATGGAACGGAATATACGACTTTGCTCCGAAGAAAAGACAGAAAAAACAAGACCTCATCGACACAAATATAAAGTATGGTGGTTAGCTCTTGTAGATCATATAGGGTACGGGCTGGATGGTATTGATCGCGAATTATTTCATAGTCAAGTGATCATCAAGCATGAATGGGACAAATTAATAGTCATCCCGCCAAGCAAAGATGTACCAGCAATTGAAATTTAACAAAGGCAGCATCGCCCTGCAGGCTGGACGGCTACGCCGCCGATGCTTTGGGCGTTGAAGATGTAGAAAAACTCAAATTTCAGAAAATCACCCGTTAGGAGAGTGCTCTGATATTATTTTTACGTAAGAAATCGAGCTATTTTTTAAGGTACCGGCCTATTTCGGGCTATAAAATGTCCATTTTTAAGAATTTTGAAATGGGTGAGGTTTTTCTAAAGCCTCGTTAACTGCTATGTGGAGTAGAGATTGATAGAACATATTGTTATGGGAATTAGTTTAGTTGCAGCTGTGATTGCTATAGCTGATTTCTTTAAGGATTTCATCAAGTATAAACTTGTCATCCTTGTGCTAGCAGTATTGCTTTCTGTGAACGTTATTTATCTATTTCATGAAACTAAAAAACAAAATGCAGTTGATTTAGTTGCAAGCGAAATGAAGAAAAGTGCAAAAGTTGTAGCTGACTCAATATTAATCACTGGTTGGGAGGAATCCGGTGATTATTTGGGATATTTAACTCAGATAACCGGATTCTATACTAGATATAAGACGTTCTTCCCAACTGAAGCAGATATATACTCAGCAGAACTAAATGATTGGAGAGAGTATTTTTCTGAGAAAAGAAAAGCACGAGAAACTATTTATTTGAGTGAGATCGCTCCTCTAAAGGGTTTAGTACAGTCTGGCGAAGAGCATATGGAGAACATCTCGAGTGAAGGCAGTTAACAAGCGCCGGCAACCAGCCCGTACCGGGCTTTGGACTAAAAACTCGCTGGCGCTTATTTTTAGCCGTTGCGGCGAACGTTAAGAATTAAACTATGACAAGTACTCAGTTAGAAACTCTCGCGAATCTAATTTCGAATCAAACTTTTACAAACGATTGGAAGTTTTACTTAGTTTTAGTTTCATTGGTTTTAATTGGATCGTTCTTTGGCGCGTATATTAAGAGCTATGCGACAGAGAAAGCTAAAAATAGCGCAATAATGTCAGACCTATCCGATATTAAGACGAAGTTGTCCGAAACAACCAGAACTACAGAAAAGATAAAAAATGAACTTAGTCACGAATATCTTAGAAGGCAGAGTCTCGAAAATCTAAAAAGGGAGAAGTTAGAAGAGTATTTTAGATTAGTATACTTAAGTAAGGCTTCACTCCAGAATGAAATGCTAAATGCATTTTATGATGTAAGTGAACCATACGACCCTGAGGCTCTGGATCGCTGTGGTATCATTCAACGCCTATACTTTCCTGAGCTGAGACAAAATCACTTAAAGTTTTCTAATGCTACTTCGAGGTATGAACAGTGGAGTGCTATTGGAAGGAAAGATAAAGCAGAGAGAATGCTAAAAGGGGAGGCTAATCCGGTACCCTCAGAAAGTATTCTTCATTCGCATGATGAGCTTTGGGAGGCCGTAATTTCTTCTGTCCATGAGCTTGTCGAAGCTGGCAATGAGTTGGCAGAGAGACTAAATTCTTAACAATTTTAGGCTGTCTGAAAAATTAACCGCTGCGCGTTTAATTTCTCGAAGCTAAAGGCGTTCAGCGACAAGGAGCATATTGTGAGTGTCGAAGATTTCTGGAGACCATTCGAAGTAGAAATAAAGGATTTCGATGGATTGCTTACAGTTATAAATCAGGTCATGGAAAAGGCCGTGTCAAAGAACATTAAATTTGCTTGGCGTGGTCAAATTGACGCAAGCTGGTCTCTTCATAGCTCGCTATATAGAAGAATGAACCTCACTAAAGGTAAGGTTCTCACGGAGGATGACATAGGCAAGGATGAGCGTGATATTCTTGCCGACCTACACCGCTGGGGACTTCACTCATCCTCACAAACTGGTCGTCTCTCAATTTTAAATCAGCTGGCGATGCTTCAACACTATGGTGCCCCTACTCGGTTAATTGACATTACATTCAACGCTTGGGTTGGGGCTTGGTTTGCTGTCGAAGAGAAGTGGAGTAATGGGCAGCAAGTTCACGAAGATAAAGATGCAAGATTGTTCGCATTTGATGTTACAGATCGTTTGATTAACGAAAGTGAGGTCTACCGTTCTTGGGAAGATGATCTCAGTAGACCCTGGAAAGAAGGTAGAGATGACGGTATAGATAAAAAAGAATGGACTACATCAGTGTTTGCGTGGAAGCCAGCAAATCTCGATGCACGTATTGCAGCTCAAAACGGTGGTTTCCTTTTTGGGGGAATACCAGCTTCAAACAAGCCAGACCGAAAGAAATTCCAGTTTCCAAAATCCCCAAATTATAAAGACGGATGGTGGCCAATCGAAGAGGGTAGAAAAGCATGCTGTGTTGCCGCTAGACCACATGTTTTCGAGCCTGCAAAAGGAAAAGGCGCTGGTTCAGGTGCACTGTATACATTCAGAATTAAAGCTGATGCCAAGCAAGATATTCGTCGGCGACTTGATAAGCTATTCGGTTATAGACACTCAACGATTTATCCGGATTTCTCGGGTTTTTCAAGTTTTGCCACACCAAAAATAAAGAGCTATTGATGATTTACGTAGCGATTAACAAGGCCATAAAATTCGCTCTCTTCGTTGGCCGGACGCTCGCAAGCTCGTGTTGAGGCTGCATAAAAAACCTCTAAATCCTTCCTGAGTACTTTTAAAATGGCATGAAGCAACGGAGTTTGTTTCATGCCAAAATTCAAGCACTACGATTTCAATCAAAGCTCAAAGCTCAAAGCTCAAAGCTCAAAGCTCAAAGCTCAATGGTCAATGGTCGTGATTAATGACCAAGAACAGCCTCAATCCGGTATGTTCGAACACGCTATTCATTACCTAATCTACAACAAGCTGGGCAGCGGCCGCAACACTGGCTGATCCTGCCGCTTAAACGCTTGCTTCCGGGTCCCGGGCAGCTGTTTAAATGGCTTACTGTTTAGATCTTCCAATAGCACCTGGATGCATTGGTTCAGCTCCGCCAGCGAGAAGAACGTTTGTCTTCTGAGCCGCGCCAAAATCCAGCGCTCGAAAACCAGCACGGCCACCTCGGCTTTCGCTTTATCTTTGGGTTTGTACGGGCGAGCAGGCATGACCGAAACCCGATAATGTTCCGCTAACTACTGGTAACATGGGTTTAGTTATGGCTCATAGCGACAGGTGTTACTGACACCGTTGCGCAAGTTATCCGGCACCAGTAACTCCGGTACACCCCCTAATGTTCGGCGACAATTAGCGTGACCGGTTGACGACAACTATCTTGGCCGGTTGGTGTGACAATCGGCATCTTGTTATCCACTACGGAGTACAAGGT
>NZ_SLZR01000033.1 GCF_004341165.1 Reinekea marinisedimentorum
AGCCAGGGCTTCAAGTTGCTCTTTGTTCATAGTGCTTATCCTTAGCCTTTGCAGGCAATGATGATAAGCAGTTACACAAATTTATCTACAGGCTCTATTAATGATATCTACATGGTTCTATATTCCATTCTGACTAGCAGTCTATTCGAACCAAATCACCAAGAGCGTAGCTATTTTGAATATCTTCTCAATAGGTACAATACCTAACAATCCAAAGCTGGTCATGCCCGATAACAACCGCTCCGCGGCGGGCGTCGGATTCCATTACGCTGCGCTTCATTGCGCCGCAGTTCAGGGGCGTTAGCAGTCATGAATGAAATCTATCCATACAGCGGGAAGGTTACTAGATGTAATACAGGGGAAGTGACACTTGATGAGCATTTTGATCTTCGGCTGTCTGAAGTGGCATCCACCAGTCAGCTCAAATTGATAGACCTCTCTAAAAAAAATATGGGTGTTTATTGGGCTCCAACATTGCCTATCGAATGGAAGGACCTATCTCAGACAGAGAAGTCTGAGTTGGTCGCGAACAAAGAATTCGAGATTGAAGTAGAAGCAATATATTGCAGGTCTGAAATTGGACTTGTTGAGCTAAAAGAAATTGTCCAGTTTAATGAAATTAAACGATTGCATATCCATCAAAGCACATTATCGAATGATGATCTTCGCTACTTAAAAGGATTGGTACACTTGAATTGCCTTTTGCTAAGGGGTATGCAGTTTACAGACGAGTGTATTAAATATCTTTGTGGTTGCAGGAGTCTTTCAATATTGGATGTATTTGAGACATCAATCGGCGTTGAGGGTGAAATGAATTTAAAGAAACATCTGCCTGCTTGTGAAATATATAGTTCTAACACCTGCTAACTATTTAAGAGTGATTCACAACGCGTGGCATTTTTACTGTGCGTTGGTTTTAGTGTTTAAGGTGGTATGCAGAGGTATGGGCATTTCGTTGCTCACGCCTTAACAGGGCGTTGAAGCTGTAGAAAAACTCAAGTTTCAGGAACTTAACAAGACACCCATCCTAAATCATAGAACCTTCTCCATGCTTGATGAGGAGCTTGTTCAAGCTATCGGCCAAAATCAATTATAAGTCATACCATCCCATTTCTTGCTGCTACAATTTCAGAACACTTTCTTTGGCTGATTTAAAGAGTAAAACATGAAAATTCAAGCCCAGTGCCAGATTAATGCCCCTAAAGATGAAGTTTTTAAAGCTTTTTCTGATTTGAGTAACCTGGAACATAATGTTCAGGCCATCACAAAAGTTGAAATCCTTACTTCAGCAGAAGAAATTGGTGTGGGTACAAAATTTAAAGAAACGCGTGTGATGTTTGGCAAAGAGGCCAGTGAGGTTATGGAAATTACCGGTTTTTCTCCATCTGACCACATTAGGGAGGAAGCCCATTCAAATGGTATGCATTACATTTCAGATTGGCGCTTCTCAGAAGATAATGGCCAAACTAAAGTCACCATTGATTTTTCAGGGCAGGCTAACAGTTTTTTTGCAAAGGTAACGAGCGCACTGTTTTTCTTCATGGCAGGTTCGATGAAAAAGGCTTTTGAAAAAGATATGAATGATTTAAAAGTAAAGTTAGAAATGAATTCATAGGTAGACGGCTTATCGAGAACAAAAAAAGCGGGCGCAACGCCCGCTAAACTTGATAGCCTTGAAAAACTATTTCGCCAAAATTATGTTCTTAATTTTAAACTCAAACCCAGCCTGCGATCCGCTCCACGAAGGCAACAACGCCAGCGGGTGATTCACCGCTTCAATATCCAACGTGTTGTTGTTCAGATCACTGATGTTCACAGTCACCGAATGCCAAATGCCGGTCGCATAGTCAGCTTTGGTCAGCAGGTAATCACTGCTCATGCCGCCATCGTCCGATTCCATCTTGAAGGTTAAGCCTTCGGTTTCTGTTTCACCCTCGTTTGCCGGCGTGCCGTAACTTTCAATCCATAAATCGAAACTTAAAGTGCCCGCGGTGTAGTTGGAAAGGTTCTGGCTGCTGCCGCTGATGATCACCATACCCTTGTAGCTTTCCGGGCTGGTGGCGTCGTAAACCGCCGTCAGCACTGTTTCACCGTCGATGACTTCCGTGCTGTAAGTGACGTGACCGGTCAGGCCTGACCAATCGGTGGTGTCGGTCTGGTAATCGCTGAGTTCTGACCAGGTGTCCATAACATCCACACTGTCTTCATCGAGCGCTACCAGGGGTTCGGCGGCCAGTTGTTCACAGGTTACGGCATCCTCGGCAGCATCCACGCTGTTTGGTACATAGCGCACTTCGCCCAGGTTAAATTCAACCGCGTCTTCAGAGTACAGCAGGAACGGCGTGTTGGTGATGGAGAAATCCATGCCTTCATCGATGAAGCATTGCAGCGGTATTTTTACGGTTGTCCAGTTACTTTCATCGACAGCCGAAGCTTCCGGCAACACCTTATGAATCGCGACCTCACCCAGGCATGGCCATTCACAATGGGTAGACAAGACCAGGCTTTCGGGTGCATCGGTTTTCATGTCGATATCGAACTGCAGCGTGGCATCGGCATTCACGTAGCTGTACAAATCGGTGCCTTCTTCGTCTTCGGTTTGCATGTAAATTTGCGCCGCCGACTCCCCGGTGAACACCACGTTCACGGCATCCTGCTGATGCTGGTAATCAATCGGCGAGGTGGTCAGCGAGCCAATGGAGGTATCGGCCCCGTTGGAAACCTCCAGCCCTGCCCAGCCATTGGCCGTGCCGGAAATGCGCGCGGCATAGTCGCTGGAAGCTGAAACCCCGTAAATTTCCAGATTGGTGGTGGCCACGCCGTTATCCGGTGCGTCCTGGCCGCAGCCGTAATCACGGTCATCGAGTACCAGATTATCCAAATCCTGATCCATGCCTTCGGTATCGCTGCTGGCATAGCCCAAGCCGTAGCCATACGGGAACAGCGGTGCGTATTCACCGGTGGTTTCCTGCTCAATCAGCTCGCCGGTTTGGCCATCCACTGGCGTGGTGTAGTTTTCAATGTTGGGCGCATCGCGGTTGATGGTGGTTGAGCACACGGTGTTCGGCCACGAATACGATAGCCGGCCTTTGAAGTCGGCTCCGTCTTCGGCGAACAATACATCGGTAATACCGCCGGCTTCGGTGCCCGGTAACCACGCGGCAACGAATGCATCAGACGCCATAATCTCTTCATTCACATACAGCGGCCGGCCGGAATAGAACACCGTCACCACAGGGTAGCCGGCCTCCGCCAGCGCGATCACTTCGGCTGAGTCTTCCGCGTAACCGGAGTTGAGAGAGGCAAATTCCAGCGTTTCACTGGCGCTGATGTCGCCATACATTTCGGCGTAAGGGTCTTCACCAATGACGACAATGGCGATGGCATCGGCTGGGGCATCTTCTGTGCTGGTGTACACGTTTTCTTCCCCGACCACATCTTCAATGGCCATCAGCAGGGTCGTGGCCCCCGGGAAGTCATCTTCTAGGGTGTTGTCGGTGCCCTGCCAGGTCAGTGACCAGCCACCGGTTTGCTTGGTAATGTCGTTGGCGGCGCTGCCGGTGACGATGTACGAAGCCTCTGTGCTCAGGGGCAGAATGCCGTTTTTGTTTTTCAACAGTACCAGCGATTCGCTGACCGCCTGACGGGCAATGGCGCGGTGAGCATCGGACCCTAAAACGTCGTCGTTGCCGGCCAGTTCGCGCTCTGAAGGTTTGGGTTTATCCCACAGGCCGGCGCGCATTTTTACGCGCAGTATGCGGGTAACGGCATCGTCGATGCGTTCTTCAGAAATGGTGCCGTCGTTTACCTGATCAATGACGTTCTGGTAGAAGGCTTTCCAGTTGCTGTTTTCGGTGACCATGAACACATCGTTGCCAGCGTTCACCGCTTCCGGGCAATTGGCCGAGGTGCAGTTGGTGATTTCAGACTGACCGTTCCAGTCGGTGACGATTAAGCCATCAAAGCCCATCTGATTTTTCAGCACATCGTTGAGCATGTACTTGCTGCCGTGCATTTTGTAGTTATAGTCGCCTGTGCCGTTTTGATCGTAGTTGGCATCGTTGTGCCAGGAGTTGAACGAACTCATCACCACCTGTGCGCCGGCATCCAGACCGGCAAAGTAACCGGTGGCGTGAATGTTACGCAGATATTCTTCGGTGTAATGGTTTTCGCCGCGGTCTTCACCATCGTAGGTGCCGCCATCGCCCACCCAGTGTTTTACGTTAGAGATCACATGGGTTTCACTTTTTAAACCTTCGGCACCGCCTTGCAGGCCCTGCACCATTCGGCTGGCGTATTGATAAATAATTTCCGGGTCTTCCGAGTAGCCTTCATAAACGCGGCCCCAGCGGTAATCGCGTGGTGCGGCTACGGTTGGGGCAAAGGTCCAATCCAGGCCGGTGGCGGCAACTTCTTCAGCCGTGGCCTGGCCAATCTGTTCGATTAAATCCGGGTTATTGGCCGCGCCCAAACCGATGTTGTGCGGAAATACCGTAGCGCCATACACATTGTTGTGGCCGTGTACGGCATCGGTGGCCCAGATGAACGGAATGCGGAAGCCGCGGTCGGCGTAGGCTTCTTCCAGGGCTTCCCAGTATTCATCGGCGGTTTCTGCCCAATCGGCTGCGCTGGCGTATTTGTCTTCGTTCGGCCAGGCACCGCCGCCGTTGAGCAGCGAGCCGAGTTTGTATTCTTTGGCTTCCTCGGGAGTAACTTCTAACAGGTTGGGTTGAATCATCTGGCCAACTTTTTCTTCCAGCGTCATTTGCGCCAGAATGTTCGCCACGGCGGTTTCGATGTCTTCATCCACGGTGACGGCGCTTTCAATCACCGGCCAGTCGGAAAAATAGGGCACGGCGGAAGCCTCGGTTTCGTCGGTTACCTGACAACTGCTGGCCAGGATGGCTGCAATACAGCAGGATAAAATAGATTTTTTAAAGTGCATGGTGACTCTCACTTGCATTTGGCAGCAGGGTGCACAACAGCGTGCAACAATGCGCCGTTTACGGTTGTTATTGGTGTTTTATCAATGCAGGTTTTCAGTTTTAAAAGCGGCCTAAAAACAGCGCCACGGTGGGTGGCTGATAGGGTTTTAAAGCGTCGCTGACTGATTTGTTTTGTTATTTATTTTTTTAGTTCTAAAAAACAACCCGGGAAGTGGGCGTTGGTGCACGCCCATTTTTTGGTTTAGTTTTCCCGGGTTTTCTCTCTACGCGAGTAAGCGTTTAGCCGGTTTAAACAAGCTGGTCTTTCATAGCCTGTTCGGTGCTGGCAGCCTCGTCGTTCATCAGCAGGTGAACCACGGTGTCGTTGATTGGCATGATGTGTTTCACACCCAGTGCCTTCAACTGGCTGGCATCCAGCTCTACCATTTGTTTCAGTTCTAATCGCAGGCGGCTGGTGGCGCAGGCCAGAACATCCTGAATGTTCGATTTACCACCCAGCTGTGCGATCAATTGTTTTGCGACCTCAATGCTGGATTCCGAGACTGGGGCTGTTTTTTTTTCCACCGCTGCCGCCGGGGCTGCGGTTGCCTGAACCGGCACGCCAGATTCCATCACTTCCGCCATTTTGGTACGCAGGGTGTCTGCTTCCAGGCCAAAGATTGCCTGTACGCCGTTACCCATCACCAGTACGTTGGTGGCACCTAAGGCTTTCAGGGTTTCAGATTGCACCAGAGAGACATCTTTTACGTCGATACGCAGACGGGTAATGCAGTTATCCAGTGTGACGATGTTGGCTGCGCCACCGAAAGCGGTGATGATGCCATCGATGCGGCTGTCGCCAGAGGTTGCTGCCGCAGCGGCTTGTGCAGAGGCTTCTGTTTCTTCTTCACGACCCGGCGTTTTCAGGTTCAGTACGGTAATGGTAGCGCGGAATACGATGTAGTAGATCGCGGCATACGCCAGGCCGAATACCGGTATCAGCAAGCCTTTATCCGATTTGGAGAACAGCACGACGTAGTCGATAAAACCGTGCGAGAACGACGTACCGTGAACAATGTTGAACAGGTTCATCAGGAAGAATGCAGAACCGGCCAGCAGCGCGTGAATAACATACAGAACCGGCGCAACAAACAGGAAGGCGAATTCAATAGGCTCAGTAATACCCGTTAAGAACGAGGTGAACGCAGCAGAGATCATCACGCCGCCCACTTTCGCGCGGTTTTCCGGTTTCGCAGTGTGCCAGATGGCCAGAGCTGCAGCCGGCAGACCGAACATCTTGAACATATAGCCACCCGATAGCTGACCAAAACCATTGCCGGCAGCGCGGGTTGCTTCATCGGCAGACAGGTAGCAGGTGAGTACGCCGTTTAATGCTTCGCCGGCAGCGTTGATACAGGAACCGGCTTCGAAGAAGAACGGAGCATTCCAAATGTGGTGCAGGCCGAGAGGAATCAGCAGGCGTTCAACCACACCGTAAATGGCGAAGGCAATTTCAGGGTTCTGGTAAGCAGCCCAGTGAGAAAACGCCTTAATGCCGTTGCCCACAGGAGGCCAGATCCACGAAAGCACCACGCCCAGCGCAATACAGGTGAATCCGGTGATGATTGGTACTGAACGCTTACCGGCAAAGAAGCCAAGGTAGGCGGGCAGTTCCAGTTTAAAGAAGCGGTTGAAGGCCCAGGCAGCCACACCGCCAGCCAGAATACCGCCGAGAATACCAACATCGGTACCCGGTGCGACAACCGCCAGGGTTTTGATCATAATGAAATAACCGACCGCAGCGGCCAGTGCAGAAACGCCATCGTTTTTGGTGAAGCCCAGTGCCACACCGATGGCAAACAGCAGACCCATGTTACCGAAAACAGCGCCACCGGCGTTTTCCATAATTTTGGAAACAACCTCTGGCAGCCAGCTGAATTTCGCGGCACCGACCCCCAGCAGAATACCGGCGATTGGCAAAACCGAGACCGGCAGCATCAACGATTTACCGACCTTTTGTAGTTGCCCGAAGGCGTTTTTTGCAATGCTCATAGTGCGTAAGCTCCTATCATTATTTTTGTTTTGTAATGCTAGCTTTGTGATGCCTGTAACAGTGCGCGTACTTCACCGGCAGAGCTGAGTCTGAGGGCTTTGCTTGCAACACTTTTGCAGGTAGTAAGTTCCAGCGACCGGACTGCGGCTTTCACATCGGCGATGGCAGGAATATTAACGGATAGCTCGGTGACACCCAGACCCACCAGAACCGGCACGGCTAAGGGTTCGCTGGCTAAGCCGCCACAAACGCCTACCCATTTGCCGTGTTTGGCGGCGGCATCGGTCGTCAGTTTGATCATGCGTAACACAGACGGGTGCAGTGCATCGGCCAGTGACGCCAGTTTCGGGTGACCGCGATCCATCGCCAGGGTGTACTGGGTTAAATCGTTGGTACCGACCGAGAAGAAATCGACCTCCGGTGCCAGTACATCGGCCATGACGGCCGCTGAAGGCACTTCAATCATGATGCCGACCGGAATCGCTTTCGCGTTAAGTTTGGTGCGTTCTTCTTCCAGCACCTGCTTGGCCAGTTTCAGTTCGTGCAGGTCGCTGATCATCGGGAACATAACGTGAATGTTGCCGTGTTCTGCAGCGCGTAACAGCGCGCGTAATTGCTGGCGCAGCAGGGCAGGGCGGTCTAAGCCGATGCGAATACCGCGCTCACCCAGGAACGGGTTTTCTTCTTCCGGTAAATCGATGTAGGGCAGCGGTTTATCGCCGCCGACATCCAGCGTGCGCACAATCAGCGGCTGGTTTTCTTTCAGGCTTTCAGCGGCCGCGCGATACACTTCATACTGTTCCTGTTCGCTCGGTGCGGAGGTGCGGTTCATGAAGATAAACTCGGAACGCAGCAGGCCAACGCCATCACCGTGGTTCGCTTTTACAGCGGCGGCATCGGCCACCGAGCCAATGTTGCCGGCCACATGGATGGCCGTGCCATCGGTGGTGGTGGCAGGTTTGTCTGCATCCAGTCGGTTCAGCTCGCGGGTTTTCAGTTGCGCGGTGTGCTTCGCCTGTTGTGCAGTCACCTGCTCCGCCGTTGGTGAAAGGTACAGCATGCCTTCTTCACTGTTCAGCAGGGCTGCGCTGCCATCGGCAATGTCGGTTGCGCGTTTTTCAATACCCGCGAGCGCCGGTATACCCATAGAGCGCGCCAGAATGGCACTGTGGGACGTTGCTCCGCCTTTGACGGTGCAGAAGGCGGCCACCTTAGTGGCATCCAGATTTGCGGTATCGGATGGTGTTAAATCTTCAGCAATTAAAATGGCGTTTTCAGGCAGGTTACCCAATGAGTGGCTTACGCCCAGAATGTGGCGCAGCACGCGCAGGCCAATGTCGCGGATGTCGCTGGCGCGTTCTTTCAACAGGGCGTTATCGAGGCTGGCCAGTAGATCGGCCTGGCCGCTGTAGGCGCTGTTCCAGGCAAAGGCTGCGCTCTTACCTTCGCGAACCAATTCTACGGCTTGTTGGTAAATTTCCGGGTCGGAAAGCAGTTCGTTATGGGCGGCAAAAATTTTCGCCTTCTGGGCTTCGTTCTGTTGCTCCAGCTTGTCGTGCAGTTGCTGAACTTCGCGTCGGGCCTGATAAACGGCCATATCCAGTGAGACCAGCTCTTCACTGATGTCTTCAGCAAACTCATCGTATTCCAGCACTTCGGTGCGAATTTGATGCACTACACCAAAGGCAATACCGGGAGACGCCGAAATACCTTTCAGTTCGTTTTCGTTGGTGTTGGCGGTGAACAGCAGCGAGGCTTCAACCGGTTGCTCTTCGGTAGCGGCAAGGCGTTCGGTGACTTCTTCTACCTTATCGCCCAAGCCTGCGCGAATGGCCGGGATTAACTCGCTGATCGCTTCGCTGGCATCTTCACCGCGCGCCAGCACCACAACCTGATCGTTCAGTTGCACGTTAAGTTGCAGCAGGCCGGTGACGCTTTTGGCGTTGCCTTTCAGGCCATTGCAGCTGAGTTCAATATCCGCCTTATATTCTTTGGCAATCTTCACCAGTGCCGCAGCAGGGCGGGCATGGAAGCCGGCGCTGTTGGGAATGGTAATCGGCATGCTCTGTTGCCATTCACCGGTTTGCGTTGCCCGGTCAGCGCCGTTTGCATTCAGGCTGATGGTCAGTAAATCGTTAGCGGCGGTCAGTACCGTGTTTTCTTCCGCCTTGCGCAGGCTGCAGCCAAACTCATCACCATTGGTAATAACGACCACCGTGACCAGGCTTTTGGCTTTTTGGGCAACGGTATCGAGATCTACCTGAATCAGTGGCTGACCGGCTTTTACCTGGTCGCCATCGCTTACCAGTGAGCGGAAGCCTTCGCCTTTCAGCAGTACGGTATCAATGCCGATGTGCATCAGAATTTCTAAACCGCTGGCGTGCTTCAGGGTAATGGCGTGACCGGTTTTTTGAATTTGGGAAACGGTACCATCGAAGGGTGCAACCAGGATGTCGCTGGTCGGGTCTATTGCCAGGCCATCACCCACCATCTTTTGCGCAAATACAGGGTCGGGTACGGCTTCGATTGGAACAACCAATCCTTCAATAGGTGCTTTGAGTGTTACGTCAGGTATAGCTGTGCTTATAGTTTGCTGTATGCCCATGCTGGCCTCTTATTATGTTTGTTACCGCTAACATTTTTGCTTATTACTAAAACCGCAGTTAAAAACCGGCTCTTTTTATAGAGGCTGAATGAGTCTTTAAATCTGAGGTTTTCTTTCGTATTAGCTTAGGTTGTTGTTCTTTTAAGGTGAGTCTATTAAAAAATGTTAGCGCTAACAACAGGGCTGACAAAGTTTTTTGGATTTAACGGCGATCCAGCTGGGCATGGTGGCTTCAGGCCGATTCAACGACACCGTTTGAGGGTATTTGCACGGAGCCGTTCTTCCTTTTTAAAATCAATACTTTACCGGTGCCGGGCAGGGCAGTTGTCTGCAGCTGAGCGCCAGCGCATTGGAAATTGTTAAAAAAAGTAAATCAGCTTTATTTATCGCCGATTTGCTTGGAAATTCTGTTGCTGATTGTTATCGCTAACACTATGCTCCGCTTATGAGTACAGTAAATGATGTTGCCAAGTTGGCTAAAGTTTCTGCGATGACCGTATCGCGGGCTTTAAACAACCCTGAAAAGGTTTCCCCCAAATCGTTAAAGCGGGTGGAAGCCGCTATTGCCGAGCTGGGCTACCGGCCGAATCAGGCTGCCCGGGCGTTGGCAACCAATTCCACCGGTATTGTGAAACTGGTGGTGCCTGAACGCTTAGGCACCAGTGACCCTTATTTCACCACGCTGTTTGCCGGTGTGGCTTCGATACTTTCCAAGAACCACCTGGCGGTACTGTTTGAAGAAGACCTGACCTCTAACATCAAATACGATGGTCTGATCGTTATGGGGCTGAATGAACAGTCGGATCTCAGCTTTCTGGATTACCCCGCACCGGTGGTGGTATTCGGCAAGGGGGATGACTACCAGCAAACCGGCCAATCGGTAGACTGGATAGACCTCAACAACGAAGAAGCCTCTTACATAGCCACCAAACACCTGATCGGGCTTGGCCACACTGAAATTGCCTTGTTTAAGTTCGATGCCGATGAGCCGTTCCTGGATGAACGCGAGGTGGGCTATCACCTGGCGATGGCGGAGCATGGCATTAAAGTGCGCCCGGAGTGGGTCGTTTCCGGCATTGAACACACCTCTTACGGTGCCAAGATGCAAACCATGCGCACGCTGCGTACCACCTCGGTCACCGGCATTGTGTGTACCTCCGATTTACTCGGCATTGGCGTAATACAGGCCGCGCGTGATTTAGGCATTCGCATTCCGGATGATCTTTCCGTGGTGGGGTTCGATGGCGTGGGTTACGACCAGATGGCCGACCCGCGATTAACCACGATGAGCCAGCCGGTACACTGGATAGGCCAGCGGCTGGGGCAACTGTTGCTGGAGCGTATTCAGCATAAAGGCGAACCGCTGCCGCCGAAGCATGAGTTGATTTCGGCGGAGCTGGTGGTGCGGGACAGTACCGCGCGGAGGAAGTAGGGTACAAGCTACCGGGGTAGCGTTAGGCCCATTTGCTTGATTCAGGCATCTGTAGACCTAACCCATAGAGCAGCCGAATAATCTGACCTTCATGCATCACTTCATGCTCGTACAAACTGGCTAATATCGTCTCTGTACTTTCAGACCAGTGAACACTGGAAAGCACATTCTCAAAGTTTTTGTGGGTTTGTAACAACGCATACTCATAGCTGGATTTATCGCTTTCGCCGGTTAGTGAACAGTTAAACCCTTGCCACTCGCCAGCTAATAGTGCGCGAAAATAACTCTCGCGAGCGCCAACAATACACCAAAGGTGATCTTCAACACTTTTATACTTTGGCACATCCAGCTTTGCAGAAAATTGCGCTTCAGTGATGGATTTAGCCAATTCATCAATAACAGCGAAACGAGCTTTGATGTTTCGAATTACAATATCTCTCATAATTACCTATGGAAATTAGCGTACAAAAGCTGCAGCGTAATTGCGTGGATGCCCACCGCGAAACGTATTTTATTTAGCGGCTACAAACAGCTTCGGTTAGTGGCTGAGCTCATTGAACTTGATGTACTCAGTCGTTAAAGGCAAGCTTTGAATGCCTTCAACAAGGAAGCTGGGTTTTAGTACATACTCAGATAACTTGTTCACGGGTACCCAGCGGTAAATTAAATCTAATTCTTCCTCTATTCCGGGAAAATCAACTTCGGGCGTTATTTCAGGTCTTTCAACTAGTTCAGCCAAGAAATAATTTGAAATCTCATGATAATTCTTGCCGGCATATTCAAAGAAGTTTTCGACATGCCAAAGAAGGCGTACTACGTAAGAATGGACACCCAGCTCCTCAAGGATTTCTCTGGGAAGGGTATCTTCTGAAGTCTCAAAAAATTCAACTCTGCCACCCGGTAAAGCCCAGAAGTTATCTTTTTCTGATCGATGTATTAAGACATGACCTTCATGAATTATTACTGCGGCACTTCGGAAATTGAATCGACTATCACCTACGTCAAACCTAAGCACTTAAGCTCCTTTTATCCTTTTGTGTGGCGTGTTGTGCGAATTATTAACACTCACGCCTGATACAGTGACCTAATTTATCGCATACGCCATTAGATTAGCCCAGGTGCCTATGGATACTCCATTTAATTCGGATACTAACTGTAAGCGTCCGGCCATCACACCTTGTCAGGCTGTGCCCAGTTATGCGGTAGTAACTCATCCAGCTGGTTATTTTTTTGGCTTGGCAACCTCGC
>NZ_SLZR01000034.1 GCF_004341165.1 Reinekea marinisedimentorum
GGATTTAGAAGTGAGACACGCTACAAAACCGCGATAATGTTCTATCTGGGTGGACTAACTCTGAAACATTAACCCACCGTAAAAGGTGAAGACCCATAAATATACAGTCTTAGTGTAAAAAGGAGTTTACACCCATGCAAGATCAGTCTATTCAGGTTCGACAAACAATTTCGAGGGGTTCTGCTCGCTTCTTTGATCAATATCGGTTGTTTATACGGCAACGGGGTTTAGCCTTTGAAACAGAAAAAACCTACTGCATGTGGGCACGACGTTTTATACGCCACATGGGCTATGAATCACCTGCGCAATTTAAGGTGGCAGATATTGAAGCCTTCCTGACTCACCTGGGTAATGATCGTTTTTGCGCATCTGCAACCCAAAAAACAGCCTTAAATGCTTTGGTCTTTTTATTCAGGGAATTCCTTAAAAAGAATACCGATGCTTTAAATTTCACCTATGCAAAGGCAAAGCGAAAGGTACCTGTTGTTCTCTCGCGTGAAGAGGCTGCAACCATTCTCAACCAACTTACCGGAACAAGAAAGCTAGGCATTCAGCTTATGTATGGCTGCGGTTTACGGGTTAACGAGGTCACTCGCCTACGGGTGAAAGATATAGACCTTGATAATGATGGTATTTATATCATGGAGGCAAAGGGAGGCAAATCGCGCCGCACATTATTACCGCGCTCTATTAAGCCACAGCTTGCAAAGCAGATAGAGTTTGTTCGCCTTCAGCTGGCTGCAGATGTCGAGGTAGGCAAGGCCGGCGTTTTTATGCCTTCAGCTCTGGAAAAGAAATGGCCGCACGCACAGTTTGAACTGGGCTGGCAGTATTTATTTCCAGCTCAAGGTTATTCAGTTGATCCGCGCTCTGGCACTGAGCGGCGGCATCATGTTACTGCCCGCCTCTTTCAGCGGGCTATTAAGGAAGCCGTAATTAAAAGTGGCCTCCATAAGCGAGTCACCTGCCACACCTTCCGCCACAGTTTTGCGACCGAGCTTTTGCGCCAGGGTACCGATTTACGCAACATTCAGGAAATTCTCGGCCATTCTTCAATAGAAACCACCCAAATCTATACTCACGTTGTGGGCCTGCATGAACGCGGAATGGTGAGCCCTGTCGATTTATAAACAAGGCTGGAAGAACAGAGCACTGAACAGACTATTTTTTGGGTGCGCTAATAATTTTGTATTCCTCTGGTACGCGGTGAAGGTCAAAATTAAAGATGTGCTCTTTAATTTCGCGGGTACGTTCAAAATCACACTCACCCACAATTAGCTCGTCTTCTACTGTGGTTGCCATTGCTACAATTTCGCCTGTTGGCGCAATAATGCAGCTTTGGCCAAGTAAATCGCAGCCTTCTTCTTTACCTGCTTTGGCGCAGGCAATAATCCAGCAACCATTCTGGTAAGCGGAAGCCTGCATCACCACATGGTTATGAAAACCCTGCAGATGGTCGTGCTGCGGTACCGGCGGGTAGTGCATTGGAGTGTTGTAACCCAACACAATCATCTCGGCACCCTGCAACGCCATTACCCGGTATGTTTCCGGCCAGCGGCGGTCGTTACACAGCGCCATACCTACTTTGCCGCCCATAAAATCCCAACTGTTAAAGCCGGTATCACCGACTTCAAAATAGCGTTTCTCCAGGTGCTGAAACGGCCGCCATGTTTCGTTTTCTTTATGGCCGGGCAAGTGAATTTTTCGGTATTTACCCGTAATGGTGCCTTTATCGTCTACCAGAATAGAGGTATTGAAGCGGCGCTCGTTGCCCTGCTCGTCTGTTGTCAGCTCGGCATAGCCCAGGTAAAAACCAATGCCCAGCTCAGCAGCTTTATCGAACAGGGGCTGCGTTTCAGCTCCGGGCATTTCTTTTTCGTAGTAACTGGCAAGTTCGGCATCGCCATCTTCAAAAAACCAACGTGGGAAGAAGGTCGTTAACGCCAACTCGGGGAAGGCAACAAAGTTACAGCCTTTTTCTCCGGCCTGGGTCAGTAGCTTTATCAGGCGGGCAACAACATCACTTCGGGTTTCATTACGGGCAATCGGGCCTAATTGGGCAACGCCTACATTTAACATTCTTTTCATTTATTCTTCCTTTGTCTCTAATGGTAGAGAACCTACTTAAGGGCACCTCTAATAACTCTGATATGTCTCTGCGGAGTCTAAAAAGCTCAGCGGCAAGGCGACGATGAAGAATCATAGTTATTCTATCTTTTGAAATCGTCAACGCAGTCGATGGGCTTTTTAGGCCCGCCCTCTGGGGCCTTCAGGAAAAACATCTGTCGTTGTTGCGATTCTTGCAAAGGTCTCGACATTCGCTGCGAACCGCGCCTAGTCAGCTGTTTTTCCTGAAGGCCAGAGATATATCAGAGTTATTAGAGGTGCCCTTAAGCGCTCTCCGCTAATTCGGGGAGTCATTAGCTTTCAGTTATAAAATTTTCGCCACGTTCAGTACCGCCTGCAGCAATACGTTTGCGCCATTGGTGACCTGTTCTGGTGTGGTGTATTCCTTTATGTTGTGGCTAATACCGCCAACACTGGGTACAAAAATCATTGTGGTTGGGCAATGCGGTGCAAACATTTGGGCGTCGTGCCCGGCACCGGAATACAGCCGTTTGCTGGTCAAGTCATTTTCCATGGCTGATGCTTCAATGCCATCCACCAGGTGTTTGTTGAACGGCACTGGCTCGAAGCGAGCAAGCTTACGTTTCTCAAACGTTAAGCCATGCCGTTCTGTTTGTTCGGTAATGTAGGTATCCAACCGGCTTTCAGCACTCTGCAATAAGGCTTCGTCGCAATTGCGCAAATCTACCGTGAAGCGCGCAAATGCGGGTATCACGTTCACCAGGTTTGGTTTTATTTCCAGCGCACCCACGGTTGCTAACTGGCTAGGAATGCTAAGCGCCAGCTCATTGGCAAAGACATTAATTTTGGCGGCGACTAATCCGGCATCGTTACGGTAGGCCATGGGTGTTGTGCCAGCGTGGTTAGAGTTTCCGTAAAAGGTATACTCATGCCAGGAAATACCCTGCACCCCCTCTACAACACCAATCTCAATGTTTTCTTCATCCAGAACCGGGCCCTGCTCTACATGCAGCTCAAAGTAAGCCGCGACGGTCTCTGAAATATTCGGGAAGGGAGCCTTGCCGCTGTAACCGATCCGGTTTAACTCATCGGCAACGCTTTTGCCATCTATACCTACGGTTTGCAGTGCCGTTGCCAATGGCAGGTCTCCGGTATAAACGCCGCTGCCCATCATATCTGGCGCGAAGCGTGAGCCTTCTTCATTGGTGAAAAAACCTACCGAGATTGAATGCTTTGGGTTAATGCCAGATTCAATAATGGTTTCTATCACTTCAAGCCCGGCGAGCACGCCTAAATTACCATCGAACAACCCGGCAGTAGAAACGGTATCAATGTGCGAGCCCATCATCACCGCCGGCAAATTTTCCTCGCCCTTTAAGGTTGCAACTACATTACCAATCGCATCAATGGCAATCTCTAACCCCAGTTCTCTCATCCAGCTAACAACCAGGTCTCGCCCTTGCCTGTCTTCATCGGTTAACGCCAGACGGCAAACACCACCACCCGGCAGAGCGCCTACTTCGCCCAGGCTTTTCAGGCGTGCGTTCAGGCGATCACCATTAACGGCCAAAATAAAACTTGCCATTAATAACTCCATTTTTAAGTTCGTTGCAGCATTGATAGCAATTTTGAAACCAAAGTGGTCAGGCCCGGTATTTCGCGGACTTACGGCAAGGTGGAATTAAATTCACAGCGAAAGCACTCAATCTGATCTATCAACTCTCAAAAAACTATCAAACTGATACCTAAAATTACGCACCAAAAACAGACCACTCAGTCAGGTTTGATTTCAGCAGTCCCCATTAGAGTGCACCACTGCAAATGACGCAGGCGTCGCCGCTCAATCAACACTGGCCTTTTATGCCCACTTTTAGCGCACTGCCATCCGCCGACCGGCCAACCAGGCCGTCAGGAACAATTCCTGCAGTAAAAGCACCAGATAACACCTATAACCCGGCACCACAAAACGGATACAGCACACATGATCAATCTCGACATTAACGGCACACTTATCAGCTTAAGCCCGGCAGAGCCGAAAAAACTGATGGATTACCTGCGTGAAGACTTAGGCCTCACCTCAGTTAAAGATGGCTGCAGCGCAGGCGCATGCGGTACCTGTACCGTTATTGTTGATGGTGTGGCGCAGAAATCCTGTGTCAGTGTGGCATCACTGGAGCCTGACGAAGACGATTTTGATGACGACGATGAACCGGTTGCAACCGATGAAAACCCGGTGATAAAAATCACCACAGTTGAAGGCCTCAGCGAACGCGAAAAGGCGGTTTACGATTATGCCTTTGCCGAAGCCGGTGCCGTTCAATGTGGTTTTTGTACGCCGGGTATGGTGCTGGCAGGCAAAGCACTGATCGATAAGAACCCCTCGCCTACCGATCAGGAAATTAAACTGGCGCTGCGCCGTAACATTTGCCGCTGCACCGGTTATGTAAAAATTATCGAGGCCATTCAATTAGCCGCCAAGCTGCTCCGCGAAGACTTGCCCATTCCTCAAAACAACGCCAGCGGTAAGCTGGGCTCAAATATTCATCGCATCGATGCCCGTGAAAAAACCCTGGGCACCGGTGAATTTGTTGATGACGTCACCGTTCCCGGCATGATTTACGGTAAAGCTCTGCGCACCCAATACCCGCGCGCCAAAGTACTAAAAATAGACACCCGTGCAGCGAAGAATCACCCGGATGCAGAATGCATCATCACCGCGAAAGATGTGCCCGGCAACAACAAACTCGGGCACCTGGTAAAAGATTGGGATGCGCTCATTGCCGAGGGCGATACCACCCGTTATGTGGGCGATGCCATTGCTCTGGTCGCCGCTAAAAACCAATCCAGCCTGGATGAAATACTTAGCCTTATTGAAGTTGAATACGAAGAGCTGACGCCACTGACCAACCCGGTGGAAGCAATGGCAGAAGACGCACCGGCCCTGCACGAAGGCGGCAACATTTTGCGCCATGAAAAGGTAACGCGCGGCGATGCGCAAACCGCCATCGCCAATGCTGCGTTCACCGTCACTCAGCATTACTCAACCCCCTTTACCGAGCACGCCTTTATGGAGCCGGAATGCGCCATCGCTATTTACGAAGACGGTGGCATTCTGCTCTATTCCGGGGGTCAGGGCATCTACGATGATCAGCATGAAATTGCCGAGGTGCTGGGCATACCCAACGAAAAGGTTCGGGTGCAAAGTAAGCTGGTCGGCGGCGGCTTTGGCGGCAAGGAAGATATGAGCGTACAGCACCATGCGGCATTGCTTGCCTGGCATACCCAAAAACCGGTGAAGATTAAATTCTCCCGTCAGGAAAGCCTTCTTATCCACCCCAAGCGTCATGCGATGGAAATGGATTTAACCACCGCCTGCGATGAAAACGGCATTCTGCTGGGTATGCAGGCCAGTATTGTTCTGGATACCGGCGCTTACGCCTCTCTGGGCGGGCCGGTACTGCAACGCGCCTGCACCCACGCAGCCGGGCCATACAATTTCCAGAATGTCGATATCGATGGCAAGGCCGTTTACACCAACAACCCCCCGGGTGGTGCTTTCCGCGGCTTTGGTGTTTCACAATCGGCCTTTGCCTTTGAAGCCAACCTGAATTTACTGGCCGAAAAGGTCGGTATTTCCCCTTGGGAAATCCGCTATCGTAACGCCATTCGCCCAGGCCAAAGCCTGCCCAACGGCCAGATTGCCGACGAAAGCACGGCGCTGGTGGAATGCCTGGAAGCGGTTAAAGATATTTATGAATCCTCTAAATATGCAGGCATTGCCTCGTCATTCAAGAACAGCGGCTTAGGGGTGGGCGTACCCGATATTGGCCGTGCCATTCTCTCCGTTGAACAGGGCAAGGTTCATATCCGTTCCAGCGCGGCCTGTATTGGTCAGGGCATTGGTACAGTTACGCTGCAAACGGTTTGCGAAGTCACCAGCCTGCCACCGGAACTGATTGTGGTGGAAGCGCCCGATACCTCGCGCACACCAAACTCCGGCACGACAACCGCTTCCCGGCAAACGGTATTTACCGGCGAAGCAGTGCGCCGCGCGGCAGTGAAAGTAAAACAGGAACTGTCATCCGGCAGCACACTGGCCGATCTGGAAGGCAAAGAGTTTTACGGCGAATACAAAGGTGAAACCGACCCCATGGGCAGCGCCAAGGCCAACCCGGTCAGCCACGTGGCTTACGGCTATGCCGCCCAGGTCGTCATCCTGGATGAAAAAGGCAAGGTAGAAAAAGTGGTTGCCGCTTACGACCTCGGCAAACTGGTGAACCGCAAGGCGGCCGAAGGCCAGATTGAGGGCGGCATTGTTATGGGCCTGGGCTACGCCTTAACCGAAGACTACCCATTGGTAAATTCCGTGCCGAAGGTCAGCTACAACGGTTTGGGGTTGTGGAAAGCCGCAGAAACACCCGCCATGGAAACCATCATCGTAGAGCGCGAATTCAACGCCGAAATTGCACATGGCACTAAAGGTGTAGGCGAACTGGCCACCATACCAACAGCGCCGGCCGCACAAGGCGCGTTTTATGCATTTGATGGAGAGTTCAGAACAAAACTACCGATGGACAACACGCCTTACCGCAAAGCAAAAAAACCAAAGAAAAAGCGCGTTAAAAAATAAAACTGAAATACCTGCGTCAGTTCAATTAAAGGATTGATCAACGCCCGGAGAGAAACGATGAACGGAATTGAAATGAGCCTGATTGGCTCCGGCAATATCATCGCGATGATAGGCCACCAAATGATGCTGACCAAGAACGGCAGCCAACCAAAAGAGCAGCTGAAAATAGTAGCTGAACTCACCCGTGAAACCGGATGGGGGCTGGTTATTCTGGCAGCTTTCCTGGTTTCCCGGTTTGCCTTTAACCTCGATTACCTCGCCTACCTGTTTGCCAGCCTGCTGGTGCTGTTTCCGCTCTATGAAATCAGCCGTCGCAAGCAATCTATATTCAGCAGCAAACTGTTTTTTAAAGGCTACTATTTCGGTGCCGTTTCGTTGAAGCAAATCGGTTTTTCATTGCTGTTTTTTGGCATCGCACTTTGGACGCTGAAACTGACCGCAACGTTCTGAACGCTTTCATTTTATTCAGTGCACGTTTAAATAGCGTGCACCAAAACAGTTCTTTTTAACGACATTTGTTCGACCACTCAGTCAACCTGACGTTTCAGAAACACTCGCAGATTAAAATTTTCAAGGCTGGTCTGCTTATTGCTTTTATCAGGTTGGGAACCACCTAAATTTATAAACACTATTTTATAAACACTATGAGGAAGAAGTTATGCTGCGATTTATATCTAAACTTGCAGTCGTGCCTGCTGTTCTTGCCAGCACAATAGCGATGGCAGAAGTGAAAGTACCTTTCACTCTGGACTGGAAGTTTGAAGGCCCGTCTGCACCCTATTTTCTGGCGATTGATAACGGCCACTTTGCGGCTGAAGATTTATCGGTAGAAATTTCTCCGGGCCAGGGCTCTCTGGATGCCATCCCTAAGGTTGCCACCGGCGCATACCCGGTTGGCTTTGCCGATATCAACTCACTGGTTAAATTCCTGGATCAAAACCCGGGCGCTCCGGTTACGGCTGTTATGGTCATTTACGATAAACCTCCTTTCGCCATTGTAGGTCGTAAGAGCCAGGGTATTTCCAGCGTGGCCGATTTAGAAGGCTCTGTTCTGGGTGCACCGCCACCGGATGGTGCCTGGGCACAGTTCCCGGTTTTCGCGATCGAAAACAATCTGGATATGAGCAAAATCAAAGTTGAGCCTGTTGGCTTCCCAACGCGTGAGCCAATGCTGGCCGAAGGTAAAGTAGACAGCGTCACCGGTTATTCTTTCTCTTCTTACCTGAACCTGGTTCGCCTGGGTGTACCGGAAGAAGATTTAACCACTCTGCTCATGGCAGATTACGGTTTGGCACTTTACGGTAACGTCATTATTGCCAACACCGATTATGCCGAAGAAAACCCTGAAGTTATTACCGGCTTCCTGCGCGCTATTGCTAAAGGCGTTATTGATGCCAATGCCGACCCGGAAGCGGGTGCCAAAGCCGTTATTGCCCGTAACCCGGCTGGCGATGTAGAGCTGGAAGCGTGGCGTTTAAAACTGGCCATGCAGGACAGCATCTTAACCGATTACGTTATGGAAAATGGCCTGGGTGATATCGACCAAGCTCGCTTTGCCAAAGCACTGGAGCAAATCGCCATTACCTATGAGTTCAAAAACACACCGGATGCCAGCAAAATTTTCACCAGCGCTTACCTGCCAGAAGACAGCGCACTAACCATGGAATAAGTTATGTCTATTGCTATTGATATAGCAGGTGTGAGTCATACTTATCAGAAGGGGCAGCAATCGCTGCCCGTTTTGAACGATCTGAACATCTCCATTCCTGCTGGTAAATTTACTGCGGTAGTCGGTCCTTCCGGCTGCGGCAAATCCACCCTCACCCGTTTAGTCGCGGGCTTAATGTTCCCGGATCAGGGCACCGTATCACTCGGTGGTGAGCCGGTAAAATCGCCGCGCTCTACGGTAGGTATGGCGTTTCAAAACCCGGTATTGCTGGAATGGCGAACCATTATTCAAAACGTAGTGCTGCCGCTTGAGATCATTAAAAGCGATATGACCTACAACAACCGCCTGAAGCATGCAGCCAAACTGCTAGAGCTGGTCGGGCTAAAAGGCTTTGAGCACAAACGCCCTTCGGAGCTCTCCGGTGGTATGCGTCAGCGTGCATCACTGTGCCGCTCTATCGTGCACGACCCGGACGTTCTGATTATGGACGAACCGTTCGGCGCACTGGATGCCTTCACCCGTGAAGACTTATGGCAGCTGATGCGCGATTTACGCCAGAAGCAAAGCTTCACCGGCCTGCTGATTACCCATGATCTGCGTGAAAGCGTATTCCTGGCCGATCAGGTTATTGTGCTTTCATCCCGCCCGGCGACCACCCAGTTTGTATTGGATGTCGACCTGCCGGAAGACCGCAAGATCGACTCACTGTACACCCCAAAAGCTGTTGAAATGCTGGCAACGCTGCGCGAGCAAATTGAAATTGCTCAGGGCCGCAATTCGGATACGGAGGCAGCCTGATGCCAGAAAAATTAATGAACTTTCTCATCCCAATAGCCGCTATTGTTGTCTTTATGCTGCTCTGGGAGTGGCTGGTCTGGTTTAACCAGTGGCCAAACTACAAAATGGCCTCCCCTTCTGATTTATGGCCCGCCTTCTGGAAATACCGCATGCTGTTCCTGCAGTATTCGTGGGATACACTCTGGAGAACCATGGTGGGTCTAGGCGTTGCGGTTGTGGTCGGTGTTGCCATTGGTGTGGTCATGGGTTTCTCCAAAACCATGCGCATCGCGCTTTACCCTCTGCTGGTTGGTTTTAACGCAATACCGAAGGCCTCTGTGGTACCGGTTGTGGCGCTGATCTTTATTGGCCAGCACGATTTCAACACGATTCTGATCGCCTTTATGATTTCGTTTTTCCCGATTGCTGTTTCTGTTTCCGTTGGGCTTTCAACACTGGAGCCGGAGTACCAGGATATTCTGCGCGCACTGGGCGCATCCAAACTGACGGTATTCTGGAAGATCGCACTGCCGAAAACATTGCCGGAATTCTTTGGCGCGCTGAAAGTGTCTGTCACCCTCGCCTTCATCGGTACCAACCTGATGGAAATTGTAGAACCGCACGGCCGCGGCTTAGGCCACCTGTTCGACAGCGGAAAGATCAATGCAGACTATCCACTGATGTTTGCCGTACTGATCATGCTCGCCGCACTGGGTATTTTGCTGTACTACGGCGTAGCGATTCTGGAAAAGATCTTTGCAGGCTGGGCGGAAAGGCCGAGTAGTTAGAGAGTATAGATGCTAGATGCTAGATACTGGATGCTAGACGTAAGAGGTAAGACGTATCAGCACTGCCAACCGGGACTTTCTGCGCAGGTGCCGAGGGCTGTTTGAGGCCGCAGGCCGAGTTCCCGAACACCGAAACAGGAAGTACCGGTGAGCCTGTAGATAAATTTGTGTAACTGCTTATCATCATTGCCTGCAAAGGCTAAGGATAAGCACTATGAACAAAGAGCAACTTGAAGCCCTGGCT
>NZ_SLZR01000035.1 GCF_004341165.1 Reinekea marinisedimentorum
ATAGCCGCCCCAGGAAAAGATACGACTACAAAACACCGGAGGAAATGTACTATGGAAAATAACTATCGGTGTCGCACTTCAAACTTGATACTAAGAGTTTCCTCCTAAATTGTGGCTTTCATACCTAAGTAAATTAGGTAGCGGCCAACTAAATTGTGGGTCACCATCTGAAACTTTAGGCTACTATTTTTCCTTTAATAAACCGAACCAATACGAATTTCTTTCATTATCGTATAAATTCAAAACATAACCGTTATCGTAAGCACCGGCTAAATACAGTGATATTTCCCATGCAATATCTTTGGAGATGTTCAAACAGGTGTCCGCCTCAGATAGCAGGCTTGGAAAGCGATCTGCCATTTGCTTATAGATTGCTGCATTCCTAGCTTCCGGACTATAGTCCCAGCATTCTGTACTGGCGTTCCACTCTCCTAGAGGAATAAAAGGCAAAGACTGCTGATAACCCTCACCCTTAATATGTAGACTATCCTTTCCTAGTTCAAACTCAGGTGAATAGGTTCGAAACTGGTTTACCAGCCAATTGCCGGCATTACTCTGATGATTAGCCGCAGTTACCAATTCATTGGAAACAAAAGAATCCCAGCGAATATCTGTACTGGGCGCATCGGAATGAAAATTCAATGGGTACCGCCAAGCTTCCGGTCCGGACTCATCGATAACTTGATATCCATTAGTAAACACACCGTCATTTAAATTTATTGAAAGGCTGATCTCATTCCAGCTTTTCACTATTACTGGCTTTGTCGGATCAACCCAATTTACCAATAAAACGGCATGTTCCTGAGAACTATTAGTAACCCGATGGAGAACCAAATCATTTTGATACAACTTAACTTTTTCCGATAAAAAGTCATAGCCTTCCAGTGAAGCAAACGGCCCGGTACTTACCGAAAAATCTAAACCACCTATCAATGGATGCCTATCAGCTCCATCAGAAGGTCCATTTGCATAAATTACGGACCGGCCGTCAGAACTTAAAACATATTGCTCAGCATCGCAGACACTCAGGTTGGGAAGTTCGGGATAGGGAATAACCAGTGCCGATTCGCCAGTTTCTCTTTCCCAGATAAATATCCCCTTTGTTTTGCCCTTTTCACAATAGGCTACGTAATCACCTGAATTGGAAATATTAGCCCCGAAAACCCATTCCCCTTCTACAACGGGCGTTACTGTATTGGTTCTACTGTCGTAATAAAAAATATAGCGGCTGTTACTATCATTCCATTCGAAGACAGCCTGTTTGCCGGAGGCTGATACAGCGACCTGTGGCGACCTCGATGACTCACTCCTTACCGTCATACTTCTTGGAATTTTAATGGTTTGGTCATTTAAAATATCATGAATCCAATAAGTGATAAGGCCGTCCCTCTTAACCGTATAAGCTAGATACTTCCCGTTGTCATGGAGAAAGTAATTAAACATATAATTAGTTGGGATTACTTTTACTTGATTAGACTCGATATCCGTAATCTTCAGCTGGCCGTTCACTGCCTGAACAACCAGCTTCGTATCCTGAATAATTGCGTGACTGTATATTCTTTCCTTAACGGAAATCACACGTGGTTGAAAATTATAATTTTCACTGGTTAACGAATTCTTAGTATAGACGACATGCTTTTTTTCCGGGTTTGCACTGATAGCATGAAACGGCCATACGGTTTTCTCTCTCGCTGCCCGGTACTCAGACAAACTAACTCTACTTTCTCTGTATGACTCACTTTCACCAGGGAAAATTTTAAGATCCCTGCCAAAATGAGAAAAATACTTATTGTCGGAACTTCGGCCAAGCACACCCCAGAGGCCATGGTCATTCTCGTTGGAAAAGAACAAAAACTCAGCGATACCATCACCATTCATATCATTTAAGTAGGTGCTTACCCCCACTTCCACTCCTTCACAGTACCTATAACAGTTCAAATACTGCTGCGAACCTAACACTTCTGAGAATTGATCGTTAACTTCAAGGATGCTAATGCTACTGGTGTTGTTGCACTGATAATCTGCAATATATAAATTCGGAGTTCCAAAAACTCCCTTTGATATATGCCTGATAAACGAAAAGTCCGGCTTTTGACCTTCGCAATTGGTATAATAGTAAGAACCGGATTGAATTAAGCCGGTTACTCTTTGTCTAACTGATTCATCCGCTACCGGATCTGAAAAATCATCAAGCTTAAATATTTTACTGAAAGTACCTTCTTTTGAACTTTCGAATATTAGCTTTGGCACTGCATTAGATATATCATCAGCAGAGCTTATATAACACGCTACTGAATCATAAATATCGTTCTTGCTCTGTATTGGCCATAGGCATGAGTCAGCTATATAAGTATCTAAACTTGTATAACTTGCCTCAAGTCCATAATCAAAACCTCCTAATCTGGAAATTACTTTTCGCTCGCTGTCAAACCTTGTGAATCGAAGCAGGCAACTGAAGTATGTTTTAGAGTCCGCTCTTGATTGACAGGAGGCCAGTCGTTCTCCATCTAACAAGCTTCGCCATGAATTTAGAATTTGTGACCGAATCGAGTACTGATCTGAAATACAGCTCCGGGGAAATGCCTCCTTAAGGCAGCTATTTCTGGTCTTAAGCCACTTACGCTGCGTACTCAGCAGATGTTTCTTATCCACTTCATCCAATTGCTGTTTCAGCTCGGTGTATGCATCACTAAGATATTCATCTAATGCAGCCAGCTCAGAGCTGGAGCATATTTCTATTTCAATATCACTTAAACTCGACAGGCCACAGTCGTAGCTTGCACTCTGAACACTTCCGGAGCACAGCAGAAGCAAGGCAACAATATAAATCCGACACATCATTTTGAAACTCCGTTTTCAGTTAGCTCAGGTAAAACAACCGAATTAAATACCGAAACGTCAGCTTCGAAAAATCGTCTTAAATTGGTATTTGTCGTAATAACCGACTCGGCGTTTCCACCTTTTTGATCAACATCAACCACATTAATTTGATAGCGCAATTCAGAAGACATTGGACGATACACCCTAGATGGAATACCTATGTTAGCAACATAGCCTTGTTCATTGACTTCAATATCAACCTCTATTTCGGCCGCTGCGGCGATTGCCTCTTCTATATCAGCCTGATTACGATAACGCCCCTTATCGACAAGCAGAAGATTATTCTCACCAAGGCCATATACAAAGTGATAGGTTCCCTTGCCGTTGACTAGTCTGCCGCCAGTCTCGGCTTGGGTATGCAGCCATATCTCAATCCGGTCCTGACTGTCTGCAGTGCTATCTGAAACAATCAAGACATCATCAGTAACGTTAAAACTAATGGCCAGATCAGAACCTCTTGATCCAAGCGTCGCCTTGCCGCTAATGTCTGCCTTACTCTCTCTTGTTCCTGAAATTAAATTTAAACTATCCCAGCCATCAATATTTTCATCAGCAAATGAAGTTGAGTAATCAAAAATAGATATTTTATCGTAGTTAATGGTTGCGCCAACATTTCCGGAAAGGGCAGAGCTTATCTGCCGATAAGGAATTCTCAGACGTGAACGAAATGGATACCTAAATTTCGGATACAGAATAAAGCTCTTGGTAGCTGCATTAAATGGGTAGTGAATATACTTATCATCAGAACAGACATTATATTCGCAAGGGTAATTTAAGAATAGCTCCTGCAAATGAACAACGTCATAGGGCTGTTCAATATTAATTGCATAGCGAAAGGAATAGTTCATCTTTATTTCCTGAGTAAGATAAACATACCCGCCAGAGTATTTTATCGCCTTAAAGTCGTCGTAATCGAAGCGCCTACCAATACTTTCTTTATTCGCTATTTCTCTCGTTTTAACCGCCATTGAATTTAAATCCATTAAGTGGGCGTTTAAATAGTCTTGATCTGAACGGCCAACGGTTAGAAACAGGATAGTATTCTCATCAACCCAATCGGCTAAATATCCCGGCACATCCGACATCAAAGTATACGTATTGGAATTTCGCTCAAAGACTATCAGGCTAGCGGGATATTTGCCTGGGTATTGGCGGTTTTTGCAGGTAATAAGAATTTTCTCAGCACTAGGAGATAGCTTCAACAATCTACAGCTAAGCTCTTTATACTTATCTGATAATGTTTCTCTTAGATCTATATGGTTTTTTGTGAACTCAAATGTTCCGGTTTCAATGACCTCTACTGCAAAAGCTAACTTCATGCTGGCAATTAAGCACAGCAATGTGAGCATTACTATTTTTTTCATAAAAACCTAACTCCTTTTAAAAGGATAACCAATAAAAAACCATCAGTGTAAACAAACGAGTCCAGAAAACCCTGCAAGATCTTCCACATGAATAATGGCACAAACGCTTTCTATTTTTCACGCAACCAACGTTTGAGCTGCTTTTATCTAATGTTTGCTATTTGAACTAGCACCCACATTAACTGGCTGATTTTAATCTAAGCCAGATAATAATAACTCACTTTTAAACTGAGTTAGATAACAAACTACGGGCCACAAGAGTCTGAACACTACGATGATCTATACCCATATCGTAATATCAGACGTTAAAAACCTTCAAAACCCGCTTGATATATTGTGAAAACGCCATGAGGCTGCTGCCCGTTCTGCAGATTTTTCTCGAAAATAAGTTGATAAATAGGATAGCACTAGAACAGCGTTATATAACGCCGAATGGGGCAGAAATGAGTTACATGAGTTATCAGATCAAGTTCCTGCTTGCTTTAATACCTGGCAGGTCGAATCTAAGCTACTACAACTCATTGTTTTACCACTATCCAAGTTTCTTAGACATATTGAAACCTGTAATCAAAAAACCGGCCTGCTCGTAGAGCTTAAGAGCTCGCTTATTGTAGTATGCTACTCTCAGTTTAATTTCATGAATCTCTGCAGCTTTGAGTTGATTTTCTAGCGCATGAATAGCTTGCTTGCCGAATCCTTGTCCACGGTACTTATCAAATACATAAAAGTCATAGATAAAAGTTGAGCTTAAGTCAGCTTGAACTGAATGCCAAAGATACCCAACCACTTTAGTGGCACCATTGACTCTTGCTTCCAAGCACAATAGCTCATGCCCCTTGCTATCAGGGCCATCAGGAAAACTACTCTGTAATTCTGCTTCTGCTAGATTTATCGCCAACTCTACTGAATGACCGTAATTCTCAGCTATCTCACGACTGTAATCTTCAACGAAATAACTACGATATGCGGGAAACTCGTCTTGTCGCATTATTCTGAGAGATATCATGGTAATCCTATGTTTGGCACTGATTTAAACGTAGCAACATTTACGAATGGCTCACGCAGCAGCTTGGAGCTACAACGTGGCGGAAAATTGATCGCCGGGCGCTTATTTAGTGGGTGTCCATTTATGAAGTAGCACCTATGGGAAATGACTAATGGTGTCGTACTTCAACTTTGATCCTAAGTTCATTCTTTCGCCTTTGTAACCACGACTGTAATTGAGCCAAGAACATCGTAAGGCTGATGATATCCATAGAAGCCTTCTTCTTTCGAGTAGAATATATGGCTAATATCAGAGAATACATCTGGATCTACAGGATTTTTCGCATTTGGGTTGTGAAACATAATTAGCCCGTCTGACCATGACTCTTCATAATCCGGATCATCTAAATCTTTGGAAAATGGGATAGGATGAATAGCTTCTGGGTCTGGATTATATAAGAATCCATTCCTAATCATCTTGACATCAGCGCTGCCCAATCCAGCGATTTTCCCCATACGATTAAACTTTGGAATTGTTGCTTGATTGCTAAAAAGCACTGCGCTTATATTTTCAGCATCGTCTTGGAAGAAGAAACCGGAAGGTATTTCTTTTCCTTCCCAGCTATGTTTTTCTATATCCTCTACGAAGGGCTTCCCATCGACAATTCGCGTTCTTATCCCATACAAATATTCTGACAATGCAGTTCGCGACCATGTCATCGCACTATCGTTGTGATAGTCGTGAATTGCTAAAATAATTGGCTTTCCCGAGACATGCTCTTTTTCCCAATACTTTTTTTGTAGCTTACTGAATAGGGGGCTTCCAAACTTGATAGGCATAAAATCATTTAACCGCTCCTCAACTTCTTTATGTGTCTCAGGAGGAGGTAAATCAGGGCGATTTTCATTCTTAGATGGATTGACTGTCACGGCCTCAATGAATATTTTTTCTCCAAAGAAAGAAACTTCAAAATCAGGTGCAGGGTGATTGTTTTCTACCATTAATCCTGCGTTATGAATGTATATGTGTAAATACAATTCCCATAATCTAGCTTGGAAGTTTATTGACTGAAACTCTCGCTCGAAATGCCCATCGTTATCAACAAACGAATTTACGATTTCAGATACTATATTTCTAGCCGCTTCAAATCTAGATTCATTCTTAAGTATTCTGTAGCCATGATGCTGCTCATTTTCAGGAATAACATCTGTAAATAGATCAAATACGGCATCAGCTTCGTCGCCCTGTGGATATACATCCTGAGCTTTTCCCAAATAATCTTTAAAAATCTTCCTAGCTAGATTTTTTCGTGCCTTTTCTATATTATCGTGAAAATCTCTACTAACTTCGATGCAACGAAATAATCTTCTTGAATCTCTACCTAGAACGATGAATCCATAATCGTTGTCTATAACATCTCTAATCACGATGCCTAGCAGCTTATTATCAAAAAGTGAGTACCATTCGATCTCCTCTGCGGTAAAGCGTACTAATGGCATTCGGCAGTAACAATACGCATCAAACTGTCTTCGAGTAAGTTTCTTTCCAAATCTAAGAATGTTCTCTGCTGACTTTCTTTCACGATTCCTATCGTGCACTGCACGGCGAGCAGCCTTAGTCTTTAGATTTAATTTCTGCTTTCTTTTTTCCTTCTTCGAAGGCTTTGCCATATTCCAAATTACTCCGTGAACATAACGCTTACGCCAGTGGTTGGAGGAACGCAGCGTAAATCCGACAACATGACGTTGTTAGCGTATCAAAGCTTAGTGACATACGAATATATCTCTTTAGCAATTGGGTGGATTTTTTCTAATCTAGATCGAGTAATAGAAGGTGAAGGATATGTGCGAGTTGCATTCTGAGCCCATGTATGGGCTGCACTATCACGGTCCCGCTTAACCGCCTCCAATTCACTAATTAATATCGTAATATTTCCGCTCTTGTCGAGTTCTTTTTCTAACTTCTCCATAGCTACTATGCCAATTGCTCTAGTTAGCATTGGACGAAAGTTTTCTTTATACTGAAATCCGTGATTATTTCCGATAACCGATGTTTCAAGCATTTGCTTATAGGGCTGGCTTCTTAGCTTTCCTTTAACAGCGCGCCGCACAATATTATCAAATGCCTCTTCAATCCATCCACAGTACTCCAGTATTGCAAGTTTTGAGTAATAGATAGATTCATCTATGCTTGAACAATGCATGGCGCCATTGTATCTATTATCCAAATCTTTCAGCGTTCGAGAAATATGCTTCTTAACGATCATATCAACTAAAAATCTCTATTCCTTTAGATATTCTGGCTTTAACTTTATCTGTAGCAGCCAATCCCTCGCTTAAGCTTGCTATAGAAAAATTATCGTCCTCTCTTAATGCTTGATAGCGAGCAGATAATTGTTCTTCCGACTCGCCCTCCAATCCGTCTATATTTTTATATATACCTACAAATAGCGCCTCAATTGTTGATTTGCTTAATTTTGGTAGCTGCTTTCCATCAAGTATACTTCTATATAGAAGTGTAATAGACCGGTTAATTCTATCGGTTTTTGTCTCGATTTCTTTTTCGGTAATTTTTTTCTTAGATTCCATATATTCATTAAGATACTTTGCTAGTCGCCCATTATATTTTTCGTGAGCGTCAGCAAACGTAAATACTCTTAGGAATAGTTCTTCGTATGCATACCGATATGTTTTTTCTTCTTCGAGGCCAAATAGATATCTGGTCTCTTTCCGCTCAACAATTTTCTTTAGCATTTCATTAAAATCACCAGCATATATGCAGTTTCGGATTTCTTGGTTGCTAAGCTTGTTGCCTCCAGTATTAAGGCGATGAAAAATCGTAAACAAATAATTTAGATGTGACTTCTTAGAGTAATCACATCTTAAAACCGTTACGGGGATAGTCAGATTCTCTATACGACTATAAATTTCAAAATGCTTTTCTTTTAAATAACCAGACGTCCTTCCTGATATTCTTGAGTCAATATCTTCTAGCTTTGAAAGCCTCCATTCCTCGTCTGTTAAAAATTTGATGATGCTAGAAATTCTTTGCAAGCCATCAATCATCAGCCTTTTTTCAGTTTTGTAATCAAGACTTAGACACATGCTAGGAATAGGAAGTTGCTTAACGAGTGAGTCGATAAATCTTGTCTGGGCTGGATTCGACCAAACAACATCCCGTTGAAAGTCTGGTTTAATAATCAACTGCCCTGCTTTGTGCATTCTAACGAGGTCCGCGCAAGACCTCAGTTCGTTAAAAGCTACAATGTCTGATGGTGGGGTCTCAGAGTAGTCCTCTGACTCTTCCTGTTCAGCTTCCGCCTTTTCGATTTCTTCGTTGTATTCTTCATTCATATAAAATTCTCTATCTTAATATTCGAATATTTCGTTCTATCGGCTAACAGCTTGTTCTACGACACCTGTCGCTTTTTAAGGAGTCGCAATTCTCATATTTAAAAGAACATAAAACGCCCCTACAGACCAGTCATATTGACCACTATGATATTTTCTGTCAACGCCATAGCCTTACAAAAATCGACAGCTGTCGCACTACCCGACGACATCCGCAAATTGAGGCATGGAATCGAAGTAATTTGGGTATGGAAAACTTGAAAGGCTTGGAGTTTAGGCGGGTTAATTTACCTCGCCACAAGATCATTTCAGTCTAATCGGTAAATTCAAGAAGAGTAGCCAGATACATACGTAGACGGTGGAGTTGGGGATGCCGGCATTCGCGCATTACTGTCCAGAATGATTTGATAGTAGCAATGGCGCCTTTGTTGTAGATGATACCGCGTCATTAGAAAGCCTCACAATCATCCCGAAGTGTCGGACCACCGCGCAGGCGCACTACTGTCCGGAATAATTTCATAGCAGTAATGCTCCCTGGGTTCTGGCCAGTTCCTGCACTTCTTGCCTTCGCCTTTTCTCGGTGGCATACGC
>NZ_SLZR01000036.1 GCF_004341165.1 Reinekea marinisedimentorum
TAGCAAAACCATTTAAGTGGACGAAAAGTGCAGAAAAGATAATTGCATCCGTTGAACGGGCTAAAAAAGTATTACCTAATTAACCGCATGGCCCACTAGAAACGGTTGTTTTTAATCACGGTCGCTTGTTATTGAAAGGGCTGGTTTACTTTTTAACAGGTTCAGGCTGAATCTGAAGGGTACGCTACTAGATTAGTCATACTTAGTTTTATACTTGTCGGGCTGAAGCCTGACCTACAAACCCCAATTAAACCAGCATATGTAGCCTGCCTGTAGGTCGGCCTTTAGGCCGACTGGTTACCAAGCTTCATACTTGTCGGGCTGAAGCCCGACCTACAAACCCCAATTAAACCAGCATATGTAGCCTGCCTGTAGGTCGGCCTTTAGGCCGACGAGTTACTGAGTTTCATACTTGTCGGGCTGAAGCCCGACCTACAAACCCCCAATTAAACCAGCATATGTAGCCTACCTGTAGGCCGGCCTTTAGGCCGACGAGTTACTGAGTTTCATACTTGTCGGGCTGAAGCCCGACCTACAAACCCCAATTAAACCAGCATATGTAGCCTACCTGTAGGCCGGCCTTTAGGCCGACGAGTTACGGAGTTTTATACTTGTCGGGCTGAAGCCCGACCTACAAACCCCAATTAAACCAGCATATGTAGCCTACCTGCAGGTCGGCCTTTAGGCCGACTGGTTACCAAGTTTCATACTTGTCGGGCTGAAGCCCGACCTACAAACCCGGATTAAACCAGCATATGTAGCCTACCTGGAAGCCAGAAAATACGTGGTTGTTCAGGCAGCAACCTATTCCGTATTAATGATTTTTATCACCAATTCATCAATGATCTACATTGAACAATTCGGGTTAAGTGAAGCACTATTCTCAGCGCTTTTTGTTGTGAATACCGGTATTGGCATTATCGCCAACCGAGTAAGTTCAACCCTGCTAAACCGCCATGCGCCACACAAGATACTGAGTGTGTTTGTCGGTATCCAAATCCTTTATTGGTGCAATTCAATCCATTGCCAGTGCGCTCATCGCTGCCCTTTCAACACTGCTGCTCTCAAACGGCTTATGGGCTCTTGGCGTATTAATGTTAGCGCTAAGTGTCTTTTCACTTTTCATTCTTGTTCAGCAGAAGCGACTGCCAGAAGCACACCAAAAGCCGGCATAATTCTATCGTTAGGTTCGAAAGTTAAAGAAAAATTTCGATGCATTGAAAAAAACCAACCGTTACTTCTTGCCCATGTGCGCCCGCCAATTATAAAGACGGCAGGCTCATCAAAAATTTGAAATGAGTGAGTAAAACCGGTTGGTGAATTTAAACTTCAATGAAAAACTAAAACTGGATCATACCCTCGTACGATCTAAGAAACCCTCTAAACCAATTCAGACAAAGGAGATCGCATGTCAAGTACTGAAGGAACAATTCACGCCGTTGACTTAGCAGTGAAGCCATTCGGGTGGCTATTGCTATTGATATTTGTTGTCGGGTATTACTTTATTGCCGCAGAAGAAAAATATCACATCAACAAAGCGAAGCCCGCCTTATTTACGGGTACATTTATGTTTATGTTACTCGGTATTTATTACGCATTAGGGGGGCATAATTTCTCAGCGTTTGATAGCGAAATAGAGCATTTGATTGTCGAAATTGCAGAGATCTTCTTTTTCCTATTTGTTGCAATGACCTATATTGAAGCGCTCATTGAACGAAATGTTTTTGATGCGCTAAAAGAGAAACTATTAAAGTCAGGCTTTAACTATAAAAAACTGTTTTGGTCCACTGGGCTACTGGCCTTCTTTATCTCGCCGGTAGCCGATAACCTCACCACTGCGCTTATTCTCTCGACAGTGCTGATTACTATCGAGAAAGACAATAAGGCCTTTTTGATTCCGGCGGCCATTAATATCGTTGTCGCTGCAAATGCGGGGGGCGCCTGGTCGCCATTTGGCGATACCACAACACTGCTGGCCTGGTCTTCAGGCAAAGGGGCATTTGTAGACTTCCTGTTTCTCTTTCCAGCCTCCATTATTGGTTGGGCAATTACCGGTTTGATTCTATCTCGCTATATTCCGGAAGGTCACCCACAGCAAGTTGAGGGTGCCGAGCCTGTTCAGATTCACAAAGGTGGAATGGTCATTGCTGGTCTGGGTGTTTTAACTATCGCGTCAGCGGTCATTGGTAAGCAAGCAATGCACTTACCACCGATGTGGGGAATGTTGTTCGGACTTTCGTTATTGCAGCTCTACGCATACACGCTTAAGAAGTACCACAATAACGACATTCAAATTTATAAGTCCGTTTCCAAGGTTGAAAACGATACCCTGTTATTTTTCTTCGGTATTTTAGCGGCTGTCGGTGCTCTCCACTTTGCCGGATTTCTTGACTATGCGGCCAAACTCTACACCCAATTTAATCCAACCTACGTCAATATCGGTGTGGGCTTTCTATCCGCCATTGTAGATAACGTACCGGTCATGTCTGCTGTGATAAAGTCATCACCTGACCTACCGCTTGCGCAATGGATGCTGGTGACGTTAACCGCCGGAATTGGTGGAAGCCTGATCTCATTTGGCTCTGCTGCCGGCGTTGGGGTTATGGGTAAGCTGAAAGGGGTTTACACATTCTCAACGCACATGAAGTATGCCTGGACGATTATTATTGGTTATGCCGTCTCTATTGGTGTTTGGTATATACAATTCGAAGCCTTGGGTTTTTATATTAATTCGGCAACTCAGGTGGCTTCGGCGCATTAACTTAAACCCTGTAGTTAAAGAGCGCCGACGTTCAATGAGGATAAAGGTGGCAAAGCTAGAAACAGTTGCACTCTTTCTAGCTTTGCCAACGCAGATATCCGCCGTGCTACGAAGTGAACAGATACTCAATTTTGCACCTGTTCTAATAGCGAATAGCTTCAGGCTTATTCAACACCACCACGAACGCAGCGGGCGTAGTTATAGCCGCGCTCTTCATCACAGGCGTAATCGGAGCAGCCGCTGGCGTCATTTACCAGAGATGGATCCTTCGGATCACTTCGCTGCGCGCCGGCACCGTGATAGTCGTAGTAGTCGGCTGCTGCAAATGCGGCTGCCAGCTCTGCAGCGTCCTCAATTTCGCTGTAATCAAAGGCGTTGCCTGCATCAATGTTCGCGGTTGAATAGGCCCGACCAAACGCAATATAGCTGCCGTTTTCCGGGAAATCACCAATGGTCGTGCTCGTCCAGTACCAACCGTAGTCACCACCCTCGTCAGAATAGATTCCAGGCGTGCCGTAGTCTTCGTTAAAGGTGGCCGAGAAATAGTCGGTATTAATGGCCGGCGTTTCCGTCGCATCATAATCGACAATGCTCTGCAGCTCTTTATTGTCCGGCAGACGCCAGTCATCATAGCCTTCTAGTTCCAGAGCTTCGCAATGCGCCATGGCTCCGCCCCAGCTGTAGGTATCACCGCCATCATCCTGCTGCCACATCAGGCCCGAGGCATTATCAGTCACAATGGTGCCGGTTTCGTTCAATTCAAAATCGTTAACGGCATAGTCCGTATCATCGCTGCGCACGCAACGAATAAAGAGCCCCGGCTGATCTTCCTCGGTGCCGTAGGCTTTGATATGACCATCGGCAAAGTTGAACCCGAATGCCGCCGGGTACCCCGCATCCTCTTCATCTTCATCCGGGTGGCCGCCCAGTAAATTGATGTCGTACTCAGAGCTGGACCAGGTTTGAGTAGCAAATGGCCCGGGGAAACTTACGTAGTTGAATTCAAAGTAGTCTGTATCCAGATAGGGCTGAGCGTTGCTGGTATCATAGCTGCCGTCATCATTGACCGTTATATCCAGTGCGCCGTTAAAATTGGCCAGAGAGTACAACTCTTTCAGGTTCGGCAAACGCCAGTCGTCGTAGCCGCCGGAAGACAGATCTTCACAATAGCTAACAGCGGCATCAAAATTATACTGATCGTCAGATTGTTTGTACGTCCAAACCAGGCCGGTAATATTGTCCGTGACGGTGGTATCGTAATCGTCAACCTCGTCCGACTTCGTGTAAGAGGACTCCGTGGTCGTATATTCTGCATCCTGACCTATAAGATCTGCATCGGAACCGCATTCGATAACATCACCCACAGTATCGTAACAATCAGACTGCATGGTATCGATAACCGGGTAAGCCAACTCAGTCGTCGAGCTTGAATCACTGTCTTCACCAAGACAGCCCGTCAATGCTATGGCAAGCATACAAGTGGTTAATGTTGCTGCGGTAGGTAGAGCCTTCATTTAATTCTCCTTATTTTTAGTAGAAGGTCGTCGCAAAGGGACAGCAGCCACCCAGGTAGCTCCCAATCACTTCGACTCACAGCAAGATTAAGGTGAAATGGCAGGTCTAAACGACCAGACGGCGGGAGTTGGACGTTTTCATTTCATGTAAAATGCAACTTCCACAAACATTCCATATTTTACAGACACAAAAAAGCAGCCGGGTTAAGGGCTGCATTGGAGGCGTAGGTTGAGCGGATTTTGGTTTCTGAATCAACACACGTGATTGTTAGTTTCTACCGATGGCACCGTATATTGCATTCGAAGCGCCTGTAACTGCTGCCCAGTACTTGTCCCCATATGACCAGTGCCACCATTCAAAGGGATAATTTACAAAGCCAGCCATTCTCATGCAATTAAAAAGAACTTGCCTGTTTTTCTGAGCTTCGCGAGATATGTCAGTAGAAAATGAAAAGCATCTTCCATTTGATGCTTGCTCGTCTTCATCGTAATTGCACCCTAGATCAAGTTCATTACCATCTGAAGTGATAAGTGCTACATCGACAGCCCCTCCAGTTGGGTGCCCCGCAACTTCCGGAGGAGCAATAAACTGAGAAGTTAGTCTATGGATATCTAATTCAGATTTACCTGAGTGTTCTGATAACTTTGAAAGGCGGCTAGCCCTGCGATTAAAAATTAGCTCTTGAAATTCCTTTGGGCGGTAGGTTTCTTTAATTGAGAGGCAAGTACCGAAAGGTAGCCTATTTGCAGCTTGAATAAGCCTGCTAACAACTCCCTTGCGAGCTACAAACTCATTCTCATATCCTAATTCAACGTCATGATCGAGAACTAATTTCTCATGTTTATCTGGAATTGAAATAAGATCTTGCCCTGTTTCGATAACTTCTATAGATAGAACTCGATCATCAAGTAAATTCATACCAATCCTTTGGGAAACTAACACTTACAGCACCGGCGCGGTCACTTAGCGTCAACTGCCCACACTTGTTCATTTCTACCAAGGCAGTGAGCCAGTTTCCATGCACAGGTAGTCCCGATTATTAATCTTTCCACTAACGACTAATTCACTTATTAATTTAGCTGATCTTTCTGGTGTCATATGAGCATCCCTCGATGCCATATTAGTAAGCAACCTACCCGGATGAATCGCCGCCACCTTGATCCCAAACTCTTCAAGGTCGTCGGCCAAACAAAGGGTAAGCATGTTCTGAGCTGCCTTACTTATCCGATAAGAGTACGAGCAGCCGGAACCTTTAGCTGCTCCCGAAGCCTGCATAGCCATGGAACCCCGTCGGGAGCTTATATTCAGAACTAAAGCGCTTTTCGACTTGCGCAAAGCTTTTTGTGCACCCTTAACCGTTGAAAATACACCTAAGCAATTAGTTTCAAAAACGGACGATATCTGCTCAATAGTCGCTGTATCTAGGTTAGGTCCTTTACTACCTAAACCTGCATTATTAATGAGTACGTCTATCGATTTATCATCCAGCCAGTTTTTAACTTTTTCTTCATGCTCAAGGGATCGAACATCTGACTCGATAATATGGGCATTCGGAAACTCATTCAAAAGTGAGGCTTTAGATTCAGAGCTTCTCACAACAAGGTATAAGTCCCAATCATAACCATGGAAAGACTTAGCAAGTTCCCTTCCAAGCCCTTTGGCTGCTCCGGTAATTAAAACACTTGGCAATTTAATTCACCTTTGAAATGAACGGTTGTGGTAAAAGCGAGGAACAAGCCCTACGCCCATTTTTGATCTATTTAGTTCGTAGTTGAAAGCAATTTCATCCCCAAACCACCATAGACAATTGAAAACACCTTTAGTATTTTACTTCTCGATTTTCGATAATACCTTACAAATGGTCTGCTTGAAAAAATAGACGCATACGCCACATGGATAATTACTGAAAGAGAGAAAGTGCCAGTGATAGCAGCAATTGAAACCCAGGCTGGAGCGTTGTTAAATGTAGATAACGATACTATTGCAACCCAAGCTAATGCAGCTTTAGGGTTCGTCATCATCAGCGTGTAACCACCGGCAAAATATTGCTTGGATAATAAGTCATGTGTTTTAGATGAATTACTTGGTATTTCAGTCTTAGATGACTTATAGGCTTTGATGGCAAGATGAATTAAATAGACCCCTCCAAAAACCTTTATCAGAAATAGCAGTTCAGCGTATTTTGCAATAATCTGAGTTAGGCCTAAAACACTTAGAGTCGCCCAAGTCAAAGAACCGAATGCGATACCAAGGCCAAACAACAAACCCGCAGCCTTTCCTTTTTCTAGTGAAATATTCATAACACCAAAAACATTAGGGCCTGGTGAAAGTACTGCAAAAATAAATGCTGTATAGGTTAATAACAACGCATTAATGTATTCAACCATATCCATTTCCCTTTAAATAGAGCGCTCAGCACAGCGAAGTGGCGGAGCTAATACGTAACTGGCAGCAATTTGAGGGATAGGTTTGCCGCTGCTGTTAGTTAACTTTTAAAGTACCGTAATGCCGCATTTCGAACTGGATGGTCCTTCCTCATCCGGCTTAAGTAAAAGCTTGGTATCTTCGTCCAGATTTTAGCACCTGAGAATTCGATTAACTGGCGCTCTGCGTATGCGCCGATACCCGTATCACTTTCATAGGACATTACATCTATCTTGCGACCCATGAACTCAAATCTAAATTGCTTAGGGTTAGTGCCCGATACTTGAGTGGGGTTTAGGGACTCAAATGCATTCCTAACTATTTCAATAGTCCCCCACTCAACAGTCACATCGAAATCTTCCATTTCAAATTCGAAACCACAGACAAATAAACTAGATGAAGCATCAGCATGATATCTAACATCTAATTCCTCTAGCTTTTTGCATATTTCAGGTATTACTTTATGCCACATACAATCTCCCGAGATTGGTGCTGACACCACGGCTGAGTAAAGCAAGTCCAGCAAGATTTCTAGCGAATGTATCAGGCCCGTTATGTTTTTTCATTCAAACCATTTTTCAGGCCAAACTCTAATATGTGCCCGTCGGGATCGAAAAACCTAAAAACCTTCTGACCCCAATCCTGAACTTCAATTTCATGAATTACTTTAGCTTTACTGCTTACCTTTCCAAATGTAGATTCTAGTTCGCTAAGAGATTCACACTCAAAGTAGATCAGTATGTTATTGGCCCCAATCGGATTTAGTCTACTTTTACTCTCCGTTTTGAAAACACTATCCAAAATAGGTTTATCACTATGGAGAACTAAATGATTTTCAAAGAAAATGATAGATTCCAATTCTTCTTTTACTTTTATACCTAATAGATCCGAATAAAACCTTTTCGATTCGGCCAAATCAGATACAAACACAATTGTATTTACGAATTTAACGGCCATTGGCCAGCCTCTAGAAACCATTACGGCTTGCACACCGGAGGCTTGTAGAGCCTCCCGAATCCTGCAACTTATTAAGTGTTCTATTCCGAAGTTATGACTTTCCCAGTCCCCTGCGTACAGTATCGAGTGGTACCATTAGGATTAGAAATTTTTAAGCTTCCAATATCCGCCAATAAGCTATTTAGATTAGGAATCTGCAAAGTCCTGTCGGTCATCTCATCCTTTTCGCAACTGCCAAGAAATAAGCGCAGTTCCTTTTGATATCCAAGACCAGAGTTCTTTACTGTCAAAGATCTTTTTAGCGGGTCATCTGAATATTGAATCGCTCCATAGTTAACAGTCTCGCCAGTTGCTTTTTCTAATAGGTATACATAACGCGTAATGTTGCTTGCTGGCATCACCACAAAGTAAGGACCAAATTCATCTAACATTGCCTGCAATGACAGCTCGAAACCATTTGAAGGCCCCATAATACTCCATGACTGCAACCAACAATCTTTCTGCTCTTGCAAAGGGTATATCAATAAACTAGCAACTTGACTTAAGTCTATAGACTCGTCTTCCGACGCGACATGAGGAATCTCATCGCCTAATTCTTTATTCCAATATCCAACACATGACTCAGTACGGTCTCCTCGGCCCCTATCTTCACAGTTCCGGTAGAAATGAGGGGTTCTAAAAAAAGAACTACCGCTTTTAAAGCTAATATAGTGTTGCTCTTCACTAAAGAATTTAATTAGCAAATTCGCCGGATATGCTTCTGTCAATTTCCTTACCCTATTGTTTATGTACAATTAACAGTTTGTTTTACGACACATACCGCCTTCTTCCATGTCGTAGCTTTACGATTTAAGCGACCTATAAAACACCGCTACAACCCAGTCATATTGAGCACTACGCTATTTTCTGTCAACAGCCATACGCCACGAAAAACGTCAAATGACGCCATGTGTCGAGATACGTGACGAATAAAAAACCCTTAGTATCAAGTTTGAAGTGCGACACCGATAGTTATTTTCCATAGTACATTTCCTCCGGTGTTTTGTAGTCGTATCTTTTCCTGGGGCGGCTAT
>NZ_SLZR01000037.1 GCF_004341165.1 Reinekea marinisedimentorum
AATCTGTTTTGGCGTCGTTAAAAATCAAACGGAATATTGCGCACAAGCAGCTTGAAGAAGTGCTTGTACGCGATATGGAGAGATGGTATCTACAGTTGAGGCGTGGTTGTAGGTTGGTCTTCAGGCCAACATAGGTTGCTGCTGAATTTGGGGTTGGGTTGTCGGGCTGAAGCCCGACCTACAGGTGAGGCGAGGTTGTAGGTTGGCCTTTAGGCCAACACAGATTGCTGCTGAACTTGGGGTTGGGTTGTCGGGCTAAAGCCCGACCTACAAATGAGGCGTGGTTGTAGGTTGGCCTTTAGGCCAACACAGGTTGCTGCTGAATATGCGGTTGGGTTGTCGGGCTAAAGCCCGACCTACAAATGAGCTGTGGTTGTAGGTTGGTCTTTAGGCCAACACAGGTTGCTGCTGAACTTGGGGTTGGGTTGTCGGGCTGAAGCCCGACCTACAAGTGAGCTGTGGTTGTAGGTCGGCCTTTAGGCCGACGATTTACCGACAATCAAAGGTATGTTGAATTCCAGTACGGATAATGACTTAGATCATTCACTAAACCAGACCTAATAGGGTTCGCAACAATATATCGAGCTATGGCAATACGGTCTTCCTCCGCTCGTATCGCTCTATCAAAGTAAGCTGACTGCCATAAGGCTCTGTTCCTACCCGTTTTTTCATTGATTCGCTTGGCACTTAAACCCTTTAAATGCCCAACCGCCTTCCCTAAAGTGCTCGGGCCTAACTGAAGTAAGCCATGAAAATGATTTGGCATTAGTACCCAGGCTAACCAAACACAACCATGACTTTGTTCATTTAGTTTTAGTTGCTGGCAAAAAATATGAGCAGCTGAATGGTCGCTAAAGTACCTAATGCGATCAGTGCACACGAAGGTTATAAAGTATTCTCCTCGGTCTTGAGAAAAACGGCCTTTACGTAAGTCATTCCATGACATGGTAAGTTCCTTTTATATGGGTCGGTATTTAGGCTGGCAGAGTTATTTTAATTGTCGGGCTGAAGCCCGACCTACAGGTGAGCTGTGGTTGTAGGTTGGTCTTTAGGCCAACAAAGATTGCTGCTGAATTTGCGGTTGGGTTGTCGGGCTAAAGCCCGACCTACAGGTGAGGCGCGGTTGTAGGTTGGTCTTTAGGCCAACACAGGTTGCTGCTGAACTTAGGGCTGAGCAGTCGGGCTGAAGCCCGACCTACAAAAGAGCCTCTGCAACCCATTTACTTCCAGGCTTTAAACTGATTGATCAACCCATTGGTGGAATCATCGTGGCTGGTTACTTCGCCGCTTGCCATCAGCTCTGGCAGAATCTGGTTCGCCAGCTGCTTCCCGAGTTCCACGCCCCACTGGTCGAACGAGAAGATGTTCCAGATGACGCCCTGTACAAAAATTTTGTGCTCGTACATGGCAACCATGGCGCCCAGTGTGTAAGGCGTAATTTGTTTCACCAGAAGGGAGTTTGTCGGCTTGTTGCCGTTGAATACCTTAAACGGTACCAGCTCGGCGGTTTCCGCTTCGGTTTTACCGGCCGCGGCAAACTCAGCCTTCACCTGTTCCGCGCTTTTACCAAAGGCCAGGGCTTCGGTTTGGGCGAAGAAGTTAGACATCAGTTTTGGGTGATGATCGGAGATGGGGTTGTGGGTGATGGCCGGGGCGATGAAATCGCAAGGGATCATCTTGGTGCCCTGGTGAATTAGCTGGTAAAAAGCATGCTGGCCGTTGGTGCCGGGCTCGCCCCAAATGATTGGGCCGGTTTGGTAATCCACCGGGTTGCCATTGCGGTCGCTGCACTTACCGTTCGATTCCATATCGCCCTGCTGGAAGTAGGCGGCGAAGCGGTGCATGTATTGATCGTACGGCAGAATGGCAACGCTTTCGGCTTTGTAGAAGTTGTTGTACCAAATACCAATTAAACCCAGAATGGCTGGAATGTTTTTATCGAATTCGGTTTCGGCGAAGTGCTTATCCATCGCATGGGCACCGCTGAGAAACTCAACAAAGTTGTCGTAGCCCAGCGTCAGTGCAACGGAAAGGCCAATGGCTGACCAGCTGGAATAACGGCCGCCCACCCAATCCCAGAACTCAAACATGTTGTCGGTATCAATGCCGAACTCGGCTACCTTTTCTCCGTTGGTGGAAAGCGCCGCGAAGTGCTTGGCAACAAAGGCTTCGTCTTTCGCCGCTTCCAGGAACCAGCTGCGCGCGGTCATGGCGTTGGTCATGGTTTCTTGTGTGGTGAAGGTTTTAGAGGCTACCAGGAACAGGGTCGTTTCCGGGTTCAGTGGCTTCAATGTTTCCACAATTTGGGTGCCGTCTACGTTGGAAACAAAGTGGCTGGTGATGTTCGGTACGTTATAAGGGCGCAGTGCTTCGGTGATCATCACCGGGCCTAAATCGGAGCCGCCAATGCCAATGTTGACGACATCGGTAATGGCTTTGCCGGTGTAGCCTTTCCATGCGCCGGAATGCACTTTGTCGCAGAAGTCTTTCATTTTATCCAACACGCGGTTGACCTTCGGCATCACGTCTTCGCCATCAACCATCACCGGTGTGTTGCTGCGGTTACGCAGGGCGGTGTGCAGAACGGCACGGCCTTCGGTGCGGTTGATTTTTTCGCCGCTGAACATGGCTTTAATGGCATCGCCCAGCTTGCATTCTTCAGCCAGCGCGGTGAGCTTTTCCATGGTTTCGGCGGTGATCAGGTTTTTGGAGTAATCGAGCAGAAGCTGGTCTTCAAACTGAACGGTGAAATCGGTGAATCGGCTTGATGAATTTTTAAACAGTTCGGCGAGGGTGACATCCTGCATGGTGGCAAAATGTTGTTCCAGGTCTTTCCAGGCTGCTGTCGATGTTGGGTTTATATTTTCGAGCATGGTGGTGGATTCCCTTAGCTTTAGAGGGTTAGTCGAGTTGAGAAATTGGGGTAAACAGCGCCCGTAAAATAGGGCGCATTAACCCTTTAACTTTAACCCAAAAATGAGCACCTTCAAGGGTTGAGATCATTGTGACAAGCTATTTTACAACCTGTTAAACCCCGAATACGGGTTATAGGGTTTTTGCCAGTTGCGCTAGCAGGCTGCTGACCGGTGCCGGCAGGCCGATGGCCTGTTCACCGTCGTTTGCTAATAACGGGCTGAACCAAAGCGCGTTGCCATCCTGAACATTGCCCGAGGCTGTGTTGAGGGTCGCAAGCACCGGTGTGATGTCGAGATGGTAATGGCTGAACGTGTGGCGGAAGACCGGCCAGCGGTCGATAGTGCGGACTTTGCTGTGCTGTTCGCAGTGGCTGAGCAAAGCATCGTAGTCGCTGAACTCCCTGAAGCTGTACAGGCCGCCCCAAATGCCGGAAGCCGGGCGTTTTTCCAGCAGTACGCGGCCGTCAGCCAGTTGCAGCATCAGCATTAGGGTGCTTTTTACCGGCTTATCCTTTTTGGGTTTGGGCACCGGCAGGCGATGCACCTGGTCCAGCTCGTGAGCCAAGCACTGCTCCTGCAGTGGGCAGGCGGTGCATTTAGGCTTGCTGCGGGTACAGACCATAGCACCTAAATCCATCATGCACTGGTTGTAATCGGCCACCGTCTGCGCGGGGGTGAGTTGCTCGGCCCACTGCCACAGCTGCTTTTGCGCCGCCGTGGTGCCGCTCCATTCCTGCAATGCAAAGAAGCGCGCCAACACCCGTTTAACGTTGCCATCGAGAATCGCTTCGCTGTGGCCATACACCGAGCTGGCAATCGCCGCCGCGGTTGAACGGCCAATGCCGGGCAGGGTTTCCAGCTGTTCGGCGTTACCGGGCATTTCGCCACTGAAATCGCGGGCGACGGTTTTTGCCGCCTTGTGCAAATTGCGCGCGCGGGCGTAGTAGCCCAGGCCTGTCCACAGGTGCAGAACGTCGTCTTCCGGCGCGGCGGCTAAATCGACCACCGTGGGGAAGCGTTCCATAAAGCGCTCAAAATAGGGGATCACCGTAGCGACCTGCGTCTGTTGCAGCATCACTTCCGATACCCAAACCCGGTAGGCGGTTTTGTTTTGCTGCCAGGGCAGGTGTTTTCGGCCGTGTTGTTCAAACCAGCTGAGAGCCGCGGTTTGGAACCATTCCGGTGTTGTATGCATAAGGTTGGCTTTTTCGTGTTGGTTGTTCAAGTTTTCGGTACGTAGTTAGTTAATTTTTAGACCAGTCGAACTTTATCAAATTCGCTTCTCGCTATAGTACCGGTTTCTTACCGTAAGCACGTCACTGTGCAGCCGTTTACCTGGAGAACCCTTTGAAAAAAACCATCGTTTTTCGTTCCGCTATGTTGGGCAGCGCCGTTACCGCCGCCCTGAATCTGAACCCGGCCTTTGCCGGCGACGATACCATCCCGTATGAATTTGCCGTTAGCCCGAATTCAGAATTCAGTGCCGATGAAATATACATTGCCGTAGTCGGCTACCAGAACGGTGGCTACGCCTTTATGGATTTCGACAACGATTTTGAAATCAACCAGATGGACAGCACCGATAACACGCTGGCCAGCCCGAATGATGATGGTTACAGCTACATCGACATGTTCGTACCGCTGAGCGAAATTGAAGAGCAAACCATCCCCATGCCGCAGCTTTCCTCGGTGCGTATGTACATCGCGTTCGGCAGCACGCTCTATATTCGCTACGACTCGGAATCCGATACCGGCGGCTACGTGGCCCCCACCCTGAATAACGAAGGCGACGCCAACTACGGCATCCGTTTTGAAATGGTGGAACTGACTTACAACGATTACGGCCTGTGGACCAACACCACCCGGGTCGATTCGTACCAGTACCCAATGGGTATTGAGGTGTGGGGTGGCGATGGTTTTTATAAGCGCGTCGGTGAAATTTTAACGCACGATGACATCGTGAACGCCTGGCAAGCCATGACCCAAGCAGAGACGCAATTCACCAACCTGTATCTGGTGGATGACGAATACGATTACGACATCATTGTGAACCCGTCGCACCATGAAGATTTCAGCAGCAGTGGTGGTCAGTACGAAGATTACTTTGATGCCTATGTTGATGCCGTCTGGTCGCGTTACAGCACTGAAAACCTATGCCTGAGCATCGGTGAGGCCGGTAAATGGGTGGGCCGCGTGAACAGCAGTGACCAGTTCGTATTCACGGAATACACCGATGACTACACGGACGAAAACTCCGGGTGCAGCGATGTTACTCTCAGCACCGATGCGATGATCTCTGCCAAGCCCGGCACATACGAGATTATGTCGGCCAGTGGTGTGCTGGCTGAAGATGTTTCTGAAACATCGGATACCGATAACGATAAAAACATTCAAAAGCATTTCTCTGCTGCATTTAACCGGGGTGCGATTGATTTAGACGCCGACGAAGATGCCTGGATCAGCTGGGATGATTCCTCCACCTATTTCGATAACGCCTATTACGGCCATAACCAATACGTTGAATTCTGGCACAGCGAAGACATCAGCTTTGAAGGCGAAACCTACGCCTTTGCCTACGACGATGTGTTTGACTATTCCTCGACCATTCATACCACCAGCCCGGAGCAAGTGTTGGTGACGATTGGTGGGTTCTCTGCCGATGATTACGTTGAAGCGGCCAGCATTGAGCTTTCGTGCGAAACACTGAGCCTGACCACCGGTGATGTTTCAACCATCAGTGCGGACGTATTGCCTGTCAGCGCCAGTAACCAGTCGGTCAGCTGGGCCACCAGCGACGACGATGTAGTGACGGTCGATGACGGTGAGCTAACCGCCGTTTCTGAAGGTACGGCCACTGTCACCGCCAGTTCTTACACCGCGAGTGTAAGCGCCGTGTGTTATGTGACCGTGACTGATCCAATCCCGGAAAACTTTATCGCGCGCATTGAAGCGGAAGATTACGACGAGATGTCGGGTGTTGAAACCGAGACAACGAGTGATACCGACGGTGGCGAAAACGTAGGGTATATCGATACCGGCGACTGGATGCGCTACAGCATCAACATTCCTTCAGCAGGGACGTATCAATTTGATTTTCGCCTCGCCAGCGCATACAGCACAGGCAGTTTCGAATTGCGCAACGCCAATGACGATGTTCTGGCAACTGTCGAGGTCAATAACACCGGCTCCTTCCAAACCTGGGAAACTCAAAGCCTGATGGTGGATGTAGAAGAGGGTGATCAAACCCTAACGATTGTTGCCACCGCAGATGGCTGGAACATCAATTGGTTTGAAGTTTACTCAACAGACACAGACGACCAAGAAGAAAATGCGACCAATACAGCCTCTAGCAGCGCTGCAAGCAATTCGTCAGCCGGTAGTTTGAGCTGGTGGATGCTGGCATTCATGCCGCTGTTGGTGGGTTGCAGAAAGCGCTGATCCACTTTATACAGAGGCTGATTACTGAGCGCAATGCTGGGTAACGGCCTTTGTATTCTGCTCCATTCTCAATCATAAACTCTGCTGTTCGCCTGTTTTTGCTGCGAACTACCTGCCTCGAAAAACTATATCAACGACCTGCCAGATAGCGACCTTTCAGAGCGGCAGAGTGAATAGGTTTATCACTCAGGAGCGCGGCTTTCACCACAGTTCCCAGAACGCTATCTGTCGTTTTTTTCAGGAAATTTCGTGGTTATACGGCAGCAGTTGCAATTGCCGGAAATCAAGAAAAAACCGAAATTAACAGATCTTCAAAAGAAAATTAAATTTGAATTGTAATGTGTTGATTTTGCTTGAATTTTTGTCCGCCGCATATCTCGAACATTATGACACCTGTCGTTTTTCATGGCATGTGGGCGTTGACAGAAAATACTGAGGTGCTCAATATGACTGGCTTGTGGGTGTGTTTTGTCTGTCGCTTGAATCGGAAATCTGCAACGCGGAAGAAAGCGATAGGTGTCGTAGAACAAAATGTTAAGTGGGAGTATGGACGTTAGAAAGTTGATTTCTACAACACCTTGGTGGTTTTTTATAGTTCTATATTTGGTGGTGTTTTTTGTTGGGCAGTATTTAGGCCCACCTATCACAGCTCGAGTATATAATTTTAAATCTCAAGCTGAATTGAATATATTATTTGCATTAATGGCTATTACCGGTTTTCCATTTTTGTCGGTCTTGCTGTTGTTACTCACACTGGGTCTAAAGAAGCTACGGGGAAGGTCAAATATTATATTAGTTTTGGGTTACGTTTTTCTTTGTATAATCATGGTTCCCGCCATTTACTACGTTACCTTCACACTTATGTATTATGGGTTTCCTCCACTTAACAAATTGTAGCTGCACCAGACCCGCTTAAGAACCCGCTGTCGCGGGCGGGCCTTCGACTCGCATTCGCTCGCGGCAGTACAAAAACGTCACTTGTAAATATGAAATTTGTACGAACTCTATTTGCCATATTAGTTTCAGTACTTCTTGCACTCATATTCGCGAGCGTTGGAGTTCTCAAAGGGATTGAGCCTAGATTTGACTTGGCAGCTGTGTACCTTCTAATTGGTTTAACGCTACAAGTGAGTGCGAGTTATAAAATACCACTATTGAAATTTCTACATCTTGAGGATACAGGGACTATTACCAAAGATGTAATGAAACGATATTTTTGGGGTTGGCTATTTTTTGTATTTGGTGTTGGTGACATCTTGTTCTTGTTAGGGCTCTTGGGAAACTACAAGTAACAAAAAGTGTCTGGTCGAGGCCCGCTTAAAACCGCTGTCACGGCGGGCCTTCGATTCACTATCGTTCTGGCCAGTACAAGAACGTTGAAGATGTAGAAAAACTAAAGTTTCAGAAAACCACCCGTTAGGAGAGTGCTCTGAAATTATTTTTACGTAAGAAATCGAGCTATTTTTTAAGATATCGGCCTATTTCGGGCTATAAAATGGCCATTTTTAAGAATTTTGAAATGGGCGAGGTTTTTCTACAGCCTCGTTAGGTATAGCTATGGTTGAGTTAACTCTAATCGATGAAGACAAGAGCGCTTGGTATCCAGTCTCAATTGCAAAGCTAGAGACTTATCTTTCAAAGTTTATTGAACAAGGCCACGGGTATACGCATGTGTATCACTTAAAAAAGGACTTGGCTTACAATCTACAATACCTTCAGTTTCAAGACAGAGTTATTCAAGACATTAAGTTAAGTTCTGTTCTGTACACTCAATCGATTAAGACTATTGTTCTTGTTGGTAGTAGTATCATCGAATCTATTGTGCATTTTCTTCTAGGGCACCTCTGAAAAATACAACAAATTAAGCGATAATAGCCAAAATCAAACTAACGGACTCAATCATGTCTCAGCTCAGTTTTTCAGACGCCGAAG
>NZ_SLZR01000038.1 GCF_004341165.1 Reinekea marinisedimentorum
CTCCATTCCTTTGCGGCGTTTGAACGCATCTTGCAGCCATCGATCGCAAACAGTTCATTACCTAATAGCCCTTCTTCGTGGCAAATCAGCAGCACCTGCTCAAACAGTTCCGTCATGTTCTTGGGGTACCGGCTAACGAATTTGGCAATGGTTGTCCAATGTGGCACGGTATCGCAGGAGAGCGCTTTAAAGATGACGTTAGTCTCGCAGCACCATTGGATTTCCCGAGAGGAAGTAATGCCTTTGGAATAGGCAAACAGAATGATCGAGAGCAGAATAGCAGGATCATAAGCCGGTCGACCGCTTTCATCATTGCTGTACAGGTCGTTAAAAATACTGAGATCGAGCTTATTGTGGATTAGATAATGAATGGCGTGTTCGAACGTACCGGATTGAAGCTGGTCTTGATAATTAATCACGACCATTGAGCTTTGATTGAAATCGTAGTGCTTGAATTTAGGCATGAAACAAACTCCGTTGCTTTATGCATTTTAAAAGTTTTCGGGAAGGATTTTGAGGTTTTTCTACAGCCTCAACGTCCGCCACAGCGGATAAAATTGAACGCCAGTGAAATTTTAGTCCAAAGTCCGGAACGGACTGGCTGCTGGCCTTTGTTAAATTTGAACTAGTCGATCGTTACTAAGCGTATGCCTTCAGCTAGTAATTTTGAGCTAACAAAATCCCCACTTCTAGTTGATTTCACGACTCTTGCAGATATATGGTGCAAGTTCATACCTTTCTCTGGAATATCAGTGATATGACTTAATAGCAAAGTATAGTTATGAGACTTATCTGTAGTATCTATTTTAATTGCTTTATCTCTTTCAATGTATGGTAGAAGAGAGCTATTGAAATCAGATTTGTTATTAATTGGTGCCTCTCTAAAAACAGGCTCACTTAGATTTTCTAAATCAATCATATGCCCGTCACTTAATACTATCCTGCTCTCTTCACACCTTAGTCTTTTATTCAAATTTGGAGGTGTAGAAAGCACGTGCCGCTCAAGTTTTCCGTCAGAATCAATTGTGACTATTTGGGTAGTAGGGCCTTCAGCAGACAACAAAATCCCTCTTGCATCTATTGCGACGAAGTCTTTACCAACACAATATTCACCGTCAGCATCCGCGTAAGCGTTTCCTATAAAACAGGTAATAGACAGAAAACCAATTAGAAGTTCTCTCATAATTCCCCTTCTCCCTCAAGAATTTAACGCCCGCATTTGCGTCTGGTTTGGAGCGCAGCGGAAAACCAGTCCGACGACATGCGCTTGTTACATGCATTCATATTTCGAGCACAGAACCATCAGGGTTAAGCGCGATAATAGAATTATTGCCTTTAAAGACGAGGTTCACTTGGCCACCATAAACATCATCAATTGCTAAATGGTTAGCACCTTCCAATTTCATTATTTCTGCGCCGCCGATGGCGCGGTTTATACCATCTAACTCTATGAAATTAGCTTTCGATACTTCTTCCACTTCGTCGAGTTGCACAAACAAGTACGGCCAATCATCAACATGTGAAGTTCCTTCTTTTACTTCGTCTGGCAACCAAACGGAATCCCATTGAAATGCCAACGTAACAGACCTATCAAATGCTACGTGATGAAATACACCGACCCAGAATGAATCATGGAGAGTGTACTTACTCAAGAACTCTTCAAGATCATGCGGTGACTTTTGATCCCAAGGTAAGTCATCCTCTATTAGCTTTTTATAAAGCCAGTCTGGGTAAAATTGATCATCATCCAATGCTGATTATTCTCCTAGGCATGTAACGTTTACAGCATTGGCGCGGGCTTTTTCGCGTCCATTGCCTGTACTTGTTCTGTGTTTGTTACGGCACTAACTAGTTCTCTTAGCACTAATAAGTCTGTTGGGTCAGAAAACGCTTTATCAAATAATCGATAAGCCGCTGAATCATTTTCTTCTAACCACGCAAAGCTTTGTTTAGAACCGAGGTACCAAAGGTTTCTTAAATTGAAGTATATTTCAAGGAGTTCGCATGGTAACCAGGTTCTTCGGTATTTAGCTTCAGTTGATTTCCCTTCTGCCCTAATAAGCATGTTTCTAGACCATTCAACTAAATGGGTTATTTCATCAGGTTTTAATTGATTAGGTCCTTTTTCATAAAACTCAGTAATGCCTCTTATAAACTTCTTACCAATGCCGTGGTTATCAAGAAATACCTCACCACCAACAAACCTCAGGAACTCGCTTTTAATTGGAACGGCGCCTTCTAAGCTATAAACCCAACAATCAAGCTTTTTATTTTCAAATACACGTATATCTTTCGAAACTTCAGGTTCCTTGCAGAAACAGGCAACATCAATATCGCTGTCTGCAGTGAAATCACCGCGAACAACTGATCCGTAAAGGACTATAAACTCTGGATTATGCTTCTCAGTTAATTCACTAATTGCACGAAGCGCTATTTCTCTCATAGGATTCCTACACAGAACGTTTGCGGCAGTTGCGCGGCCTTTTCGCGTCGACTGCCCGTGATTGTTAAGAACTCAGTTTAGCCAACAAAACAACTCGGTGGCGATTAAGTTGAATTTCATTCCTTTCAAAGCCTGTGCAATATTTAGACACTTCGGAATAATCATCTCTGTCAAATCCATCAAATATTGGAACTTGGTGTAGGAACTCAATCAATGAAGATTCAGATTCGTACTTTTCAGAGTAACAAAAATCTTGGCATTCTATAATTTCAAAACCTTGGCCTTGAAACAAATTAACTAATTCTTCTTTTACTCTTGATGAGTCCCCAAAATGCTGCCCTCTACCTACTAATTTTTTAAGCTCCCTACAATCTTGCTCGCCAATCGTTATGAAAGCGAACATGCCTCCAGAACTCAGTATCCGAGCAATTTCGTCAGCTGGATTTGGTCCCCGACGGCTTATAACAATATCTATTGTCGAGTCATCAAAACCCAAATCCACTGCATTTTCTCTTACAAAAGTTAGATTTTCGGTAGCACAGTTCTTTGCAGTCTCATAGGCAACGTTTATGAGGTTTGATGGTTCAACCCCAATAACCCGCTTATTTAAAGACGCTAATGTCGATGTGAAAAGTCCATCGCCACAACCTAAGTCAACAAGCGTTTTTTCCTTACTAGAAATGCTATGAATTAGGTTTTCAAAGTAGTCCTCAGGATTCGACAAATCGAGTTTCTTCGATTCCTGGGTTCCATGGTCATACCGACCGTATTTCTCAAATTGTTTATTATAAAATTCTAGTTCACTCATATTCAGTTCTTAACGCCAAGCTTAGCGGCGAGCGTATGCGAGTCCTACGGCCTGCCGCGAAGCGGTGTATTTAAGGCCGCATTGCTACAGCGCCTTGTTCTATTTTTACTTAGCCTGCTCTGATAATTCACGATCTAGCATCGATATTGCTATATCCATAGTTTTTGCAGTATAAAAGCGCTGCCAAAGCAATATAAATAGCTCTTTTTCCGTATACATTTCATTTTCAATTCTTTTATCAAACGTATCGCAACCGCTGAACTGCTGACCATACCAGTAGTATCCTTTGGCCTTACCCCACCTACCTGGCGGCTTAGACTTAAAAATTGATTCCCAGTTATCATTAGAAGTTACTAACTCATAAGTGCACTTCATTCCTGACATTAGGTAAGCTATTTCTTGCTCAGGAAAACCCAATACCTTCTTGAGAGTTGCCAAATTTTCGTCAATGGCCCGTATAAAACCTTCCGAAAAGAAAGAAGGTGAACTGAGTATATGAATTTGTTTACTATATAAATATGGAATGATTTTATTCCGACTACTTTGATTCGTATCGAATTCCCTAGGTACCCAATTGCTACCAGAGGGTGTGAACTCTGAAAATAAATTGCTATCAATAGTACTAATTAAAATCTCAACATTTGTGCTGTGTTCTCTACAGCTCCAAACGTCACCCTTTACAAATTTTCCATCCGATGCCTTGCAATAGTTTATTGATCCATTTACAGGGAACGAACTCCCGCCACAGGTTTGCGACCCGCTATAGGCAGTACTTAGAAAATAGTCATTCTCAAATGTTATGTACTCCGGGATATACCAGCATAAGTTTTCATATAGATTTCCAGCAAAAACCTTAAAGTTGCTAATATAGATAAACTTCTCGCCATCAGTTGCATTCTCCGAAATAACCGTCTTTAGTATTAGCTTGGCAACATTTAGATATTCCTCATCTGATAGATCAATTGAGTATTGGCTCTGCAACTCCTCTATTCTATCTGAGTAGCATTTAGCTAATGGCTCTCGAAGCCACCCTGATGTTTCATCGTGTAAGCAACGATCTCTTTCTTTTAGCCAAGCTCTTTGAGTCTCCCTAACCTCATCAAAGCCTGCGGCCAGAATTTTTTTATAAACCTTACTAAGAACTACATCCAGTGCAGCTACTGAACTAGAACTACAAATACTTTTTTCTACCTCAGTCGAGGCTTTTGAGCAATTAAATGACGGCCTACCATTTAGATCTTCTGACGCCGGAGCGACTGCATAACTAAAACTGCATCCGATAGTTAATAGGAGAACCGTTGAAAATGATTTGAGATAGCTTCTTATCAATTCTTGCCTCATATATTTAAATAGAACGCCAAAATAACTGGCTTAAATGAGCGCCAGCGAGTTTAAGTCCAACGCGTACCGCGAAGCGGTGATTACGCGTGAAGTTCATTGCCTTGTTAGTTCGACGTTTTTCGGTTCCTGACCCAGCTAAAAAACCCAATCAAAAGCCCAATGACTGCTCCAGCAATTGCTTTTGCTAATACATTGCCCCAGTCAATACCAGTAACGACTGAAGGTGCATTTTCATTAAATGTATCTTGGGCCGTTATTGGATTTAGTCTAATAAGTTCCTCAGCCCATTGTATAGAAGCATTTCTACTCCATTCGACATCGGACTCTTCAGCATATGAATATAGAAAGAGGATCTTTCCTTTTATGTGAACGAGTGTAGTCGTGACAACTGATACAAAAGGCGCTGGGTTTCCTAACTCGTCTACCATCTCATACTTAACGTATGACGAGTAAGAAAGAATACGTTCAGATTCTTCATGTACTGGCAGAGGCACCATTTGCGATATTGATAGAGCGAGATCAACATCAAACTCTTCCTTGATTCCATCATTAACCCTATCCATTAATTCAGGAAACTGAGCCTCCGCTTTTTTAATGATATCTGTGTTTTGTGTCTTAATAACTTCTTTCAGCTCAGCGAAATTCGAGGATGTTACAGATAAATTGATTAGATTCTTTGCTGTTTGAACCGTGAATCGTCTCGGAAAATCGGGTATTTCGTCCTTTAATACGGATGGAACATCAGAAATGGGAATGAATGAAAGAAACTCTTCATTTGTTGGAGCAATGAACTGCTTTTGAATTTCATTCAGGAGAGTCATATTACTTGTTACGGGACTGTACCCATCAGGATTGGGAACATCAATGATTACTCCACCTACATTGATCTCAGATGACCAGCAAAATGATGAAAAAAACAATATGCAGATAAAATTTCGTGCTCTCACTAAGATCTCCTTGATAAGAACTAACGAGCCTGTAGATTAACCAACTTTCCGCAGCCTAACCCACAAGCTTCCATAAATTTATTCATTCCAACCAATCTGCCAGATTCACTGGCATT
>NZ_SLZR01000039.1 GCF_004341165.1 Reinekea marinisedimentorum
GGATTTAGAAGTGAGACACGCTACAAAACCGCGATAATGTTCTATCTGGGTGGACTAACTCTGAAACATTAACCCACCGTAAAAGGTGAAGACCCATATGCAACCAGTTATGTGAGCTCGAGTCAAGCCTTACGGTGGGTGTCTCCTTACTTCTACCCCTTACTTCTTTAGCAATGGTTCGGCGAAAAATCTTGGTTTATCATCAATTGCAATGATGAGCGAATCGGTACCGTTTCAATACAATAATTAGAAAGCTGTGTTCGGTTTGGCGAGTTCTGCCTGCTAACGAAGTACCGAAATCAGGGTGTTGGTTCCTATATTTTGAAAAATTTCTTGCAAGAATATGATGAGAACTCACGAGTGGCTGTACTTGAGTATTTAAAGTGGAACCCAGTCGGGTCTTTGTATAAACGAAACGGTTTTAAGGTAACTTCTGAGAGTGACATTAATTACTTTATGGAACGTAAGCCAGAAGAACGCTGTCTTAGTTGATTGGACGCGCGAAAGATACCTGTCGAAATTGCAGACTGATCCAGGACAGATAACTAAAGAATATGATTCGAAAGAGGCAATAAACACCAATGTACCAGATAATTGTTAACACTTTAGCTTCTCTGTTTTTAATCATTCTATTCATATATCTCGCTTGGGTTTTGCCCACTCGAAATGCTAAGAAAATTTTAGTATCTGCCTTGAAAAGGAAGGGATATGAGGTTCTTAGTGTAAAGCACAGTGTTTTCAACTTCGGTCCATTTTTCGGTCGAAAATTTAGTCGGGAGAGAGCTTTTAAAATAGAAGTAAGGGCACAGGGTGAAGAGCCCATGAAAGGCTGGGCTTTAGTCGGCGGATTTTGGTTATGGATGGTTTCCGATAATGTCTTACTCGATTTACCTGTTAAATACCCAGAAGATAATTGGCTTCAAAGAAAGAAAAATTGGTGATCCAATAAGAATGGAAGTTAGTCAGTAGTTAATAGTCAGAACTGGGCCAAGCAGATAAACACAGTAAGGAATTAAGTTTGAACCTAAACCAACTAATGGAAGACCTCAAGATCAAAGCGGTCAGAGTCATTGAATTTATAGCTGATATTATGAGCCTGGAAGTGGCGTAGTCTCAATCGATAACCACCCTATTGGCAACCGGAATTTTAAATGTCGAAAATTTTCTATAACCTCGTTAGGTGCAAGGAATGTTATCTATTACAAAAGTAAATCGATTAGTTGGCTGGTTCGGAATTTTAGTATTTTTCTATTCTTTGTTCTTATTTGTCTCTAATTTCAATTTAACGTATCAATTAGCAAGTTCGTTTAGCCCTTATGAGCAACCGTGGTACCCGGTATCTATGGTTGTAGCCTTGGGGTTGGCTCCCGTATCAGTATTGGCACTATCCGTTTTAGCACTAAGAAACAAACTCAGTTGGTTTGCAGTTCCATTGGCTATTTATAGCTGGTTAATGCTTATAAGCTATCTAGTCACAGGCTTTGTGGCAGTGTATCTTTTATGGCATATGTGGGCTCGTAGACTGCAGCGCTAACGAATGTAGGCTATCGGAGAAAGCGACAATCGTATCGCCATTATATTTGATGACAATGCAAGGTTCAAAGTGATGCTGCAGATCGTATTAATGAAATCAGCTGGCCTTCTGGAATATCAGCAAATTAAAGGCTTCTCCGATGAGTTACAAAATTTTATTAATAGCCAAGACTAACTTTTTAGCACGGCCTAAAAACTCAGTATAGTTACTCACTTCGACCGCCGGGAACATACACACGAGGTCGCTTTGCCATGACGCCCTAAACCCGAGCTCTAAGCGAAAAAATTCATATTCACATGGAAGGTAAATGAGAGATATCTATTTGTTTGATTGGGGCGATACCCTAATGGTCGATTTCCCCGATGTTCCAGGAAAAATGTGTGATTGGGAAACTGTCGAGGCAGTAGATGGCGCATTGGAAACTCTGTGTCACCTCTCTAAATCGGCTTCAATTTACATTGCAACGGGTGCAGCAGATTCTTCTGAGGCAGACATTCAATTGGCTTTTGAACGCGTTGGTTTAGATCGATATATTACAAGCTATTTTTGTCGAGCTAATCTCGGTTTTGCAAAAGGGGAGCCAGATTTCTTACCTGCAATACTAGACAAGCTTAGCGCAGACGAATCTCATGTGTTTATGGTCGGTGACCGTCTGGTTAAAGATGTTGAGCCAGCTCTAAACGCTGGCATTAAACCAATCTGGTTCAACCGCAAACTTGATGGCTCTGTACCCAAAGGCGTCAAGGTAATCAAGCACTTGGCAGAGTTGTGCACTTAGTTATAGGGGCAGAGCCTTTGATATTTCACTAAATAGCCCCCTAAACTCATTTTGGTGTCTTATTAGATTTTCCTCGTTCATAAGACGGCTATGTAGTTATCCGTTAGTTTATTCTTTAAGAGGTAGATGCAAATATTAAGAAAGCCGGAAACAGCTTAATTAGGCAAAATAATGCAAGCAAACAGCAATAGATGGGAACAACTTTTCGCCAGATGTTATCAGGCAGAACTCGGGTAACGTATGGGCCTGCAATAACCGCAATAATACTGCCAAGTATCATAGAGGGTAGTAGTATAAAATCTATAATCACACCGGAGCTTGAAAGTAAGAACCAGGTAATGATGGATGCGATACATACAGTGCCTTCAGATAAGGCTGTAATAGCCATCATCGTTTTTAGTGGTACACCCGAACGTATTCCTCCAATGGTTAGTACCGGACCATAACCGCCGCCACCGATACCCTTGTTAAAGCCTGCTAAAGCACCAAAAAACAGCATGCGTTTCGGGTGATACTCTGTCTTTCTATTTGCATTGATTAATGCGGCAGCACCCATAATTAACAATAAAATTATTACATAGAGTTTTATCCAGGTCGTTGCCCAGCTTAGCCATCCATATATGGATGTAACTGAAAATGCCACGGCCAATATACCTATTCCTGAAATCATTAGCCAAAGTCTTACTGTTTCTGAAATAGGATGAAAACGCCATTCCACGTTCTTGAATTCATTATGTATGTAAGCGCTAATCAACCCTGCACTTGCCTGTTGAATCATAATTGCTGGAACAATTTGTTGGAGTTCATAACCCATAACCAGCAATATAGGTGTAAAGGCTGTTCCATAACCCATTCCTGCAGAGGAGTCGAGAAGCTCAAATACAATAGCTAACAGAACCACAGTCCATACTATTCTCCAGCTGTTAGTTTCATGCCATCCAATTGATAAGGTTCCAATAGATTCAATGTGCTGTGTTGACTGAAATGGATTTTCGGCAAGCCAGCAGCTTAATATAAACACGGCACTTAACATTCCTAAAGCAATAAGCACGGCTACTATTTCCGGTCTGTTAAAACGCATCCTGTCTTTTATAGATTGCAGATCCTGTGCTTGTGCAACTTCCCATCCCAGTACCTTCGAATTAAGCGCCCCTGATATATCACATTCGCTCGATTTTTGAGCTGTCGCTTCACTAAATTGGCACTGCTCGAATTTAATTTGACTCATAAGTTTCTTGCTCCAACCTATCGTTAATAGAGTGTGATGGTTGTAGCAAAAGCAGATCCATAATATCTAACCTATTGAAATTAAAGGGATTGATGTCGATAGGTTCTTTTTCTTTTCAAAATTCCATTTTATTTGGCTGTTTTTCTGCCATATATAGAGGTATATTTTCTAAATGGCACAGATTAAATGCATCATTGGTGAGCGTACAGGGCTTAAAAACGTAATAGATCGCGTAAATATCGTTGCGCCCAGAGATATTCCGGTACTGCTTCACGGAGAAACAGGCTGTGGTAAGGAAGTTATTGCTCAGCTAATTCATCAGAAGTCTTCTCGCTCAAAAGAGGTTTTCCACCGGGTTAATTGCGGTGCGATTTCTCAAAAACTTATCGATTCTGAATTATTTGGTCATGAAAAAGGCGCTTTTACTGGCGCTATAAAAATGCATAAAGGTTGGTTTGAGCAGGCTGATAAAGGGACGTTGTTTTTAGATGAAATTGCAGAACTGCCAGTGGATGCTCAGGTTAGGTTGCTTCGTGTCTTGCAGGATGGAACCTTCACCCGTGTTGGCGGTGAAAAAGAGCAAACGACAGATGTGCGGGTTGTTGCTGCAACCCACCGAAACTTACCTGAAATGATTGGCCAGAAGCTGTTCAGGGATGACTTGTATTATCGGTTGTCGTCATTTCCTATGGTTATTCCGTCACTCAGAGAGCGTAGGCAAGATATAGAGCCGCTTGCAAAATACTATATAGCAAAAGCCTCGGAACTTTTTGGAATTAAACCGTTATCCCTTAACTCAGCCGATTTAGAGCACCTTAAGGCGTATTCTTGGCCAGGAAATATTCGTGAATTTATATCCGTTGTTAATAGAGCGGTATTACTGAGTGAAATAACCGGTAAATTGGAAATTATCCAGGCTATCGGAATTAATTCAGAACCGCAGCCTTCTGAGCCTCGTCAGGAAATAGATAAAATAGAAATAAGCAGAGATGAAACACTAGCTGCAATCACTAAAATACATATTGAGAAAATCATAAACGAGTGTCACGGGCGAATCGAAGGTTCATTTGGCGCAGCAAGACGATTAGGTTTAAACCCGAGTACGTTGCGTTCAAAGATTAAAAAATTAAATATTAACCGTTAGTAGCCAGATACAGAGACCAAAGGGTCAGAGCCTTTGATATTTCACTAAATAGCTCCCTAAACTCATTTTAGTGAGTCAACATTTTACTGACTTTATAACAGTGTAAGGAAGAACCAATGAATTACAGATTATGGGTTTATATGGTCACCCTATTAGCTTCAGTAAATACATTTTCCGAAAGCCTGTACCCATCTCCAAGTTCCTGGCAGTTCCCGGATATAGTTGAGTCAGCAATCGAAATATCGCCTAAAAATATAGAAGGAAAGCCCTTTAATGCATTCGGCCTGGCCTATTCAGTTGACGACCTGGAGATCTTGGATTTAGCACGCATTGAGTTGAGTGAGCTTCAAAAGTACGCAGATGTGGTTACCCACGCGTACCCGGATGCCGTATTTGTTCAAAGCCAGCTTGCAGTTAATTGTAGTGAATTGTCTATTACGCAAGTAAACGAGACATCAATAGCAGGTATTGCCTATATTTATTTCAATGCTGTAGTTGAAGAGCACAGAGCGTTAGCTGGTCAGTGTATTAATGCGCTACTAGATCAGCTGCAGATTCAGCATTAGATTGCTTATAATTTAGCGAGAATATTGAGTATCAGATCAATGGGCGTCAGAGTCATTGATATTTGGCTGATATCATGAATCTGAAAGAGAGATAATATCAAATGAAGACTACCCGTTTGACAACTGAAATTTAAATATCC
>NZ_SLZR01000040.1 GCF_004341165.1 Reinekea marinisedimentorum
AAACATGGCTAAAGTGGCCAATTAGAAAGAGAAAATGAAGCAGAGGCAGTTCTAATGAGTTCGAAACTCAAAATGACTTAAAAATCAGAGCTGCCCTAAAGTTTTAACTACATCCTGATAGTCATCCAATACCGTTATTTTCAATGAAATCTCCTTGCTGTGATGAGTGCCTGACTACACAAAAAATTAAGAATTCAGTTCCAAAACCATCTCATCGTTGTAGCGGAAACCCAACTCTTTATAGATTGGTGCAGCTTCTTTAGAAGCCAACAACCGAACCTCGGTTATGCCCTGCCCGCGAAACCAATCCAACACCCGGTGGGTAAGGCTTGTAGCCAGGCCGCGCCGCCGGCAATCGGGCCGGGTGTATACATCGCCGATGAACCCATAGACCGGGTTTTTAAAGTAACGGTAAGGCAGGTCGTTCTTTATGAAAGCACCGGCAATGGCAATTATTTCATCGCCTTCACGGGCGATAAAATGGGTGGCGGTGCCTTCGGCATACATCTTTAGATAATCATCTAAGATGATGCTGGCTGCGTTATCGGCCAGAAGGTTCGCAACACCAGCGGCCTCGAACATGGCTAATTTTAGGGTGATAATTTTGGTTAGGTCGGTGGTGGTGGCTTGCATGGTGTTGTTTCCAGGCTAGGTAAAAATACCTCCAGCTAAATTAGCTAGGGGCGTTCATTAAAACTGGCAAAATTTAGTGTCGGTGTTCTCAACCTACTAGTTGGCTGGCACCCATTTATAGTAGATATCAAAATCATCCTCGTGTGTCTTAATGAATCCATTACGTTGGTAAAATCTATTTGCCTTACTTCCTTTAAGAGCACCTAATCGAATTATGTAGGATTTGGCTAATGCTTTCTTTTTCAAACTTTCAAGGATGATCTTTCCTAGTTCTCTGCCCTGAAAAAGTGGCGATATATAGATGATCCAAATAGAAATGATCACCCTTATCTCTCAAAACATAGAAGCCGAAGGTCGAATTGCCTGATACCAATTTGATAGTATCGCCAGGAACAAAGGTATCTAGAAATCTACTTCGTACGCGCACCTCATCGTATCGACCTAATGCCTCCAAACTTGGCCTCATTGCTGCAGCTCTAATATCTGCCAACATTTGTCCATCACCTTGGTTAGCTTCTATAAATTCCATTTCTAATCCCTTACAACCAACGCCAGTAACACCTGACGTGTTTTAATTGTTTGAGTGAAACGAAAGCGGCTTAAAGCCGTTCCGATTGCTTACTTTTGTTAAGTTTCAATTACTTGTAGGCTCTACTTCAAAAGCAGTCTTAGAAGTAGCTGTCTGACCCGTGTGCATATCATGCGCTTTAATTAGGACAGAGTAGTTTCCTGGTAAGTCATTCGGTTCAACTACTATCCCCATGTAATCTACGCCCAGCTGCATCTGGCCAGCATTTGGTGCTGGCTTATTTATCCACAGTTCATGACCTTTAAACTCTCCGTAAATATTGCCACCAGGATCTAAGACAACCATATCCAAGGTCACATTGCAGTTGCCTTCAGCATTTGCAGCACATCCCGAAAAAAGGACTATGACTGAAAGAAACTCACCTCGACTTGCTATTTGTACTGGAGAAATAGAAATACCTTCGGCTGGATTAGAGTTCCAAGCTCGAAAGAGTTCATTTCCGTTATCCACAACAATTACGCTAGCAGTAATATCCGCCTTTACCGTAGCGCAGGCTAATAATAAAAAAGTAAACATGAGATTTAATGTGTAATTCAAATCAAGGCTGTCCTTACCTAAAAAACTTAACGTTTTCAGCGCGTGCTAGGAACGATTCCAGCACCCGCATTTGCTCTATAAGATACGCATCGACATTCCGGATGACTTAGGCATTTCAGCTTTCTTAAATCCGAACTTAGCATAAAACTCAGGTGTGCCATGATCCGCTATTAAGCTCACATATGCTGTTTTAGGCGCATTCGCCTTCAACCATGCAACGAGATGCTCCATAATTATTCTACCTACACCCTTGTTTTGGTGTTCCGGCAGTACTGCCATATCGGTGACCTCAAAGAAACACCCGCCATCTCCGATAATCCGAGCAATGCCAACCTTTTCATTGCCGCTATAAACAGTTACGCCATATATTGAGTTTGGTAATGCGATCGCTGCCGCTTCTTCAGATTTTCTAGAAAGCCCAGCAGCGAGCCTAATTTCAATGTATTCCTCAACAGATGGGATTTCAGCTTTGAGTTGGTACATGCCTTTCCTTTAAATAGCGCCGCCAACAGAGGCTGCTTTGCTGTTAAAAAATTCGTGCAAAACCGGCGTATCCATGCACAAAATTCGCGTCAACAAAGCTGCCAGACTGCTTAGTTGTCATGGTTATTTATTTAAGAAATATGAAGCGATTACATAGGTTCCTGATTTCTTTGCAGACACTCTGAAAACAGAGCCTTTAGGTCTAATCTTACCAGCCTCTTTAACCTTACAATCGAAATACGGGTAATCGAAATCAGTTGTCACTTTACAGTCATAAAGAAAATCTGCATTTAAATAGTACTCCCATACCTCATCCTTTTTGTCACGATAGACAAAGTCAAAATCTCGCTGCAAAGTTCCGTTCTTCATACTAATCAAGTCATTGTATCTGAGCTCATATCCAGGCATTACATCAATCTCGATAGCCTCATCTGCAATGGATAATGCTGAAATTGTTACACCTAATAAAAACAAAATTCTTTTCATATCTAAAGTTCCTTCTATCAGTTATTACTATTAGCTAGGCATATAACAGCGCCAAAAGTACAGCCGCGGTCTCTTTCTCGCCCCACACCTTTGATTGTTAGGCCGCGGTTTCGGCTTTTACCCGGTTACTTTCCAATTTACTGCGAACCAAACTTGATAAGATCAAGTAGCGGTCAGCTCCATTCTTTGGTGGTCTGTTCGGCCTTTCGAATGACGAAGGCTCTTTCAATTCTTCATTTTCCCAAAATTGCTCGGCAGTTGAATCAATTGGCGTACCATCGGGTAACTCGTTTGAGTAATGAAAGCCCACTTGCTCTTCACCTACATACACCTTCCAGAGTACTAACTTTCCTCCAAAATAATCATTAATTATTAGCGAAGAAACTCCGCACTGCCCACGGCTTGGGTTGGATGGCGTCCAATTCTCAGGCTCTTCGGTACTTTCTAATGACCAGCTATCCCGAAGAGCTTTTAATACTTCATCTAAACTTGGATTCATACTTACCACTTGCAGCTCCTTGGCTACCTAACGAGGCTGTAGATTAACCAACTCCCCACAATCCAACCCACAAGCTCCCCTAAATTTATTAATTCCAACCAATCTGCCAGGCGCGCTTGTTAATTACATTGTCAGTGCGTATTGAAGACAATCTTGAGGTTCGATGCTAAGGTTAGGAACATTTGCTCTTCTTTTTGCAACACCCTCAAATTCCATGCCCAACTTCTCCAATACCTTACTAGAACCTATATTGCCGGTATCACAGAATGCTTCTACCCTATACACGCTAGGTTGGTTAATCAGGTAATTAACCAACTCCTTTGCTGCTTTAGTTCCAATTCCCTGCCCCCAAAACTGCTTGCCAACCACATACGAAACGCTATAACTAGACTCGCTTTGTGGCTTGCAGCTGATTAAACCTTTTAATTGAGATGAGTCGGACTCAATGCACCAAGTGAAACGAGTTTCATCCTTCCATTCCTGAATACGAGACTGTACGAACTCGTTCGTCTCGCTCAAACTTTTATGAGGTTTCCACGCAAGATACTTAGTCACATCCGAGTCAGTTGCGTATAACTCATAAATGAGTTCTGCATCAGATGCTACAGGTAGGCGCATGGTTAAACCATCTAACTTGAATTGGCTTTGGATAGCTAGCTCCTTGTAATTGACGTCCGTAGCACGGGGAAAATCGTAGCGAAGCGGAAATTTTGTCCCGGTGACTAGGCTTGTTAATTGGCAGATTCCGCCAATGCCAGTAGTTTTTCACCAACAAGCTGATACCCTCGCCATTCACTCTTTTCTACTGCCCCAATTGACTTGTAGAAACGAATAGCTGGTTCATTCCAGTCAAGTACATTCCATTCAAACCGGCCGCAGTTTTCTTGAACTGCTATTCTGGCTAGATGCCTTAAAAGCAGCCTTCCAGCACCAGTGCCTCGCTCCGCTTCAGTGACAAATAGATCTTCTAGATAGAGTCCATTCTTTCCTTGCCATGTTGAGTAATTGAAAAAGTAAACTGCGAAACCAACAGACTTACCGTCTCTTTCACATATTACAGCTTTAACCGTTGAGGCCGTCCCGAATATTGAATCTTCGATCATTTCAACTGTTGCGGTAACTTCATGCTCAGCCTTCTCGTACCGAGCCAATTCCTTAATAAACCTCAGAATATCTGATGAATCTTTAATCTGAGCATCTCTTATTACTAGAGACAAACTACTCTCCTTACTTATGCCAAATAACGAGCCTGTAGATTAACCAACTTTCCGCAGCCTAACCCACAAGCTTCCATAAATTTATTCATTCCAACCAATCTGCCAGATTCACTGGCATT
>NZ_SLZR01000041.1 GCF_004341165.1 Reinekea marinisedimentorum
CAGGGAATATCAGGACTATGCGCGCTCCTTTGGGATAACGCTGAGCATGAGCCGTAAAGGAAATTGCTGGGACAACGCGCCGATGGAGTCTTTTTTTTACAGTCGATTGAAGGTGGAATTGATACACGGTACAGAATGGGGCTCGCTCAACGAGCTTAAGTCGAGTATCTTTGAGTACATTGAAATTTTTTACAACCGTCAGCGACGTCATTCTAGCTTAGGGAATTTAAGCCCTGAAACGTTCGAACAGAAACTGTTGTTGGCATAACAAGGGGTGTCTACTTTTTGTGGGTAACACCAAAGCAATGATCAACCGCCTACTATGGATCACAGCCATCGCAACGATATTTTTGGCCTATCTGCTGTGGGATGCTCGTGGTGCAACTCGCAACACCGAAGAAATCGCAGCTTTGGAAAAGCGGCTGGTTCATGCTAAGTGCACTCAGCCAGAAATGGTCGATCGGCATTTACTTCAACAGTCTTGGTTCCATGATGAAAATTTTAGCGAATTAGCAGGCGCATTTGGCCAATTCACCTTCTCACTATATGAACGAGGAACTGCCGAGCCAAGCCCACTTGAGGGAGCATATTGTATTGAGGGAAAAATATTGCACGTCAGATACTTTGAGCGTAGTTACGTACCTGTTCGCATCAGACCAACCGAAATGGCCATTGAGTTCGGTACCACGCTAAAGCCCTTAGGTGAAGATATGATTACGGTGAGGGAGCTTAATAACGAACGTATGGTGTTGTCATTCAACAGCGATGGAAGCGAGCGTGTATTCTACCGGAAAAACTAAAATTGCTTATAACAAAAAGTTCAACGCGGACCCTGCGAATCGGTGCGGCTTTTGTGGCGCTCGAAAGCTCGCATATTGCCACAAAAGCTGCACCGCTTCGCAGGGCCGGTTAACTTAGCGTTCAGGCTGTAGAAAAACCTCCCAATAAACATCGTTTCGCTTTAAAATGGCGTAAAACAACGGAGTTTGTTTTATGCCCAAGTTCAAACACTACGACTTCAATCAAACGGCCATGGTCGTTATCGATTACCAGCAGCAACTTCAACCTGGCACGTTCGAACATGCCATTCATTTTTTAATCCACAATAAACTCGATCTCAGTATTTTTAATGACCTTTACGCTAACGACGATGGCGGTCGACCGGCTTATGATCCAGCGATTCTTCTTTCGATAATTCTGTTTGCCTACTCCAAAGGCATTACCTCTAGCCGCGAGATACAGTGGTGTTGCGAGACTAATATTATTTTTAAAGCTCTGTCGTGTGATACCGTTCCGCATTGGACCACCATTGCCAAGTTCGTCAGCCGTTACCCAAAAAAAATGACCGACTTGTTTGAGCAGGTATTGTTGATTTGCCATCAGGAAGGTTTGATCGGTAACGAACTGTTCGCTATCGATGGTTGTAAAATGAGATCAGATGCAGCCAAAGAGTGGAGCGGAACGTTCAACGAGTTGGATCAGAAACGGAAAAAGCTCAAGCGCCAAATTAAGTATCACATCACGGCTCATAAGGAACTTGATAAGCAAAATACTGAAGCTAGTGAACAGCGTAAACAACGTACAGAACAGACCATCAACACACTGGAAAAGAACTTCAAGAAAATCGATCAATTCCTAAAGACGCAAAGCCCAAGGATGGGCCAAGGCAAAAGAAAAACGGAAGTTAAAAGCAACATTACCGATAACGACTCCGCTAAGATGACTACTAGTAAAGGCACTATCCAAGGTTATAACGGAGTGGCCACGGTGGATAAGAAGCACCAAGTGATCATCGACGCCACCGCCTTTGGCGCAGGTCAGGAGCATCATACGCTCACCCCGGTCATGGAAGCGGTACTGCAACGCTTTCGACGTTTGGGCATCTCCAAAGACATCTACAAAGAAAATGTAATTGTCACTGCCGATACCGGCTTTGCCAACGAACAGAACATGAAAATGCTCAATCGGCATAAGATCAATGCCTACATCCCAGACAACAAATTTAGAAGCCGTGATCCCAAGTTCCAGGATCAAAAACAAAAGTACGGTAAACGCAAAGCGCACCTTAGAAAAACCAAACCTAAGAGTCTCTTTCCAGCCACGGACTTTATCTTCGACCCACAAACCAAAACTTGTATTTGCCCAGCAGGAAATAAGCTCAGTAATCGCGGTGAACGACCCATCGAGAACGGTACAGATAAGATTTACTTCGAAGGCCGCCTCAGCCAATGCAAAAACTGCAGCCTAAAGCATCAATGCATGAAAAACCCCAGTGCAGCGGATCATCGCAAAGGTGCAGGGCGACAGGTCAGCTTTATTGTTAATAAAGCTACTCAGTCTCCCTATACCGAATGGATGAAGCACCGGGTGGACAGTGCCGAAGGCAAACAGATCTACAGCCATCGCATGTCTGTGGTCGAACCCGTGTTTGGCAATATTGGGACGAACAAAGGCTTAAATCGGTTTAGCTTACGAGGCCTAGAGAAAGTGAACGGGCAATGGCAGTTGTTTAGTCTGATCCATAATATTGAAAAGTTATACAAATACGGCGAATTGAGACATTAGCCAGCCAGAAGCTAGTCTTTAGGCAATCCGCATGTAGAGTCTAGAAACGATGGGCTAGCAGGGCTTTTGAGCTGATAGTAGATATCTGTCATAAAATGGCGAATGATCAGTTGAAAAAGGCTACGGATGTGGCAAATTGATAGGAACTACAAATTAAAGGAAGCCTTGGGGTTGTTCTGCTTAAAGTGGGTTAATCTACAGGCTCGTTACATGTAGGTGAATAGTGCCAAAAATAGAGATTATTGAACCGAGGATTACTTGGAAAAATGAATTTGAAGAAATCAGAAAGGACCTAGTTTCCATTCTAGAAGGCTTCATTATGTGCATTGATCATATAGGTTCCACGTCAGTTCCTCATTTGCCTGCAAAAAATGTAATTGATGTACAAGTTACTGTTTCTGATTTGAATAAGCCGTATGCAAAAGAGCAATTAATTGATGCCGGATATAATTATAGAATCGGAACAGATAGAGATAGCTTAGTTGGCTTTGACGAAGATTCTGAGGAACTAAAGAAACTGTTCTTTATGGAAAAGCCGAGTTCGAGGCGTTGCCATATCCACATAAGAGAATATGGAAGGGAAAATCAAAGGTACCCGTTGCTTTTTAGAGACTACCTTATTGCTGATAGCACAACTCGTGAAGCTTATGCTTTGGTTAAGAAGGAATTAGCTATTAGGTTTCCAGATGACCCAGATGCATATTATGCTATTAAAGACCCATACATGGATACAATTTATAGAGCAGCTTGTATGTGGGCAGAGAAAACCGGTTGGACATCAAATGGCGGTCTACCTACACATGTAACAAGCGAATGAAATATCGCGCATTTAAAGACACCGCTTCGCGGTATGCGCTGGACTCGCAACAAGTTGCTCGCCATTTATGCGGGCGTTAAATTTTATAGTGATGAATAGAAATCAAGTGCTTGCTTTAGTTATATCCATCGTTTTAATTGCTAGCTTCTTATATTCAAAATTTGAAGGGGTGGGTCCAAATATTCATTTGGCAAATGCTACTGCGCATGAACATCTTAAATGGGAAATGAGAAATCTAGGAATTTCGTTTAATACAGAAGTTATGGGAAATGGCAATGAGCATATCTTTTGGAACGAAGAAGATGATGAGAAAGTTAGAGAGTTAATAGAAATTGTCATTGAAGAGTATTATTGATTCAGTGGCACATAAATTTAACAAGTGCGGGCTGTGGACTCTGAACTTCCCCCGCTTTAGTGGACACCTCTAGCTAACTTAATTAGAGGTGTTTATGCCAAGATACAACAATCCTAGAAAGACCTGGGAGTATTCA
>NZ_SLZR01000042.1 GCF_004341165.1 Reinekea marinisedimentorum
CTCCATTCCTTTGCGGCGTTTGAACGCATCTTGCAGCCATCGATCGCAAACAGTTCATTACCTAATAGCCCTTCTTCGTGGCAAATCAGCAGCACTTGCTCAAACAGTTCCGTCATGTTCTTGGGATACCGGCTAACGAACTTGGCAATGGTTGTCCAATGTGGAACGGTATCGCAGGAGAGCGCTTTAAAGATGACGTTAGTCTCGCAGCACCATTGGATTTCCCGAGAAGAAGTAATGCCTTTGGAATAGGCGAACAGAATGATCGAGAGCAGAATAGCAGGATCATAAGCCGGTCGACCGCTTTCATCATTGCTGTACAGATCGTTAAAAATACTGAGATCGAGCTTGTTGTGGATTAGATAATGAATGGCGTGTTCGAACGTACCGGATTGAAGCTGGTCTTGATAATTAATCACGACCATTGAGCTTTGATTGAAATCGTAGTGCTTGAATTTTGGCATGAAACAAACTCCGTTGATTTATGCCATTTTAAAAGTTTTCGGGAAGGATTTGGAGGTTTTTCTACAGCCTCAACGCCGCCAACAGCGGCAGCTTTGTTGTTGTGACTTTTGTGGAACAATGGCGAAGCCATGCACAAAAGGCGCGGCGGCAAAGCTGTCCGACTGCTTGGTTTTGTTAGCTGGTGACTTTGACAACAAAACTATAGCCATGCTTTTTAAATCCAAGCGACTCGTAGAATCCGTGAGCTTGCTCTCTTTTAAGGTTTGCCGACAGTGTTAGTTTATAGCACCCCAGCCGTTCGCATTCATCAAGAACAAAGGACATCAGTTTCTTTCCTATTCCAGAACGATGCCTATCAGGAGCGACCGCGACACTTTCTACTATTCCTGATGAACTACCGCTATGCCCCATATTAGGAACGATAAGAAGTGTTAACGTACCAACAACTTGATTCTCGAGCTCTGCTACAAAGATCTTGTAGTAAGGGTAGGATTTCATCAAGCCAAAGATCTTCTGTGCTTCATTAAGGCAAAGCCGCTCGCCATTGTCGATTGATGGTTGTGCATACAAATCTAATATTGAAGAAATATCACTCTTATCAGCTTCTCGAATCTTCACATTGACACCATTTCTCTGGCATAAGCTAACGTTGTGAACACCGGCAAAAAATGAACGCCAGTGAAATTTTTGTCCTTAGCCCGGAACGGGCTGGGTGCTTCACCTTGTTACGTGTCGCGTTGTAGAAGCACGAAATTATCATCGCTTTCAATAATATGAAAGCCATTCACCTCATAAAACCTTAGAGCACGCACATTGACGTGAAAGCACCTTAATTTTAGCGGCTTATCTGGCTGAAGGTTTTGGATCAGCCTAAGCACTTTCTTACCAAGTCCTTTACCTTGTTGCGCTGGGCCAAGGATTACCATATTGAGATAAGTATCACCTTCATTTAGTGAATACTGAACATATCCCAGTTTTTGATTAGAAAAGACTATGAACGAAGTATTTAATTTGAAGTAACGACGATTAAATTCATTTATTTGCCACCCATCTTCCCAGCCCCAAATTCTATCTACATGAGGTTTCATCTCTGGTACAAACAAGTCCCAAATTTCTCGCTTACCTTCTTCGGTTGCTTTTACTAACTCTAGGTCCATAGTTCCTTATACGTAACGCCCAGCTCAGTGGCGTTTTGGTTGTAGTGGAAATTTGTGCAACAATGGCCGAAGGCCATGCACAAATTGAAGCGAAGACCAAAACGTCAACTGGAGCTGTTTGTTATGTGATTGGCAATTCATTTAAAAAGTGCCTCAAGCTCTCTGATGGCATACATACAACCGACTGCCTCACCCTCTATCCTATGTAAATCATCCCCCTCGAATTCTTCCATTTCTTTTGACTTTAGAATAACCCATGATTTGAGTTCTTTGGACAATATTTCCAATTTTTTAAGGTTTGATAGATCGCCTTCCACTTCCACCGCTTCGCATTCATTAGCGAACGGGTTATTAAAGGATTTAAGCAACTGCTGAGCTAAAACACTATCCTTAAAGACATTTAGCGCTTTCTTATATTCATCTTCCATTATTCACTGATCGCTTTCTATAGATACACTAAAGGCTACTTCGCCAGATTTTCACATAACGCCAAGCTCACCTGCAAATATTGCGGAGAGCGTTTTGTGTAAAATGGAGCTGCGCGACATACACAAAACGAACGCAGCAATATTTGTCAGGTGCAGCTTCTTGTTAGAAATTTTTCGCCCTCTCCATAAAGTAGTGGATGTCGTTTTCTGCCACGACCTTAAACCCGTTTCTACGATATAGTTCTCCTACTGGATTCCACTTGAGGTACTCTAGAACAACATTCTGACCGAGACTATCAGCTTCGCTAAGAACCCGACGAAGAACAAAAGAACCGATTCCTCTCCGGCGATAAGCGCTGAAAATATAAAATTCGCCAAATCGAAGCGCCCCATCATCTTGCTTAAGCAAAGACACAGTGCCAACTTTTTCACCGTTATGAACAATCAAAAACCAGGGCTTCTCTTTCCAACGTAAAAAATGGACTTCACGCTGATACTCCTCATCCCAACCCCATTTTGAAATGATGTGAGGCCCTAAGGCATCCTTCTTAGCACTATACGCAAACTCGAAGTCTTCCGAGATTGCTTTTACAAGCTGAACTTCCATATTGGTAATTTCTAACGCTTAGATATCCGTCGCGCCACAGCCCCTAAAAAAACCAGCTTGCCTGCTGGCCTCCCAATACCGTTTCCCGCGTACGGATCATCGTCTTGTTGAAAAAATGCCCGACCTCCTGTGGAAGGTTGACAAGCTTTTGATCCTTTTAATGCCCTCATTTAACTGAGTTGCAGTACCCTTGGCAAGTACTTCGATCACCCTATTCATACCTTTCTCTATTTCGCAGGCACAGCACGACCGCCTTCGGCAAGGTGGCAAATCTCTCCTTGTGCTCAAATCTCTTCGTTTTTATTC
>NZ_SLZR01000043.1 GCF_004341165.1 Reinekea marinisedimentorum
CCATTCGTCGGCAATCCACGCCAGCCCATGCCCGAAGGCCTGCCATTCAAACTTGAAGATTACTTGCAACTGCTCGATTGGACAGGCCGCTGCCTGCGTGAAGACAAGCGAGGCGCAATACCCGCCAACCTGCCGCCCATCTTAAAACGCCTAAACATTGAACCTAAAAACTGGCTTTACAGCGCACAGCATTTTGAAAAAAGCTTTAAAGGCTTTGCCGGAAAGTTGGATTCGCTGAAGCAGAAATTACCTGATCTGGGCTATCAGCGAATACCAAACGTTGGTGTACTGCTGACTTAGACACTCTTTCAAACAATATTGAGAAATTCAGCCGCGCTGAAGTTTTAGTGTGCCTGAAATCGGCGGTTTTAGGTGAAATCAAATTAATTCTGGCCGTTCGCTTGACTGCTGAAGCAGCGCAAGCCCCTCATCAAGCAAGGAGAAGGCTCTATGATTTAGGATGGGTGTCTTGTTAACTCGATAAAGTAAGCGCGATTAATATTTTGACTGATATACGTAATGAGTTACTGTCAAATATGTTTGTACCATTGAATAAGAGGGCGATGTAGTTTGGCAATTTATGAACTAAGTTGGAATCAAAAATACGCCGAGTGCGGAGGTATTTCCCGGGCAGACAAACGAGCATTGCGATGGTTTCATCCAGCACTAGGTGATCCGTTGCCGCCCTTGAATGATTGGCAGGTACCAACGGTTGCTCAATATTTAGAAGGACTCCATAAAACGCCGACGCCCTATGGTGATTTGGTGTCTAATGGGGGTAATGTGTTGTTGAGTGGCAGAGCAGTGGGTCTATTAAAATCATTCCTTGACGGCATTACTATACTTTATCCAGTTATTGTTGAAGAAGTTCCTGACGAAGAGTACTTCTTGCTGAGCTTACGCAATGAACTACCCTTTGAAGCATTGGATCGCTACCAGTCGACAGGCTCCCCAGTTCGGCATGGGGTGCGAGCGAATCAGGGCTTTTTAGCACCGATTCACAACTGGGTGTTTAATGAAGAATTTGTTAGTGGGCAACATCTATTTTCTTTGCCTGATAGGGAAACGACTTATTATGTTAGCGAGCGTTTTAAAGATGCTGTTGTTGAAGCGGGTCTTACTGGCTTTTGTTTTAAAAACGAATTTTATGATGAAAATCTAATTCTGACATAGCCAGGCTTGTTTTAGTTGAATAAGAATTTAGTGTCATTTTTACCAGAAGATTTTTCTAAAAGTCAGTGTATTAAGAATGCGTATAGCGTTGAAAAGGGGGTGCGATAAATATCTTAAGTGATATACGCAATGAGTTATTATCAGGGACTTTTACCTCATTAAATAAGAGAGCAATGTAATATGCAAATTTACAAGTTAAGTGGAAATGATAATTTGCCTGAGTGTGCCGGTAAAACTAAATCTGATGAGGAGGCTTTAAGTTGGTTTCACCCATTGCTTGGTAAGCCTCTGCCGTCGATATCTGAATGGGTTCCGACAACGCTCGTACCGTCTTCATCCGAAGCAAGCAAGAACAAGAATTGGACGTACAGTTCGATGCTTACAAGCACGCCGCTGTTTTTTTTGAGTTCTTCATCGGTTGAGCTTTTGAATCCTTTTTTGAATGGACAAATCGACCTTTACCCCGTTACATTTGAGGACGATTTAAGTCAAAAATATTTCATGCTCAAGGTAAATAATGAACTGCCTGCAGAATCTTTGGATAGAGAACATTCGATTGGTGATCCCGTTAAGTATGGGCCTAAAGCAAACTTAGGGTTATTGAGCCCCATATATAATTGGAAGTTTAGAGAAGAGCTTGTAAAAGGGCATGATATTTTTACATTGCCCGATAGCAATACTACGATTTATGTCAGTTCTCGATTTAAAGATGCTGTTCTAGAATCAGGTTTGACAGGTTTCTGTTTTAAGCACGAGTACATCGATGAAAACCCAATTTTAACATAAGCAATTTTTTGCAGATGATTAAGAAATTAGTGCAACTTTTACCAGAAGATTTTTCTAAAAGTCAGTGTATTAAGAATGCGTATAGCGTTGAAAAGGGGGTGTTAGAGTTAGGAATTTCGATAAATAAGCTGAAGCACCCTACTAGTGAGTATAATGGATGCTATTTCATAGAGCTTTATATCTGTATTTCCCCGCTCTATTCGCCAAGCTATATAAAGTCAAAAGGTAAAGAAGTCGCATTATGGGGTACTGTTTTAGGGTCTGAAGTAGTTGAAATGAGCTCTGAATTGAGTGGCAGGTCCTTTTGGAGTGAGTCTCAGCTATCTGATCTTCAGCAGACTATCAATCAGGTGGTGGAGCCTTGGTTCAAAGTTGCAGGTAATCCAGAGTATTTAATACAGTTCTATCAGGCAGTTATTCACAGTCCTGACTCAAAACACTACCTGGAAGTTGAGAGCGCATTAGGCAACTTCCTTGCTCAGAAGTCTAATGTGCCAGTTCACAAGCGAAACCAGTTTTATAAGAATTTATCAGTTCTGTATGAAAATATGGGCGCTTATAGTGACGCGCACCTCTCTATAGAAAAGTACAAAGAATATGTTCATGCCTCCTCGGCGAAGACAGCTTTAAAGCGCATATTGGATGAAAATGAACAGATACTTGAATTGATAGATCAAGGCGTTTCTCGTTTAACGAAACTAAAAGGTTAGAGTAGTCATCTGAAATCACACAGCTACATTTTGGCGTGAATGGCCATATAATCGTTAGCGTTCGCTTGACAGCTGAAGCAGCACAAGCTCCTCATCAAGCAAGGAGTAGGCTCTATGATTTAGGATGGGTGTCTTGTTAACTCACTTGCTCGGCTTTCATGAACTCTGCTTCCGACATTCGCAACCACTTCTTTACCAGGGCGGTGCTCGCCCAATAGCCCAGCAGGTAGTTCGTCAGCGAGCCCAGAACGTT
>NZ_SLZR01000044.1 GCF_004341165.1 Reinekea marinisedimentorum
CAGGGAATATCAGGACTATGCGCGCTCCTTTGGGATAACGCTGAGCATGAGCCGTAAAGGAAATTGCTGGGACAACGCGCCGATGGAGTCTTTTTACAGTCGATTGAAGGTGGAATTGATACACGGTACAGAATGGGGCTCGCTCAACGAGCTGAAGTCGAGTATCTTTGAGTACATTGAAATTTTTTACAACCGTCAGCGACGTCATTCTAGCTTAGGGAATTTAAGCCCTGAAACGTTCGAACAAAAACTGTTGTTGGCATAACAAGGGGTGTCTACTTTTTGTGGGTAACACCAGGATCTCTATGAATTTTGAATCTGAACTTGAGATTGCCAATGAATTTAGAAAGTCATTAGATTCAAGAATGGGAAATATAGTTATTCCTGGGAATCCTAGGTCAAGATTATTCAATGGATTTTATCATCTTGCGTCTGAACACTTTTGCTCCTTAGTTCATTTACTAAATCTAAATTTTTTTGCTTCAGCAGGAGCTTTACTTCGCTCTCAGTACGAGGCAACTGTTCGTGGTCTATATTTTCAAGATTTTTCTTCTAAGAAAGCATTGAATAATTTCATATCTGGAAAGTGCAATACGACTCTAGCGGGCTTGGTTGGGCAGATAAGTAGTCAGTTAGATAAAGAAAAAGGAAGTAGTTTCTATATACTCTTCAAAAAGTTAGAAACTTTGATGAATGAGTTTAACCATGGCGGAATGGAACAAATAGATCGTCGATTCACTGAAACTGAAATGACGAACAATTTCAGCGAAAAGGATAAGCACTTAATAGTTACAATATCTCTATTATTAATCCGAGTATCAACCACATGTGCTTTAAACGCGGCAGGAAAAGAGGACGAAGCTAAAATAATCATTGATGAGGTGCTTAGTGATAATCCATAACAAGGCAGTGTTGGGCTACCCCGCCAACCGCTACGCGGCGGGGCATGGACTCGCTGACGCTCGCCCCAAGTTTTCGCGTTACTGGTATTAGCATGCACGAACCCGAGAATTATACTTGTCCATTTTGTCGTTTGTTAAATGACAAAGTTGAAAGTAATGCCGAGGTAATTTTTGAGTCGGAGCATTCGGTTGGTTTTCTTGGGCTTCACGGCAACGAAGGTTCTGGACCCACGGTTTTAGTTGCTTCAAAGGAACACTACGAAAACCTTTACGATTTACCATCAGAAGTGCTTGCGGATACTTTTTTGTTAGCTAAGAAAATCGCTATCGCCCTAAATCAAGAGTTTGAAGTAGATGGGACGACCATCTTGCAGCACAATGAACCTGCTGGAAATCAAGATGTATGGCATTTTCATTTGCACGTAAAAGGTAGGCTGAAAGGTGATAGTCTATATAAAAAGACTGCTTTCAAACTTACGTCAAATGAAAAAGACGATATTCGTCAAAGGCTAAGGCGGTACCAGTAACAAGTACGCGCAGTGGATTGGTTGCGCTGAGTTTCACCAACCACTGGCATAAACGTTCTATCGGGTACGCATAGCCTTTTTTGAACGTAGATAGACAACTCGTTTATGTCCAAAAGCAATTTAGGGCCTACCTCAACCCGTTACATCTGCAACAGCCCGAGAATTTCTAATTGTCATTAAATTTAAAGTGATTTTGCGAGAGCTTAGTGTCAGTTGTATTTGATGTTTCGAACGTCGTTAGCGTGTTTTTTCTGATGTTTTAATTATCGGCTGTAAGGAGATTTCAGAGGGGTGCTAATGCAGATCTTTGAATCGGGGCTTAAAAAAGCTCTCAGAAGCTCTACGGAGCTCCTGAGTTGTAGCTTATGGTGGTAAAAGTCGCAGCTTATGGTGTCCAAGTCGCAGCTTATGCGCACACCCACAACACTGTGGGTGTGCGCATAAGCTGCGACTTTCTTTCCAGGTTTAACGGGGAGTTAGGTTTTAACTTCCGCCATAAGCTGCGACTAAATTTACGCCATAAGGTGAGATTATCTTACCAAAACTGCACATAAGGTGCGACTTTCTCATTAGCCGTGGATTTTGGAGTACAAAGTGTTAGTTTTGGTCAAATAAAGTCAAGAGAATGATCGCATTCTCAAGTTGTAACTAACCTTGAACCACTAAAAGGAGGTCCAACCCCGCTTTAAAATGGCGACATCACTTTCCGAAAAAGGTAGCGCAAGGTACCGCTCGAAACCCTTAAAGCCGACCACAACAATCCCTGACTCTTTGTTCTTGATGCAAATCCTCGTTGGAACCATTAAGCCCAGTATCTCATCAACGTAAGCATTGCTAATGTCATCATACTCACTATACCTTTTCACAAGGCGCCTACTGGCTTTTAGCTCTCAAAAACTAGCTTTCAAAGCCCGATACTCACGAAGATCCATATCGTTTTGGCTGGCAGTATGCAGATCGCCGCTCAGACCCTTATATTTCTTTTGACGGTGCCTATTCATAAAAGTACCTCTAATACGGAACTAGTGGGCCATGCGGAAAGTTAAGTAATTAAAAAGATTGTAGTACAATGGCCGCATGAGAACATCATCGCCACTACATATTTCTGATAACGACC
>NZ_SLZR01000045.1 GCF_004341165.1 Reinekea marinisedimentorum
GTAAGCGTCCGGCCAACTCATCTGTTCAAGCTCGCCTAAGACCCTAATGATGGTGTCCACCTAATTTTAAGTGGACACCTCAATGGATCAGCTAAGCGACAAAACTCTCTTCAATAAAGTAACGGCTAAGCGGCGCAAATACACCCCTGAATTCCGGGCGAAGATTGTGGCGCTTTGCCAGGAACCCGGTTCGTCTGTTGCCGCTATTGCGCAGCAATACGGGCTGAATGCTAATCTGGTGCACAAATGGCGACGCCGTCACTTAATGCAAGATAACCGCCCTTCATCGACGGCTTTTTTGCCCATTCCTGTCCTTGCCCCTGAGCAGGTTGACAGTGCAAGCCAAACGGTTCGATTTGAGCTGAACGGTTTATCTGTAGATTGGCCACTGGCTCATATCGATCAGGCTGTTCCGTGGCTGAAGGCCTTGCAGTCATGATCCGCATTGACCGGATCTGGTTATCCACTGAGCCTCTGGACATGCGTGCCGGCCCCGAGACCTGTCTGGCTCGAGTGGTTGCGGTGTTTGGTGCAGCCGAAGCACATCAGGCTTACGTGTTCTTAAATAAACGCGCCAACCGGATGAAGGTTCTGGTGCATGATGGCTTTGGTGTTTGGCTGGCCGCTCGGCGGTTACATCAGGGCAGGTTTATGCCAGCCAGAGCCTGGCAGCAACACCCCTTAGAGCTGACTGATGAGCAACTGCAGGCACTGGTTGTGGGGTTACCCTGGTATCAGGTTGGGAAAGAGCAAGCGATCTCGCTGCTCTGACTGACGAGCCTCATTGCACCGTTAAATTGCCCTAATCTGCTATAGCCATAGCGATACCGCTCTGACACAGTGAGCGGTATGACGCATACACTGAACCTCGATAAACTCAATGAACAACAACTGCGCGCATTAGCAGCACAGCTGCTGGTCGACGGTCAAAAGAAAGACGCCACCATTAAATACGTCACCACCGAAAACCAGCAGCTCAAGCATGAGATGGCGATCCTCAAGCGCCATAAGTTTGCCCGTACCAGCGAAGTGTTGAATGCGCACCAACGCAGCCTATTAGATGATCTGGTCAATGAAGACATTGCCGCCATTGAGGAACACATCGCTCAGCACGATGCACAACTGGCAGAAGTGCAGAATAAACCACAGGAAAAGCGGCAGCCCAAGCGAGCACCGTTACCCCCCGAATTACCTCGCACGATCATTGAGCACGAACCCCATTCAACAGAATGTTCCTGCGGCTGTCAGCTCAAGCGCATTGGCGAAGATATTAGTGAGAAACTGGATTACGTCCCCGGTACGTTTACCGTAGAGCGTCATGTTCGGGGCAAGTGGGTGTGCGATCAATGCGAGACGCTCACGCAAGCCCCGGTACCGGCACAGATCATAGACAAAGGCATTCCTACCGCCGGCTTACTGGCACAGGTGTTGATCGCGAAATACGGTGATCACTTACCGCTGTACCGACAAGAAAAAATCTTTGCCCGCGCCGGTGTTGAGATGAGTCGATCAACATTAGCGGACTGGGTTGGCCGATGCGGTGTGGCATTACAACCCATTGTCGACGCACTTCGAGACGAACTGCACCAACACTCAGTACTGCATGCGGATGAAACCCCGGTTGCCATGCTCAGTCCTGGCAAACAGAAAACCCATAAAGCCTATGTTTGGGCCTATACCAGCACGCCGTTCTCAGGCACAAGAGCCGTGGTGTATGACTTTGCCCCTGGCCGTTCTGGTGAGCATGCCCGCAGGTTCCTGCAAAGCTGGCAAGGTAAGTTGGTTTGCGATGACTTCAGTGGCTACAAAGCCAGCTTCAAACAAGGCATCACAGAAATTGGTTGCATGGCGCATGCTCGGCGTAAGTTCTTTGATCTACATGCCGCCAACCAAAGCACACTGGCGGAATATGCCTTACAGCAAATAGGACATCTCTACGATATTGAACGAGAGATAAAAGAGACGACAAACGAACAAAGAAAAATGGTTCGCCAGCAACAAGCCAAACCGATCCTGGATCAATTGCGTGAATGGCTCACCTTACAACGGCAAAGAGTGCCAAATGGGTCGGCCATAGCCAAAGCCATCGACTATAGCCTGAAACGTTGGGACGCACTCACACGCTATTGTGAAGATGGTGCGGTGCCGATCGACAATAACTGGGTGGAAAATCAGATCCGGCCATGGGCATTGGGCCGAAACAACTGGTTATTTGCTGGTAGCTTGCGCAGTGGTCAGCGTGCCGCCAATGTGATGAGCCTGATCCAAAGTGCCAAGCTGAACGGTCATGATCCGTACATGTATCTGAAAGATGTACTGGCGAGGTTGCCAAGCCAAAAAAATAACCAGCTGGATGAGTTACTACCGCATAACTGGGCACAGCCTGACAAGGTGTGATGGCCGGACGCTTAC
>NZ_SLZR01000046.1 GCF_004341165.1 Reinekea marinisedimentorum
TGATTAAACTTTAACAAAACACAAAAGGATTTTTTTTGGTTTATTGAAAATTATTCTTTTAAATTAATGAGTTAGCTGTTTCTGGATGGGCACTAACTAATTAACCGGATAGTGATACGGATGCCTTTTAATCCGAGTAACTCGGTGGTCTTCGAAAGATACGTCGCCACCAGTTATCCAAACCGTTAGGGCCACTAAATAGATAGTATGGAAATGATTGAAAAAATTGGATTTGTAATTCTTGGTGCCCTACTTAGCTGGCTTTTTTATTTCATAAAAAGGCGGGTCGAGAACAAGCCAGATTTAGAAAAACTTGATAAGCATAAAAAGCTTCTCGATATTCACAAACAAATGAATGACCAAGACATAAGTATCGATGGGCTTGCAGAATTAGAATTGTTATTAACGGGCAAGGCTAAAGCAATAAATCAGAAAAATATCGCACTGCAAGCTGAGTCAGCTCCGCTGCTTGAAGCCGGTGAAATTGAAAACCTTAACCAGATAGAACTCAATGAGCGTGCATCTCGGAGAGTCGAGCAAGCAAAAGAACGAATGCAAAAGGCAATTGCAGGCATTGACAGTAGGGTCGGTGATTTTGAAAGTCAGTCCTTGATGAGCAGCCAAACAGAATGGGAAAGCTATAGCATTAGTCAGGCTGAGGCTGCTGCTGCAAGTTACAGAGAAGCCACAATATATCCGCTTATCTATCTTAATGAGCTAGAGTCATTAATCAATGAAAGAACAGCAAGGTTACAAGCAGAGCTTGATGAACTTATTAAACTTGGCAATTAAAGCCCTAACAAGCAGCTGCTGCGGTTGCATAAATCGCGGCTTCTTTAGGCGTTAAGCATAGGGGTATCGATCAATGAATGAATTCTGGCTGTCGGTATGGTCTGGGGTGACATCAGGGTTACTGTCAAGTTTTATTCTTACAGGAGTAATAGCGACACTGATCTATATTTATCGCAAGCCCTCATTATCCGTAAAGTTAGACATCGGCACGTCAACGAAGACAAGAACACTTACTGAGGTGGTCTAATGGATATGACCAGTCCAGTTAAGGATAATACCCTTAATTGGAGATCATAAAATGACCAGAAAGAAATATTCAAAAGAATTCAAGCTCGATGCCATCGCTTTGGTTTTAGAGCAAGGCTATAGCCGAAGCGAAGCTGCTCGCAGCCTCGATATCAATGCCAATATGCTGGGCCGCTGGATCAAAGAACACCAAGCCCAAGATGACCAGGCTTTCCGAGGTAACGGCAAGTTAACCGAAGAACAGGCAGAGATCCGAAAGTTAAAAGAACAGGTTCGCCGTCTGGAAATGGAGAAAGAGATATTAAAAAAAGCGACGGTCTTCTTTGCCAAAGAAACGAAGTAAAATACTCGTTTATTGCCCAGCACAAGAAGACCTGGCCGGTTGACCTGATGTGTCAGCTCTTGGGTGTAAAGCGTCATGGTTATTACAGCTACATGCGCCGACGACTAAATCAACAAGTTGATCCAAACCGGAATGAAAAAGTCAGCTTGGTACGGGAGATTGTTATCGGAAGTGATTTTACTTACGGCTCCAGACGGGTTTGTAAAGCCATGGGAGCCTGTGGCTTCCCAATTACCCGAAACAAAGCTCGTCGACTGATGAACGCGGCTGGCGTAGCCGTAAAACAGCGAAAGAAATATAAGGTAACAACTAACAGCAATCACAAAAAGCCGGTTTACGACAATGTTCTGGATCGTCAGTTCAAAGTCGAAGCGCCCGATCAGGCTTATGTTAGCGATATCACCTATATCTGGACACAGGAAGGCTGGCTGTATCTGGCGGTGGTTATCGACCTATTTTCACGTAAGGTGGTGAGCTGGAGTCTGGGTAAGCGAATGACTGCAGGTTTGGTTTGTGATGCGCTGACCATGGCCGTTTGGCAGCGGTGTCCACCACCTGGATTAATCGTGCACTCAGATCAGGGTTCACAATATGCCAGTCATGATTACCGAAATCTGATAAAGAAAAATCAATTTATTGGTAGCATGAGCCCTAAAGGAAATTGCTGGGATAATGCAGTGGCAGAAAGCTTTTTTGGCACATTAAAACAAGAGCGTGTTCAGTGGCGGAACTACCAGACTCGCCAAGCTGCACTGACAGATATTCGAGATTATATTGTTATGCACTACAATGAGAAAAGGCTGCACTCATACATTGGCTATGTCAGTCCAAATGATTTTGAACGAGCATGCAAACAGATAAAGAAAGTTGCTTAGGCAGCTCTGATTTTTAAGTCATTTTGAGTTTCGAACTCATTAGAACTGCCTCTGCTTCATTTTCTCTTTCTAATTGGCCACTTTAGCCATGTTT
>NZ_SLZR01000047.1 GCF_004341165.1 Reinekea marinisedimentorum
TGTTAGACGTCAATTACTTTGTCCGGTCCGCGACAACTATGATGGCCGGTTAGGTGTCGTTACTTCTATGACCTTTGATTCGTTTTAACTGTTGCTGTTTTCGATAACTCTCTCCCTCTAACTCAATAATTGTCGCGTGATGGATCAGTCGATCGATTGCTGCCACTGTCATCATGCTGTCCGGGAAAATACTGTCCCATTCACTGAACGGCTGGTTGGCCGTAATAATGAGACTGCCGCTCTCGTATCGATGAGCAATAAATTCAAACAGCACCTGAGTTTCGGCATCGGTCTTTTTTACATAGCCAATGTCGTCAATGATGATGACTCGGTACTTATCGAGCTTTGTCATCATGCCCATTAAGTCGAGGTCTCTCTTGGCTTGCTGGAGCTGTTGAACCAGATCGATTGCAGGGAACAGTTTGCAGCGCACGCCTTGCTCTATCAGTTGATGGCCAAGGGCGCTGGCAATGTGAGTTTTACCAGTGCCGCTAGGGCCAATCAGCAAGACATTATCGGCATTGTGTGCCCAGTCAGTATCCTGCTTCAGCTTCGCCAGCGTTCTTTGGGTTTCCGCACTGAAGCGTCCCTGATCCAAACTGGTAAAGTCTTTCCCTGTCGCCAGCCTGGCTTCCCGCTTCCATTTTTGAGTGCGACGCTGATAGCGGTCAGAGAGTTCATATTCACACAAGGCCGCCAGGTACTCGGTATGTGACCAGCCTTTTTCCGTGGCGGTTTGCCATAAAGGTTGATAGTGGCGGACAAACGCCGGCAAACGCAGTTCTTTTAATAGCAGAGCAACGGCATCACTCATTGTGCAACCTCCGATCCGCAGTGACCGGCCGCGATGCCGGATAACAGTTCGTCATAGCTCATCAACGGGTGCTGAGCCATGGCTTCACTCAAGGTTGGCCGATGCCTGGATAAAAAGCGGGACTGCAGGTCGACAAGGCTGGCGAACTGACCTTTTGCCGCTTCGGGCAATAGCTCTCGCCCCAGGCTCTCTTCACTGTCATATTCATAGGCCAGCCTGAGCACCGTCACGATCCATTTGCAGGCCTCACGCTTGCCCAGGTACTGGTCTGCGAAAAACCAAATCTGACGATAGATGTCATTGGGCAGAATATCGTCACGCAGCTGTGAGTAACGGAAGGCTTGTGGTTTGTGCGCCAAAGAGCGAATGATGTGCTTGTAATCGATACTCCGGGCGCGACTCTCTCCGGCCTTGGGGTAAACGCGGGGTAGTTCCAGGGCCTTCTGCTGCCCCAAATACAGTGCCAAGCGATCGTGATAGAGCCTGATCTGAACTCGCTCGCCAATGAGCCGGGAGGGTACGGAGTAAACGACGCGCCGTACTTCAATCGTGGAACTTCGGGTCACCTTCACAAACAGAGATTGATAGTCTGCTGCCTGATATTCAGGCAACTGCTGCAATGCCGCTTGCTCTTCAAGAAAGCGGGCATGGCATCGCCGATTCAGCTTGTCGACGGTCTGATCGACAAACGCCTGATAGGCCTCGATGCTGTCAAAGTCGTTATGTCCCCGCAGCTTCAGCTGCTGGGATAATCGACGCTTCAGAGAACCATTGGCACATTCAACCACACCGTTTTCATGAGACTGCCCCAGGTTATTACGGGTCGGCTGCATCTGATAGTGCTGGCACAGCTCGCTATAGGCATCGGTCCAGACATTCTGCTTGTTATTTCGGGCAGCGCTAAGGCTGTCTGTGCGATGCTCAATCGGGCTGCCACCCGCTTGTTGCAGGGCACGCTGTAATCCACTGGCCAGGGCGGCGTAACTTTCGCCACCTTGTACAACCGTCACCGAACGCCAGCCACTAAAAGCCAGCCGGAACTGGTACAGCAGGTGTTTGAACAATACGCCATTGATCGTAATCACGCTGTCGGGATGGGTAAAATCCGAAAAGCCTTGCTGACCGATAGCGGCTTGTTGTCTGAAGATCACCTCTTTATCTGGCCCGTTCAAGGCTTTCCATTGCTTAACCCGGCGTTGCAGTGTGCGCAGAATACGCTGATCGTAGTAACCGGGATAATGCTCCTCAAGATACTCCAGCAAAGTCGTGCCGGTTAATGATGGCTCTCTCTGAAGCAGCAAAACCAGTTCGGTATCCCAAACCGCCTCCAGCGGGTCTTCGCGAGTTCGCCAATTGCGCTCGTTCTTGCTTCGAGGGGTTGTGGATTGTTCGATGCGTCGCCCGGATCGGA
>NZ_SLZR01000048.1 GCF_004341165.1 Reinekea marinisedimentorum
TCGTCCATTGTTTTTCATTACTATGAATTATGATGATGAACGATAATTAAATAAGGTGGGAAATGCTACGTTCCCACTTGAATTGGGGAAGACCCCCATAAAAATACTAACCAAACAAAAAAAGAGTAAAGAGCTTTTTAAAACTATTAATTTCACTATTCGTCGCCAGACATAATATCTTCATCCATGTAATCGACTTTTAACTCTTGAGCACCACACGCCAAAAGCAACTGACGCAACAAGTCTTTAGTTCCAGCGACGCTCCTCAGACCTACAAACTGAAGGAATACCTTGTTATCTTTTATTTTGCATTGTTCGGTAAGCACGCGTTCGTTTTTAAACAGCTGCCAATAATCCAGTATTTCCTCTAAAAGGGCCTCTGCTTCTCGCCCAAAATATTCTATATGCTCTTCAAAACGAAAGCCTATATGCCCGGCAGACAAATCAGATACCAGCGACTCCCACTTATCCTGATCCTTCTCTAAAACAGCAAAGTAAAATTTAGCGACAGACTCCATCATAATTAATCACAGTCCTCATCATCTTCTTCAAACTCAACCTCATGCCACAGGCCTATTAAATACTGAGGAAAATCTGAATTCGGCTTTTCTATTTCCTCAATAAACTCAAGCATATAGGCATAACTTTCTTCGCTATAGGAATGCCAATGTACTTTTTGTTCTAGGTAACCCTTCATAAAGAAGAATAAGTAGTAAAAGCTATTATAAAAGCTGCTCAAATCATCTTTAGCCGCGTCAATGCAACTCAGAAAGTATGGGTACAAGAATTCAAGTTTTTCGGTATTAACTGACTCATTTAGTCCATGATTGAAGTATCGCGAAAACTCTTTTATCAGGTATGGCAATCTATCTATAACCTTAGGCTTATGTTCATATTGACCATCCTTAAAAACATATTTTCTACCCTCTAGGTTGCATACCTCTCCGAGGTGATATCTAAAAAACTTCTTATATTCCTCTAAATCGCCACCTCCATACCCACGTATTGCAGTTACCTCAATACTGGTTATAAGCTCCTTTGTGTCCTTTAAATTCTTACTAACTATGTAGTTGCTATAAAAATGGTCCAAACCTCGGGCAGTACGCACTGGAAACATGAAAGCCAAATCCGCACGAAACTCTTGTAATGGCATATCTTTATCAATTCGACCGAAAAAATAGTATTGACGAAGCAAATCTATCTGATTTTTACGAAGGCGACCGATTTCTGGATCCTTAATGAATTGCTGCCAGCTTTGCTCTCTCTTTTTTAGCCATCCTTCTTTTTCTATCTCAGGAAACAACTCTTTCAAATCAGCCATATATATTCCCCAGTCAATCTCGTGTTACGGTATACGTAGAATTCAAAAAATCTTCAGCCTCGTTAAAAGCTACATCTGCGAATGCTTGCTGAATATAGTTCAGCAACAGTGTTTTTAGATTGGCATATTCAAGGTGTGAGTTTGCTACCTTAGCTGTACTGACACCATTCGATTTAAAATTAACTGTAACAATACCTTTCATATTCTGAATCGCACCAAATTCTTCTGAAAATAAGTTTTTAATTGACTTACTATCTTTATTCTTCACATCTAAGCTGTAACCCAGCTTATCGGTTCCATTATTTTTTCTCGGCTGAAACTCCTGCCAACGCCATATAAAATTACCGTCAACTGCCACTCGATTTCGCTCCTTAGATGTATCACCATTTTCCCAAGCATGACCGACTGTGGCTGCAGCACGATCCAAACTAAACTGTTTATGAAGATTGCCTTGCTTATTATCGTCAGTAACATCCCAAGACTGGATATTTGATTTATATGCTTTAGTTAAGTAGCGATAAGTTTTATCCACACCACTATATGACTTCATTTCTACCCACTTCTCAGCTCCATCACTTCCCTCTAGGATCAGATCACTGAATACGCAGACACCCATCTTAAAGAATAATCTAGCCCATAACCACATAGCCTGCTCATGAACTGCTGGATGCCGCCACGCTTGCTATCAATCGGCCAGTTCCAAGACGTTTCAAGTCAAAACCACCGATTTCAGGCATGCCAAGATTTCAGACCGGCTGAATGATTCAGTTTTTTTGA
>NZ_SLZR01000049.1 GCF_004341165.1 Reinekea marinisedimentorum
CTCCATTCCTTTGCGGCGTTTGAACGCATCTTGCAGCCATCGATCGCAAACAGTTCATTACCTAATAGCCCTTCTTCGTGGCAAATCAGCAGCACTTGCTCAAACAGTTCCGTCATGTTCTTGGGGTACCGGCTAACGAATTTGGCAATGGTTGTCCAATGTGGAACGGTATCGCAGGAGAGCGCTTTAAAGATGACGTTAGTCTCGCAGCACCATTGGATTTCCCGAGAGGAAGTAATGCCTTTGGAATAGGCGAACAGAATGATCGAGAGCAAAATAGCAGGGTCATAAGCCGGGCGACCTCCTTCATCATTGCTGTACAGGTCGTTAAAAATACTGAGATCGAGCTTGTTGTGGATTAGATAATGAATGGCGTGTTCGAACGTACCGGATTGAAGCTGATCTTGATAATTAATCACGACCATTGAGCTTTGATTGAAATCGTAGTGCTTGAATTTTGGCATAAAACAAACTCCGTTGATTTATGCCATTTTAAAAGTTTTCGGGAAGGATTTGGAGGTTTTTCTACAGCCTCAACGCCCGTAGCACGGGGAAAATTTCAGTGCGTTGGAGCGTCGACTGCCTGTGATTATTATGTGAGCGAGGCAGATAAATAAGGTTCATAAACGAAACTGGACTTAACACCCCATTCTCTCCTAGCGTAAATTATGTGGCCTGACCACTCTTTACCAAACATAACTTTAAAAACGCCATCTTCATAAAGCTCATCACACAGGAACTGCATTGAATCCTTAGGAGTTAGTTCACACATTTCGATAAGAAACATACTCATAAAATCAGATACAGCGTTAATTGCTTGAACCGCGTTCTCACCATTCCACTCCATAGGATTTTCGGGAAACCCCATGGAGCTAGATAACAAGCTATTTTTTGAAAACTGATAATCACGTTCGGTAATTTCATTTTTTTCGTATTGAGGCTCTATACTCTTTGGCCTTGGATGGACATAACTATTTCTCTTACTGACCAGTTCAGATACTTTCTGAACAATTGCACTACCTCGATCTAGACGCTTTTCTCTATTTTTGTATAAAAGTAATAGTTCGTACTTCTCTACCATCGCTAATTTGTCGAATGATTTGGAGAGAGATTTAGGCTGATCGCAACAGTCTAGGAAGCAATTCGCAGCAGCCTCCAGTGAAAAGATTGAGTTCAGTACTGAGTTTCTAGCTAAGACATCTCCATTGCTCTCATTCTCTGTTAACGAAATACTTAATTTTGCAAGGTTTATAGCATCACTATACAAACTAAAAAAAGGGCGCCTATTCCAATATCTACCATTCATGAATTCACATCTTTTCTATCGCATTACGCCGCGCTAAGGGGTTACGAAGCGCAAGCGTAGCAATCCCAGCGAACGAAGTGAGCAATTTAAGCTCCTTGTTAAGCATTTATAGAGCCACCTCTTCTATTTTATAGGCAGTATTATCAACTGTACCTATTTTAATAAGCGCGCTCTTTCTTAGGCTTGAAAAGATAGGCGGCTTCCATAACCCTTTGTTTGTGTAGACGGTACAGTAAAATGGCACTTCATCTATAAATTCGTAATTTATTGATTCTTTGATATTTACCGTCACTGAAAGTATTTCGATACTAGTCCTTTGATGGCAAGGGTTAGGATTAAAGCCAGTGTATTCATAGAATGCACCTTTATCGGTAGTTACAAGACATAGGCCTTCTTCGTCTACAATCTTAAAAGAGTTAAAGTCTATATATAAAAACCACTGTGCCTCTTCGGGCATCAAAGACATTTTCCCTGTATTTTTTATACTAAAAGTATGAGGTGGTCAAGCAAATATGACCAACCCAGTTAAGGGCACCTCTGAAAAATACAACAAATTAAGCGATAATAGCCAAAACCAAACTAACGGACTCAATCATGTCTCAGCTCAGTTTTTCAGACGCCGAAGGTCAAGCGAAAAAACGTAAGCAAACACGACGCGAAAAATTCTTATCGCAGATGGATGATTTGTTACCCTGGCGAGAGCTGGAACGCCCCATTGCCCGTTA
>NZ_SLZR01000050.1 GCF_004341165.1 Reinekea marinisedimentorum
TTCGTTTAATACGCGCATGAACCAGCTGATGTCCATTAACCGGGAGCGCCAGGTATCGGTGAGTTCCTTGACGACCGCCATTTCTGCATCGGTCACGGGTTCATCCCGCAAAAAGCGAGCAGACAGATGATTGCCTTTGAACAGGCTTTGCCAGCGGGCATGAACCGCTTTATCGGAAAGTTGTTCGGCCTGCTGAGTGTTGATGTGCAAAACCACATGGTAGTGATTCGACATCACGGCATAGGCGCAGACATCAATACAGAAGACTTGGCCCAATTTGAGAATTTTCTGCTCAACCCAGCCCCGTCTGTGTTCATAACTAACTCCGGTGTGAACATCAATTCCGCACAGATAGGCACGCCTCACACAGCGTGAAATGCAGTGATAGTAGGGGGTTGCGTCGATGGATACCTGAGCACTCCTTGGCTTTGGCATAATCAATCCCTGGATGAATACAGTATGTATATGCAACCAGTTATTAATGGGTTAGTCAACTATTAGAATGGGTGTCTGGGTAACCGTGTTCAATCAACATTTGATAGCCGCCTATTCGGCTTGGTGAACAACGCTGATATCATCGGAGTTGTTCGGTGGTCTTTTTAAGATTCAAACTTATACTCAAACGTAATCGGGTTTTTGCCCTTGCCACAAAATATACCCCAGCTTGCTGCGTCATTTTCAATTACGTATTTCAACCTTCTAAAGCAATCATCTAAACTAAATCCATCGGCATCCGTATTCAGACAGGTTACTGAAATCACGCCATCAAAGTGTTTGTTAAAGCTTAACCCTCGCCCTTGGTTGCCTTCACGTTCAGCAAGTTCCAAGACAGTAAACTCCAGATAGCGTAGTAAATCGCCCAGGTATTCGCCTTCGGTTGTTATTGTAATAGGCTCATAGCCTTTCGTAGGTATGCTTATGTTCAGATTAGGCTGGTGCTCATCTTCATAGGTTAAATCGAGAGTATCTAAATTGACCTCAGCAGTGATTTTTTGATAACTACTAGCATTCATTTGAAAATAAACAGACCGATCTATTTTAAGCATTTCATTGTGATAAAAAGTTTCTTTTCGGTCTTGGAGGTCAAGAGTCTTCACTATAGAAAAACATTCCAAGTCCACAACATGCATCAGCTTATTCACTATACTGAATAAAAAGCAGTACTCATCAGCCATAAAGGTAAAATGCTTCCTCAGCCTATTCTCAAACCCTGTACTGAGCGTTTGCAATACTTCTCCAGTCAACGCAGATAGGCGATACAAAGTCCCCGACGCTAAAACCAATAAAGTCGAGTCACTTTCTTTCTCTATACTATCTACAGCATGAGGAAAAGAGGCCGACCACTTAGAAGCACCGTCTGTCAAAGACAGGCAACATACCTCACCATAGCTCGAGACAGTTACATCCCTTTCCATGCAGAGATTAACCACTGCGCTGTCACCGTAGTCTAAAAACCGATTCTTACCGAGAGCTAGCGGCCTTTCCTTCGGCTCAAATACTCGACACCAACGTTCATTAAACGCAAAATCATAAAAGCGAATTGTATGACCATTTGCCTCTTTAGAACCTATGATTCCTGAACCTAAGACCCTAAAAATCATAAACTGAGTATCTTTGTTTAGAATCATTTCAGCTGTAATGTTCTTTTTAAAATCTATATATTTCGCAATCTTACTAACGTTCTTACGAGTTTTTATAACTGTGGGTTCATCTGACCTTGATGACAAGTAACGCTCATAAGCTATTTCCGGGTTATACTCCGCACTTTTTTCATAACCATCAGAGAAATAAGCTTCCTTATCTTCAAATAGCTGCTCAAACTTCCCGCCCATTTTCTTTTTATAGCTAGTGCCCATCCATAAAGGCGGTAATTTCAATATTTTACCGCCTTGCCAATAACTGCTGTTAACAAATATTTCTCATCCGCAGATTGCCGCTATC
>NZ_SLZR01000051.1 GCF_004341165.1 Reinekea marinisedimentorum
GTCATGATAGGACGGCCAGTTACCCGAACCGCCCCCATACAGATCCCGGCGTGCGGAACTACCGCACCGGGCTCCTCAGTTATACATTTGCTCGTGCAATGCACCAGCCCCTAATACCAATCCACCATGACCGCCCGCTTGCTGACTTTCAGTCTTGGGATCTTAAAGTGGATGAGTAAATCATTCATCGCCTGCCAATTATAACTGCGCTTTCGTCCGCCCCGTCGATTCAACCAGTAGTGTAACCGCTTGATCACATGGAACTGCAACTTGCCTAAACTCCAACTGTTGTCTGGAAGACCAAAGTAGTTCTGAAAGCCAATCAGCTTGCGTCGGATTACGGGCATCAGGTCGCCCAGCTTCCTAAATCGATTCTGCTTAATCCATACGTTATACGCTTTCAGTGTTTTCTTCAATTTCTTCCGAGCTGTTCGCCTCTTGAGATGCGGCTTGCCTTTGGCATCCTTCCCCCAATAAAACTCGAAGCCCAGAAAGACGAAGTGTCGTTCGCGTCCCGGATGGAAGCGGCTAAACCGTTGTAAGCTGGTTTTCTCGGGTGCAACCTGCAGTCCAAACTTCTTCAGCCTGACCGGTATATCTCCATAGACCCGCCTGGCATCGCCCCGATACTGGGTAGCTATCACAAAGTCATCCGCGTAGCGGATCAACATTGCTTTGCCTTTCAGTGTCGGCTTCAGTTTCTTTTCAAACCAAAGATCCAGTGCATAGTGTAGGTAGATGTTTGCCAACACCGGACTGATAACGCCGCCTTGCGGAGTGCCTGCCGTTGGATTGGTGAACTCACCTTCCGGGCTTCGGATACGTGCCTTCAGCCATTGCTTAATCAGGCCAATGAGCGCCTTATCGTCAATACGTTGCTCAAGCATACGAACCAGCCAGTCATGGTTCATATTGTCAAAGAAGCCTTTGATATCAGCCTCAACAATGTAACCGTAACCTTGAAATTGCAGATTCGTCGCTAAGCTGTGTACTGCTTGATGTGCACTTTTGTTCGGTCGATAGCCATAGCTATTGGGCAGAAAATCCTGTTCCCAGATACTTTGCAGAATGTTACTCACCGCCTGCTGAGCCACTTTGTCTTTGACCGTGGGCAAGCCCAATGGTCGCTGTTTCCCGTTGGCTTTCGGGATGAACACTCTCTGGATGGCATCGGCTCTGTATTTCTGAGTTCTCAGATCATGAGCCAGTTGATGAATGTGAACAGGCAAGTTTTGTTCGTAGTCATCAGACGTTATTCCGTCGATGCCCGGCGCGGCCTGCTTGTTCAATTGTCCCCAGCTTTGGTACAACAGATTCCGATCTAACAGTCCCGTTAGATTTTGGAATCGATGTCTGGGGTGGGTTCGTGCTTTGAATGCAATGGCTTGCAGTTTGGTTGTCATGTGTACTCCAGCTCGACTTTGTCCGGCACATGTATCCGCTACAAACCGGTATAACCGTCAGCCCCTTCGCCATGTAATCGGCTTTCCCGATCTCAGACTACTATGAGCTGATCCGATTCCCAAAAGACCATCGCTTGTTTCCTCGTCAGAGTAGACCGAGCTACCACGTCCTGTGGAATCCATTGGGCCTCCCAAGTTCCTGATGCATCTCTTCTGACATGCCACGGCTTGATAACTCCGCCAGTTCGTTCCCTCTAAATCAGTACAGAAGGTTCATATAGGTTTCGAGTACGTTACAGCTCTCACCAACTGGAACTCATACACTTTTCGGAGCGATGCCAGCACTTCACGGTCACGAAAACCGCTATGGCCTACCAGATTCTCTGTGTACGCTTCACCTGTTTTGTTCATCAGAAAAAAAAATGACTCCGCCACAGGCGCAACACTCGATACGGGTGGTTGATTAGACCTTTCCCGACAGGGACTTACACCCTGCAAGATGCACCAAGCTTTGCTTGGCGCACTAACG
>NZ_SLZR01000052.1 GCF_004341165.1 Reinekea marinisedimentorum
GATAGCGGCAATCTGCGGATGAGAAATATTTGTTAACAGCAGTTATTGGCAAGGCGGTAAAATATTGAAATTACCGCCTTTATGGATGGGCACTAGCTAATACAACAACACCGGTACTAAGCAGCCCACGACTGGGCGTGCAGGATGCTATAAATAACTTTAAACATAGAAAAACTAATTATTGAAGATTCCAATTCCAAGTTATCTGAATAACTGGAAATGCTATTTATTGCCATGAGTTCGAAAGTTAACATTTAGACCAAGTGTGACTGTCATCCCAGAAAAATCACAAACCAACCTCCAAAATAAAGAAACTACCAGTCTCTTATCTTAATTTTGTGACAAACTACTACTTCTCTTAATATCGTCTCAATGATACTCAAGCTTGCTTGAACAAAGAGCAATAAATAAAAAAATTAAGGATTAAATTATTATGATTATCGAAAAGCCTTTTGTATGTACTACTCATTTGAAGCCTTTAGCTTCCATTTTGATGTTATGTACTGCAATGACATTAACAGGCTGTAATCTTGAAGATCCCGTTATCACCGAAAACGTAAATGATGTTTCTGACACGGTTAATTCTACGGATTCTACGGATTCTACGGATTCTACGGATTCTACGGATTCTACGGATTCTACGGATTCTACGGATTCTACGGATTCTACGGATTCTACATCAGAAGAATCCAGATACCAGCCTGAAGTATCCACTACATGGCAGTGGCAAATTAGCGGAACCGTAAATACCGACTACGATGTGGATGTTTACGATATTGATTTGTTTGATACCCACACCAGTGTTATTGAAGAACTACAAGCAGACGGAAAAGCTGTTATTTGTTACTTTTCAGCAGGCAGTTATGAAGATTGGCGAGAAGACGAAGCTGATTTTCCGGAAGAGGCACTTGGAAAAGATCTTGATGGATGGGACGGTGAAAATTGGTTAGATATCACGAACGAAACAGTGCGTAAAATAATGGCCGCACGTATGGACTTAGCAGCTGAAAAAGGCTGCGATGGTGTTGAGCCGGATAATGTTGATGGTTATTCCAACAAAACCGGATTCGACCTAAGTTATGACGACCAACTTGATTACAATATTTTCCTGGCAGAAGCTGCTCATGAACGAGGCTTGGCCGTCGCATTAAAGAATGATGTTGAACAGGTTGATGACCTTGTTGACTATTTTGATTTCTCAATAAATGAAGAATGCTTTGAGTACGATGAATGCGAAACATTAGAGCCTTTTATCGAACAAGGAAAACCGGTATTTCATACTTCTTATGTTGATGAAGAAAGTGAGTTATCGGATAAAGCAGGTGAAATCTGCACGGAAGCTTTAGCACTCCAATTTCGGGCTCTGATTTTACCATGGGATTTAGACGATAGCTTCCGGTATAGCTGCGATTAACAGTGACTCATGCTATTTATCTAAGTTATTTTTAACTATGCATTAAGTACCCTCACTGCCTTGGAGCCATCGATGATTGAATTCTGCTCACCAGAAAACCAAAACGAATGGCTCCATTTGCGCAGCGAACTTTGGCCTGACGATAGCGAAGAAGACCTGCTGCTAGTGGGCCATGCGGTTAATTAGGTAATACTTTTTTAGCCCGTTCAACGGATGCAATTATCTTTTCTGCACTTTTCGTCCACTTAAATGGTTTTGCTA
>NZ_SLZR01000053.1 GCF_004341165.1 Reinekea marinisedimentorum
GGGTCTTCCCCAATTCAAGTGGGAACGTAGCATTTCCCACCTTATTTAATTATCGTTCATCATCATAATTCATAGTAATGAAAAACAATGGACGAAGCCTCTCTTTACGAACACATTCTTGGTATTTCAAAGCCCTGGTTTGTCGAGCATATTGAGCTCATTAAGGACACTGTGCACGTTTATGTTTGCTGCGATAACAATCTAAAACTGAGCTGTCCAGCCTGCGGTAAACAGTGCAGTCGGTATGATGCCAAGCCGCGTACCTGGCGGCATTTAGATACTTGTCAGTTTCAAACCATTGTTCATTGCGATGTGCCACGAACGGATTGCCCTGAGCACGGAGCCTTGCAAATCGATGTACCATGGGCGCAAAAGAAAGGGCGCTTTACGCTCATGTTTGAAAACTTAGTGATAGATTGGCTAAAGGAACTCAGCATTAACGCAGTCGCTCGGCGCTTCAACCTGAGCTGGAATGCAGTCGATCGAATCATGAGGGATGCCGTAGAAAGAGGGTTACGCTTACGTAAAGAGCCGGACATCAAACATCTGTCGGTTGATGAGGTAAGCCGCAAGAAAGGACATCGATACGTAACGGTCATATCGAACCAGCAGGGTCAGGTGATTAATGTTCAGAGCGGTAAAGATAAAGACGGTTTAATCCGTTTCTACCAAGGTCTGACACAGACTCAGCTAGCGGCTATAGAAACGATCAGCATGGATATGTCACCCGCCTATATTCACGCCACTTTAGAGCAAATACCCGATGCCAAGAAGAAAATCTGTTTTGATAAATTCCACGTCATTCAAGACTTAAACAAGGCTGTTGATGGTGTTCGCAAAACCGAAATGACGAATATTGCGATAGATCATCGCAAGTCCCTGCACCTATCCAAGTACATCTGGATGCGTAATGAGAAAAACCTGACAGAAACGCACCAGCAGATTAAAAGTCAGCTCAGCAAAGTAGCAATTAAGACGGCAAGAGCCTGGGCCATTCTCCAATACGCCAAAACGCTTTGGGGTTATAGCTATGCAAAGTCAGCAGAGAAAGCATGGATGAAATGGTACAGCTGGGCAACTAAAAGTCGACTTACACCAATGAAGACCGCTGCAAAGTCGATCAAGGAAAAACTGTGGGGAATCATTAACGCCATCGTAAAAAACCGAACCAATGCAATGGCAGAAAGCATCAATGCAAAATTAAAAATAATAAAGGTAAGAGCGAAAGGATTTAGAAGTGAGACACGCTACAAAACCGCGATAATGTTCTATCTGGGTGGACTAACTCTGAAACATTAACCCACCGTAAAAGGTGAAGACCC
>NZ_SLZR01000054.1 GCF_004341165.1 Reinekea marinisedimentorum
TGAACTTCCCCCGCTTTAGTGGACACCTCTAGCTAACTTAATTAGAGGTGTTTATGCCAAGATACAACAATCCTAGAAAGACCTGGGAGTATTCAACAGAATTTAAAATCCGAGCAGTTAAAATGAGCTATCAGCCTGATATCCAGAGCAAGCAAGTTGCTGAGGGTTTAGGTATTCATCCATTTATGCTGTCGCGCTGGCGCAAAGAGTACCGAGAGGGTTTGCTTCAGGGCGATGGAAAGAAGCGAGTCGGTTTGTCTAAGAAACGCAAAACAAAATCAATGAAGCAGCTTTCAGAAAACGCCCAGTTAAAGAAAGAGATTGCGCAGCTGAAGAAGGAGAACGACCTTCTAAAAAAGTGGCAACAGTATCTGGCGGAGGTTCATCAGAACGATTTGGATTCATCCACCGATACCGACAAGCCTTCGGAGTAGCCACCTTATGCCGGTGGCTGGGTGTATCACGCAGTGGCTACTACCGCTGGCGGGACCGAGAGCCATCTCAGCGAGAGCTTTCGGATCAGGCGCTGCTGAAAAAGATCGCCAGCATCTTCGATCGGAGCGAAGGTCGCTATGGCAGCCCCAGAGTGCATAAATCCCTGGCCCGTCAGGGCGTCCATGTCGCCAGAAAGCGCGTAGCACGGCTGATGCAGGAGAATGGACTGAAGGCTCGAGTTACTCAGGTCACTCGACGACAGCCTGGCCTGAAGCGCTTTAAGCAGCGAGGCGAGAATAAACTTCTGCAATTCGGTGATACAACGGCATGCGACCAAGTCTGGGTGGCCGATGTGACCTACATTAAACTGGGCGATCGTTGGAGCTATCTGGCGACGATCATGGATCGGCACTCTCGCCGCATCCTCGGCTGGTCACTGTCTTATACTCGAACCACTGAATTGAGTTTAGCTGCCCTGACATATGCCTTGCGCAAAGGCCGACATACCGAAGGCGTAATCTTGCATACCGATCGTGGCATCGAGTTCACGGCCTCAGCGTTCCAGGATGCGCTGACGAAAGCCGGTATCGAGCACAGCGTGAACAGGCCGGGGCATTGTACGGACAACGCTTACATGGAGTCATTCTATCACTCCTTGAAAGGTGAGTTGATACGCAAAAGTCACTTTAAAGACATAGATCATTTGCGAAGAGCAATCGGGCGGTATATAAATCAGTTTTACAACACGGTGAGGTTGCACTCAGGGTTGGATTACAACTCACCGATGGAATATGAGCGAATGGCCGCTTGAGAATTGAGGTGTCCACTTTATCGGGGCAAGATCAC
>NZ_SLZR01000055.1 GCF_004341165.1 Reinekea marinisedimentorum
CGGTCGTTATCAGAAATATGTAGTGGCGATGATGTTCTCATGCGGCCATTGTACTACAATCTTTTTAATTACTTAACTTTCCGCATGGCCCACTATGCATGCATCCATTACACCGGCCAACATCAATGACATTAACGTTGGTCGAACACTCCCAATTGAAACTGGTGCAACCTATGTCTTCGACAAGGGTTATTACGACTATAACTGGTGGTTTAAGCTGGATCAGGCGGAGTCTTACTTTGTGACCCGATTTAAACACAATGCCGGATTAAATCAGCTTAAAACTCGATCTTTAACTCAGAAAGATGAGGACTACGGCATCTTAAATGATGAGGTCGTTGCGTTTAAGAATCGTCGCCCTGGTGGTGGGAGAATCAACCATTATCATGGCACAGCCCTGAGACGGGTAACCGTCTCTCGACCCGATAAAACAAAGGATTTAGTGATTGCAACAAACGACTTCCAGCGCTCAGCGCAAGAGATTGCCGAACTTTATAAAAAGCGATGGGGCATTGAATTGTTCTTCAAATGGTTGAAACAAAACTTAAAGATTAAACGCTTTCTGGGCCGCAGTGAAAATGCCGTTCGACTCCAAATTTTTACCGCCATCATTACCTATCTGCTGGCGTATTTGTCCCACCGAAGATCGAACACCCACCAGAGCTTAACGCTCTGGCTAGTTGAATTAAGAGAAGGACTTTTTCTCCGTAAGGATACGGCGTATGCCACCGAGAAAAGGCGAAGGCAAGAAGTGCAGGAACTGGCCAGAACCCAAGGAGCATTCTTAGTATCAAGTTTGAAGTGCGACACCGATAGTTATTTTCCATAGTACATTTCCTCCGGTGTTTTATAGTCGTATCGTTTCCTGGGGCGGCTATTTAATTTATTTGCTATTACGTCGCATTGTTGTTGAGTTAGGCTTTCCATGCTCTGGGTTTTCGGAAGGTATTGACGGATCAGCCCATTCACATTTTCGTTACTACCTCTTTCCCATGAGTGATAGGGGGTGGCAAAATAGAACTTGGTTTGGCATCGGGCTTCGATCATTTTGTATTGATGGAATTCTGTACCGTTGTCCGCGGTTATCGTCTTAAAGTTAAGTGGGTCTCTGGCAATTAACCGGATAACTTTTTTGTTAAGCGATCTCGTTGATTTGTCAGCTAGCTTTCCTATCATGACCAGTCCGGTTTTACGCTCCAGTAGCGTAACAATACAGTGGTTGCTGCCACGGCCGTG
>NZ_SLZR01000056.1 GCF_004341165.1 Reinekea marinisedimentorum
TAGTGCCCATCCATAAAGGCGGTAATTTCAATATTTTACCGCCTTGCCAATAACTGCTGTTAACAAATATTTCTCATCCGCAGATTGCCGCTATCTTAATTTCATTTAACCGCTTAATTTTGCTGTATTTGCCGTTTTCCAAGCACAACCAAAACCCGACTTCTTTGCTCCGGTTTCTGCCTCCTCGGTTTTTCTGACTTAGAATACAGCTCAACTCATTCAACTGCTATTTAAGCGAACATGCCGATTCAAGTTGTAACTTAAAATAGACGACCAAACAAAGGCTTGAAAGCCCGACCAATGTTTCCACCGGGCAACAGAACAGCCAAAAGATCGCTTAAGTTCTGATATGTTTCCTTCGATGCCAGCCCGGAAATTCGCCAGCTTCTTCAGCGTTCTTTTCTGCAATCCCATTGCTTTTAGCGTCAAACCAACATCCTTCTGAAAGCCCACGGCCTGCACGCCCATCGCCCGACCCGTGTTAACATTGTTCTGGCTTGCGTAGCCGCCATCAGCAATGGTGCGGAAAGGCAATTGATTGTATGTGTCCTGGTGTGCTTTCAACACCGGCAAAAAAAGTTCTTTGTCACTGGTGTTGCCTTGTTCGATACTACAATGCGTAACGTAACCGGACTGCTCTGTTGATAAATTAATTTTGTGCCCGTACTGAACATCTCTAAAACCTTTGACGATAATGTCGGTATGCGGTTCAAATAAGCTGACCAGTTTTTCAGACGACGGAACCTTCTCTTCATTGATCACACGCCGAGTGGCCTGATCTATGACTCTCTTCAGCAGGCCTTGGTAGTGGCGGACGACCTCGCACCAAGCTTGCCCACTCAGTACCGTCTCAGTGATGCGCTCTATGCCTCGGATTGACTGTTCAATGACGAGCTCTGCGATCCTTAACAGCTTCGGGTAAAGCACCTGTTTGTCTGCGTTCTTGGCATTAAATATTTTATAGGCAAGCGATTTCGCTTTTTTACGTTGATCCGTGAACCGAAGCTTAACACCCGTGCGATCTTTGGCTTTTGCCATAAGGCGACTCAAGACCCGTATGCCATCATACAGAAGCTGGCTATCACTGGGCGGAGCAATATGGCTGTGTACCACGGTGCTATCAATGCGCAGATGATGGATGTTAACGTCTTTCTGAGCCAGCCAATAACGGATCAGTTGTTCATTCAGGTATTGCAGAGTGCAAGGC
>NZ_SLZR01000057.1 GCF_004341165.1 Reinekea marinisedimentorum
ATGTCCAACCAGTATCTGATATCTTGCTTTCATGAGCAAGGTTTCTATTCAAACCTTTTTGCAGACTCATGCGAATGCCTTCCTGGCCGAGCATTCGTTGCCGTTGTTTCAGCATAAGGCATTATGGTCACTACAGTACTGTCGAACATCCGTGATGGGCAGTCATGCCGACGTGTGCGAAAACGGCCACATCGAAAACGTTTATTACAACAGCTGTCGTCACCGCAGCTGCCCGCAGTGCCAACACCTAAAAACCGATCAATGGCTTCGCCGCCAACAAGCACGACTACTCGATACAACCCATCATCATTGGATCTTCACGATACCTCATTCATTGTTGCCACTCTGGCGCTTCCATCAACAATCCGTACAGGACATTTTATTTAAAGCGGTGCAGCAGACGCTGCGTCTGCTTGCTAATGACTCGAAGTACCTGAATGCCCAGCCCGGTATCATTCTGGCACTGCACACCTGGGGCCGGAACTTAAGTTTGCATCCCCATATTCATTGCCTGATTACGCATGGCGGCCTTAATGGGCAAGGTGATTGGGTAGAGCCAAAGCGCAAAGCGATGTTCCCGGCGAAGGTTATGATGCAGTTGTTCCGCGGGAAGTTTCTGGCAGCGCTGACAGAAACATTTGCAGAGGCAGACTTACCAGCAAAACAAGCCCTCTACGCCTCAGATTGGGTTGTTCATTGTTGCAAGCCCTATGAGCATGGTGACGGCGTTGCTAAGTACCTTGCACGCTACATGCGCGGTGGCGCGATTCGGAACGGGCAGCTGCTTAAAGCCGATGATCAAGTGTTGTTTCGGTACAAATCGCATCAAACCGGCAAAAAGGAAAGGTTGTCGTTGAATTGTGATGATTTTCTAAAGCGATTGCTGCAACACGTCATGATTCCCTATAAACAAACAGTGCGCTGCTATGGTTTGTACAACCCGGTGAAGGCCGATGCGTTAAATAAGGCTCGAGAGCATTTTAAGCAGTCGCCGGTGCAGGCTTTCGTTGAGTTTGACTGGGTTGCCTGGGTGCGGGGTAAGACGACGAAAGTGCGCTGTAGTCAGTGCCTGGCGGAGTATCGGAATAAAAACGAAGAGATTTGAGCACAAGGAGAGATTTGCCACCTTGCCGAAGGCGGTCGTGCTGTGCCTGCGAAATAGAGAAAGGTATGAATAG
>NZ_SLZR01000058.1 GCF_004341165.1 Reinekea marinisedimentorum
CCTTGTATCTCTCCAGGGAAGTTGTTTAGCTGATAACTTTCCGAGAGCCAGGTGAATCTGAGACCGACCTTAGTGCTTTGACACTGCTTTGTAGATTAGATCCCAGGCTTTTTCTATCTCAAAATATTGGATGGTATCCTAGCGCCTGCTTTGCAGTGATGCTGTATGTACAAGGGTAAATAAGAGATGCAATACGTAGGAATCGATGTCAGTAAAGCGAAGTTAGATTGTTTGTGGTTACGAGACCCTGACAATCTAAAGGTAAAAACTAAGGTTCATGAAAACACCAAAAAAGGTCATGAAAAGTTAATCGCCTGGTTAGAAAAGAATGTCTCTGATGACCCTGGCGATGTTTCTATAACCATTGAAGCGACGGGCATTTATCACGAAACATTAGCTCATACGTTGTTTGATGCCGGATTTAATGTCAGCGTAATCAACCCAGCACGTTCAAAAGACTTTGCGAAAGGTCTTGGCTCGACCCATAAAACAGACAAAAGAGACAGCTGTATCCTGGCTCTCTTTGGTTGTCGCATGAAACCAGACTTATGGCAGCCAGAACCTCCAGAAGCTCGCGAATTAAAGGCTCTACTGGCTAGGTTAGACGCTTTAGAAGGCGACTGTCAGCGTGAAAGGAATCGACTGGAAAAGTCAGAGTTCAGTGCATCTTCTGAGGTTGTTCTTGAGTCATTACACAACATGATCCATGAACTGGAAGAAGAGAAGAAACGCCTCGTTAAACAGATAGACGATCACATTGATAAGCATCCCAGGCTAAAAAAGGATCGCCAGTTATTAGAGACAATACCCGGTGTCGCGGCAGTGACATCAAGAATCATGTTGTCAGTTATCCATAGTCGACCATTTACTAAAGCCAGCCAGTTAGCGGCTTACCTGGGATTAATACCGGTTAAAAATGAGTCTGGGGTGTTTAAGGGCAGAAGCAGACTCAGTAAAACCGGCCCCGCCAAAATACGAAACAAGTTGTACATGGCCGCAGTAGCCTCCTTAAAGTGGAACAAAGACATTATTGCCCAACAGAACCGGCTTCTTAAAAACGGGAAAACCAAGATGGAAGCACTGGGTGCAGCCATGAGAAAGCTTGTTCAAATCTGTTTTGGCGTCGTTAAAAATCAAACGGAATATTGCGCACAAGCAGCTTGAA
>NZ_SLZR01000059.1 GCF_004341165.1 Reinekea marinisedimentorum
CATGGCTAAAGTGGCCAATTAGAAAGAGAAAATGAAGCAGAGGCAGTTCTAATGAGTTCGAAACTCAAAATGACTTAAAAATCAGAGCTGCCCTAGTACATGATATCGTTGAGATAGATGCTGGAGATACATGGCTTTATGATGAAAATCAAAGTGCTAAACTAACGAGTGAATCTATAGCTGCTAATAGAATTTTTTCACTTCTGCCACTAAAACAAGGTAAAGAGTACTGTGCTCTTTGGCAAGAGTTTGAGAATCGCAGTTCTCCTGAAGCAAAGTTTGCGGCTGCAATCGATGGCATAAGCCCTCTTCTTAACCATCTTTTAACGGGGAGACAAGAAGATGGTGTCATTCCAGTAGCAAAAGTGCGAAGTAAAAAAGAATATATTATCTCATGCGCCCCTACATTATGGCCACTTGTGGAAAACCTTATTGAAGAAAGTGTAGCTTCAGGACTGTATGCGTAAAAACATAACAAGTTAATCAACAAGGACAAAATACGGCTGGCTATCTCGCTCCGCTCGTATTTTAGCCAACCGAATTTTGCCTGTTATTAAGGCGTTGAGGCTGTAGAAAAACCTCCAAATCCTTCCCGAAAACTTTTAAAATGGCATAAATCAACGGAGTTTGTTTCATGCCAAAATTCAAGCACTACGATTTCAATCAAAGCTCAATGGTCGTGATTAATTATCAAGACCAGCTTCAATCCGGTACGTTCGAACACGCCATTCATTATCTAATCCACAACAAGCTCGATCTCAGTATTTTTAACGATCTGTACAGCAATGATGAAAGCGGTCGACCGGCTTATGATCCTGCTATTCTGCTCTCGATCATTCTGTTCGCCTATTCCAAAGGCATTACTTCTTCTCGGGAAATCCAATGGTGCTGCGAGACTAACGTCATCTTTAAAGCGCTCTCCTGCGATACCGTTCCACATTGGACAACCATTGCCAAGTTCGTTAGCCGGTATCCCAAGAACATGACGGAACTGTTTGAGCAAGTGCTGCTGATTTGCCACGAAGAAGGGCTATTAGGTAATGAACTGTTTGCGATCGATGGCTGCAAGATGCGTTCAAACGCCGCAAAGGAATGGAG
>NZ_SLZR01000060.1 GCF_004341165.1 Reinekea marinisedimentorum
TCCGAGTTACCCACATTTAGTAGACACCTTCTATAGTTAGATAGGAGGTGCACTATGGCACGCAAGAAAACCCAAGCTTATTCAGAAGAGTTTCGTCGAGAAGCGATTCGCCGCGCTCAAAAGGAAGGTAATACCACTGCATCCGTTGCGAAAGAGCTGGGCATTAGTCCTCAGCAGATCTACAACTGGAAGCGTCAGTTTAATCGCCTTTCCGATAAACAGTTCAATTCCATGGACGGTGTTGATTATTCTAAGAAAGAGTCTGAGGAAGTTCGCAGGCTAAAGCGCAAGAATGCTGAACTTGAAAAAGAGATCGAGTTTCTAAAAAAGGCTGCGGCGTACTTCGCGAACCACCAAGAGTGAAGTACGCAGTCATTCTCGAGTATGTCGGGCAATATTCTGTGGTGCTGATGTGCCGAGCCTTACATGTTTCTCGGTCGGGCTACTATCGATGGCTATGTCGGCCACCCAGTGAGAGCGAGGTGCGGCGCGAGCTTCTGGAAAAGCAGGTAGTCCAAACCTTTGAGGCTTTTAAAGCTCGCTATGGCGCTCCCAGGCTCGCCGATGAGCTTCAGTCCATGGGTGTCGCCTGTTGTCGCAATACCGTCGCTAAGATCCTTGCCAGCCGCTCAATACGGGCCCGTAACGGCAAAGCCTTCACCTATCGCCAGCACGCCCTTGCGATGTACAACGTGGCTGACAATGTGCTTCGTCGGAAGTTTAATGCGGAAGGCATTGATCAGAAATGGACGAGTGACATTACCTACATCTGGTACAGGGATCGATGGCTCTATCTATCAACCGTCATGGATCTGTGCTCACGAAAGATCGTGGGTTGGTCATTGGATAACAGCATGACCATTGAATTGATTACATCGGCCTTAGAGATGGCCATCGCCCGGCGGCAACCAGAGCCCTCGTTAATATTGCACTCGGATCGAGGTGTTCAGTATCGATCCAGGGAATATCAGGACTATGCGCGCTCCTTTGGGATAACGCTGAGCATGAGCCGTAAAGGAAATTGCTGGGACAACGCGCCGATGGAGTCTTTTT
>NZ_SLZR01000061.1 GCF_004341165.1 Reinekea marinisedimentorum
GATAGCGGCAATCTGCGGATGAGAAATATTTGTTAACAGCAGTTATTGGCAAGGCGGTAAAATATTGAAATTACCGCCTTTATGGATGGGCACTAGCTAGCCCAGTAAGTTTGACCATAGTTCTCGGTAGAGTGCATACATGGAGAATAAATAGGGAGTTATATTTGCTTAATCCAAAAGAATCGCAGCTTGATTTTATCTTTACCCGTGGGGTTAATGCGACGTTCGTGTTTATATTTTGCCTCATATTTTGTTACTTCACTTACGGTAATGCCTTGACCTTTGGACTGATTAGTCTGTTTCCAGATATGCAGATGGCAACGATTAGCAATGTCGATAGGTTTGATGATCGGCTGAATGAGTATGCGCATTATGAATTTGTTTATGGTAATAGCGGTGAGGTTTACCGTGGAGAATTCCTATATGTCAGGGGATCAAACGATCCTCATTTGAATATTGGCGATGAAGTTGAAGTCGCAGTGAGTGAGAAAATTCCATCATTTCATGTCCCGAGTTATAAACTTATAAGAGAGAGGCCAGGTTTCTATATATTTATGTTCTTTGGCTCAATCTCATCATTGCTCTTTATATTCTTACTGTGGAATGCTGTCGCTTACAGTAGGTATAAGCGGGTGATGAAGAACTATTAATTTTAGAGTCATCCAATCGCTAAACTTCTAGAGAGCCAAAGGTTTTCGCCTAGGTCGTCAGAATGCCCCCCAATCTTTTCTGCGTACTCTATGATCCAAATCTGAGCAAAGCAGATAGCCGTTGGCGCTGCCAAAGTCATACATGCTTTATAACATTAGTCCTTTCACTATTTGTCGCGTTTTCCGGAAATTCTAGGGTTATACGGCAGCTACCGCAATTACCGGAAATCAAGAGAAAATCAAAATTAACAGGTCTTTAAACAAAGAGTGAAGTTTGTCCTGTAGTGCATTGAATTTATGGGTGCCGAATTCATAAACTAAGTGCGACACACATTCAAAAAATGGAGGTGACCTGCAATACTCCGTCTTTTTCGCTCCCGGCAAGAAGTGAATTAGAC
>NZ_SLZR01000062.1 GCF_004341165.1 Reinekea marinisedimentorum
GCGAAAAAACGTAAGCAAACACGACGCGAAAAATTCTTATCGCAGATGGATGATTTGTTACCCTGGCGAGAGCTGGAACGCCCCATTGCCCGTTATTATTCCAAATCGCTGCGAGGCCGAAAGCCTTATCCCTTGTCCTGCATGTTGCGCATCCACTGCATGCAGCTTTTCTATAATCTCAGCGATCCCGCCATGGAAGACAGTCTCTATGAGATTGAGTCTATGCGTCGCTTTGCGGGCATCACCATTGATACAGTGCCGGACGAAACGACAATCTTAAATTTCCGCCATCTGCTGGAAAAGCATAACCTCGGTGAAAATCTGTTTAATCGAATTAATCGCTACCTGGAAAAGCAAGGCTTATCCTTTAAAGAAGGCACCATCATGGATGCCTCTATCATTGAAGCCCCAACCTCGACCAAAAATAAAGACGGGAAACGTGATCCTGAAATGCACCAGACGAAGAAAGGCAATGAGTGGCACTTCGGCATGAAAATGCACATCGGTGTCGATGACGTTTTTGGTCTCATCCATAGCGTCAAGACCACCTCAGCCAACGTGCATGATATCTCTGTCAGCGGTCAACTTCTTCATGGTGAAGAATCTCGAGTCAGCGGAGATGCGGGCTACCTTGGCATGGATAAACGAGAAGAACACAGACACCGGGAAGTCACGTGGCTCATCAATCAGCGTCCTGGAAAACGTAAAACCATGGATAAGGATGAGCAAATGACGGAGAAACTGAAGTCACAAGTTCGGGCGCAGGTAGAGCATAGCTTTGCACGTATCAAGCAACAGTTTGGCTACAGCAAAGTGCGGTATCGAGGCTTGAAGAAAAATACCAACCGATTGTACCTGCTGGCAGGCTTTGCAAATTTGTTGAGGGTGAAATCGCTACTGGCTTAGGGCCAGTGTGCCCGAATTTTGGGTTTAACCTGAAATCTGGGCTATCAAACATGGCTAAAGTGGCCAATTAGAAAGAGAAAATGAAGCAGAGGCAGTTCTAATGAGTTCGAAACTCAAAATGACTTAAAAATCAGAGCTGCC